>NZ_JAGINO010000001.1 GCF_017876115.1 Azospirillum picis
CGCAACGTGCAGCAAGCCGCGCAAGGCACCGAGCAGGTGACCGGCAATGTTGTGCAGGTGAGTGACGCCGCCACCCAAACCGGGACAGCGGCCGCACAGGTTCTTGATGCCTCCACGGACCTGTCGAGGCAGGCGGAGACCTTGCGGCATGAGGTCGAAACGTTCCTTGCCAGCATCAGGGCCGCATAAAGCGGTGGACGCCGACCGCCGCGCATTCGGGACCGGTGTGGCCTTCTACAAGCAATCCCCCGGCATGCACCGGTTCCGCCGGCGATAAGGCAGGCACTGTCCTTTTGGGATGTATTTTGCCCGTTCCATGGTGTCGCCCCGTACCGGCGTTCCCAATCCTCGTCCTGTTGACCGAACACGCGAAAGGAGAGGTCTGCGCGACGCCGGCATCGGCATCGGCATCGGCACCGGCCGGCGTGTCCTCCGTCCGCCGGACGGGCCGCCGACGCGCCTTCCTTTACGAAAGTACAGGGGGAACGCCCTGAAAGGGGTAGATTGCGCGACATGGGCGCCGGGACGTTGGTTGAGGCATGACCTCGACCTTACCCCGTCCAACCGTGCCAACTGCCCATTGAGCCTGATGTCAGACCGCAAGCCGCTCCTGCTGGTGGAAAGCAATCCCGAAGACCGCGACCTGTTCTCGGAAGCCTATCAGGTGACCGGGCTTGCGCATGACCTCATCATGGGACCGAACGGCGAGGAGGCGCTCCGGCTCCTGCACCCCTCTTCGCTCCCCTCGGCCGTTTCGGTAGGCCCCGCTGCCGTCGTTCTCGAATGAGTCTGCCGACGCTCCCGGTCCCGGCGGCCAGCCGGATCAGGAGCCGCCGGTTCGGGAGCGCGCCACCTTCCTCACCTCCGTGTCGCTCCATGCCAGCCGCCGCCCGTCCGCCGCGCGCAGGTCCAGCCGGGCGACGGGGGCACCGGTTTCCCGGTCGACCAACGAGGATCGCGGGTCGCGGGGACCATAGAGATGGTCCTCGCCCCATTGGCGCAGCGCGACGATGACGAGGAAGAGGCCACGTCCCTTTTCGGTCAGGACATAGTCCTTGTAGGCGCTGCCGTCCGACGCCGGCACGGTTTCCAGGATGCCGCGCTCGGTCAGGGCGCGCAGCCGCGCCGCCAGCATCCCCTTGGCGATGCCGAGCCCGGTCTGGAACTCGCCGAAGCGCCGCACCCCGTCGAAGGCATCGCGGATGATCAGCAGCGACCACCAGTCGCCGATGACGTCCAGTGCGCGCGCCACCGGGCACCCCGCATCCCACAGACTGACCCGCTTGGCCACGCCGCCGATCCTCATCACCCAATCTGGTCCTAAATTAGAACTGGATCGCCATCGGCGCAAGTGGTCTCATTTCAAGACCAGATTGGGTTTCAACATCGGGATCGCCATGCGGGACGCAAGCGGAACACCGGCACGGCATCGGCCGGACGGCGGGTTGCCGGGAATGACCACCCTGATCTTTGCCGTCGCTGCCGGTCTCGGCGTCGCGAACATTTATTATGCCCAGCCCCTGCTCGACGCCATGGCGGGGGACTTCGGCATCTCACCCGCCGCGATCGGCCTCGTCGTGACCCTGACCCAGGCCGGCTATGCCTTGGGCCTGGTCTTCATCGTTCCGCTCGGCGATCTCCTCGACCGCCGCCGCCTCGTCGTTGGCCAGGGCCTGCTGTCGACCGGCGCGCTGCTCGCCGTCGCGACGGCGCGATCCGAGATGGTCCTGTTCGCGGGTCTCGCGGCGATGGGGCTGTTCGCCGTCGTGGTGCAGGTGCTGGTCGCCTTCGCCGCGGCCCTGGCGGTGCCGGCCGAACGGGGCAGGGCGGTCGGCATGGTGACGGGCGGGATCGTCATCGGCATCCTCGCCGCCCGCTTCGTCGCCGGGCTGCTCGCCGATCTCGGCGGCTGGCGGACGGTCTATCTGGCATCGGCCGTCCTGACCGCGGCGATGGCCGGGCTGCTCTGGCGCGTCCTGCCGCGCGATCCGGTGCCGGCCGGCAGCGGCGGCTATGGCGCGACGCTGCGGTCCATCCCCGTCCTGTTCCTCGGCGACCGCGTCCTGCTGGTTCGCGGCCTTCTCTCCCTGCTGGTCTTCGCGGCGTTCAGCACGCTGTGGACCAGCCTCGTGCTGCCGCTCGGCACCGCGCCGTTCGATTACTCGCACACGCAAATCGGGCTGTTCGGCCTGGCCGGCCTGGCGGGGGCGGTTGCCGCGACCGGTGCGGGACGTCTCGCCGATCGCGGCCTCGGCCAGCGGACGACGGGATCCTCCCTTGTGCTTCTGCTGCTGTCCTGGGGGCTGATCGCCTGCCTGCCCTGGTCGATCCCGCTTCTGCTGGCCGGCATCGTCCTGCTCGACCTTGCCGTGCAGGCCGTCCACGTCACCAGCCAGAGCATCATCGTCGCCCGCCACCCGGAGGCGGGCAGCCGCCTCATCGGCGGCTACATGGTCTTCTATTCCATCGGCAGCGCGCTCGGCGCCGGTGCCGCGACCATGGCCCACGCCCATGCCGGCTGGCCCGGCGTCTCGCTGCTGGGGGCCGCCTTCGGCACGGCCGCGCTGCTGGCCTGGGCCGCCACGCTCCGCCTGCCGGCCGGGACCGGCGATGCGGCGGCGGCCGGGCGGGAGTCCTGCCGGAACTCCTCCGCATCCGCCGGATAGGGGGTGATCGCTCCAGGCGGACACGCCCGACCCCGTGACTCACGCGGGAAAGGCAAAGGCCTGGAGCCCGGCGCCGCCTCATGTCGAAGCGGCCCGGTCGGTCAGGGCCGATGCTCGTCCAACGGAATGAAGGCGAGTGCGACGAGCAGCGCGGCGACCAGTGCGGCGCCCGTCAGGGCGATCGAGATGTGCATGCCGAGGACGAACCTGTCCGGCCCCATTGCCCCGAGGATCGAGCCGAACAGTGCCACGCCGATGGCGCCGCCGATCTGCCGGGCGGAGTTGAGGACACCGGCGCCGATGCCGGCCCGTGCGGGACTGGCACCGGACAAGGCTGCCGTCATGATCGATGGGACCGTCAAAGCGATGCCCACGCCGGCGGCGATGAAGGTCGGAGCGATTGCCGCGTAGGACGATCCGGCCTGGATCGACAACATGGCGACATAGCCGATGGCCGCCACCGTAAGCCCGGCAAGCATCACCGGCCGTACGCCGAAGCGGCCGATCAGGGTTCCGGCAATGACATTGACGACCATGATGAGGGCGGTCAGCGGCACGAATGCCAGCCCGGTCGCCAGCGCCGACTTTCCCTGCACCATCTGGAAGAACAGGCTGAAAACGAAGACCAGGCCATAATAGACGAAGTTGATGACCATGCCGACGAACAATGCCGTTGAAAATCCCGGGTTCCTGAAAAGCTCCAGCGGCATCATGGGATGGGGGCTCCGCGCCTCGATGGCGAGGAAGGCGGCGAAGAGAACGCCGCCCGCGATCAGCCCTGCAAGGATCAATGGATGGCTCCAGCCGAGGGCGCCGGCCTGGGTCAGGGCGCCGGTGAAGCCGGTGAGCGCCATCGCGGCAACGATCTGACCGCCGGGATCGGCGCCCCGTTTCAGCGCCTGCCCGATGCGGGGGGCGTATCGCAGGCTCAGGCAGGCGCCGATCAGGCCGAACGGAAGATTGATCAGGAAGATGCTGCGCCATCCGACATGCGCGATGAGCGCGCCGCCGAGCACGGGGCCTCCCGCGAGAGCCAGACTGCCCGCACCCGCCCATAGCCCCACGGCCCGTGCGCGTCGCCGCGGGTCGGGATAGGTATGCTGGAGCAGTGCCATCGCGGACGGCACCAGCAATGCGGCTCCGACACCCTGCACAGCGCGGGCGGCCAGCAGGATGCCGAAGGACGGTGCCAATCCGCAGGCCGCCGACGAGAGGGTGAAGAAAAGGAAGCCGAGAAGAAACGTCGCCCGGGCTCCGATCCGATCGCTGAGAGCCCCTGCGCTCAGGAGAAGGACGGCATAGACGAGCGTGTAGATGTTGAGGATCCATTGCAGCCCGTCGATCTGCACGTCGAAGGATTGGCGCAACGCCTCCAGGGCAACGTTCACCACCGAAACATCGAGGGAAACGAGGACGACGCCCATCATCGCGGAAACGAGGACGAGGGTCGGCCGGCGGACGTCCGCGCAAGGCTCGGCGGCCCGGGGTGGGGGTGGCGCGCTCACGCGGGACCATCCTTGAACGGATTCGGGGCGGGGGTCGGTATCAGGTGCCATGCAGCGTCAGCCGTTGCGAAGGCGTCCATGGACGTCGCCTTTCAGTCTACCGAGGGCAACTGATGGGTCTATGGTGAATAAACGGAATTCACTCATTGCCTTCGGAGGCATAATGCGCGGCAACGAATATGCCGACTTGCGCGCGTTCGTGACGATCGTCGAGCAGGGGAGCTTCACGCGCGCGGCGAAGCATCTGAGAGTTGCGCCGTCAACCCTGAGCCAGACGATCAGGGAGCTTGAGGAACGGCTGGGCGTCAGGCTGCTGAACCGCACCACGCGCAGCATCTCCCTGACGGATGCCGGTGCCCACCTGCTCGCACGGTTCAAACCGGCCATGGAGGAAATGGAGGCTGCGGTCGTCGCCGTTCGCAGTTTCCGCGACACGCCCGCCGGGACGGTCCGATTGCACCTGCCCCGGCTTGCTTCGGCGACGTTCCTGGAACCGGTCCTGGGCCTGTTCAGGGAGGCTTATCCGGACATTGTGCTCGACATGACGATCGACGATGCCGTGATCGACATCGTCAAGTCTGGTTTCGACGCCGGCATCAGGCTGGGAGAGTTCCTGGAGAGCAACATGGTGGCGATCACGCTGGGCGGCAGCGTTCGTCAAGTGGCGGTTGCCTCACCGGACTATCTTGCCCAGCACGGCCGGCCGACGACGCCGTCGGACCTGTTGAAGCACCGATGCATCAATTGGCGGCAGCCGGGAACCAATGGGTTCTACAATTGGGAGTTCGAGAAGGACGGGCAGGACGTGGCGGTGGCTGTTGACGGCCCGCTCGTCGTATCGCACCGCGACGTCGCGATAACCGCCGCCGTGCAAGGCGTGGGAATCGCCTTTTGGGAGGAGGAGCAGGTCCGGCCGCTGATCGAGGTGGGCAAGCTCGTGCCGGTCCTGGAGGATTGGTCGCCGCGGTTTCCCGGTTGGCATCTCTGTTATCCCAGGCAACGCTACACGCCGGCCACCGTGCGCGCGCTTGCCGATTTCCTGAGGTCGTCCCGCGGCCAGCAGAGTCCGTCGGATGCTCATTGAAGCGCCGGACGGACCCTGAGCTTTTGGTTTTCCGGGTGAGTCGCGCTTCAAGCGATCCCGCTTGAACCCATCACCTTCAGGGTCTGTTGACATTCATCGGGTCGCCAAGACGGCCGCTACGAGGTGAATGCCCGCCGCGGAACCGGTGCCGGGGTTGTCGCGGCGGGTGGCGACGCGGCGGACTTCATTGATCTTGCGGAAGACGGTCTCGACCACCCCCACGCTCGGCGAGCCAAGCGCGGATGGCGTTGCTGTCGGCGGCCTTGTCGGCCGGCAAGGTGGAGAACCCGGTCCCCTTCAGGACCGGCGCGGTTCACGCTCCCCCGTTGACCCTCGGGCTGCCAGGGCGATTTCCTCACGAAGCCAGCGATGCGGCGCGTCCTTTTCGCGGCGGCGATGCCACGTCTGTACGAAGGGAAAGCCGGCCAGACGGAACGGCGGTTCGCTGCACCGGAGGCTTCCCGTTTCCAGGGCCTCAAGGCTTCGCTTCGCTGCGGTCAGCACGAGGTCGGTGCCCCTGACAAGGTCGGGAGCGGCGGACCAATGCGGGATTTGGATGGCGATGCGGCGCTTGTGGCCCAGGCGGGCGAGCGCCGCGTCGACCTCGCTGTCGTCCTCCAGCGCGACGGTGACCCTGACATGCGGCCGTGCCAGATAACGCTCGATCGAAAGCGCCCCGGGTTGGACCGCTCCATCGGACAGGCAGGCGAATGTCTCCCGGAACAGAAGATCGCTCATGAGGTCGCGACGACCCGCCGCCGCCAGTTCGGGGTAAACACCGACGGCCAGATCGATCTCCCCGTCGATCAGCGCCGCAAGCGCCCGGTCCCTGCCATAGGACACGACGGACAGGTCGATGAGCGGCGCGGCCTTCCGCAACCGCGCGACCAGGGGCGGCAGCAGGATCGCTGTCCCATAATCCGACAGGGACAACCGGAAATGGCGGCTGCACTGCCCGATATCGAAGGTCGGCGGATCGACCATCGAGCGCACCAGCGCGAGGGCTTCGGCCAGAGGTCCGGCGAGCTGGAGGGCGCGCGCCGTCGGCTGCAGACCTCCTTCGCCCCTCACCAGCAGCGGGTCGCCAAAGATGTCCCTCAGCCTCGCAAGGGCATGGCTGACCGCCGGTTGCGAGCGGTTGAGCCGCATCGCCGCACGCGAGACATGCCGCTCGGCGAGCAGGGCCTCAAGGACCAGCAGCAGATTCAGGTCGGAAGGGAGAGGGCCATTCATGCCGTGCATGCTCATCATATCGCGTTACGATTTTCATAACTTTCTTCGATGAGGCAAGCTCGCCGGGAAAGGAGACCTGACGATGACCCACTCCCCCAATCCCGATCTCGGTTTGTCTCATGTGGCGCTGCTCGTGCGCGATCTCGACAGAAGCATCGCCTTCTATCGTGAGTTTGCCGGTCTTCAGGTGGTTCACCGCCGAACCGCGGGTGGTGACGTCAAGGAGGTGGCGTGGATGGCGGACGGATTGCGCCCGTTCGCCCTTGTCCTCGTTGCGTCCACAAGCTTGGCCGATACCCCGCTCGGACCGTTCGGGCATCTCGGCGTCGCCTGCGCGACGCGGGAGGCCGTCTTGAACCGGGCGGCCGAAGCCGAACGCCGGGGCATCCTGCGCTCCGCTCCCCGCGATTCCGGGCCTCCCGTCGGTCTCTGGACCTACATTGCCGACCCGGATGGCAACACGCTCGAACTGTCCTTCGGGCAGGAAATCGCCTTCACGGTGGAGAGGGCCGATGCCGGAGCCGGCACGTCCTGACGTCCGGCTCCGGCATCGGCCGCGACGGTGAGCCGGCGCTCTCCCCGGCAGGGCGGGGGGCGGCCCCCGCGAGCCGGTTGCTACCCCCCATCCGCGGTCCAGCCGGAAGGGGCCGAGGTACCGTCAACTTGTCGGCGGCCGGGCCGAGCGAGGATTCGGCAGATGGCGGGGGTCTGCTGCTTATGCCGCCAGCGGCGCGCCGGCGGCCTCGGCCCAGACCTGGAGCGCCTGGGCGCGGGCCTTCCGATAGTCGGCAATGGGGCGATGGTTGCGGCGGAGATGGAAGAGGTTGGCGGCCGGGTCGTGAATGGCCAGGAAGCGCTGGACCTGGCGGGGTCTTTGAAGCGCTTTCTCTGCCGTTCGCGCCGCCGAGTGGGTTGGTGAGAGGTCTCAGCCCGGTTGTTCATCCCCTTGTGCTGGCGGTGCTCCCCGCTCGTCCCCAGCTTCCGCTTGGCGGCGGCGTAGGATTTCAGCTTATCGCTGACCGGCACGCGCGGAGCCCGACCTTGCTTTTTCAGCAGCTTGCGCAGCAAACGCTTGGCTGCCTTGGTGTCGCGCCGGCTCTGGACCAGGGTGTCGAGAGCGAAGCCGTCCTGATCGACTGCCCGCCAGAGGGAATTTGTATTCCAGACATTCGACGGAGCGCTGCTGACGGGGGCGCAACTGTCGGTGGATGGAACGTTCCGGCTGGATTTCGGTCTTCCCGCCTCGGATGTCGATCGGCTTCGCATGCTGGCCGGTCCGATCAACGATGTCATTCGGATGGATTTGCCCATAGGAGCGTTCCCGATGCCCTGGGACGAGGCGAATGCGGTTCCGGGGCTGTTCCGGAGCAAAGCCGTACCGCCGCCCCGTCAGGCCGACGGCAATGTCCGCATCGTGGAGATTGAAGACATCGACCGGCAGGGATGTGGCGGCACGCACCTGAAATCGACCGGAGAAGCAAGGCCGGTGCGGATACTCAAGGTGGACAACAAAGGTCGCCAGAACCGGCGCATCAAGGTTGGGTTCAATATTTAGCGAGATAGGGTCCTGCCTGGCACTTTCGGAATCTCGTGCCTGGTTTCCTTGACTTGGTGCAGGACGTTCAGGCCTGCCATCAGGATCTTCTCCGGCTGCTCGACGGGCGAGCACAGCGTGACCGCCGACGGCGGCAGCCGCGGCGCTGCGGTAACCCGTCGCCATCGCCGTCGGCGCGAAGGCGGCCGGCGTTTTGGAAAAAGCCCCATTAAAGGAAAAAATTCTTATATTATTGGCGTGAACCCACCATCCGTGGAGCCCCGCCATGCCCGTCGACCCGCGCACCCTCACTGCCGACGCTCTTGCCTCCAACTCTCTTGCCCCCAACTCTCTTGCCCCTAACTCTCTTGCTGCCGACCACTTCCCCCGCTGGGCGGCGGAGCCGCCTGCCCCCGCGGAGGGCACGCTGGTTCCCGGATCGCAGTTCCATGAGGAGCAGTGGATCATGGCCGCCGGCATGCTGGCGCGAGGGAATTCCTTCCTTCAGGTCGCCCGCGCCATGGGCTGCAGCCGGACCACGCTGTGGCGGGCCTATTACGGGTCGAAGGACTTCCGCATCCGCATCTGGTGGGAGCGCGAGGCGCTGAACCGCGAGGCCGAGTTGCGCCTGTCCTCTCTGCGTGCCCTGGTGGCCGAGCAGGTCGAGCGGCTGGTCTCGGCCGGCGATCCCTCGACCGTGCGCTGGCTGGCCGAGCGGCTCGGCCTGTTCGCCGGCCTCGACGCCGCCGCCGCCCGTCCGGCTGCCCAGCCGGCCAGCCCACCGGCTGCCCAGCCGGCCAGCCCATCGGCAGCCCCACCTGCACCGCCCCTGCCGGCGGCTTCCCGGCCCGAAGACGCCCCGGCCGCCGGCCCCGGCGCGCTGCGCGAGCGCACGCCACCCCATCCTGCCATCGTCGCCGCCATCCTGGCCCGGCCGGAGGCCGAAGGGCCGAAGGGCGTCTATCCCTGGACCCTCAATCCGGAAGACCCTTTCCCCAACCTCGCCGGCGGCCCGGTGTGCCGGCGCGGCGCGGGCGCCTTCTCCCGGTCCCGGTAGGCGGGGCCGGATGGAACGCCGGGCCGACCGATGTTTCACCCTGTTCCATCCCTAACCCCGCCTGCCGCCTTGCTTTCCGGGCGCGATGGCGACACCTTGTTCGGGCATGCGGACGGCCGGCAGGCCGCCCCGGACGGGCGCCTGTCCAGGCCGTTCCGCTGCTGACCAGTCACCCCGCCGTCCTCCCATGGTGGCCGCCGCCCTGCCGGCCCACCGGACGGCCCAGCCACAGAGGACGGCCCCAGCGGCCGGAACCACATGCGCCGCCATCGTCGCGCCAAGATCGTCGCCACCGTCGGTCCCGCCAGCAACACCCCGGAGATGCTGAAGACCCTGTTCCTGGCCGGTGTCGACACCTTCCGGCTGAACTTCAGCCATGGGACCCACGACGACCACGCCAAGGTCCACCGCGCCATCCGCGCGCTGGAGGCCGAGGTCGGGCGGCCGATCGGCATCCTCCAGGACCTCCAGGGGCCGAAGATCCGCGTCGGCACCATCCGCGACGGCAAGATCGCCGTCGCCACCGGCGAGACGGTCCGCTTCGTCCTGCAGGGCAGCGACGGCGACAAGACCGCCATCCCGCTGCCGCATCCGGAGATCTTCGCGGCGATCCTGCCGGGCCACCACCTGCTGATCGACGACGGCCGGGTGCGCGTGCAGGTCACCGAGCTCGGCGACGACTGGATGGAGGCCCGGGTGGTGGTCGGCGGCACCATCTCCAACCGCAAGGGCGTCAACCTGCCGGGCACCGTACTGGACCTGTCGCCGCTGACCGCCAAGGACCGCGCCGACCTCGCCTTCGGGCTGGAGCTGGGCGTCGACTGGGTCGCCATGTCCTTCGTGCAGAAGCCCGCCGACGTCATCGAGGGCCGCGGCCTGATCGGCGACCGCGCCGGGCTGATGGCGAAGATCGAGAAGCCGCAGGCGCTCGACCGCATCGACGACATCATCCGCCTGTCCGACGCGGTGATGGTGGCGCGCGGCGACCTCGGCGTCGAGATCCCGCACGAGGACGTGCCCGGCCGCCAGAAGGAGCTGGTGCGCGCCTGCCGCCTGGCGGTGAAGCCGGTGATCGTCGCCACCCAGATGCTCGACTCGATGGTCTCCGCCCCGACCCCGACCCGCGCCGAGGCGTCGGACGTGGCGACCGCCATCTATGACGGCGCCGACGCGGTGATGCTGTCGGCCGAATCGGCGTCGGGCTCCTACCCGGTCGAGGCGGTGACGATGATGGACCGCATCATCCGCTCCACCGAGCAGCACAAGCTCTACCATTCGCTGATCCAGGCGACCCAGCCGGGCGAGGAGCAGACGGCGCCCCACGCCGTGGCCGCCGCCGCCGCCGACCTGGCCCAGACCATCCATTCCTCGGCCATCGTCGCCTACACCTCCAGCGGCACCACCGCCGCCCGCATCGCCCGCAAGCGGCCGGAGGTGCCGATCCTGGCGATCACCCCCGACCAGGCGGTGTCGCGCCGGCTCTGCCTGCTGTGGGGCGCCCACAGCGTGCTGTCCGACGACATCCGCACCTACGAGGAGATGGTCGACCGCGCCATCGCCACCGCGCGGGCCGAGGAGTTCGCCGGGCCGACCGGCACCATGGTGGTGGTGGCCGGCATCCCCTTCGCCCAGGCCGGCACCACCAACAACCTGCGCATCATCCACATGGACGGGAAGGCGTAAGGGGCGGCGGGGCTCCGGTTCAGAGCCCCGTCACCTCCCAGGCGATGCGGGCGGGATGTTCGCCGAGGTCGAGCGAGCCGATGACGATCTCCCCCCGCCCGGCGAGCGGCACCACGTCGCCCCGCTTCAGCACGCGCTGCCCGCCGTCCCTCGCGGCGAGCCGCGTGCCGTTGCGGCTCAGGTCCTCCAGCAGGCAGGCGCCGTCGCGCAGCCGGATCGCGGCGTGGCGCCGCGAGGCCGACGCGTGGTCCAGCACGATGGCGCAGTCGGCCGCCCGGCCGATGACCACCTCGTCGCCGGCGTCGGGCAGGGCGATCGTCCGGCCCTGGTAGCTCAGCGTCAGGCGCGGGGCGGGCGGCTGCCGGAGGTCGAGCGTCACCGAGCCGGCCCGGCTGCCGGTGACCGGCGGCCGCAGGTCGTCGGGAATGGCGGCGATCCTGGCGATCAGCCCGTCGGCCAGCGCCCGCGGGATGCCGGCGGCACGCAGGCGGCGGCCGAGCCCGTCGCGCACCTCCTGCATCGAGACGCCGGGCACCGCCAGCTCCGCAGCGCTCCCGACCCGGTTGAACTCCTCGGCGACCCGCTGGATGACCACGCTGATCCTGGCCCGGCCATAGGGGCTGGCGCCGAGGTCGAGCAGGTAGCCCAGCCGGCCGCCCGGCTTGGCGAAGCGCCCGGCCAGCCGCGCCACCGCGTCCTCGAAGGGCAGGTCGGTGCCGCCGGCCGCCCACACCGTCTTGCCGCGGCGGGTCAGCGTCTCCGCCATCGCCGGCCCGCCCGGGAAGCCGTCATGGGCGGCCATGGCGTCGACGATGGCGCCGAAGATCCGGGCGTCGCTGGCGCCGCCGGTGCGGGTCAGCGGGGTGGTGCCGTCCAGGCCGCCGCGGATGCGGCGCAGCAGCGCCTCCGTCGTGTGGATGAAGCCGCCGCCGCCGACCGCGCCGGACAGCGCGAGCAGCGGCCCGGTGTGCGGCAGCCGGTCGTCCAGGTCGCCGCGCAGCGTCGCCAGCAGCGCCAGGATGGCCGAGCCGAGGTCGGGGGAATAGCCGATCAGCGAGCGGATCGGCTCGCGGCCGTCGACGATCTCCGCCGCGACCTCGTCGACCAGCCGGGTGGTCTCGCCGTCCCCGTTGCCGTCGCCGTCGCCGTCACGGTGCAGGCGCAGCACCGCGGCCAGCTTGGCGCCCCAGTCGCGATGCGGTTCGAGAAGGCTGCCGAAGGCATGGGTGACGATGCGGTCCCGCTCCCCGGCCGGCCGGCCGGCCGCGGCCAGCAGCAGCCCCGGAACCCCGCCGCGGGCCAGCGCCTGATCGAAGGGGGCGAGGGCGTCGGACGCCTGGGCCAGTTCCTTCAGCCCGCCGAACAGGCGGATGAGCTGGTCGTAGCGCTCATGCGGCTTCAGCCCCAGCATCGGCGCCTGGATGCTGGCCAGCCGGCTGACCGCCGGGTTGAACAGCAGGGCCTCGCGCTCGAACTGGCGCAGCGGGTAATAGCGGTGGAGCTGCTCCGAGGGCACGACGCCCTGGTCGTCCCAATAGCCGCGCAGCAGCCGCAGCAGCGTCATCCGGCTGTCGAAGGAGAAGACCTGCAGGACGTCCGTGCAGAGGGTGGCGTCCTCGATCGGCGAGATGGTGGTCAGCTTGCCGCCGGCGGACGAGGCCTTCTGGAAGATCGTCTCCTCGCGGCCGCTGCCGCTCACCCGGACGACGCGG
The DNA here is from genome assembly GCF_017876115.1 of Azospirillum picis. Taxonomy (GTDB): domain Bacteria; phylum Pseudomonadota; class Alphaproteobacteria; order Azospirillales; family Azospirillaceae; genus Azospirillum; species Azospirillum picis. The sequence goes on from NZ_JAGINO010000001.1 coordinate 12,475, forward strand.
ACCACCGGGAACCGGGCGAGCCGCAGCAGGTAATTGGCGCGCTCGGTCGCCGCCTTCTCGTCGTCGAAGACGCCGTCGATGTTGGGCTTGCCCTCCTGCTCGACCACCACTTCGAAGCGCGTTTCGCGCCGCTTGGACATCGTCATCGCTTCCCCCGTCCGCGGCCCCGCCATCCGATCAGCGATTGTTGGCACGATAGGTTAGCAAAGGGTATGGACAGTTGGAGAAATCTCCCGCCCGATGCCCGGATGACCGTGACCCCGCCCTTCGACGCCCCGCCCTCCCGGTCCTTCGGCCGGCGGCCGTTCCTGTGCCGCCTCTCGGCGCTCGGCCTGCTGGCCGCCTTCGGCCGGACCGCCGCCGCCGGCGACTTGCCCTCCGGATTGGAGGGGACCGAGGTCGGCCATGTGCTGTTCGATCCGGAGGGGGGCGGCATCCTGGAGCAGGGCGCGGCCGACCGCCCCTTCATCCCCGCCTCGGTGGCGAAGCTGCCGACGGTGGCGGCGGCGCTTGCCCTGCTCGGGCCGGACCACCGCTTCACCACCAGCCTTCTCGGCACCGGCCCGCTGCGGGACGGGGTGCTGGAGGGGGACCTGATCCTGCAGGGCGGCGGCGACCCGTCGCTGGCGACCGAGGGGCTGCAGTCGCTGCTGGACGCCCTGCGCGCGACCGGCCTGCGCCAGGTCGCCGGCCGGTTCCTCCATGCGTCCGGCCCGCTGCCGGAATTGCCGGAGATCGACTCCGGCCAGCCCTGGGCGGCGCCCTACAACACCGGTGTCGGCGGCCTGTCGGTGAACTACAACCGCGCCCTGCTGGTCTGGCGTCCGGCCGCCGGCGGTCCGCCGCGGCCGGAGCTGCTCTCGGTGGCCGATGCCGCGCGGCTGCCGCTCGACAGCGTCGCCGTGCGCCCGGTGCCGGCCGGCGGCCCGTTCCCGGTCCTGCCCGACGGGGTCGACCGCTGGCTGGCGGCGCCGCCCGGCGGCGAGGCGGCGGCCCGCTGGCTTCCGGTGGCGCGGCCGGGTCTGGCTGCCGCCAGCCTGCTCCGCCGCCTGGCCGCCGCCGGGGGGCTGCCGCTGCCGACCCCGCAGATGGCCCCGCAGATGGCCCCGCAGATGGCGTCGCAGGCCGGCGGTGTCGCCGACGGGGCGGCGGTGCTGGCGACGCTCGACAGTCCGCCGCTGGCCGAGTTGGCGCGCCGGTTGCTGCGCCACTCCAACAACCTGTCGGCCGAGGTGATCGGGCTGGCCGCCGCCCGCCGCCTCGACGGCACGGTGGCGACGCTGGAGCGCTCGGCGGCGCTGCTCCAGGGCATGCTGACGCGAAAGCCGCTGGAGGGCGGCGGCTGGGCCGGGCTGCGGCTGGCCAACCATTCGGGGCTCGGCACCGGGTCGCGGGCGACGCCCCGGCAGATGGCTGCCCTCCTGCGGGCCGGCGGCCCCGCCCTGTGGGAACTGCTGCCGGGGGAGGAGGACGGCAAGGCGCTGCCGCCGGGCGTTCATGCCAAGTCGGGGACCCTGGCCTACGTCAAGGGCTTGGCGGGTCTGCTGACGGCGGCGAGCGGCCGCAGGCTGGGCTTCGTCCTGTTCATCGCCGATGCCGGGCGCCGCGCCGCGCTGGATGCCGCGCTCGACCGCCGGGTGACGACCGCGCCGCCGGAGGCGCAGGGCTGGGCGCTGCGCGCCCGCGCCGTGCAGGCCGGGATGCTCGACCGCTGGGTTTCCACCTATTGACCGATGCCGTCCGACCGGACAGGATGGCTGGTATGATAAAATGCATATAAAGTTCGATTTGATCGGCACTCCCTGCGCCCCAATGTCTATGCAGCGTGCACAAAGGAATGACCCTGCCGATGAGCCTCGACCGTCCCCGCTCCTCCGCCGCACAGAGCGCCTTGCGCCGCCGGCTGGAACGGCAGGACGTCGCCGCCAACCGCTACCATGACCGCCGCCTCGGGGCGGAAGTGGTGAACATCGTCGTCGGCGGCTGCGTGGTCAGCGACGACCCGAACGTCGTCATCACCACCACGCTCGGCTCCTGCGTCGCCGCCTGCCTGTACGACCCGGTGGCCGAGATCGGCGGCATGAACCATTTCCTGCTGCCCGACGCCGGGCTCGACACGCTGTCGCTCTCCTCGCGCTACGGCGCCACGGCGATGGAGCAGCTCATCAACCGCCTGCTGAGGGTCACCGGGCGTCGCGACCGGCTGCGCGCCAAGGTGTTCGGCGGCGCCAATGTCAACCTGACCACCCTGCGCAGCGCCAACATCGGCCAGCGCAACGTCGGGTTCGTCATGGACTATCTGGCAACCGAGGGCATTCCGACCGTCAGTTGGGACGTCGGCGGCGCCAGCCCGCGGGCGGTGCGCTTCTTCCCCACCAGCGGACGCAGCCAGCGCCGGCTGATCGGCGACGAGACGCTGCACGACATCACCCGCAGCGAGTCCTCCTACATGGAGCATCTGCGCAAGTCGCGGATCGAAGGCGACGTCGAGCTGTTCTGATAAGCTCGACCGCCCTCCTTCCGCGGAGCCCGCCATGGCCGACCTGCAGTTCCGGATCGCCACCTTCAATCTGGAGAACCTGGACGATGATGCCGACGACCTGCCCTTCGAGGAGCGGATCGCCACCCTGCGCCCGCAACTGGAAAGGCTCGAGGCCGACATCCTCTGCCTGCAGGAGGTCGATGCCCAGCATCCGGTGAAGAGCGAGCCCCGCATCCTGCGGGCGCTCGGCCGCCTGCTGGAGGGGACGCGCTACCAGGGCTGGCACGTCACGGCCGGCGACGCGCAGTCGCCGGCCGACCGCCACAATCCGGTCATCGTCAGCCGCTGGCCGGTCCGCTCGGCCCGCCTGCTGCGCCACGACCTGGTGCCGCCGCCCCGTGTCCGCTTCGCCACCGCCGCCCCGCCGGAGGAGCAGGAGACCGAAGTCGCCTGGGACCGACCGGTGCTCCATGCCGAGATCGAGCTTCCCGGCGCCCGGACACTGCATGTCTTCGACCTGCACCTGCGGGCGCCGATCGCCGCTCCGGTGCCGGGACAGAAGGCCGGCGCCCAGGTCTGGAAGACCGCCGCCGGCTGGGCCGAGGGGTTCTACCTCGCCTCCATCAAGCGGGCCGGGCAGGCGCTGGAGACGCGGATGGCGGTCGACCGGCTGTTCGACGAGGATCCGGATGCGCTGATCGTCGTTGCCGGCGACTGCAACGCCGACCTGGAGCAGACGGCGGTGCGCATCATCCGCGCCGCGCCCGACTTCACCGGCAACCCGGAGCTTGCCGACCGTGTGCTGGAGCCGTTGGAGCAGGCGATCGCGGAGGAGCGGCGCTACACCGTCCTGCATGCCGGTACCCCGGTCCTGCTCGATCATCTGCTGGCCTCACCCCGCCTGGCCGCGGCTGCGCGTGACGTCGCGATCCACAACGAGGAGCTGACCGACGAGGTTTTCCACCCCGACGTCCCCTCCCCGGTCAGCTACCACGCGCCGGTGGTGGCAGGGTTCCTGCTGCCGGGGGAATAGAAGGGCTGGATCCGGCGGCGCGGTTGGTGGAAAAGAGCGCCTTGACCAGACTTGCGGCGCCGGGAGGCGCCATCCGGGGAGATAGCATGTTCACTGCCGCCAGCTTCCGCGTCGGCGACCGCGTCACGATCCGCAGCGGCCAGTCCATTCCGCAGTCCATCGCCACGGTGGAGCGCTACACCCACGACGGCCGCTGCATGGTGCTGTCCGACGGCAGCGAATGGCGCGCCGACGGGCGCCGCCAATGGGGCTTCCGCGGCAGCTACTACAAGGGGCCGGTGGTCGAACCCTTCGAGCCCGGTGACGACGACTTCGTCGCCAAGCGCCGCTCCATCGGCGCGCTCCGCAAGTTCGCCGACGGCCTCACCATGGACACGCCGCTGACCGCCGAGGCGTTGCGCCGGATCCTGGACGTGGTCGACAAGGAGAAGGCGTCCGCGCAGGGGGCCGCCAAGGGCGACTGAAAACCTCAGCTCGTGAAATAGTGGGGATTGGCCCGCTGCACGTCCGGGATGCCGGATTGCAGGTCGGTGAGGTGCCGGCGCAGGTCGGCCACGGCGCGGTCGGGATCGCGGGCCGCGATCGCATCGACGATGGCCGCGTGTTCGCAGAGCGCCTTGTTCATCCGGCCGACCACCGGCAGGGTCAGGTGGCGATAGCGGTCGACCTGCCGCTTGACCTGCTGCGTCACCGCCCAGAAGCCGGGATAACCGGAGATCTCCGCCAGCAGCGCATGAAACGCCTCGTCCGCATCGTGGAAGCCGTCGAGGTCGCCGGCCTCCTGGCGTTCGCGCTGCAGTTCCAGGTTGGCGCGAAGCAACGCGATCTGGCTGCCGGTCGCCTGTTCGGCGGCGTAGCGGACCGTGGCCTCTTCCAGCGCGCGGCGGATGGCGATGGCCTCTGGCAGCGCTTTCAGCGGGATGCGGGCGACGAAGGTGCCGGACTGCGGAAACACCTCGACCAACCCCTCGTCCGCCAGCTTCAGCATCGCCTCGCGCACCGGGGTGCGGCTGACGCCGTAGGCTTCGGCGATCTGCTTCTCGATCACCGGTTCACCGGGCTTGCGGCGCAGGGAGACGATGTCGTCCCGCAGGTCGCGGTAGATGGTGCCCGAGACGGTGGCCCCGCGGTGGGCGGGGCGCGCGGCGGCGCTGGCGGGACGCCGCCGCCGCCGGCGCGCCGGTGCGGCCAGCGTGTTGGAATCGCCCGCGTTGAAGTCCATGAGGCTCGTCCGGTCAGTGTCCCGGCAGGGTGCCGGATTAACTAATATATCGCTGCGATTCCGGCAGCGGAACGTTTTTCGGTACCGGCCGCAGGCCACCACCGTTCGTCGCCCGTTGCAAGTCGCGGCTGTCGCGACAGCAGGGTTGCCTTGCCGCCGTTGCCTGTACGAAAGTGCTTAGACTGCCCATTCGCACACTCTCCAAATCGCCATTGTTGGGGGAACCCGGAGCCGCCGCGCCAATGACCGTTTCCCCATCGGAGCGCCTGTTTCGCAAGGCGGCGCTCGACCGCCTCTCCTCGCCGGAGGAACTGGACCGGGTGGTTGCGCTGACGTCGCCGCGCGGCTGGCTGGCGCTGGCCGCTCTGCTGGCTCTGTTGGCTGTCGCCGTGGTCTGGAGTGTGGTCGGCACCATCCCGACGCGGGTGACCGGCTCCGGGTTGCTGGTGGGCAGCGGGGGGCGGGTGTTCGATGCCGTTGCCACGGCCTCGGGAACGTTGGTGATGCCGGGGGTCAAACCCGGAGACACCGTGGCGGCGGGCCAGCTTCTCGCCCGCATCGACAAGGCCGAGCTGGAGCAGACGCTGGAGCATGCCAGGGCAGTGCTGGCGGAACGGGAGGGGGACCTCGCCCGCCGCTCCGCCCAGCTCGACCGCGAGGCGTTGGCGCGGCAGGCCAACTTCGCCGCCCGGCGCGTCGCATTGAAACAGGTTGTCGCCGCCGCGGAGGCGCGGGTGGAGTTCCTGGCCACCCTCCTGCGCGGGCAGGAGGATATCGCCAGCCGGGGCTTCACCACGCGCCAGCGGGTGGAAGAAACCCGCCAGGAGCTCGCCGCCGCCCGCCAGAAGGTCAGTGACGCCAAAAGCCAGTTGCTCCAGATCGACACCGAGGAGCTGGACATGGCCAGCCGCGCCGAGCAGGCGCGGGCGGACGGAGGCGACCGTGTCGCCGACGCCCGCCGTCGGGTGGACGAGCTGGTCCTGCAGATCGAGCAGGACACCCGCATCCTCAGCCCGACCGACGGGCGCGTCACCGAGTGGAAGGTGGCGGACGGCGCCCGCGTCGCCGCCGGCATGCCGGTGGTCAGCATCGAAAGCGGGGCACGCGGTCTGCAGCTCGTGCTCTATGTCCCACCGGAGCACGGCAAGGCGCTGAAGCCCGGCATGGATGTCCGCATTGCGCCTTCCACCGCGCGCAAGGAGGAGTACGGCACGCTGATCGGCCGCGTCGCCGAGGTTTCCGATTTCCCCTCCACCCCACAGGGCATGCAGGCGGTGCTGCAGAACGACCGGCTGGTCCAGCAATTCTCTGCCAAGGGCCCGCCCTTCGCCGTCCGTGTCGACCTGCTGCCCGATGCCACCGCTCCTTCCGGCTATCGTTGGTCCTCGGGTGCCGGGCCGGCGATGGCCATCACCAGCGGTACGCTGGCCGAGGGCGAGGTGACGGTGCGCGAGCAGCCACCGCTTGCCTTCGTTATCCCCGCCTTGCGCAAGGTGACCGGCCTGTGAGCGGTGCTTCCACCAGCAATGCCGCCTCCAGCAAGGCCGTTGGAGCGCCGCGCAGCCGGCGCAGGCGTGTCCGCACGCCCACCCTGCTCCAGATGGAGGCGGTGGAGTGCGGCGCCGCGTCGCTTGGCATCGTTCTCGCCCATTTCGGCCGCTGGGTACCGCTGGAGGAGCTGCGTGTCGCCTGCGGCGTGTCGCGCGACGGCAGCAAGGCCAGCAACCTGTTGCGCGCCGGCCGGCGCTACGGTCTGGTTGCCAAGGGGTTCAAGAAGGAACCAGAGGCGCTGGCCGACATGCCCTGGCCATTGATCGTCCACTGGAACTTCAACCATTACCTGGTCTTCGAAGGATTCAAGGGCGGCCATGCCTATTTGAACGACCCGGTGACCGGTCCGCGGCGCGTCACCCGCGCCGAGTTCTCCGAAGCCTTCACCGGGGTGGCGCTGGCCTTCGAGAAAGGGCCGGAGTTCGTCGCCGGCGCCAAGCCACCGGGTGTGGCCGCGCTTCTGGGCCGCCAGTTGCGCCATTCGCGCGCCGCGGTGGCTTACGCATTGTCGGCCAGTCTGGCGCTGGTGCTGCCGGGGATCGCACTTCCCGCCTTCACCAAGGCGTTCGTCGACGAGGTGCTGGTCGGCGCCCAGCGCAACTGGCTGGTGCCGCTGCTGCTGGGCATGGCGGTCACCGCGCTGGTCAGGGCGCTGCTGACGGCCCTGCAGCAATCGGCCCTGCTGAAGCTGGAAACCAAATTCGCCATGGTGATGGCCAGCCGCTATGTCTGGCGGCTGCTGCAATTGCCAGTGCCCTTCTTCGGCCAGCGCCATCCCGGCGACATCGCCGGCCGCGTCGCCGCCAACGACAGGGTGGCGCGGCTGCTGTCGGGGGAGATGGCGACCGCGGCGATGAGCCTGCTGACCATCCTCTTCTTCGGGCTGGTGATGCTGAGCTACGATGCCGCCCTGGCGGCAGTGGCCATCCTGCAGGCGCTGGGCAACGTGCTGTTCCTGCGGGGAGCATCGCGCGGGCGGGAGGATGCCGGGCGGCGTCTGCTGGCCGAACAGGCCAAGCTGGGAGCCGTCACCATCGGCAGCATCCAGGCTATCGAGACGCTGAAGTCGGCCGGGCTGGAAGGGCAGGCCTTCGAGCGCTGGGCGGGCTATCAGGCGCGGCTGCTGGCGGTGCGGCAGACGCTGGGGGTCCATTCCTCGCTGCTTACCGTGGCGCCGGCCTTCCTCAATGCGCTCGCCACCGCGGCGATCGTTGGGTTGGGAGCCCTTCGGGTGATGGATGGCGCGATGACCGTCGGTGCATTGGCAGCCTTTCAAAGCCTGGCGTCCAGCTTCTCCGCCCCCATCACCAAATTGATCGGCATGGGCGGCACGCTCCAGCGCGTGAAGGCCGACCTGCAACGCCTCAACGACACGCTGGAGCATGCGGTAGATTCCCAATCGGGTTTAGCCGTTCCTGCTGTGGCGGCAACGGCCGACTTGGACGGACCGCCGCGGCTCGGTGGCGCGGTGGCGTTGGCCGATGTCTCCTTCGGTTACAGCGTGCTCGACCCTCCGCTGATCGAAGGGCTGTCGCTGTCGCTGTCGCCCGGCATGCGCGTGGCGCTGGTCGGTGGATCGGGGAGCGGGAAATCCACCATCGGCCGACTGATCTGTGGGTTGGCCCAACCCTGGTCCGGGCAGATCCTGTTCGACGGGCGGCCCGCGGCGGACATCCCGGTGCCGCTGCGTGCCGCATCCATCGCCTATGTCGACCAAGACGTCTTCCTGTTCGACGGCACAGTACGCGACAACCTGACCCTGTGGGATGGTACCGTGCCCGATGCGGCGCTGACCCATGCGCTGGAGGACGCCGCCATCCTGGGCGAGGTCGCCGGCCGGCCCGGTCAGCTTGGCGCGCCGGTTGCCGAGGGCGGGGTGAATTTCAGCGGCGGCCAGCGTCAGCGGCTGGAAATCGCCCGGGCACTTGCCGGCGATCCGTCCATCCTGGTGCTTGACGAAGCGACGGCGGCGCTCGACGTCGCAACCGAGAAGCTGATCGACGACAATTTGCGGCGGCGCGGCTGCACCTGCATCATCATCGCCCACCGGCTCAGCACGATCCGTGACTGCGACGAGATCATCGTGCTCGATCGTGGCCGGGTGGTCGAGCGGGGCAGCCACGAGGACTTGCTGGCGCGTGGCGGCGAATACGCTTCGCTGATCGCGGCGGGCTGAGGCGATGGACGTGCTGGACAGCAACGAAACCCTCGCGGCGCCCGTCCTGCTGGAAGGTGGCAGCCACCGGCCATTGAATCTGCGCGACCCGCGGTTCGGCTGGCGTGTCGAGGACGGCTATGTCGACCTCTTTCTGGTCGATTCCCCGGATGGCAACGCAGTCCTGCGCCGCCATCTGTTCCGTGCCGAGACCGGGGCCTTGCTGTTCGGCGTCGGGCAGCCGGGCAGGGCGACCCTGGTGGCGGTCGGCTCCATCGGTTCGCGCCTGCATGGACAGGAGTGGGCGGCGTTCGCCGCGGAAGAGGATTTCCTGCCTCGCGCAGAAGCGTGGATCCTGCGCCTGACCGATGCGGCGACCGGCGGGGAGGCGATATGGCCGGACCGGGTGGCGGAACCGGGAGACCACCGCCTTGGCTCCGGTGAGCGGCTTCATGCCGACCCGCGCCGTCCGTTGTGGCTGACGGTAACGGATGGGCGGGTGTCCTGGTTGGGCGGCCCACCCGCCGATGCCGGTGAACCATGCCTTTCCCTTCCGCTGGTGGACCGTGCCTGGATCGAGGGTGCTGGCGAATCCACGGTCGCGCTGACCGAGGCATGGCCGTCACCCGAGCGGTTGTGGCCTGCGCTCGACCGTTTCCACGCGCTGGTGCTTGAGCGCATCGCGGCTCGCTTTACCCGTCAGGCCGCCGATGAGGCCGCCCGCGTCGCCCGCAGCCAGGCGGTGGCGCGGGAGTCGCTGTCGGGAGCGCTGGAGGGTCTGGCCGGTCTCGCCGCCGGTGGACGGGATGCCACGCCTCGGGCTGCCACCGGCGTCGCCCATCCTCTCGCTGCCGCGTTCGTGGCCCTGGCGGGCCACATGGGGGTAGAGGAACCGCCTCCCCGCTTGGACCTTGCCGGAAAGGGGGCGTCGGAGGCGCTTGACGCGCTGCTCGCCGCCGCCCGCTTGCGCGGGCGCAAGGTGGTCCTGCGCGAAGGCTGGTGGCGGAGGGACGGCGCCGCGATGATCGGCTGGCTGGGGGAAGAACGAGCGCCGGTGGCGCTGCTGCCGACGCCGGCCGGCTTCGAGGTCGAGGACGCCGCCGGGCGGCGCCGCATCACCCAGGGGCTCGCCGACGAGTTGGCTGCCGAGGGCATTCACCTCTACCGGCCGCTGCCTGCCCGAGCCCTGACGGCGAAGGAGGCCATCCGCTTTCCGCTGCGCGGACTGGGCGGCGACGGCATGCGGCTGCTGTTCTGCGGGCTGGCCGGGGCGGTGCTGGCCCTGCTGGTGCCGGTCGCCACCGGCCTGCTGTTCGATGGCGTCATCCCGCGTGCCGATCGCGGGCAGCTCGTCGTCATCGTCGTCGGCCTGATGGCCGCCGCGATCGGTGGGGCTGTCTTCGACCTCGTCAAGCTGTTGGCGGTGCTACGGCTGGAAAGCCGGATCGATGGTGTGATGCAGGCGGCCTTCATCGACCGGCTGTTGTCCCTGCCGGTCGGCTTCTTTCGCCGCTACACCGCCGGCGACCTCGCCGACCGGGCGCTCGGCCTGCAGACAGTGCGCGAGATCCTGGCGGCCAGCACGATGAGCGGCCTGCTGGGCGCCTTGTTGGGACTGGTCAGCCTGGGACTGCTGGCGGTCTATGATTGGCGCCTCGCGATCATCGCCACGACCCTGGCACTGCTGTCGGCAGCGGTGACGGCGACGTTGTCCTATGGCCAGTTGCGGCACGAGCGCGAGCACATCCGTCGCCAGGGTCGGCTCGACGGGCTGGTGCTGCAGCTCATCGTCGGCATCGGCAAGCTGCGTGTCGCAGGGGCGGAGCCGCGGGCGATGGCGGAGTGGGCCCGCGGCTTTGCCGCCCAGAAATCTCGCGCCGTCTCCGCCCAGCGCTTTGCCAATGTTCTTGAGACCTTCCAGGCTGCCTTCCCGACGCTGGCGACCGCGCTGGTTTTCCTCGCGGTGGCGCTGCTGATGGAACATGACGCCAAGCAGCAGGCGCTGGCCGCCGCACCTCGGGATGCGGCGGCGCCCTTCACCACCGGCAGCTTCGTCGCCTTTCTCACCGCCTTCGGCCAACTGATGGCGGCATTGACCGGGATGGCCCAGGCGCTGACCAAATGCCTGACCGTGCTGCCGCTGATGGAGCGTGCCCGCCCGATCCTGGAGACCGCTCCGGAGGTGCCGGCAGGCCGCGACGCGCCCGGCGATCTGCAGGGAGGCATCCGGCTCAGCCGCGTCGGCTTCCGCTACGGTCCGGACAGCCCGCGTGTGCTCCACGACCTCAGCCTGACGATCGAGCCCGGCGAGTTCGTTGCCATCGTCGGTGCTTCCGGCAGCGGGAAATCCACGGTGATGCGCCTGCTGCTGGGCTTCGAGCGGCCGGAGCAAGGCGAGGTGTTCTTCGACGGCCGCGCTGCAGAGCGGCTCGACCTCGCCGCCGTGCGCCGGCAGATCGGCGTGGTGCTGCAGAACGGCCGGGTCACCGCCGGCAGCCTGTTCCAGAACATCGTCGGCACCGCACCTCTCGGTCTGGACGACGCCTGGCACGCGGCGTGGCTGGTGGGTCTGGACCGGGACATCGAGCAGATGCCCATGGGTATGCACACCGTGCTGATGGATGGTGGCGGCACCCTGTCGGGCGGCCAGCGCCAGCGGCTGATGATCGCCCGTGCGCTTGTCCACCGACCGCGCGTGCTGCTGCTGGACGAGGCGACCAGCGCGCTCGACAACCGCACCCAGGCGGTGGTGACCGCCTCGCTGTCCAAGCTCAGCGTCACCCGCGTGGTGATCGCCCACCGGCTCAGCACGATCCGCGACGTCGACCGGATCTTCGTGATGGAGGAGGGGCGTCTGGTGCAGGCAGGACCCTACGATGACTTGATGGCGGCAGACGGTGCGTTCCGCAGGCTGGCCAGCCGGCAATTGCTTTGACGCTCTACGGGGGAGACATGCGCAAGGTCCTGTACATCCTGGGGAACCTCAGCGACGAGGACATCGAATGGATGGCCCGCGCCGGCCGGCGGCTGGACCTGGCAGCCGGGCACGTGCTGGTGCGCCAGGGAGAGCCGTCGGACTCGCTGTTCATCGTGATCGAGGGTCATGCCGCCGTCGTGGTCGCCGGGGTCGGGACGGTGGCGCGGCTGGGTAGCGGCGAGGTGATCGGTGAGGTGTCCTTCGTCGACAGCGCCTTGCCGTCGGCGACCGTCACGGCCGACGGTCGCTGCATCGCGCTGGCGCTGTCCAAGCGCGAGATCGAGGCGCGGCTGCGCAGCGACGGCGGCTTCGCCGGCCGCTTCTACAAGGCACTGGCGATCTTCCTCGCCGACCGCCTGCGCGGTACGGTCGACCGGTTGAGGGTCGGCGAGGCCCAGTCGATGGATGCCGGCCGCATCATGGAGGATGAGTTGGACGAGGGGCTGCTCGATCAGGTGTCTCTGGCCGGCGCGCGGTTCGAGAGGATGCTGAAGACGCTGATGGGCGCACGGGCATAGGCGGTCGGCCCGACGCCGGCCTCATTCCATCGGCAGACCCACATAGTTCTCCGCCAGGGCGGCCATAGCCGCCCGGGAGTGGACCAGGTGATCGAGCTCCGCCAGATGCAGTCGCTGCTCGAAGGCCGATTCTCCCGGATTCCGGTGCAGCATGGTGGTCATGTGCCAGGAGAAACGCTCCGCCTTCCAGATGCGGGCGAGGCAGGTGGCGCAGTAGCCGTCCAGCCCGTCGCTGCTGCCCGTGCTGTAATAGGCCGCCATTGCCCGCGACAGCACCAGCACGTCGGCCACAGCCAGGTTCAGGCCCTTGGCGCCGGTCGGCGGCACGATATGGGCGGCGTCGCCGGCGATGAACAGGCGGCCGTGCCGCATCGGCTCGCAGACGAAGCTGCGCATGCCGATGATGCCCTTCTGGAACACCGGGCCTTCGGTCAGCGTCCAGCCGCTCCCATCCTCCAGCCGGCGGTGCAGTTCCGACCAGATGCGGTCGTCGGACCAGTTGGCGATGTCGTCTCTGGGATCACACTGGATGTAGAGCCGCTGCACCTCCGGCGAGCGGGTGCTGAGCAGGGCGAATCCGCGCTCGTGGTTGGCGTAGATCAGCTCCGGGTGGGACGGCGGCGCCTCGGCCAGGATGCCCAGCCAGCCGAAGGGATATGTAATTTGGTACTCGCGGCGGCACGCCGCCGGGATGGCTTGCCGGCTCGGCCCATGGAAACCGTCGCAGCCGGCAATGAAGTCGCAAGGGAGCTCTTCCATCGGTCCGTCGGGCGACTGCCGGAAAAGCACGCGCGGCGCCGCGCAGTCGATATCCCGGACGTCAACGTCCGACACGCCGAACAGGATGCGGCCGCCATCCTCCAGTCGGGCGGCGACAAGGTCGCGGATCACCTCATGCTGGGCGTAGACGGTGACGCGCTTGCCGCCGGTCAGCTCCGACATGTCGATGTGGTGGCTTCGACGCCCGAAGCGCAGGGTGATCCCGGAGTGGAAGTGCCCCTCGCGCATCAGGCGGTCGCCCAGCCCCATGTCGTTCATCAGGTCCACCACCCAATGCTCCAGCACGCCGGCACGGATGGTGCCCTCGATCTCCGCGCGGCTGCGCTGCTCCAGGATCACCGACTCGATGCCCTGGCGGTGCAGCAGGTGGGCCAGGAACAGCCCGGCCGGGCCAGCACCGACGATTGCGACCTGCGTGCGGACGCCTTTCGCCAAGTACATGTGTCTCGCCCTCCTCGGTGGACGTCGGGAGACGCGGAAGTGGTTTATATTCCGTACAACTGATTATCAGAATAATGATATTTTCCGGGAGGGGAACCGGACATAGAAGAATCGGGGATACTCTTGTATTTTTCATCGGCGGCAGCGGGAGCTCGTGCGATGTCCGCCCATCCTGATCCAGAGCGCGATCTTCTCGTCGCATCCGTTCCCCGCTATTGGCTTTATGGAGAACCGCCGGCGGTGCCGGAATTGCGCTTCGTCCATATCGAGACCATCCCCGATCGTATGCGCTTGCACAATTGGGAGGTGCGCCCACATCGGCACGATGGACTGAGCCATGCGCTGCTGGTTACCGCCGGTGGCGGATGGGTGACCGTCGACGGAGTGGAGACGTCGTTCCGAGCACCGGCTTTCCTCGCCATCCCCGCACAGGTGGTGCACGGCTTCCGCTTCGACCCCGCAACCGACGGCCATGTCCTGACGCTATCCGAGGGTTTCCTGGCGGCTGTGCTCAATGCGTCACCGGAGGGAGAAATGCGAACGGCGCTGGCTTTGCCGATAGCTTGTGATCTGGTGGCGGGGGCTCAGGACGAAACGGACCTGACGCGGGCCTTCACTGATATCGGGCGGGAGTTTCACGGCCATCGTCCCGGTCGCGCCGACGCCATCGCCGCTCATGTCATGCTGATCCTGGTGGCGGCACTGCGGCTGGTCATGCGGCGCCGTCGCGGCGGTTCCGACCTTGCCGGGCACGGGCCGTCGGCGGAAATATCCGCCGAGGTGTATCTGCTCGCCCGCCTCAAGCCGCTGATCGACCGGAGATTTCGCGAGCACTGGACGGTTGGGCGCTATGCCGGCGAACTCGGCGTCACGCCCGGCCGGCTGAACGCCGCCTGCCGGCGCGTCACCGGACTATCGACCCTGCAACTGGTGCATGCCCGCCTGATGCTGGAAGCCAAGCGTTCATTGATCTACACCGGACATGGGATGGCGGAGGTCGGCTATGCGCTCGGCTTTGCGGATCCCGCCTATTTCTCCCGCTTCTTCACCAAGCGCGAGGGATGCTCGCCGCTGGCTTTCCGCCGCGCCCGCGAGGCGCGGAGCAGCACGCCGGTTGCGGGAGGCAGGCTTGACGGCAACGATCTTGACCGGCCGGGGGAGGGATCACCACAGTAGCTGCCTGCGTCAGGAGGATGCCGACGGTGCTGCTGCGGTGCGCCGCGGGTGGATCGGGAACGAGGGTGAAGGCGATGGACAGCCTGGACGTCACGGTGCGCGAGACTGAAACGGTCGAATTGTCGCTGTGGCGGCGGTTGCGCACCGATGCCGTTCGGGTGGCGGAGGAGGAGGCCGGCCTCGCGCCCTTCCTGTACGACGCGATCCTGGCGCGTAACGGCTTCGGCCCGGCGCTGGCAGCCCTGCTGGTGCGCAAGCTGGCAGACCGCGCCATGCCGGAGGACCGGCTGGCCGCCGTGGTGCGCGACGCCATGGACGCCGATCCCTCCATCGTCGAAGCCGCCGCCGCCGATCTCGCCGCCATCCTGGCGCGCGACCCGGCGGCCGACGGCTGCCTGACACCGTTTCTTTATTTCAAGGGATACCATGCCCTGCAATGGCATCGCGTCGCCCATTGGCTGTGGAGGGGGCGGCGCCGAGACCTCGCCCACTTCCTGCAGAGCCGGGTGTCGGAGGTGTTTGCCGTCGATATCCACCCGGCGGTTCCGGTGGGGCGCGGCGTCTTCATCGACCATGGCACCGGCGTGGTGATCGGCGAGACGGCGGTCATCGGCAACGACGTTTCGATCCTGCAGAACGTCACGCTCGGCGGCACCGGCAAGGAACATGGCGACCGCCATCCCAAGGTCCGGGACGGCGTGCTGTTGTCGGCCGGGGCCAAGGTGCTGGGCAACATCACCATCGGCGCTCATGCGAAGGTGGGAGCGGGCAGCGTCGTTCTGAAGGACGTGCCCGGATGTGCCACGGTGGCCGGTGTGCCAGCCAAGGTCGTCGGCTGGTGCCGCGGCGAGCCGGCGCCGGCGCTGACCATGGACCAGAGCCTGCAGCAGGGCGACTACAGCATCTGAGGAGCGATAGCCCGGCGCCCCTGCCGTTCAGAGCAGCGGAAGCTGTATTTTCCCGCCGTCGTCGGCATGCCGGCGCGCAGCCAGGACGGCCGCATCCTGCGCGCCGTCCTGGCTGCGCGCCTTTCCGCTGGCGACCTGCTCTCCTGCGACGGTCACCACCCATGTCCAGCAATCCGGGCGCCATGTCACCGCCAGCTCGCACCCGTGGATGCGGGTGATCGCGTTGCGGACGGACCAGACGGGAGGGACGGACATGGGGCTCTCAGGGATGGTCAAGGCACAGGTCCTGGCGGAAGCGCCGCGGCGCTTCTCAAGACGGACCGGGTATATATCCTATCATGTCGTGAGCCAACATCGGCAGGCGGTGGCGCCCCGTAATCTCCGACCGCGGCACGTGCCGTGACGCGGGGCGCGACAGGAAAACCGCAAATTGCAAGGTGCCGTCTCAAAATGCGACCGGGAATGCAGGCGGTGGCATTATCGTAACAAAAGGCAATGTGGCCTGCGGAATGAAAAGGCCGCCGACGCATCGATCCAGTGTCTGGCCTCGTTTTTGCTGCATGCGAATGATGGCGGACGCGCGTAAGCGACGCGGACCGTTCGCGCCATTCCTCCAGCGCCCGGAAACACCATGATCACGATGACGACGCACGACGCCCAGCGGAAGCGCTTCACGACTTTCGGTATCACCGATGACGACATCCGGTTGCTGCGGGACAACGCCCACTTCGTCGATCGTGACCTGCCCGGCCTGCTGGAGTCCTGGCAAGCGCACTTCGCACCATGGCCGGAAATCCATTCCGCCCTGATGAAACCGGAGGTGCACAAGCTGCGGGTCGCACACTGGATGCGGGTCGCCGCAGGCCGGCTCGATGACGGCTTCGTCGAATCCGCCCAGCGACTGGCCGCCATCTTCTACGCCAACGGCGTTCCGAGCTACGCCGTGGCGATCTGTCACCACACGGTCATGACCGGCATCCTGGGTGTGCTCGGGCTCAACGGGGCGGCCGGATCCTTCCAGGGCCTTTTCAGCCCCGCCAAGGAACGCAAGGCGCATGCCCTGCGCGCGGCGATCACCAAGCTGGCCTGGATGGACTTGGAACTGCTTCTCGAAACCTATGCGGAAGCCGAGCAGGAAAGCCGCCGTCATGCCCTGGAAGCGATGGCCGACACGGTGGAGCGTGAAGCCCGCGACGCCGTCGCCCTGGTCGCAAGGCACACCGACGGCATGGCCCGCGATGCGGAGAGCATGGCGAACTCCGCCCTGACCGTCGGCAACAATTCCCGCGAGGTCGCCGCTGCCGCCGACCAGGCGCTCAATACGGCGCAGACGGTGGCTGCAGCCACCGAGGAACTGGCGGCCTCGATCAGCGACATCATGCAGCGCGTGACCCATTCCGGCACCGTCACCCGCCGGGCGGTCGAAAATGGCAACCGTACCCAGGCGACGATCCGCTCCCTGTCCGACACCGTGGGAAGGATCGGCGAGGTCGCCAAGCTGATCGGCGCCATTGCCGGCCAGACGAACCTGTTGGCGCTCAACGCCACCATCGAGGCGGCTCGCGCCGGCGAGGCCGGAAAGGGCTTCGCTGTCGTCGCCCAGGAGGTGAAGAACCTCGCCAGCCAGACCGCCCGTTCGACGGAGGAGATCGCCCGCCAGATCGGCGACATCGAGACGGTCACCGCAGCCGCCGTGACGGCGGTCGCCGAAATCAGCGTCACGATCGACGAGATCAATCAGGTCTCCGCCGACATCGCGGCGGCGATGGAGCAGCAGGCCCAGGCGACGCAGGAGATCAGCCGCAGCGTCGTTGATACCTCCGATGCCGCGCGGGAAGTGTCCGACCGGATCGGTGCGGTGTCGAGCGAGGCTGTCCAAACCGGCACACAGGCATCCGGCGTGCAGAGGAACGCCCGCGAGGTGGCGCACAGCATCGAGGCGCTCCGGCGGGTCCTGGTGCGGGTGGTCCGTACCTCCACCAGCGACGCGGATCGCCGTCAGTCCGAACGCCTGGAATTGGACGAGCCGTGCTTGATCGCACGCCGGCAGGGAAACCTTGAGGGGCGCATCGTCAACATTTCGCTCGGTGGTGCCCACATCCAGGGCGTTGCGGGTCTGGTCACCGGCAGCACGGTCACGCTGGACATCCCGCGCTACCGGGCCAGCATCCTCGCAACGGTCCTCGGCGCCGGGGACCATGGCGCCCATTTCGCCTTCCGGCAGGATCTCGCCGACTGCGAAAGCTTCCAGGCAGCCTTCGCCGCCATGAAGGCGAACAGCCGGTCTCGTCAGGCGGCCTGAGCGGCCACGGCGCGCGCATATGACGCCCTCTTCCGCCCGGGAGAGGGCGATTATCGCCAAATGCGATCGTCGTGCCTGAGCGGCCGCCCCGGCTTGCGGCGGGAAGAGGCAGACGGGAGCCCGGAAAAGACGGGGCGACGTTCGCCCGAGAGGTGGAAGAGGAACTGGGCCGCCCATTCGGCTGGAGTCCCCGCGTTTCGTCGGCGGGTTGGAGGCTTCCGCCGCCAACGAACCCGGCCGCAGAGGCGAGGCCGCTCTCTGCCACGCGGCGCTCGACGGCATTCCGGTCCCGCAGCCTGCGTCGAACTCGCACCGCCGACCCCGTGGCCGGGTTATCCCGCTGCTGCCGTCCAGCGACGGCTGAGAGCCGCCGGCGGCGTCACGCCGCCTCGTCCGTGAAGGCTGGGGCTTTCCCGATCCGGATCGCGCAGTACTTGAACTCCGGGATCTTGCCGAAGGGATCGAGTTGCGGATTGGTCAGCAGGTTGGCCGCCGCCTCGGCGTAGGCGAAGGGGATGAACACCAGTCCGACCGGCATGCGGTCGTCGACTCGCGCCTTCAGGCGAATCGTGCCGCGGCGGCTCGACACCTGCATGCAATCCCCGGCCCCGAGGCCGGCGCGGGTGAGATCCTGCGGCGAGACGTAAGCCACCGCCTCCGGCTCGACGGCATCGAGGACACTGGATCGGCGGGTCATCGAGCCGGTGTGCCAATGTTCGAGTTGACGGCCGGTGGTGAGCACCAGCGGGTAGTCCGCGTCGGGCATCTCGGCCGGATTGATCGGCGTCGCCGGAACGATCCGGCCGCGGCCGGACTTGGTCGGAAAGCCGTTGCCGAAGACGATGTCGTGGCCGGGTTCGTCGGGGCTGTCGACGGGGTAGGTCACAGATCCCTCACGCTCGACCCGCTCCCATGTGATGTTGGCGAGCGACGGCATGGCTCCCGCCATCTCGGCGAACACGTCGCGGGCGTGGCGGTAATCCCAGTCGAGACCGAGACCGCGGGCCATCTCCTGGATGATCCACAGGTCCTGGCGAGCCTGTCCGGGCAGCGGCACCGCGGCGCGGCCCATCTGGACCTGACGGTTGGTGTTGGTGACGGTGCCGTCCTTTTCCGGCCAGGCCGAGGCCGGCAGGACGACGTCGGCGTATTTGGCGGTTTCGGTCAGGAAGATGTCCTGCACCACGAGGTGGTCCAGCATGGCCAGCGCCTCGCGCGCGTGGTTCACGTCCGGATCGGACATGGCGGGGTTCTCGCCCTCGACATAGAGCCCCCTGATCCGACCGTCATGGACCGCATCCATGATCTCGACGACGGTCAGCCCGCGCTTGTCGTCCAGCCTGGTTCCCCAGTAGCGCTCGTAGAAGGCCCGGACCTCCGGATCCTCGACGGGCTTGTAGTCGGGATAGAACATCGGGATGAGGCCGGCGTCGGAGGCGCCCTGGACATTGTTCTGGCCGCGCAGCGGATGCAGCCCGGTGCCGGGGCGGCCGATCTGCCCGGTGATGAGCGCGAGCGCGATCAGGCAGCGGCTGTTGTCCGTGCCGTGGATGTGCTGGGAGATGCCCATGCCCCAGAAGATGATCGCCGACTTGGCCCGGGCGAAGAGCCGTGCCACCTCCCTCAGGGTCGCCGCCGGAATGCCGCAGACCGCCTCCATCGCCTCCGGCGGGTACGGCCTGACCGTTTCTGCCAGCGTCTCGAAATCCTCGGTGTTCGCCTGGACGTACTGGCGGTCGTAGAGATCCTCCTCAATGATCGTGTGCAGCATGGCGTTGAGCATCGACACGTCACGCCCCGGCGTGAACTGCAGCATGTGGGTGGCATGGCGGGCCATCGCCAGCCCGCGCGGATCCATGACGATGAGCTTGGCTCCCCGCTCCGCGGCATTCTTGAAGAACGTCGCCGCCACAGGATGGTTTTCCGTCGGGTTGGCGCCGATGATGACGATCACCTCGGCATCGGCGGCGGCCATGAACGGCGCCGACACCGCGCCCGACCCGACGCCCTCGATCAGTGCCGCGACCGATGAGGCGTGGCAGAGCCGCGTGCAGTGGTCGACATTGTTGGTGCCGAAGCCGCTGCGGACCAGCTTCTGGAAGAGATAGGCCTCCTCGTTGCTGCCCTTGGCCGAGCCGAAGCCGGCAAGCGCCCCGCCGCCCCGCTCGTCGCGGATCCGTTTGAGGCCGCCGGCCGCTGCGGCCAGCGCCTCGTCCCAGGTCGCCTCGCGGAAATGGGTGAAGGGATCCAGCGGGTCGATGTCGACATCGCGCTTGGGAACGCCCTCCCTCCGGATCAGCGGCACGGTCAGGCGGTCGCGGTGATGGGCATAGTCGAAGCCGAAGCGGCCCTTGACGCACAGGCGGTTGCGGTTGGATGGGCCATCGCGGCCATCGACGGCGACGATCCTGTCGCTGCGGATCCTGTAGGTGAGCTGGCAGCCCACGCCGCAATAGGGACAGACGGACGCGACCTCGCGCTCGGGCGCATTGGCGTAGACGCCCCGGCCGTCCAGCAGCGTCGCCGGCATCAGCGCGCCGGTCGGGCATGCCTGGACGCATTCGCCGCAGGCGACGCAGGTCGAGTTGCCCATCGGGTCGTCGAAGTCGAAGATGATCTTCTCCAGGGGGCCGCGCGCGGCCATGCCGATGACGTCGTTGACCTGGACCTCGCGGCAGGCGCGGACGCACAGGGTGCAATGGATGCAGGCGTCGAGCTGGACCGCCATCGCCGGATGCGACAGGTCGTCGACCTTGGTCGGACGGTCGGCGGCGGGAAAGCGGCTGCCGGACACCCCCACGCGATCGGCCCATCTCCAGAACCCGGAGTCGGGATCATGCGCCGTCTCGCGACCCGGCTGGTCGGCGAGCAGAAGCTCGAACACCAGCTTGCGGGATGCCTTGGCGCGGTCCGAGGCCGACCTGACCGCCATGCCCGGCATTGGCTTGCGGATGCAGGAGGCGGCAAGCACGCGCTCGCCCTCGATTTCCACCATGCAGGCCCGGCAATTGCCGTCCGGGCGGTAGCCCGGCTCCGGCCGGTGGCAGAGGTGGGGAATGTCCGTGCCGAGCCGCTCGGCGACCTGCCAGATGGTTTCGCCGGGGCGGGCGACCACCGCAACCCCGTCCAGGGTGAACCCGATGCCCTCGGACATGGCGGTCTCCTTATCCCCCGGCACTCCGCAGCGGGGTGAACGCGTCGCGGAAGTGCGTCATGACCTGTTTGATCGGGTTCATCGCGGCTTGGCCGAGGCCGCAGATCGACGCGTCGCCCATCACCCTGCCGAGTTCGGCCAGGAGATCCTCGTCCCATGCCGGCTGGCTGATCAACTGCACGGCCTTTTCGGTGCCGACGCGGCAGGGCGTGCATTGGCCGCAGCTCTCGTCCTCGAAGAACTTGAGGAGGTTCAGCGTGACCTCGCGGATGTCGTCCTTGTCCGACAGCACGATCACGGCGGCGGACCCGATGAAGGAGCCGTAGGGCTCCAGCGTCCCGAAATCGAGCGGGATGTCGGCCATGGACGCCGGCAGGATGCCACCGGACGGTCCGCCGGGCAGATAGGCCGCCAGCCGGTGCCCGTCGGCCATGCCGCCACAATGGGTGTCGACCAGGTCCCGCAGCGTCGTGCCGGCCGGAGCGAGCTTGACGCCGGGATCCCTGACCCGCCCCGAAACCGAGTAGGTGCGCAGCCCCCGCCGGCCGTTGGCGCCATGGCTTGCGAACCAGGCGCTGCCCTTCTCCAGGATCTCGCGGACCCAGAACACCGTCTCGACATTGTTGATCAGGGTCGGCCGGCCGAACAGGCCGACCACCGACGGGAAGGGGGGCTTGTGCCGCGGCAGGCCGCGTTTTCCTTCGATGCTCTCCAGCATCGCCGATTCCTCGCCGCAGATATAGGCGCCCGCCCCCCGGCGCAGATGGATCCTGGTGTGGGGTGAGAAGCCGGCAGCCTCGATCTTCGGGATTTCGCGCAGCAGGATTTCCCGGCATTGCGGGTATTCGTCGCGCAGGTAGATGTAGATGTCGGTGGCTTCGATGGCCCAGGCGCCGATCAGCGTCCCTTCGAGGAAACGGTGGGGATCGCGTTCCAGGTGGAAGCGGTCCTTGAAGGTCCCGGGTTCTCCCTCGTCGCCGTTGATCGCCATCAGGCGCGGGCCCTGCTCGGCCCGGACGGCGCGCCATTTCCGTCCGGTCGGGAAGCCGGCGCCTCCGAGGCCGCGGATGCTGGAATCCTCCAGGCTCGCGATCACGCTTTCGGTGTCGCGCGTGCCGTCGAGGCATTCGCCGAGAACGCGATAACCACCCCCGGCGAGATAGTCGGCGAAGCCGATGTAATCGGGGATGGCCGGCTGGAGGCGGCCGTGCGCCACGGCGTCCAGCACGCTGCCGACCGTCGCTTTCTCATGCAGGCTGTGGCCGATTGCCGCGACCGGCGCCTTGTCGCAGCCGCCCATGCAGGGAGCCCGCATCACGCGGACCTGGGTTCCGTCCACACCGGCCTTGAGCGCTTCCAGGAGGGTCCCGGCCCCGGCAAGGGTGCAACTCAGCGAATCGCAGACGCGGATGGTCACCTTCGGTGGGGCGGGTTCGCCGTCCAGCACGATGTCGAAATGTGCATAGAAGGACGCGACCTCAAAGACCTCGACCAGTGCCAGTCGCATCTCCTTCGCCAGGGCGGCGAGATGGCGCGCCTGCAGGCAGCCGTAATGGTCCTGGATCAGGTGCAGGTGTTCGATCAGCAGGTCGGGCCGCCGAGGCCGGTCGCCGAGAAGCGCACGGACCTCATCCAGGCTGGCAGGGTCGACCTGCCGGCCCTTCTGTTGCTGGCGCGTCTTGCGGCGGCCCGAGCCCGGATGGACGCTGCGGGCGGAAGCGTTGGCGCGCGGGGCCGTCGGGCTGGTCCTGGGGGGCGGCGAGGTCACGAATGTCTGGCTTCCGCTGGATGCGTCGTGTCCCTGATGATCCCCAACCTAGCATCTCGGCACGCGGCATACGACGTATCATAAGCAGTACGTGTTACTGATTGTAGGATATAAAGATAATTCCCGCCTGACGTTCCGGCCCGGCCGCCGCCTGCTCCTAAAGCCTGCCTGGTGCTTATTGAAGCACCAGGCAGGCCCTAAACTTTTGATCTTCCGTGTGATTCAAGTTTCAAGCGATACCGCTTGAAACGATCACACTCTAGGTCCCCGCCGGCTGGTCGACGTGGGGAACCACCAGCACCTTGTCGATGCGCCGTCCGTCCATGTCGACAACCTCGAAGCGGACGCCGGCCCATTCGACGACCTCGCCGGCCTGAGGCACATGACCCAGCCGGTGCAGCACCAGTCCGGCCACCGTGTGGAAGTCGCCGGCATCGCGCAGCCCGCGCACTCCGACCGTATCCTCGAACTCGTCGACCGGCATCCAGCCTTCCACCAGCCAGGAGCCGTCCTCCCGCCGGATGGCGGCCGTCTCCACAGCCTCGCCGGCCTCCGGCAGGTCGCCGGCGATGGTTTCCAGGATGTCGGTGAGGGTGACCAGGCCCTCGATGCTGCCATACTCGTCCACCACCATCGCCAGATGGTGTCCGGAGGTCTTCATCAGGTCGAGCAGCTTCAGGATCGGCGTGCCGTCATGCACGACCAGCGGCCGGGTGGCTTCGCTTTCCAGGTCGAAGGGGCGGCCCTGGACGACGGCGCCGAGCAGGTCGCGGGTGTGGACGATGCCGGCCAGCTCGTCGAGGGAGCCGCGGCACACCGGATAGCGCGAGTGGCTGCCGGCGCGGATCGCCTCGAGCAATTCCGCCTGCGGCCTGGCCGGGTCGAGCCAGGCGACATCCGGCCGCGGGATCATGATGCTGCGCACGCTCCGGTCGGCCAGACGCAGCACGCCGTCGATCATCTCCTTCTCGGCGGGCGCGAAGACGCCGGCCTGGGTGCCCTCCGAGATCATCGAGCGGACCTCCTCCTCGGTGACCACCTCCTCCCGCTCGCCATGCAGCCCGAGCAGGCGCAGCAGCAGGTCGGTCGAGGCGCCGAGCAGCCAAACGAAGGGGGCAGCGATGCGGGACAGCACGCGCATCGGCGGCGCGATCAGCGAAGCGACGCGCTCCGGATTCTTCAGGGCGACGCGCTTGGGGATCAACTCGCCCAGCACGATGGACATGTAGGTGATGATCACCAGCACGCCGCCGACGCCCAGGACCTCGCCCCGCCCGGCCAAGATGGGGAAACCTTCGAGCCACTGGCCGAGCCGGTCGCCGAGCGTGGCGCCGCCGTAGGCGCCGGCGACGACGCCCACCAGGGTGATGCCGATCTGGACCGTGCTGAGGAAACGGCTCGGCTCGTCGATCAGCCGCAGCGCCGTGCGGGCGCCGCGATCGCCCTGGTCCGCCAGATGCTGGAGCCGGGCCCGGCGCGAGGAGACGACGGCGAGTTCGGACATGGCGAACACGCCGTTGAGGAGGGTCAGCGCTATGATGATGGCGATCTCAAGCGAGAGCATCGAAGGGTTCCCGGGTGGAGAGGGCATGCGTCATGGCGCGGCGGGCGGTGACGCCCCGCGTTCGACGGAACCGGATGGGTGGAATGCGGACGGCCGGACTTGCGGATTCCGGCCGGGGATGGGGCCTGGCGCGTCGGCGCACCCGTCGGCGTGACGGAACGCGCAAGGGAAGCTGCGTGGAGGCGGTAAACCCGCTCATGGCGCTGGGCCGTGCAGGGGAAAGCCTGCCGGTTGACTGCCCGCCGGGAAAATCGTTGCGCCGCGGGCGACCGGGTCTCCGGTCCCCCGCGGCCGTCTGGGGCCACTTGGCGAACTGTTCATCCGACCCCCGCCTGCCAGGCGGGGCTGCTCCATCCTGGTTGCACGCTGGCCGGGCATGTGGTGCGAGCTTGGCCGTTTGCAAGGACCGCACCTGCAGAAAGTTGCGCCGTTCCCTGAGAAGGCCCTTTGCACAGGGTGGCTGCGGCTTCCCGTCAGCTAATGCCCAGGTAGCGCCCGGGCTTGTGGTTGATCGCCAGCAGCATGTTGACGATGACGGCGCCGACCACCGACAGCAGCAGGCGGTCGGGGGACAGCACGAGGAGCGCCGCGGCCAGGATCGACAGGTCGACGCCCAGTTGGAAATAGCCGGCACGGATGCCGTGGCGCTCCTGGAGATAGAGGGCCAGGATGTTGACGCCGCCGAGTCCGGTGCGGTGGCGGAACAGCATCAGCAGGCCGGTGCCGCACAAGCCGCTGCCGAGCACCGTGGCATAGACCGGGTCGAGATGGTCGAAACCGATCCAGGACCCTGTCAGGCGCGAGAACAGCGTGACCAGGGCAACGGCGAGGAAGGTCCGCGCCGTGAACTTCCACCCCATCCGCTTCCACGCCAGCACATAGAAGGGCAGGTTGATCACGAAGAAGAGGGCGCCGAACTCGATGTGGGTGACGTAGCTCAGCAGCAGGGCGATCCCGGCGGTGCTGCCGGCCAGCAGGGTCGTCTTGGCGTAGAGCAGCATGCCGAGCGCGATGAACAGGGTGCCCAGCAGCATCGCCAATGCGTCCTCGTAGAGGCGATGGTGTTCGGTGCGGTCCGCTGCGGCACCCTGCTGCGGGCCGGAGGCGGGAAGGGTCTCTGCCATCGGCTCGGCTCCGGAATCAGCGCAGGGCGGCGAACTTCGCCACGACACCGTCGACCTCCGCCGTCTTCAGGCCGGCGATGTTGATGCGGCCGGACGTCGGCATGTAGATGGCGTGGTCGGCGCGCAGGCGCAGCACCTCCGCCTCGGTCAGCGGCAGCAGGGAGAACATGCCTTCCTGCTCCGCCACCGCGGCCAGCGCCGGGAAGCTGCCGGCGAGGCCGGCGGCCAGCTTGCGGCGGATGCCGATGATGCGGGCGCGCATGCCGTCCAGTTCCGCCGTCCAGTCGCGCGCCAGCGCCTCGTCGTCGAGGATGGTGCGGACCACCGCGGCGCCATGGTCGGGCGGCATGGAATAGCTGGTGCGCGCGAGCCCCATCAGGTTGGACTTGGCCAGTTCCGCCGCGTCCTGTCTGGCGGCGACGGCGAAGATGGCGCCGGTGCGCTCGCGGTAGAGGCCGAAGGATTTCGACGACGAGACGGCGACCAGCGTTTCCGGCACCGCGCCGATCAGGTGGCGCAGGCCGGCGGCATCCTCGTCCAGGCCGCGGCCGAACCCCTGGTAGGCGAGGTCGACCAGCGGCAGCACGCCCCGCCGCTCCAGGATCGCTGCCAGGGTGCGCCACTGGTCGAGCGACAGCGGCGCGCCCGTCGGGTTGTGGCAGCTTCCGTGCAGCAGGGCGACATCGCCGGGGGATGCCGCCTCGAAGGCGGCGGCCATGGAGTCGAACAGCACGGTCTGGCCGGCGGTGTCGAAGAAGGGGTGGCTCACCACCTCCAGCCCGGCCGCGGCGAAGATGCCGACATGGTTCGGCCAGGTCGGCTGGCCGACCAGGATGCGCCGGGCGCCGCCGCGCAGCACCAGGTCGGCGGCCAGACGCAGCGCGCCGGAGCCGCCGGGGGTCTGCACGCCGGCGGCCGACACCCGCGTGCCTTCCGGCCCGCCGACCAGCGACCACAGCCGTTCCAGATAGAGAGCGTCGCCTTCCAGCCCTAGATACGCCTTGCTGTCCTGACCCTCCAAGAGGCGGCGCTCCGCCTCCTTCACCGCGCGGAAGACGGGAGTCCGCCCCTCCTCGTCGCGGTAGACACCGACGCCGAGGTCGACCTTGCCCGGACGCGGATCCTGCTTGTAGAGGCCGATCAGGGCGAGCAGGGCGTCGTCGGGCTGGCGGGAGAGCGCGTTGAACATGGCGGTCGGTCGGTCCTTGCGGTTGGAGTGGAGCGTCGGCGGGCGCAGCCGCGCCCAGAGCCGCGTTCCGGGGCGGCCGGCGCGATCCTCCTCCTTCCCCGTGGCGCTGACAATGCCATTGTTTTCGAGGGCATCCGCCAGGGGACGGCGCTATTACGACGCATGATGTTTGACGGTTGAATATTTGAATGTTAAAAAATCTGCAGGGTCAGCAATATGGACGGGCGCCGTCGTCCGTTCCGGTCTCCGACAGGTCTTTTCCACTCGGAAGGAACAGGCATGCGCATCGTCTGCATCGGCGGCGGCCCGGCCGGGCTCTATTTCGGGCTGCTGATGAAGAAGCGCCATCCCGCGCATTCGGTGACGGTGGTGGAGCGCAACCGGCCATACGACACCTTCGGCTGGGGCGTGGTGTTCTCCGACGCGACGATGCAGGCGATGCGGCAATGGGATGCCGAGACCGCCACGGAGATCGAGCAGGCCTTCAACCACTGGGACGACATCGAGGTCCTGATCAAGGGCCGCCGCATGCGCACCAGCGGCCACGGCTTCGTCGGCATCGGCCGCAAGCGGCTGCTGAACATCCTGCAGCGCCGCTGCGAGGATCTCGGGGTCGAGTTGCGGTTCGAGCACGAGGTGGAGAGCGACCTGGAGTTTCCCGACGCCGACCTGATCGTCGCTGCCGATGGCGTGAACTCGCGCATCCGCCGTCGCTACGAGGAGGTCTTCCGGCCCGACATGCTGGTGCGGCCCAACCGCTACATCTGGCTCGGCACCAACCGGTTGTTCGACGCTTTCACCTTCGACTTCCGCAAGACCGACCACGGCTGGTTCCAGGCCCACGTCTACAAGTTCGACGAGACCACCTCGACCTTCATCGTCGAGACGACCGAGGAGACCTTCCGGGCGCACGGGCTGGACAAGGCCGACATGGACGGCTCCATCGCCTTCTGCGAGTCGCTGTTCGCGGAGGTGCTGGAGGGGGCGCCGCTGATGTCCAACGCGCGGCACCTGCGCGGCTCCGCCTGGCTGAACTTCAACCGGCTGATCTGCGGCGCCTGGAGCCATTTCAACGGCCGCAGCCATGTCGTGCTGATGGGCGACGCCGCCCACACCGCCCATTTCGCCATCGGGTCCGGTACCAAGCTGGCGGTCGACGACGCCATCGAGCTGACCCGCCAGTTCGACCGCCTCGGCCATGACGCCGGCCGCATCCCGGCGGTGCTGGCCGCTTACGAGGAGGTGCGGCGGGTCGACGTCGCCCGCATCCAGAACGCGGCGCGCAACGCGATGGAGTGGTTCGAGGTGGTCGGCACCCGCTATGCCGACCGGCTGGAGCCGGAGCAGTTCATGTATTCCATGCTGACCCGCTCGCAGCGGATCAGCCACGAGAACCTGCGCCTGCGCGACCCGGCGTGGCTTGAGGGGTTCGAGCGCTGGTTCGCGGCCCGGGCAGCGCCGGCCGGCGCCGCTGTGCCGGAGGATGGGAACGCGCGGCCGAAGCCGCCGATGCTGACGCCGTTTCGCTTGCGCGGCCTGACCATTCCCAACCGCGTCGTGGTGTCGCCGATGGCGATGTATTCGGCGGTGGATGGCGAGCCCGGCGATTTCCACCTGGTCCATCTGGGCTCGCGGGCGCTCGGTGGCGCCGGGTTGATCTATGGGGAGATGACCTGCGTCTCGCCCGACGCCCGCATCACCCCCGGCTGCCTCGGCCTGTGGAACGAGGCGCAGGCGGCTGGGTGGCGGCGGATCGTCGACTTCATCCACGGCAACTCCGACGCCAAGGTGGCCATCCAGCTCGGCCATGCCGGGCGCAAGGGGGCGACCCGCCGCGGCTGGGAGGGCATCGACCAGCCGCTGGACGAGGGGGAGGACTGGCCGCTGATCTCCGCCTCCGCCCTGCCATACCTGCCGCACTCCCAGGTACCGCGGGAGATGGACCGGGCCGACATGGAGCGGGTGGTGGAGGATTTCCGCCGGGCGGCGGTGTTGGCGGCCACAACCGGCACGGATCTGCTGGAACTGCACTGTGCCCATGGTTACCTGCTGTCCAGCTTCCTCTCGCCGCTGACCAACCGGCGGACGGACGAGTGGGGCGGACCGCACGAGAACCGTGCGCGGTTCCCGCTGGAGGTGTTCCGCGCGATCCGCGCGGTGTGGCCGGCCGACAGGCCGATCTCGGTGCGGCTCTCCTGCCACGACTGGGCCGAGGGTGGCAACACGCCGGATGACGCGGTGATCTTCGCCCGCCTGTTCCAGCAGGCCGGGGCCGACATCATCGACTGCTCCTCGGGCCAGGTGGTGAAGCATGAGGCGCCCGTCTATGGCCGCCTGTTCCAGACACCCTTCTCGGACCGCATCCGCAACGAGCTCGGCATTCCCACCATCGCCGTCGGCGCCGTCTCCGAGGCCGACCATGTCAACTCGATCATCGCCGCCGGGCGCGCCGACCTGTGCGCGATTGCCCGCCCGCATCTGGCCGACCCGGCCTGGACGCTGCACGAGACCGCGAAGATCGGCGTGACCGACCTGCCCTGGCCGCGGCAGTACCGCTCCGGCAAGACGCAATACGAGACCAACCTCGCCCGCGCGGCGGCTGCGGCGATGCCCGCGGCGACGCAGGTGGCGGAGGGACGGTGACATGACGGGAACCCGCGATGCCTGGGCCGGCCCGCTGGCCGGCCGCCATGCCTTGGTGACCGGCGCCGGCAGCGGCATCGGCCGCGCCGTCGCCACCACCCTCGTCCATGCCGGCGCCCGCGTCAGCCTCGCCGGCCGCCGTGCCGATCCGCTGCACGATCTGGCATCGGAATTAGGGGCGGAATTGGGGGCGGGGTTGGGCGGCGGGCGGGCGCTGGCGCTGCCGGGGTTCGACGTCACCGACCCGGCGGCGGTGGCGTCGGGGCTGGAACGGGCGCGCGCCGCCTTCGGGCCGGTCGGCATTCTCGTCAACAACGCCGGGGAGGCACCGAGCGCCCCTTTCGAGGCGACCGGGCTGGATCTGTGGAACCGGGTGCTGGCGGTCGACCTGACCGGCGTGTTCGTGGTGACGCAGGCGGTGCTGCCGGACCTGAAGGCCGAAGCGCCGGGCGCGCGCATCGTCACCATCGCCTCGACCGCCGGGCTCAGCGGCTATCCCTATGTCGCGGCCTACTGCGCGGCCAAGCACGGTGTCGTCGGGCTGACCCGCGCGCTGGCGCTGGAGTTCGCCCGCAGCGGCATTACCGTCAACGCCGTCTGTCCCGGCTTCACCGACACGCCGCTGCTGGACGGCGCCATCCGCACCATCACCGCCAAGACCGGCCGCACGGCGGAAGAGGCCGCCGCGGCCCTCGCCCGCGCCAACCCGCAAGGTCGTCTCGTCCGCCCGCAGGAGGTCGCCGACGCCGTGCTGTGGCTGGTTTCGCCGGGGGCGTCCTCGGTCAACGGGCAGGCGATCCCGGTGGACGGCGGCGAAGTGATGGCGGGCTGAGGATGCGCGGACGAGACAGGCTTGAGACTGGGAGGACCACCGTCGTGAAGAAGCGTCCCTTCAAGGACCATGAGGCCGAGCATTTCCGCTTCGAGGTGAGCGGCGACGGGCGGGTCGCCACCGTCCGGCTCGACCGGCCGGAGCGCAAGAACCCGCTGACCTTCGACAGCTACGCCGAACTGCGCGACCTGTTCCGCGACCTCGCCCATGCCGAGGACGTGCGGGCGGTGGTGCTGACCGGCGCCGGCGGCAACTTCTGCTCCGGCGGCGATGTGTTCGAGATCATCGAGCCGCTGACCAAGATGGCGATGCCCGAGTTGCTGGCCTTCACCCGCATGACCGGCGACGTGGTCAAGGCGATGCGCAAATGCCCGCAGCCGATCGTCGCCGCCGTCGACGGCGTGTGCGCCGGGGCCGGGGCGATCCTGGCGATGGCGTCGGACCTCCGGCTGGCGACGCCGCGCGCCAAGACGGCCTTCCTGTTCACCCGCGTCGGGCTGGCCGGCGCCGACATGGGGGCCTGCGGGATCCTGCCGCGGATCATCGGCCAGGGGCGCGCCGCCGAACTGCTGTTCACCGGGCGGGCCATGGGTGCCGAGGAGGGGCATGCCTGGGGTTTCCACAACCGGATCGTCGAGCCGGAAAGCCTGGAAGCCGAGGCGACGGCGCTCGCCCGCTCACTGGCCGACGGCCCATGGTTTGCCCACGGCATGACGAAGACCATGCTGAACCAGGAATGGGCGATGGGGATCGACGAGCTGATCGAATCGGAGGCCCAGGCCCAGGCGATCTGCATGGCGACCAACGATTTCCGCCGTGCCTTCGAGGCTTTCGCCGCCAAGGAGAAACCCGCCTTCAAGGGGGATTGAAACCATGACCGCCAGCCCCTCGCCGGCCGCCGGGCCGACCCGCGACCATCTCGACTGGCCGTTCTTCGGCCAGGAACACCGCGGCTTCGCCGAAACGCTCGACCGCTTCGCCGGTTCCGATGCCCTGTCCGGCATCGACCATGGCGACGTCGACTCCGCTTGCCGGGCACTGGTGCGGCGGCTGGGCAAGGCCGGGCTGCTGGACGCCTGCGTCGCGTCGGAGGCGCCGGACGGCCCGCCCATCGAGTCCCGCCGCGTCTGCCTGGCACGCGAGACGCTGGCCTGGCACGACGGGCTGGCCGATTTCGCCTTCGCCATGCAGGGGCTGGGGACCGGGGCCATCGGGCTGGCCGGGACGCCCGAACTGAAGGCCGCGGTATTGCCGCGGGTGCGGTCGGGCGACTGGCTCGCCGCCTTCGCCCTGTCGGAGCCTGACGCCGGGTCGGACGTCGCCGCCATGACCTGCGCCGCCCGCTCCGACGGCGACAGCTATGTGCTGGACGGCGAGAAGACCTGGATCTCCAACGGCGGCATCGCCGACGTCTACACCGTCTTTGCCCGCACCGGCGAGGCGCCCGGCACGCGTGGCATCTCGGCCTTCGTGGTCTTCGCCGACGATCCCGGCTTCACGGTCGCCGAGCGCATCGAGGTGATGGCCCCGCATCCGCTGGCGCGCATCCGCTTCGAGGGTTGCCGCATCCCGGCCTCCCGCCGGCTCGGCGCCGCCGGCGAGGGCTTCAAGATCGCGATGCGGACGCTCGACATCTTCCGCGCCTCGGTGGCCGCCGCGGCTCTCGGCTTTGCCCGCCGGGCGCTGGACGAGGCGCTGGCTCATGCAAAGGCCCGGCGGATGTTCGGCGGCATGCTGGCCGACCTGCAACTCACCCAGGCGGCGCTCGGCACCATGGCGACCGGCATCGACGCCGCGGCGCTGCTGACCTTCCGCGCGGCGTGGCGCCGCGACGTACAGCGGCTGCCCACCACGCGCGAGGCGGCGATGGCCAAGATGACGGCGACCGAGACGGCGCAGGGGGTGATCGACCGCGCCGTGCAGATGTTCGGCGGTCGCGGCGTGCGCAGCGGCGAGGTGGTGGAGAGGCTCTACCGCGAGATCCGCGCGCTGCGCATCTATGAGGGCGCCACCGAGGTGCAGACGCTGATCGTCGCCCGCGAGCTGCTGAAGGGCGGTGCGTGATGCCGGCTTTCGTCACCCGCCGCACCGTGCGCTTCGCCGACTGCGATCCTGCCGGCATCGTGTATTTCCCCCGCTGCTTCGACCTGCTGAACGGCGTGGTCGAGGACTGGTGGGCGGAGATGGGCATCCCCTGGCGCGTCATGATCCCGGAGCGCGCCATCGGCCTGCCCACCGTCGCCATGGCCGCCAACTTCGTCGCCCCGTCGCGGCTGGGCGACGAGCTGGTCTGCACGCTGACGGTGGTGCGGCTCGGCGGCGCATCGCTGGACCTGCGCCACAGCGTGGCCGGTGACGACGGGGTGCGCTTCCGCGCCGAGCAGACCGTGGTGTGCACCGCGCTCGCCACCAATCGCCCGCAGCCCTGGCCGGACGATCTCCGTGCCGCCGTCACCCGCTACCTGGAGAGCGACCATGCACAGCATCCTGCAGCCTGAAGGCTGGGCCAAGCCCCTCGGCTATGCCAACGGCGTCGCCGCCCACGGCCGGCTGATCTTCGTTGGTGGACAGATCGGCTGGAACGCGCGCTGCGAGTTCGAATCCGACGACCTGGCGCACCAGGTGCGCCAGACGCTGGAGAATGTCGTCGCCGTGCTGGCCGAAGCCGGGGCCGGGCCGGAGCATGTGACCTCGATGACCTGGTACCTGACGGACAAGGCCGACTATCTCGCCCGCCGCAAGGAGATCGGCGCCGCTTACCGCGCGGTGATGGGACGTCATTTCCCAGCGATGGCGGTGGTGCAGGTCGCAGCGCTGATCGAGGACCGCGCCAAGGTCGAGATCCAGGCACACGCGGTCGTCCCGGACTGACCGTGGGCGCACGGCGCACCGCCGAGGGAAAGGATGGTGCGCCGATATTTCAAACCTAAAAATTATGCCTTGAAAGTAATAGGCGACGGGATCATCGTTCCGCAACGGCTCTGGTCGAGAGGACTGACAATGCTCGGACCGACAGCGCACACCGACAGCTTCGCACGGGACAATCTGCCTCCTTCAGACCTCCAGCCGAACTTCCTGCTGGAGGGGTTCGACTATCCCGAACGCCTGAACGCGGCGGTCGAGCTGACCGACCGCATGGTGGAGAAGGGGTTCGGCGACCATGTCGCGCTGATCGGCAATGGCCGGCGGCGCACCTACAAGGAACTGGCCGACTGGACCAACCGCATCGCCCATGCGCTGGTCGAGGATTACGGGATCCGGCCGGGCAACCGCGTGCTGATCCGGTCCGCCAACAACCCGGCGATGGTCGCCTGCTGGCTGGCGGCCACCAAGGCGGGGGCGGTGGTCGTCAACACCATGCCGATGCTGCGCGCCGGCGAGCTGGCGCAGATCGTCGACAAGGCGGAGATCGCCTTCGCGCTGTGCGACACGCGGCTGCTCGACGACCTGCGGGCGTGCGCCGCCGAGAGCCGGTTCCTGAGGCGGGTGGTCGGCTTCGACGGCACCGCCAACCACGATGCCGAGCTGGACCGGGCGGCGCTCGACAAGCCGGTGCGCTTCCAGGCGGTTGAGACCGGGCGCGACGACGTGGCGCTGCTGGGCTTCACCTCCGGCACCACCGGGCAGCCCAAGGCGACGATGCATTTCCACCGGGATCTGCTGATCATCGCCGACGGCTATGCCCGCGAGGTCCTTGGCGTCACCCCCGACGACGTCTTCGTCGGCTCGCCGCCTTTGGCCTTCACCTTCGGGCTGGGCGGGCTGGCGGTGTTCCCGCTGCGTTTCGGAGCGGCGGCGGCCCTGCTGGAGCATGCGTCCCCGGCCAACATGATCGCCATCATCAACGCCTACAAGGCGACCATCTGCTTCACCGCGCCCACCGCCTACATCGCCATGCTCGCCGCGATGGAGGCCGGCGCCGACCTGTCGAGCCTGCGCGTCGCGGTGTCGGCCGGGGAGACGCTGCCGGCCCCCGTCTTCCGCAACTGGGTCGAGAAGACCGGCAAGCCGATCCTGGACGGCATCGGCGCCACCGAGATGCTGCACATCTTCATCTCCAACCGGCTGGGCAGCGCGCAGCCCGGCGCCACCGGCCGGCCGGTCGGCGGCTACGAGGCGAAGATCGTGGACGACGAGATGAACGAGCTGCCGCGCGGCACCGTCGGCCGGCTGGCGGTGCGCGGGCCGACCGGCTGCCGCTACCTCGCCGACTCGCGGCAGGCCGGCTACGTGCGCGGCGGCTGGAACCTGACCGGCGACAGCTTCATCCAGGACGAGGACGGCGTCTTCCATTTCGCCGCGCGGTCGGACGATATGATCATCTCGTCGGGCTACAACATCGCCGGGCCGGAGGTCGAGGCGGCGCTGCTGACCCATCCCGACGTACGGGAATGCGGGGTGATCGGCGTCCCCGACCCCCAGCGCGGGCAGATCGTCGAGGCGCATGTGGTGCTCGCACCCGGCGTCGCTCCCGGAGACGACACCGCGAAGCGGCTGCAGGACCACGTCAAGGCGGTGATCGCCCCTTACAAATACCCGCGATCGGTGAGGTTCGTGGACGCCCTGCCCAAGACCAGCACCGGCAAGCTGCAGCGTTTCCGCCTGAGGGAGCAGGCCTGAGCGATGACCGATTTCACCAAGACCCGTGCGCGCTTCCGCCTGCCCGACGGCGTGATCTACCTGGACGGCAACTCGCTGGGGCCGCTGCCCGCCGCGGCGGCGGAGCGGGTGGGCCGCACCCTGGAGGAGGAATGGGGCCGGCAACTGATCCGCGGCTGGAACAGCGCCGGCTGGATGACGCAGCCGCGGAGCGTCGGCGACCGCATCGCGCGCCTGGTCGGCGCGCCGGCCGGCAGCGTCGTCGTTGGCGACACCCTCTCGATCAAGGTCTACCAAGCGCTGGCGGCGGCACTGGCGTTCAATCCGGGCCGCAAGGTGATCCTGTCCGACAGCGGCAACTTCCCGACCGACCTCTACATGGCCGAGGGGCTGATCGCGACGCTGGGCCAGGGCCACAGGCTGAAGGTCGTCGAGCCGGAGGCGGTCGAAGGCGCCATCGGTGACGATGTTGCCGTGCTGATGCTGACCGAGGTCGATTACCGGACCGGCCGGCTGCACGACATGGCGGCGCTGACCGCCCGTGCGCATGCCGCCGGCGCGCTGACCGTCTGGGATCTCGCCCATTCCGCCGGTGCACTGCCCGTCGACCTGCTGGGCTCCGGGGCCGATTTCGCCGCCGGCTGCACCTACAAGTACCTGAACGGCGGTCCCGGCGCGCCGGCCTTCATCTATGTGGCGCCGCGGCACGCCGACACCGCCCTCCCGGCCCTGTCGGGCTGGATGGGCCACGAGGCGCCCTTCGCCTTCGACCGTTCCTACCGGGCCGGGCAGGGGGTAGAGCGGATGCGCGTCGGCACGCCGCCGGTGATCGCGCTGGCGGCGCTCGAGGCGGCGCTGGACGTGTGGGACGGCGTTGACATGGCGGCGGTGCGCCGCGCCTCCATCGCCCTGTGCGACCTGTTCATCACGCTGGTTGAGGCGGAATGCCCCGAACTGGAGCTGGCGTCGCCACGCGACGGCGCCTGCCGCGGCAGTCAGGTGTCCTTCCGCCATCCGCAGGGCTATGCCGTGATGCAGGCGCTGATCGACCGCGGCGTCATCGGCGATTTCCGGGCGCCGGACGTGCTGCGCTTCGGCTTCGCCCCGCTCTATATCGGTGCCGACGAGGTGCGGGCGGCGGTCGCCGTGCTGAGGCAGGTGCTGGACGGCCGGCTGTGGGACCGTCCCGACTATCACAGGAAGGCGGCGGTGACATGAGTGGCCAGGACGGCGGGAAGCCCTACGACCCGGAGACCGAAGGTGCCCAGATGGCCTTCGACGGGCGGATGTCCTACGGCGATTATCTCCAGCTCGACAGCATATTGGGAGCGCAGAAGCCGCGCTCGTCCGCCCATGACGAGATGTTGTTCATCATCCAGCACCAGACCTCCGAGCTGTGGATGCGGCTGGCCGTCTACGAGATCCGCGCCGCCCGCGACGCGATCCGCGACGACCGTCTGTCCCAATCCTTCAAGATGCTGAGTCGGGTCGCGCGCATCTTCGAGCAGCTCAACTCGGCCTGGGACGTGCTGCGCACGATGACGCCCAGCGAATACACCAGGTTCCGCGACGACCTGGGCCAGTCCTCCGGCTTCCAGTCCTACCAGTACCGGGAGATCGAGTATCTGCTCGGCAACCGGAACAGGGCGATGCTGCGCCCCCATGCCCATCGTCCGGAGATCAGCGCCCTGCTGGAGGCGGAACTGGCGCGTCCCAGCCTGTACGACGAGGCGCTGCGGCTGCTCGCCCGCAGCGGCATCGCCGTGCCGGAAGAGGTTCTGGCCCGCGACGTCTCCCAGCCGCATCAGCCGCATGACGGCGTGACGGACGCGTGGCGCGAGGTCTACGGTGATCCCGACCGGCACTGGCCGCTCTACGAGCTCGCGGAGAAGCTGGTGGATTTCGAGGATTATTTCCGCCGATGGCGCTTCAACCATGTCACCACCGTCGAGCGGGTGATCGGGTTCAAGCGCGGCACCGGCGGCACCGGTGGGGTGTCGTACCTGCGCAACATGCTGGCGGTGGAGCTTTTTCCCGAACTCTGGCGTGTCCGGACCGTGCTGTGACGGGCCAAGCGCTGATCGGTGGCGGTGTGTGGAGCGAGAGCGAT
Organism: Azospirillum picis; assembly: GCF_017876115.1. Classification (GTDB taxonomy): domain Bacteria; phylum Pseudomonadota; class Alphaproteobacteria; order Azospirillales; family Azospirillaceae; genus Azospirillum; species Azospirillum picis. The sequence continues at coordinate 49,003 of NZ_JAGINO010000001.1, forward strand.
CTCCCTACCGGGAGGATGTGAAAGGACTGCATATGGCAGCGAAGGCCGGTGAGGCCCGTGGACGCAAGGGCGGCGGCGCATTGGAGGCAGGCACGTCCGCGGGACCGGACCGCGGTCCTGCCGGGGACGGGCATGCCGACATCCGGCTGTGGCTGCGCCTTCTGTTCTGTGCCAGCCGCATCGAATCGGTGCTGCAGAGCCGCATTGCCGGCGATTTCGGGATCACGCTCGCCCGTTTCGACCTGCTGGCGCAGCTTGAGCGGGTCGAGGGTGGGCTGACCATGACCGAGGCGTCGCAGCGCATGATGGTGTCGAACGGCGCCGTCACCAGTCTGGTCGACCGGTTGGTCGAGGATGGCTTCGTCGTGCGCGAGGTTCATCCCCAGGATCGCCGGACCAACCTCATCCGGTTGACCGGCCATGGCCGCCAGCGCTTCCTCGCCATGGCGAAGGAGCACGAGCAGTGGGTGGTCGGGTTGCTGGCAGGGTTGGACGAGGCGGCGAAGGCGACGCTGCTGGACGGCCTCGGCCGGTTGAAGCACCATCTGGAGACCTCCGCCGGTTGAAGCCCCCGGCGAGGGCTTTCGCCATGATCAGGGACATGACCGACGAGAGGGTTGACCGTGATGCCACCGATCCTACAGCCGGCGATCACCGATTGGGACGACGCCTATGCCAACACCGCTCACATCGAGGGTGGAAACGCCTTCCCGGCAAAATGGGCGGAACAGGCGGCGGCTTTCCGTGCCGCCATGTCGGCGGCCGGCCGGTTGCAGGCGGACCGCCGCTATGGCGAGGCCGCACGCGAGCGTTACGACCTCTTCCTGCCGGAAGGGGAGGCGGCCGGTACGGTGGTGTTCGTCCATGGCGGCTATTGGATGGCTTTCGACAAGGCCGGCTGGTCGCACCTCGCCGCCGGGGCTTTGGCCCGCGGTTGGCGCGTTGCCATGCCGTCCTACACGCTGTGCCCGGACAACCGCATCGCCGGCATCACCCGGCAGATCGGGCGGGCGGTGACCGCGATCGCCGAGGCGGCCCCCGGTCCGCTGCGGCTGACCGGCCATTCCGCCGGGGGCCATCTGGTGAGCCGGATGGTCTGCGCCGGCGGGCCGCTCGCGCCCGCGGTGCGGGAGCGGATCGGTCCGGTGCTGTCGATCAGCGGATTGCATGACCTGCGCCCGCTGCTGAACACCCGGATGAACGGCACGCTCGGTCTCGACGAGGCGGAGGCGGAGGCGGAAAGCCCGGCGTTGTCGCGTCCGCTGCCGGGGGCTGCTGTGACCTGCTGGGTCGGTGGGCGCGAGCGGCCGGAGTTCATCCGCCAGACCGATCTGCTGGCCAATGTGTGGCGTGGGTTGGGGGCGGCCACCGCGGCGTTCCATGCGCCGGGCCGTCACCATTTCGATGTCATCGACGATCTGATGGATCCGGCCTCCGACCTAATGGCGGCCCTGCTTGCATAAGTCTTCGGTAGATTGCAACGCCGGTGTCGGAACAGGGATGTCCGAACCACCGCCGCAGGCCTGATGGCACATATGGAACTGGGCGGCGGCGCTTGGCCCTCTACGAACGATGGAGGGCAAGTGGGGCGCGTGACGGCCCACAACCGGCCGCGACCGAGCCTTCCGGCGGCCTGCCGTTCAGTGTTGCATGCCCGACACATCCTGATGCGCCACATCCACCAGCAGCATGATCATGTGGCGCTCCACCCGGATCAGGTATTCGCGAGCCTTCAGATCGCAGCACGACCGGCTGTGCTCCCGAACACGGCGGATCGCTTGGACCGCCGAGTCGTAGGTCGGCTGCAACATGGCTACCTCCATCTAAAGGATGAGGTATATTACGCCCTACGAAATAGGATTTCTAATGACCATCCGGATAGCTATCCCCTGAGGAATATGTGTTCCGGTAAATTACCCGCTCCTGGGTGCGCTGCCATGTCCAGGTCCGAATGTTTGCACAAAAGCGATTGGAATCGAACGCAGCGCGATGCTCGATCGGCTCGCCGCCGGACCGGCCAGAGCCACGCCTTCGCAAATATCCTTGCCGTTATGTCACATGGACGTCATTACAAAGTAAGAAATATCACAGGAAAATGGCCGAAATTTTCAGTTATATTCTGGCATATAGATCTTATTATAAAGATACCGATGGATATTATTTCGTCTATCAGTGAGATACACAGGAATTCACCTTATGATTGATTTACAATTATTGGATTCACGCTTTAAAAATATCGCGGCTACGTTTTCTGCACGCTGAATATCTTTCATAATCTTTCAATTAAAGAGGCGCCAACCGTTACCATAGGATGCCTTTAACGAACCAACCAGAAAACCTGTTTCCCTCATTCGCGACGCATCAGAGCAATTCAGGATTTAAAAGCTGTGATTCCATATAATCCTGCTCTACATTGGTTGTGCTTATGATCGTTGCGAGGTTCACAAATTATGAAAGCTGCGTTTCTTTCGGTCTGTGCCCTGGCGTCCCTTGCGGCGATGGCGGCGACATCCAAGCCGGCTGCCGCCTGTGGGACAGAGGCATACACTGGCCAAGTGTGCATCATGGCCGGCAACTACTGCCCGAATAATACCCTGGAAGCAACAGGGCAGCTTTTGCAGATCAACCAATATCAGGCGCTGTATTCTTTGTTGGGGACTGTCTATGGCGGCGATGCGCGCACCACGTTCGGCGTGCCTGACCTGCGTGGGCGCGCGCCGGTGCATTATGGCCAGGGACCGGGCCTGACCGCCCATCCCATCGGGCAGAAGTTTGGACAGGAAGGTGTCTCGCAGACCATCGCCATGCTGGCGCCGCACAATCATACGGCCGTGGTGACCGGGAGTGGTGATGCACCGGCTCAGGTGAAGGCGAGGCAGGTGGACGGAACGACCAACGTTCCGCAGCCTGGCTACATGCTGGCGCAAGGCACCAACGGCCTTGATCCGAGCAACACCTATATCGATCCGGCCGTTTCCACGGGCACCGATGTGGCGCTGGGCGGCGTTTCCGGCGGCGGTGCCGCCAGCGCGGTCATCATTGGGACCACCGGGGCGGGCACCGCGATCCCCACCGTCCCCCCATCCATCGCAACCCGTTACTGTATCGTTGCCAACGGGATCTATCCGCCGCGACCCTGATGGGGCGGCGCCGATGCCATGCCCGGATTTTCCAGGCGTGGCATCGCCTTCATGCGTTCCGTCCAGTCTGGCACCGATGGCCGCTCACCGATGTCGGGCGGGTGCCAGCGTATGAATAGTGCGAGGTCCGCAAATTATGAAAGCTGCATTCCTTTCGGCCTGTACCCTGGCATCCCTTGCGGCCATCGTGGCGACATCCAAGCCGGCTGCTGCCTGCGGGGATGACGCATATGTCGGCCAAGTGTGTGTTATGCCCGGTAGCTATTGCCCAAATAACACCATGGAAGCCGCGGGGCAGCTCCTGCCTATCAATCCGTACAATGGACTGTATTCTCTTGTTGGCGTTACCTACGGCGGCGACGGGCGCACTACGTTCGGCCTTCCTGATCTGCGCGGACGCACGCCGGTGCATTACGGCCAGGGCCCCGGCCTGACCAACCATCCAATCGGCAGCCAGTTCGGTCAGGAAGGTGTCTCGCAGACCGTCGGCATGCTAGCGCCGCATGCGCATGCCGCAATGGTGAGCGGTAGCGGCGGTGCTCCGGCTCAGGTGAACGCGCGGCAGGTGGACGGAACGACCAACGTTCCGCAGGCTGGCTACATGCTGGCGCAGGGCACCAACGGTCTTGATCCGAGCAACACCTATATCGACCCGACAGTCTCCTCGGGCACCGACGTGGCACTGGGTGGTGTATCCGGTGGCGGTCTCATCAGTTCCGTCACCATCGGGAACACCGGGGCGGGTACCGCGATCCCCACTGTCTCTCCATCCCTCGCAACCCGCTACTGTATCGTCGTCAACGGGATTTATCCGCCGCGACCCTGATGGCGCAGGGGTGGGATTATGTCTGGAGAACCCAGCCATGGCACCACCCTTCCGTCATAGCATCCTGCTCCAACCCATATCGACGATCACCGACTGATGCATGGCAAGGTCGTCATGATCTGCGCTGCCGACCAATGGACGGTTGGTCGTACCCGACCTATCCGGATACATGGTGTCATGTATTGGCAAACGCACCAGCGACGCGCTTCCCACCTTGAAGCACGCCTTATGAGAGGGGCAACCTGGAAAGGAATTTTGTTTCCTGATATCTCCTAGTTGCATATCAGCAACATAATTTAAAGCTTTTAGGAGAAAATCGGCGAATGATCTCAATTTTGCTATTTTAATGAGGTGGTTCTTCGGTAGATTTTTCTTCATTGATTTTCTACCCAAGGCGGCTCCTGGTCGATGGCCACAACCCATATCCCAGATCCGTTGGCAGATCTGATCCGAATGGCGTCCGACGTCCAGGGTGCACTCCTGATTTACGAACGGGATGTGGTCGTCTACGCGAACACAGCGGCCCAATTGCTGCATCCGCAACAGGATTGGTCGGCGACCGTCACGTTCGACGGCATCTTCCGTGTGGGCGTCGAGCAAGGGCGGATCAACGACCCCGCCATCCTTGCCGACCCTGAAACGCACCTTGCCTATGCCAGGATGGCACGGGCGCGGGAGCAGAGCTTCCAGTTTCGCCGCCGGTACGATGGCGTTCCGTTCGATCGCTACCACACCGGAGTGAACGCCGATTGGAATGCCCAGATATGGGTCCCAGCCCGGCGCTCGGTGTTCGACGACGATTGTGACGAGATTGCGCCCGGCCTACAGGAGCTTGCGAAGCGCAACAGGGTGCAGGCCACAACGGCCGCGCTGCTGGAGCGCATGGGGGTTGCCGTTGCTGTCGTGACCGCCGAGGGGCGGCTCATCGACAGCTCGTCCCTCATGGTGCGCCGGTTGCGGAGTGGTGGCGCTCTGGAGCGCGGCCTGGGAAACCGCTTGACCTGCGATGACCCGGAGAATGCGATGCGGCTTCATCGGGCCATCGCTGCGGTGGTGACCGGCCGGGAAGGCGAAGCCCTGGTCCCGATCGACGACGGTGCTGCCGTGCAACTCGTTGCCGTCATGCCGGCGCGTGGAGGACATGCCATCGTCGTCGTACAGGACATCGCCCCCCCTGAGCCCCTCCAGGAGCTCCTCGTCTCGGCCTATGGCCTGACAAGGCGCCAAGCCGAAGTGGCTGTGCGTGTGGCGGCTGGTGAAAGCGCCGAGCAGATAGCCACGGCTCTCGATCGAAAGCTGGGCACCGTCCGGCGACAGATCGCAACCTCGAAGGCGAAGATCGCCGTCGGAGGTCAGCAAGATATCGCCCGCATCGTTACGCGGGCGGCAACGCTATTCGGCGGCATCCCGCTGCCGAAGATTGAAGGGGACCATAATGGCGAGCCTTGATTTTGTGAAAAATTACGACTTCTCGCGCGTCGTCGCCCATATCATGCGCGATGGTACCTCCCAGGACGACGCCACCCGGTCGGCCGAACAGCTCCGGGCTTTCATGGCGCTGAACGTGATGTACATGAACTCGCCGACCTGCCTTGTCGCCTGGGAGGGCATGGAGCCGGCGTGGCATGCCTTCATCCTGGACACGCGGGAGTATGCCAAGTTCTGCCAGGGGGCGTTTGGCCGGATGCTGCATCACTGGCCCGATGCCTATGGAACCGATGAGTTCCGCGTCGGCTGGTCGAAGACGGTGGAATTGGCCGCCAAGCATTTCGGCATCTTCCTGGACCGCGATCCCGAAGCGCGCGAGGCGGGACGCGGCCAGCAGTGGAATATGGCTGCGCTCTGCAACCGTCCCGTGGAGCCCGGTGAGGAAGAAGAGGCGCCGATAGTGCGCTCTGTGGCGTAACCAATCCGGATTGGACGGTGCACCCGCCTGTTTGTCCAGGTGGGTGCACCGGTCCGGCTGTCAGGCAGCGGTCAGCTCGGGCGCAGGGTCGCGGCTTGAGGAGGGAAACGGAAGACGGCGGTACCGATGATCGGGTGACGGTCCGGCACCGGTTGGTCCTTCGATGAGCCGATCCGCGGGGGCGGCTTGTTGCCGTTTCCCTGGAGTATCGATATTTCCCATGCGCTCTCGCGGCTTGGGGACCCGGGCGGCGGCTGTCGACGCCACACCCGCCACAAATCTGCCACAACACGTTCGACAGGCTCACGCGGCCCATCCCGGGTGACGACAGAAAAGAACGGGCTTCATCAAAAAGGGGAAATGGTGCCCAGGGACGGAGTCGAACCGCCGACACGGGGATTTTCAGTCCCCTGCTCTACCAACTGAGCTACCTGGGCAATCCAGGCCGCGAAGAAAGGCCACTCCGGCCAGTGCGGCATAGACGAAACTTGCTGTCCACCGACCTGCATGATGCAAGCTGCGGATCGAACCTGAACCCTTGAGGAAGGGTGGTGCCCAGGGGCGGAATCGAACCACCGACACGGGGATTTTCAGTCCCCTGCTCTACCAACTGAGCTACCTGGGCATCCGGCACCGTCGGGTTTGGAAGCCGTTTCCGGCCCGTCCCTGCGTCGCGTGGGGCGCTTTTTAGAGAGGTTCAGCGGGGCTGTCCAGAGAAAAAATCGCGAGAATGCGACCCGCCCGTCAATCCTCGTCCAATTCGGAGTTCCGGCTGTCCGGTGAGGATTCCGGGCCTTCGATTCGGTAGACTCCGCCCAGCCAGCGCGACAGGTCGATGTCCGCGCAGCGCTTGGAACAGAAGGGGCGGGTGGCCGGTTCCGTCGGGCGGCCGCAGATCGGGCATTGCGAGCCGGCTTCGGGAACGGTGCGCCGGGAAGCGCCGGGGGAGCCGCTGGACAAGAAAACCTCCGTGGAAGGTCCGGGACGGGCTAGAGTGTGATCGCTTCAAGCGGTATCGCTTGAAACGTGACTCACACGGAAAACCAAAAGCCTAGAGTCTGTCTGGTGCTTCAATACACACCAGACAGACTCTAGGGCTGTAGAAGCGCCGACAGCGGTGTGCCGCGTCGGGCTCGGGTCAGTTCGACCAGCCCCAGCTTGGACATGCCATAAACCTGGGTCTGCACCGGGTCGTCTTCCACCGCCCGCGCCAAGGCGGCAAGGATGCGCTCGGCGTCGCCCCGGCCGCGCATGTTGACGAAATCCACCACCACGATGCCACCGACATTGCGCAGCCGGAGTTGACGGGCGATCTCGGCCGCCGCATCGAGATTGACGTCAAGCGGATTTCCGCGCTCGCCGGCGTTGACGTCCACCACGGTCAGCGCCTCCGTCCGCTCGATCACCAGCGAGCCGCCAAGCGGCAGCGGAATCCGTGGGTCGAGAAGCGCGGCGATCGCGCTGTCCAAGTCGCGCAGGTCGAACAGACGGGGCGGCGCCTTGTGCGCCTCGATGCGCCCCAGCAGGTCCGGCGCGTGGCCGTTGCACCAGGAGCGCAGGGTGGACAGCAACGGTCCGTCGTCAACGAGGATGGCGTCCGGGGTGGCTCCGCCCAGTTCGATCAGGGCGCGGGTTGCGGCATCCGGGCCGGATCGCAGCAGGCGGGGCGCGGAACCGCTCCCTGCACCGTCCCGGACCGCCCGCCACTGCAGGTGCAGGGCCTCCGATTCCGCTGCCAGCAGCCCATCGTCCGCGGTGCCGGCACCGGCGCGGACGATCCAGCCGGCACCGGTGACCAGTCCTTCGAGTCGGCCTGCCAGGGCCGCGCGCTCGGGTCCCGATCCCAGCCGCTTCGACACGGCGATGTCGCGACCGAGCGGTGCATGCACAAGGAAGCGGCCGGGCAGGGTGACGTCCATGGTCAGCGACGGCCCCTTGGCTCCGGCGGCATCGGCCTTGACCTGCACGATCACCGGCTGGCCGGTGCGCAGAAGCGTACCGATCTGCAGCGGCTTGCCGCCCGGCCGCCCCGGCGATCGCGGGGGAGCGGCAGCGGTGCCGGCGAGGTCGAGCGCCTGCTGCCGGACGTCGGCAGCGGGCAGCAGGCCGGACACGCCGTTGCCGAGGTCGATGAAGGCGCCGTTCAAACCGGTCGCGATCCGCTCCACACGGCCGAGGATGATGGAGCCCAGCAGCGACGGGCGTCCGGCGTGGTCGATATGAAGGTCGGTCAGCCGTCCGCCGGCGAGAAGGGCCGCCCGGGTCAGCGGGCCGTCGCGATCGACCAGCAGTTCCCGCCGGGTGATCGATCCGGTCATCGCGCCCGGCTGCCCGGAGATGCCGGGCCTCGATTCGGGGAAGGGCCTGGGCCGGTCATCGGGCAATCATCGGGCAGGGTACCCGGCGCCGTGCAGCATGCCGGCCGCTTCGTGCAGGCCCAGGCCGACGACGTTGCTGTAGGAGCCGCCGATCCAGCGCACCAGGGCAGCAGCCCGGCCCTGGATCGCATAGCCGCCGGCCTTTCCCTGCCATTCGCCGGAGGCGATGTAGGCCTCGGTCTCCGCCGTGTCCAACACCTTGAAGGTCACGTCTGTGCGCACAAGGCGCTCGATCCGGCGATGGCCGCTGCCGTCGGGAACCAGCAGCACGATGCCGCCGAGCACCCGGTGCCGCCGCCCGGACAGCAGCGCGAGACAGCGCCGTGCCTCCTGCTCCCGCTCGGCTTTCGGCAGGATGCGGCGGCCGCAGGCGACGACGGTGTCGGCGGCGAGGATCCACGAATCGGGATGGCGCGCGGCGACGCAGGACGCCTTTTCCCCCGCAAGCCGCAAGGCGTGCTGGGGCGGAAGCTCATCCGCTATCGGTGTTTCGTCGAGATCGGCGGGGTCGACCGTGTCGGGCACGATGCCGATCTGGCGCAACAGGTCGAGCCGGCGGGGCGAGGCCGAAGCCAGCACCAGCCGGGGCACCTTGGACGGGATCGTCACGGGATACAGCGATGCGGCAAGGATGCTACTTGAACCGGAAGGTGATTCGGCCCTTGGTCAGGTCGTACGGCGTCATTTCCACGTTGACGCGGTCACCCGCCAGGACGCGAATCCGGTTCTTGCGCATCTTGCCGGAGGTATGCGCCAAAACCTCGTGATCGTTGTCGAGCTTCACCCGGAACATCGCGTTCGGAAGCAATTCGACGACGGTCCCGGAAAACTCGATCAGATCTTCTTTTGCCATTGGCCCTTAAGTCCGTCCCAAAAAGTTTCGCGGCAATAACTGACCTTCCCGGGCCGCCGGGTCAAGGGGGATTCCCACCGCAGGCACGTTCGGCCGCAGCCCAGAGACGCGGATCAGCCCCGCGTTGCTGGGCTGCGGCGTTGCACCGGGGCTTGTTCCGAACCGTCAGACCGACTGATACGGGTTGAGTGGAGAGGCGCCGCCTTCGTCCAAACGGCGAGGCTGCTCAACGGCCCGGCCGATGGCGGCGAACATCTCGCGCTGGTCGGTTTCCATGCGGCGGTTGAGCCGGGCGACCGTCTCCGAGGCGGTCAGCGCACGGCCGCTCGCGCGGTCGTGAAAAAGCGGATGGTTGGCGGCGGCGGCGGCCGGAAGCAGGTCTGCCGCGATGGCGCGCGGGTTCGATTCGGCGGTGCGGATCAGTTTGGCGGCCCCACCCACCCCCAGCACATAGGCGATCCGGCTCTCGCTTTCGCTTGCCGGACGTCCAAGCCTCTTTTCCAACGCCTCCCGTCCTTCGGACAGATAGCGGGCTGCCATGCCTGCCGACAGGTCCACGTCATGGCGCAGGTCGAGGATCCGGCGGCGCACAGCCGGATCCCTGACGGTCGACACGCCGTTGCTCACCTGAATTTGCGAGGCCAGATCGCCCTGACCATAGGCGGCGCCGTGGCGACGGAACAGGTCGAGCCATGTCGATTCGAGGAACTGGAAGGGGCCGGCGGCCGAACTGCGGCTGTTCTTCGCCGTACTGTCCAGCCCGCTCTCCTGGGTCGCCTGGGCGAGGATGGCGGTGAAGCTGTGTCCTGACGGCCCAGCGACCTGCTGGGCGGCGACAACCACCCGGGCAGCGGTCGATCCCTCGACCGCTGCCGCAACGGCAGCGTCTGACGCAGTCCTTACCGCCGGGAATGTGGCCGGGGCGGCGGGCGCTGCCGGCTTCCGGCCGGGGAGGGGCGAGGGGAAGGCCGCCGGGTTGGGAGCGGTCGGCGAGGCCGTGGCCAGGCGAAGCGGGCTGTCGGGCTTGGCAGTCGGAAAGGGCGCGGTGCTGCCATCGGCCAGACGGATGGGAACCATCGGCTTGGCCGTGGGAAGCGGGACGTCCGTGCCATCGGCCAGCCGGACCGGCATTGCGGGCTTGGTCCGCGGCAGTGGCGGCGTCTTCGGGCCGTCGGCGGGCTGGCCTGCCGGTGCACCCTGCGTGCCGGAGACGGCGGTCCGTCTCAGCGTCTCGCGAAAGGACGGCTCCCCGGCCGGCATCGCCGGGGAGGTGGTCGGATCGGGCTTCCGTTCCGGGATTGGCGCAAGGGGAGGCTGCGCAACCTTCATGGGACAGAACTCGCTGGATACTGGCGGCACCCTGCCGGAGGCAGGCTGCTCGCCCCAGTATAGCACCAACCGCTCAACCGTGCGCGATCAACTGCGATTCGCGGTCACCGGCGCCGTCTCCCGCCGCGGCGGCCTGGCCGGGCTGCGCGGCATCATGGGACGCGAACTCGACCCTGTCGTCCGCTTCCCTCTTCGCCGGCCCTGCCCCCTCTTCCGCCTCCTCCTCCGCCGCCGCATCGGCCCTTCCGGCCCAGCGCTCGATGGCGGCCAGCAACTTGGCCTTTTCCAGCGGTTTGGCCAAGTGCGCGTTCATGCCGGACTGCAGGCAACGTTCGACCTCCACCTGGAGGACGCCGGCGGACAGGGCCAGGATGGGAATGTGGCCGGCCGGCCCCGGCAGGGCGCGGATGCGGCGGGTGGCTTCCAGGCCGTCCATCACCGGCATCTGGACGTCCATCAGCACGATGTCATAGGGGCTGTCCTGCACGGCGGCCACGGCGGCCGCCCCGTCGGCGACGGCATCGACCCGGTGGCCGGCCTTGGTCAGCATGGTCACCGCCAGGTCGCGGTTCATCGGCAGATCCTCGGCCAGGAGGATACGAACTCCGCGGCCTTCCGGTTCGGCGCGCAGGAGGGCGCCGATCTCCGGCTGGACCGCCGCGCTGCCGGCTGATTGCAGCGGAAGCGAGAACCAGAAGGTGCTGCCGGAGCCGGGGGTGCTTTCCATCCCGATCTCACCGCCCATCAACTCGACCAGCCGGCGGCAGATGGCCAGCCCGAGGCCGGTGCCGCCACGGCCACGTTCGATCTGGGTGAAGCGCTGGAACAGGTCGCGCTGCCGATCCGCCGGGACGCCGACGCCGGTGTCGGTGACGGTGATCGTGCACAGCCGGCCGCCGGGCCGGGCCGGATCGTCGATCGACTTGACCGTCAGCCGCACCGATCCCCGGTCGGTGAACTTCACCGCGTTGCCCAGCAGGTTCAGCAGGATCTGGCGCAGTCGGTCGGGATCGCCCATGACGAAGCCCCGCGCGGCGGCGGAGATGGAGATCTGCATCTCCAGCCCCTTCTGCTCGGCGTCGAGCCGGACGATGGCCACGCAGCGGTCGGCCAGATCGTCCAGGCGGAAGGGCACGCTGACAAGGTCGAGCCGCCCTGCCTCCAGCTTCGACAGGTCGAGCACGTCGTTGATGACGGTCAACAGCGACCGGCCGGCATCGCGCACCTGCGAAGCGTAGCGCCGCTGTTCGGCGGTCAGCGGGGTTTCCAGCAACATCTCCGCGAACCCGATCACGCCGTTCATCGGCGTCCGGATCTCGTGGCTCATGGTGGCGAGGAAATCCTCCTTCGCGCGGCTGCCGGCACGCGCCTCCTCCATGGCGGCGCGTAGTTCCTGTTCGCGTTGCTTGAGGCGGCGCGACATGTTGTTGAAGGCGTGGGAAACGACGCGGAACTCGTTGGGGGCCCGGTCGGCCTCGATCACCGTTCCGCCGCCGCCGTCGCCGATCCGGGTCGCGGCGCTGCCCAGTTCCCACACCCAGCGCAGGACGGAGGCGCGCAGCAGCGTCCACAGCGCCGTGACGCTGAGCAGCGCGGCAACGGCGAGCAGTCCCAGGCTCTGCCACAGGTCGCGCCTGGCCTCGGCGATGATCGGGGCGGTCGGCATGCCGACGGCGAAGACGGTGTCGGTCTCGTCGGAGTGGCGGAAGGCCCACAGGCGTCCACGGCCGTCCGCGCTCTCGGCGTCAAGGGTGCCGTTGCGCTCCCTCAGCATGCGCTGGATGTGCGGCATCTGGCCGATGTTGCGGTTCAGCCAGCCCTCCGGATCTGGTTGGCGGGCGACGATCACGCCATGGCGGTCCAGCACCATCACCCGCGCGTCGGCTTGCTTCAACACCTTGACCAGTTCGGTCAGCCAGGTCAGGTCGACCGCCACGCCCATGACGCGGACGATCCGCCCATCCTCGATGATCGGGCTGGCGACGATGATCAGCGGCTTCAGCGAGCGCTTGCCCATGATGAAGTCGCTGACGACCCAGCTACGCGTTTCGATCACGCGCTGGAAATACTCGCGCTCGTGCAGGGAGATGCCGGCGCCGGGTCCGGTGGTGTCGCAGATGATGTTGCCGTCCGCATCGGCCAGCCAGACGCCGGTGGTCCAACGGTGCTGGCGCGGCATCGGCGCCAGCGTGGCGACGCAGCCGTCGGTGTCGGACGGGGTGGCATTGCGGATCGCCGGAACGAGCGACAGCACGCCCAGCAGGTTGCGCGCCTCACCGATCAGGTCGCGTTGCCGCTCGACCCCGTCCGCCGCCAAGTGGAGGGTCAACTCGCGGGCCGCGACGATCCGGTCGTCGAGCTGCTGGTCGGCGAGATAGAGCGCACCAACCAGCGGCAGTGCCAGCGAGGCCAGCACCACACCCATGAGGCGCCCGCGCAGGCTGTGCGGGCTGAAGGCGCGGACGAGGCGTGGCAGCAGACCGGAGGACATGGGCGGCGAGTTCTCCGCGGGAGTGTTCGGCGGTGGTCGGACCCTAGAACAACGTGTGGCGGGCGGCGATGATACAGCTCAATAAGACGGCAAAGGGCGGTTGGGAAACATCTGCGGCTCGGAAAGTTGCGCAAGCGCCTCCCTGATCACCCGCGAGGCGGGTGCGGCGGGAACCCGCGAGGCTGCGCCGCCGTCCTCCGGTCAGCCTTTCACACGGTCGGGCCGCGGGTCAACGGGAAGCGCTGCTTCAGCTTCGCCAGCAGCCCGTCGCGCACCGTCCTGTAGGCTTCCAGCATGGCATCGCGGGTGCCGTCGACCAGCGTGGGATCGAAGGTGTTCCAGAACTCCACGTCGCACGCCATGGTGCGCGTCATCTCGATGGCGCGGTGCTGGGCCTCGGGGGACAGCGAGACGATAAGGTCGAAGTTGGTGTCTTCCAGATCCTCGAAGGTCCGGCAGCGGTGCTTGGACAGGTCGATGCCCATCTCCTCCATCACCGCGACGGCGAAGGGATCGACCTCGTCGCCCTCGCGCACGCCGACCGAATCGACATAGACGCGGCTGCCGTGGAAATGGCGCATCATCGCCGCCGCCATCGGCGACCGGATCATGTTGTAGGTGCAGGCGAACAGGACGCTCGTCACCGGCAGGGGGGTGAGGACCGGGGTCGCCGCCATGGCCATGCGCCGCCCGTGCCGTCAGCCGCGGATATGCAGGACGCAGATCAGCGTGAACAGCCTGCGCGCCGTCTGCAAATCCATCTCCACCTTGCCGGAAAGCCGTTCGCGCAGCATTTCGGACCCCTCGTTGTGCAGGCCGCGGCGTCCCATGTCGATGGCTTCGATCTGGGACGGCGTCGACTTCTTGATGGCGGCGTAGTAGCTCTCGCAGATCAGGAAATAGTCCTTCACGATCGACCGGAAGCTGGTCACGGGAAGGGTCACCTTGTCGAGTTCGCTGCCGTCCTCGCGCCGGATGTCGAAGGCCAAGCGGTTGTCTTCGATCGACAGGTGCAGGTGGTAGGGACCATCCTCCGCGAAGTCGCAGGGACAGAACTCGTTGTCCTCCAGCAGGTCGAAGATGGCGACGGCGCGCTCGTGCTCCACCTCGGGCTTGCGGCGGACGACCGTCCGCTCGTCGAGCGTCACATGGGTGATGCGCCGCTTGTGCTTCGCCGTCGTCACGCTCCGCCTCCGCCGCCGGTCCAGTTGCCGTTCATAACCGTCTTCAGCCGCCCGTCCCCAGCCGCCCGCCGTCACCGCCCGGCTGGCCGGGAAGCCGCTGGGCCACCGACCGCGCGTGCGCCTCCAGCCCCTCGGCCATCGCCAGCGTCACCGCCGCCGGACCGATCGCCTTCAGGCTGTCGGCGTCGCAGGCGACGAAGGTCGTCCGCTTCATGAAGTCCAGCACGTTCAGGCCGGAGGAGAAGCGGGCGCTGCGTGCCGTCGGCAGCACGTGGTTGGGACCGGCGACATAGTCGCCGATGGCCTCCGGCGTATAGCGGCCGAGGAAGATGGCGCCGGCATTGCGGATCCGCGCCGCCAGCGCGTCCGGATCCTCCACCGCCAGCTCCAGGTGCTCCGGTGCCAGCCGGTCGACCAGGGCGGGGGCGTCGGCCGCCAGGTCGCCGACCAGCAGGATGGCGCCATGCTCGCGCCAGCTCTCGCCGGCGATCGCGCTGCGGGGCAGCGTCTCCAGGTGCCGGTCGACCGCCGCGGCGACCGCATCGGCGAAATCCCCGTCATCGGTGATCAGGATCGACTGGGCCGAGGTGTCGTGCTCGGCCTGAGACAGCAGGTCCATGGCGATCCAGGCCGGGTCGTTGCGGCCGTCGGCCACCACCAGGATCTCCGACGGACCGGCGATGCTGTCGATGCCGACCAGGCCGTAGACCTGCCGCTTGGCGGCGGCGACGAAGGCGTTGCCGGGGCCGACGATCTTGTCGACCGGCCGGATCGTCGCCGTTCCGTGGGCCAGCGCCGCCACCGCCTGGGCGCCGCCGATGCGGTAGATCTCGTCGATGCCGCAGCGCTTGGCCGCGGCCAGCACCAGCGGGTTGATCGCCCCGTCCGGCGTCGGCACCACCATGACCACGCGCTCCACGCCGGCGACCTTCGCCGGCAACGCGTTCATCAGGACCGAGGAGGGATAGGAGGCGGTGCCGCCCGGCACATAGAGGCCGACGGCGCCGACCGGCGTCCAGCGCGCGCCCAGCCGCACCCCGACGGCGTCACGGTAGTCGGTGACCTCGGGGATCTGGCGGCGGTGGAACTCCTCGATCCGCGCTGCGGCGAGGTCGAGCGCCTCCAGCGTCTCGGCCGAGCATTTGGCCGTCGCGGCATCGATCTCGTCGCGGCCGATGCGCAGGGTGCCGGCGGTCAGCGTCAGGCGGTCCCAGCGCGCGGTGTAGTCGATGAGCGCCGCGTCGCCGCGGGCGCGCACCTGCTCGATCACCCCGGCGACCAGCGTCTGGACATCCTCGCTCGCCTCGCGCTTGGCGTGCAGCAGCGCCTCGAAGCCGGCAGCGAAGCCCGTATCGCGAACATCAAGCCTGACGGGCATTCACCGCCTCCCGAATCCTATCGATCCACTGCGAAATCTCGGCCGTCCGCGTCTTGAAGGCGGCGCGGTTGACGATCAGGCGCGAGGTGACGTCGGCGATGTGCTCGACCTCCACCAGCCCGTTGGCCTTCAGAGTCGAGCCGGTGGAGACCAGATCGACGATGCGGCGGCACAGGCCCAGCGTGGGGGCCAGTTCCATGGCCCCGTTCAGCTTGACGCACTCGGCCTGTACGCCGCGGGCGGCGAAGTGGCGCTTGGTCACCTCGGGGTACTTGGTGGCGACGCGCACATGGCTCCAGCGCGACGGATCGTCGCTCTCCACCATCTCCGCCGGCTCGGCGACCGACAGGCGGCAGGCGCCGATGCCGAGGTCGAGGGGCGCGTAGATTTCCGGATAGTCGAACTCCATCAGCACGTCGTTGCCCGCCACGCCCAGATGGGCGGCGCCGAAGGCGACGAAGGTCGCCACGTCGAAGGAGCGGACGCGGATGATGCTGAGGTTCGGAACGTTGGTGGCGAAGCGCAGAAGCCTGCTCTTCTCGTCGTCGAAGGCCGGCTCCGGATGGATGCCGGCATGGGACAGCAGCGGGCGCAGCTCCTTCAGGATGCGGCCCTTGGGCAGGGCGAGCACCAGGTGGTCATCGACCGGTGCGGCGGGCACTATGGTGGCCGTCACCCCTTGGACGCTGGTATCGGCGGACAAAACACTCTCCTCGGATGGATCGCCGGGGGTACGGCAGCGCCCCCGGGTGAACCGCAGACGCGATAGATAGCACATTCCACGCGCCCGTCACCTGCCGCCTTGGCCCGCGGCAATTTTCACATTTTCTATATGCTGATCTGCTTATTTCACACAAACATGAAAATACGCTTTGACTGAACTCCATCTTAAGGGTAGATAAATCTCCATGGACGCCCGGCTCGGGCATCCCGCGGCAATTTGACTTCTGCAGCTTGCGCCGCGTCACCAAACGCTAAAGCGCCACGATGCCGGTCGTGGACCTCGTCAAGAAGGAAAGGCCGGAATGACCCTGAGAGTTTCCGCTCCCCCACGCGCCCTTCGGATCGCCTTCCGGGCCTGCATGATGCGCCCGGGCCTGTGTTGCCGCTGACCCTGCGGCCCAAGACACAGCGCCCGTTCCGCTCATCCGCCCGATCCGAACAGTTGCCGCGCCGCCCGCTCCGCGCCCGTAAATCCGGGGCTGGCCGCGCCGAGGGGAGTCCTTCGCCATGACCCACGCCAGCGCCTATGCCATCGAGGTCCAGGGCCGGTCCGCCGGCATCGTCGTCGCCGAACGCGGCGGTTTCACCTTCTTCGTGTCCGACTGGGCTTTCCGCGATCTCGACCGCCGCGTCTTCCGCGATGTCGGACAGGCCCAGCGCGCCGCCCATCGGCATTACAGCCGGCTGCCCGAAACCCGGCAGCGCTGACCGCCGCCGAAATCCCGAAGGAACGTTCCCATGAAGCGCATCCTGATCTCGGCGGCCCTGGCCGCCGGGCTGTTCTCCGCCGCCTCGGCCGTTGCCGCTCCGCTGAAGCTCGGCGTCTCCGCCGGTCCCTACGGTGAGATCCTGGAATACACCGCCAAGCTCGCCGCCAAGGAGGGCATCGAGGCGGAGGTGATCGAATTCACCGATTGGAACATGCCCAACGCCGCGCTCCAGGCCGGCGAGATCGACGCCAACAACTTCCAGCACCAGCCCTTCCTGGACAACCAGGTGAAGCAGCGCGGCTATGACATCGTCCCGGTCGCCAGGAGCGTGGTGGTGCCGATGGGGGTTTACAGCAGCAAGGCCACGTCGCTCGCCGACCTCAAGCCCGGCGCCAGCGTATCGATCCCCAACGACCCCACGAACGGAGCCCGCGCCCTGTTCCTGCTGGCCAAGGCCGGGGTGATCGGGCTGAAGGAGGGGGCGGGTCTGAACACCACCGTCGCCGACGTCGTGAATCCCAAGGGGATCAGACTGGTCGAGTTGGACGCAGCGCAGTTGCCGCGTTCGCTCGACGACGTGGACGCCTCGGTCATCACCCTCAACTATGCCGTGCTGGCCGGGCTGGACCCGAAGAAAGCCCTGCTTCTGGAGGACGACCAGTCGAGATGGAACCTGGTGTGGGCGGTCCGCAGGGATCGCATGGAAGACCCGACGATCAATCGCTTCATTGCGCTGTATCGTTCGCCCGAAGTACGGCAATTTATCGAAACGCGGTTCAACGGTTCCATCATTCCGACCTGGTGAAGGGGCTGGGGGACGCTGGACGTCCCCCTTTGTCGAATAAAAGATGATAACGCTAACAAACCTTCATAAGACCTACGCCGCCCGCGGCGGCGGCGCGCCGGTCCAGGCGCTCGCCGACATCGACCTTTCCATCGCCCGCGGCGAGGTGTTCGGGATCATCGGCCGTTCGGGTGCAGGCAAATCCACGCTGCTGCGCACCGTCAACCTGCTGGAGACGCCGACCTCGGGCAGCGTCATGGTGGACGGCGTGGAGATGACAGCCCTGTCGGCCGGGGAGCTGCGCCGGGCGCGCCATTCGATCGGCATGATCTTCCAGCACTTCAACCTGCTGTCCTCGCGGACCGTCTTCGACAACGTGGCGCTGCCGCTGGAACTGGCGGGCACGCCCAAGGCGGACATCCGCCGGACGGTGGAACCGCTGCTCGACCTCGTCGGGCTGGCCGACAAGCGCAACCGATATCCGGCGGAGCTGTCGGGCGGCCAGAAGCAGCGCGTCGGCATCGCCCGCGCGCTCGCCAGCAAGCCCAAGGTGCTGCTGTCGGACGAGGCGACCTCCGCGCTCGACCCCGAGACGACGACCCAGATCCTCCACCTGCTGGCCGACATCAACCGGCGGCTCGGCCTGACCATCGTGCTGATCACCCACGAGATCGCCGTCATCAAGGAGATCTGCCACAAGGTGGCGGTGATGGAAGGCGGGCGGGTGATCGAGCAGGGACCGGTGTTCGACATCTTCGCCCATCCGCAGCACCCCACCACCCGCAGCTTCATCGATCCGGTCATCAACCGCGGCATCCCGGACAGCCTGCGCGACCGGCTGTCGCACCAGCCCGCGCCCGGCAGCACCCCGGTGCTGCGCATCACCTTCACTGGCGAGAAGGCGACGACGCCGGTCATCAGCGCCATCAGCCGCCGGCTGGACCTGGACCTGAACATCTGGCATGGCCAGATCGACGAGATCCAGGGCGCACCCTTCGGCACGCTGGTGGTGGAGGCGCTGGGCGACGGTGCCAAGGTCGAGGCCGCCATGGCGCTGGTGAGAGAAAACAATCTGGGTGTCGAGGTGTTGGGCCATGCTCTCCCCGCAAATCATTGACCTGCTGATCAAGGGGCTGGTCGACACGCTGCACATGGTGGCGGTGTCGGGCGTCATCGGGACGCTGATCGGGTTGCCCATCGGGGTGCTGCTGGCCGTCACCGGCCGCGGCGAGCTGCTGCAGAGCTTCGCCTTCAACAAGGTGATGGGCGCGGTGGTGAACATGACCCGCTCGACCCCCTTCATCATCCTGGTGGTGGCGATCATCCCCTTCACCCGGCTGGTCGCCGGCACCTCGATCGGCACCACCGCGGCCATCGTGCCGCTGACGGTGGCCGCCGCCCCCTTCATCGCCCGGGTGGTCGAGAACGCCGTGCGCGAGGTCGACCGCGGACTGGTGGAGGCGGCGCAGGCGATGGGCGCCACCCCGTTCCAGATCATCAGGAAGGTGTTGCTGCCGGAAGCCCTGCCGGGCATCGTCTCCGGCCTGACCCTGTCGGCGGTCAGCCTGATCGGCTATTCGGCCATGGTCGGCGCCGTCGGCGGCGGCGGCCTGGGCGATCTCGGCATCCGCTACGGCTACCAGCGCTTCCTGCCGGAGGTGATGCTGGCGGTGGTCGTGGTGCTGATCGTGCTGGTGCAGATCGTGCAATCGACGGGCGACCTGATCGCCCGCCGCGTCAACAAACGCAATTTGAAATCCTGAGGAGTGTTCGAGATGCTGCGCTTCCGTTCGCTGGCTTCCCTGCTGGCCGGCGCCGCCACTTTCGCCATCGCATGGGGCGCGTCCGCCGAGGCGATCAAGGTCGGCGTCACCGCCGGCCCGCATGCCCAGATCCTGGAGGCGGTCAAGCCCATCGCCGCCAAGGACGGCCTGGACATCCAGATCCTGGAATTCACCGACTACGTCATCCCGAACCAGGCGCTGGCCGACGGTGACCTGGACGCCAACAGCTTCCAGCACCAGCCCTACCTGGACAACCAGGTGAAGGACCGCGGCTTCGACCTGGTCAGCGTCGGCAAGACGGTGGTCTACCCGATCGGCATCTATTCCAAGAAGGTCAAGAGCCTGGAGGAGCTGCCGGCCGGGGCCAAGTTCGCCATCCCCAACGACCCGACCAACGGCGGCCGCGTGCTGCTGATGCTCCAGGCCAAGGGGCTGATCAAGCTGAAGGACGGCGGCACGCTGAAGGCCTCGCCGATCGACATCGTCGAGAATCCCAAGAAGCTGGAGATCGTCGAACTCGACGCCGCGCAGCTCCCGCGTTCCCTGGACGACGTGACCGCCGCCGCCATCAACACCAACTTCGCGCTGGAGGCCGGCATCGATCCGGTCAAGGACGCCATCGCCCGCGAGGCGGCGGAGAGCCCCTACGCCAACATCATCGCGGTGCGCAAGGCCGACAAGGACAAGCCCTGGGTCGCCACCCTGGTGAAGGCCTATCATGACCCGGCGGTGAAGGACTTCATCCTCACCAAGTTCAAGAACGCGGTCATCCCCGCGTTCTGAGGGCTCCGGGCAGCCTGAGTGCGTCAAGGGCGCGCCCGGCGTCGCACAGCGCGTCGCCGAGCGTTGCCCCCGGTCGCGGCGCGAACAGGCGCATCGACGGGTACCAGGGCCGGCAGCCGGCGCCCAGCGCCGTCCAGTCCCCGCCCGGCCCGATCCGCCACACCGGCACGCCGAGCGCGCCGGCCATCTCCGCCACCGACGTTCCGGCGGAAACCACCAGATCCAGCGCCGTGGTCAGCGCCGCCGCCCCGTCCAGGTCGTTCCTCAGGTCGAGCGGCGGGCGGCGGATGGTGACCCCGAAGCGGGCTTCGGCCTCGGCCAGTTCGGCGTCGCAATCATCATATTGCAGGTTGACGAGCCGCAGCCCCGGCAGGGTGAGGATCGGCGCCCAGCGGTCGAGCGTCGTGTAGTTGGCGTCGCGCATCGCACCGCGCAGCCCGCTGCGCCAGCAGATGCCGATGGACAGCATGGGCGGATCCCCCCACCCATCCTCCCCCGACGGGCGGCGGCCGGTGTCCCCAGCCAGCCACCCCCGCCAGCGCTCCACTTCCCTCTCTTCCGCCCGCAGCCAGCCGCCCGCCGCAGGGAAGTCCGACAGGTGCCGCCGCAGGTGCAGCGGCAGCGATCCTGCCGCGACATGGCAGTCGGCGTCGAGCGGATCGCCCGTGGCCAGATCGCCCCTGGCTGGATCGCCGACAGCCGCAACTGCGGTGGCCGCGCGAACCAGGGCCCGCGGGAAGGACCGGGCGAACAGCGCCACCAGCCGCGGTTCGCATTCCACGATCACCCGGCCGGCACGGGCGATCAGGTCGGGGTAGCAGCCGCTGAACATCAGCTCGTCGCCCACCCCCTGTTCGCGCCAGACCAGAACCGTCCTGCCCGCCGGGTCGCCGCCGTCCCAGGGCGGGATGCGGAAGCGGCGGTCGGGCTGGGCGCGTCCGGCGGCGAACCGCGCTTCGAGTCCCGTCCAGCCGGCGGCGAGGTCGCCGCGCGCCAGGGCCGCATAGCCGCGGTTGAACGTGGCGAGCGTCAGGTCGGGATCGTCCTCCGCCGCGCGCCGGTAGGCGTCGACGGCCTCGGCGGATCGGCCGGCGGCATGCAGCGCGTTGCCGAGATTGTAGCGCCACTCCGCCCGCCGGGGTTCCAGCGCCAGTGCCCGGCCCCAGCCCTTGAGCGCCGCGTCGGGCCGGCCCTGCCGCTGCCGGAGGTCGGCAAGCCCGGCCCAGCCCGGCCCGCTTCCAGGGGCGAGCAGGATCACCCGCCACCAGGCGAGCCCGGCGGCATCGGCGTCGTCCGCCCGCTCCAGCGCCAGTGCGAGGTTGCCGAGCAGGGCGGGGTCGCCCGGCCGGCCCCGAAGGGCAAGGCGCAGATGGGCGACCGCCTGTGACGGCCGGTCGAGCGCCAGGGCTGCCAGCCCGAGATTGCCGGCCGCCGCCGGGTCGCCCGGGCGAAGCGCCAGCGCCCGCCCGGCGGCACGCTCCGTCGCCAGGGCGCCGCCGGAGTCGCGCAGGGCTGCGGCGGACAGGGCGATCCAGGCATCAGCCTGCGCCGGGTCGAGGGCGAGCGCCCGGCGGAAGGCCGGTTCGCCGTCG
Source organism: Azospirillum picis (assembly GCF_017876115.1). Lineage (GTDB taxonomy): Bacteria > Pseudomonadota > Alphaproteobacteria > Azospirillales > Azospirillaceae > Azospirillum > Azospirillum picis. Next base: position 70,864 of record NZ_JAGINO010000001.1, read on the forward strand.
CCGTCCATCGCCTGCCGGGCAAGGCCGGCGTTGGTCCACAGGCCGGCATGGAAGGGGGCATGGCGCAGCGCCAGGCCGGTGGCCTCGGCGGCCTCGGCGGCTGCTCCGCGGGTCAGGCGCAGGGCGCCGAGATTGCCCCAGGCCTCCACATCGGCGGGGGCCAGCGCGGCGGCTGCCTGCCAGTCCGCCTCCGCCTCCATCGCGGCGCCCAGGGCCTGATGCGCCAGGGCGCGGCGCTTGTGGCGGATTGCGCTCGGCTCCGCGGCCAGCGCGCGGGTCAGCAGGGTGACCGCGATGTCGGGCCGGCCCGCCTCGAAGCCGAGCCAGCCATAGCCCTCCAGCGCCGCCGGAAGCTCGCCCCCCAGGTCGAGGATCCGCTGGTAGGCTTTCTCCGCCTCCGGCCAGCGCCCCTCCCCATGCATGGCCTGCGCCTCGGCCAGCCACGCCGCCACCGCCCTGGCCTCGACCGGGGCGGCGGGTGAGGGTGCCATCCGGCGGAGTTCCGCCGCCATGCGGGTCAGCACGCCGGCCAAGTCCTCCCCCGGCTGGGCGCTCCACAGCCGCATCGACGGGAACCAAGGGCGGACCCCGGTGCCGAGCGCCGTCCAGTCGCCGCCCGGGCCGAAGCGCCACACCGGCACCCCCAGCGCCCCGGCCATCTCGCCGACCGAACTTGCCACCGTGACCACGAGGTCGAGCGACGAGATCAGCCCGGCCACCCCCTCCAGGTCGTTCTTCAGGTCGATGTCCGGCCAGCGGTGGATGCGGATGCCCAAGCCGGCCTCCACCTCGGCGATCTCCGCCTCGCGCCCGTCATATTGGAGCGTCACGGCCTGCAGACCCGGCAAGGTCAGCAGTGGCGCCCAGCCGGCGAGCGCGGTGTAGGACGCCTTGCGCTCGCCCAGCATGTTCTGGCTGCCCCAGCAGATGCCGACACGCAGGCCGGGGCCGAGGGTCGCCAGCCGTTCCCGCCATGCCGCCGCCCGCCGCGGATCGGGCGCCAGCCAGGCTGTCCGCGGCGGGAAGCCGGCCAGGCTGCGCCGCAGCAAGCGCGGCAGCGACCCCATCGGCAGATGCGCGTCGGCATCGGCGGGCGCCGGGGTTTCCGGCCGCACCGCAACACCGGGCAGGGCACGGCCGACCAGCCCGGCCAGCCGTCGGTCGACCTCGACCACCAGCCGGTCCGGCCCCAGCCGCGCCGCCAAGTCGGGCAGGGCGGTGCCGAACATCAGTTCGTCGCCCAGCCCCTGCTCACGCCAGACCAGTAGGCGCCGGACCTCCGTCCGGCCGTCCCATTCCGGCAGGGCGAGGCTGCGCCCGGCCGAAACGCGGCGGGAGGCGAAGCGCGCCTCATACTCCTCCAGCCCTTCGGCCAGCCGGCCGCCGCCGAGCAGCCGCAGCGCCAGGTTCCAGCGCGCCAGGGCGAATCCAGGCGCCTGCGCCAGTGCTTGGCGATAGAGCGCTTCGGCCTCGCCGCCGCGTCCCTGTGCCTCGCGCAGCAGCGCGAGATTCACCAGCGTCTCGGCGTCGCCGGGAGCCAGCCGCAACGCATCGCCATGGGCCGCCTCCGCTTCGGCCAGGCGTCCGGTCTCCTTCAGCACCACCCCGAGGTTGGTCAGCGCCGCGACATGGTCGGGATCGAGACGCAAAGCCCGGCGCAGCGCCGTCTCGGCCTCCGCGCAGGCGTCCTGCGCGCGAAGCAGCGTACCGAGATTGGCCCAGGCTTCCGCATAGCCGCCGCGCAGATCCAGCGCCCGGCGGTAGTGCCATGCCGCCTCCTCCAGCCGTCCCCGCTCCTGCAGGGCGCTGCCCAGGCTGTTGTGGGCCTCCGGATACGCCTCCCTCAGGTCGAGCGCCCGACGGTAGGCGGCCTCCGCCTCGTCCAGCCGTCCCAGCGCGTGCAGCGCGAGCCCGAAATTGGCATGGTATTCCGCAACGCCGCCCTGCCGGGAGATGGCGGTGCCGATCAGCCGAACCGCCTCGTCGTTCCGGCCGCGCTGGTGCATGAGGACGCCCAGAAGGTGGTATGCGTCGCCCTGGACGCGATCGCCGCCCCCGCCGGCGGCCAGGACCGCAAGGTAGCCGCGCTCCGCCGCGTCGAGCTCCCCGGCGCGGTGCCGGGAAAGCGCCTCGCCGAGACGGGCGGCCAAGTCGCGGGGGGTGTGAGGAGATCGATCGGCGGGGCCGGGAGGCGGCATGGGGGCGGCGGGCGATGCGATGGACGGATGGGCGACCGCCTGCAAGGCCGTCTCCCGCACCACCGATACCATGCCCGGGCAGGCGGCTTCTCGTGCAAATGCCGTCGCGCGGCAAACATCGCCGGCGGGGCGTTCGATGTGCTGGCGCGTTGCCGATCATCCTGTATACTTGCGCGAAATTCGGCGCCTTGCGGCGAATTCATACAAAGGGCGTATATCTTGGGTAAGACCGTAATCATTGTGGACGATAGCAAGCTTTCGCGCATGCATGTGCGGGCGATGGTCTTGCGCAACAAGCCCGACTGGACGGTGGTTGAGGCTGCCAACGGTGACGAACTCTTCCGGACGCTGGAGAGCACGCCGGTGGATATCGCGATCATCGACTACAACATGCCCGGCGACAACGGCGTGGAGACCGCCGCCAAGCTGCGCAGTTCGCGTCCGGGCGTCCATATCGCGGTCATCACCGCCAATGCGCAGGATGCCGTGGTTGCCGGAATACGTGCGGTCGGTGCCGCCTTCATGCCGAAGCCGCTGGAGGAGGAGCAGATGGTCCGCTTCCTGGGGTCGGCCATGCTGCCGCCCCGCCGTCCCCCGCAGGCCGGCGCCACGCAGGAATGAGCGCGGCTGCGACACTGAGTGATCTGGAGCGCGACGCGCTCGCCGAACTGGGCAACATCGGCATCGGGAAGGCGTCGACGGCGCTCGGCCGCATGCTGGGCGGACTGGTGACGCTCTCCGTGCCGTCGGTCGAGATCGTGTCGCCCGCCGACGTGGCCGACCTGCTCGACCAGGCGCTGCCGCCGCCCCTGGTCGGCATCTCGGAAAGGCTGGGCGGCCTTTTCGCCGGCTGCGCCCTGCTGGTCGTCCCGCAGGACGGCAGCCTTCCCCTGGTGCGGGCCGCCTTGCCACCCGACATCCCGGCCGAGGATGCCCCGGCACTGGAGGACGAGGTGCTGGCGGAGCTTGGCAACGTCGTCCTGAACAGCACGCTCGCCATGGTCGCCAACCTGCTGGGCGAGCCGGTCGACACCGGCCTGCCCCTGGTGTTCCGCGGGCCGGCTGCGGCGATCCTCCGGACCTGCGCCGCTGCCCAACTGCCGGCCGACGGGACCGCGTCGGTCGGCAAGCCGGAGGACGCGGCTGCGGCGGTGCTGTTCCATGTCGCTCTGAGGGCCGCCCTTCCCGGTGGCGAAGGGACCATGGTGGGAGGACGCGTCGTCCTGCTGCTCGATGCTGGCTCTGTCCAGGCGTTTCAGGCGACGCTCGGCCGCTTCATCACGCGCATGGTGGCGTAACTCCCGGATGGGCCGGGCTTGGACCGGCCGAAGAAGGCGGAAGAGGACAATGGCACTTATCAAGAAGACGAAGATCGACACGGCGCGCACCGGCGGGGCCAGGGCCGCCGGCGACACCGAAGCCGGTCCGGACCAGGCTGGGGCGAACGGCCTCGAGATCGGCGGTGCGGCCATGCAGCCCGCAGCCGCCTCTCCCGGCATCGGCGCGGCCAATCCGAGCCGCCGCAGGGCCCGTACCGATTCGCGCCGGCGCAAGGCCGCCAGCGGCATTGCAGCCGCTTCGACCGAACTGGCGAGCGGCGTCACGCAGGCGGCCTCCGCCGCCGAGGAGCTTCGCCGCGCGATGGAGATGATCGCCGCCGGAGCCGAGGAGTCGGCCGGCGCCACCCAGCAGTCGCAGCGCATGATCGGGCGCGCGTCGGAATTGCTGACGCGGTCGCGCGACACCGCCGAACAGGCCGTGCTGCGGGTGGAGACGCTGCAGACCACCCTGAAGGACGTCAGCACCCAGATCCTCTCGTCCGTCGAAGGCATCGTTCGTGCCGCGGAACGGCAGGAGGCCTCGGTCCGGCTCGTGCGCGACCTGGAATCGCGGGCGACGGAGATCGGCACCATCGTGCAGAGCGTCGCCGCCATTGCCGACCAGACGGCCCTGCTGGCGCTGAACGCCGCCATCGAGGCGGCACGGGCGGGTGAGGCCGGCAAGGGCTTCGCCGTCGTCGCCGACGAGGTCCAGGCCCTTGCCGAGCGGTCCGAACGAAGCGCCAACGACATCCAGGCGATGGTCGGCGAGGTCCAGCAGGCGGTTGCCGCCATCGCCGCCGGGATCGTCGCCTCCTCCGACGCCGCCAAGGTCGAGGTGGATCGTGGCCGCACCATCGCGCGCCAGCTTGAAGGCATGCGGACCGACATGTCGGCGATCGTCCAGGGCGCGCAGGAGACCATCCGCGCCGCCGTGGAAGCCGACCAGGCGGCCCGCGAGGCGCTGCGGGGGGCGGAAACCATCGCAGCCAGTGCCGAGGAGCAGTCGGCGGCGGCCGAGGAGGCGCTCAAGACCGCGGGCGAGCAGGCCATCGCCCTGAACCAGAGCCAGCGGGCAGCCGGGCAGCTCTCCGACCTCGCCGAAGAGTTGGAAGGGACGTCGGACATTGCCATCGCGGCCGAGGAACTAGCGTCGGCGGCCGAGGAGCTGTCCGCGGCGATCGAGGAGATCAATCGTGCGGCCGCCCAGATCATGACGGCGATCGGCCAGATTTCCGGCGGCGCCCAAAGCCAGAGTGCGGCGACCCACCAGCTCGCCTCCGCCATCGCCGAGATCGATGCCGCCGCGACGCTGGCGTCCGGCCGGGCCAAGGATTCGGTCGGCCGCTGCACCTCTCTCGAGCGCCTGCTGGACGAGACGCGCGATACCATCGGCCGGCTCGCCGACGGCATGATGGAGGCGGTCGATTCGTCCCGCCGGGCAACCGAACGGCTCGACGCCCTGGAGCGGATCGGCCGGCGCATCGACAAGGTGGTGGACGCGATCGCCACCGTCGCCATCCAGACCGGCATGTTGGCGGTCAGCGGTTCGATCGAGGCGGCGCGCGCCGGCGATTACGGCCGGGGCTTCACCGTGGTCAGTGGCGACATCCGCAAACTGGCCGCCGACAGCGCCGACAGCGCCGAGCGGGTGAAGGACATCGTCCGCGACATCCAGGACCAGATGCAGCGCGTCCGCCGCGACGTCGACGACGTGGCCACCATCGCCGTCACCGAGACCGCACGCCATCGCGCCTTCGGCGTCACCCTCACCGCGGGTGCGCAGGAGCTGCGCCAGGTCACCGTCGGCTGCCGCGAGATCCTGGACGCCGCCGACGAGACCGGCGGTGCCCTGCGCGAAACCCGCACCGGTGTCGAACAGGTGGCGGCAGCCGCGGCGTCGGCCAATCTTGCCGCATCGGAGGCAGCCAAGGCGGCCCGTGAACAGGCCAAGGGCACGGAAGAGCTGGCTTCGGCCATCGAGGAGATCGCGGCGATGGCCGACAGCCTGCTGGGGGCCGCGTGACCATCCCGCCGGAGGCCGGCCCCTCGGACGTGGGCGTGCTGCTGGACGAGCCCGGCCATGAGGCTGGCGAGGCTGGCCTTGCCTTCCTGGTGGTGGCTGTCGGGGACCTGCGGCTTGCCTTGCCGCTGCCAGCCGTGAGCGCGGTGATCCGGCCGCCGGCCCTGTTGCGCATCCCGCTGGGTCCTTCCAGCCTCGACGGACTCGCGCAATGGCAGGGGGAGGCGGTTCCGGTGCTCGACCTGTCGCGCGCGCTGGGCCATGCCGGCGGCACTCCCGCCGGAGCGAGGGGCAGACGCGTCGTGCTTGTCCTGCATCGTGGGCAGCAGGTCGGCCTTGCCGTCGATGCGATGGTCGGCATCCTGCACAGTTCCGCGGACCACATCGATCCGGTCGCCACGGAGGACGATGGGTCCCGGTCGGCGATGGTGGATCCCGTGATGCTGGACGGCGTCCTTCGCGAGGGTCCCGCCACGATCCTGAAGACCGGTCTCCTGATCGACCGCCAGTTCGGCGATGTCGATGCCGCGGCAGCAAGGCCGGTCAAGGCGGCGGGTGGCGCGATCGGGACGCCCCGATCCGGCTTGGCGCCACTCGGCCCCGCCGGCGCCGGCGGGACCGACGCCGCCCTGCTGGTCTTCGGGGTGGCCGGGCAGGAGTTCGCCATTCCGGTCGACCGGGTGCGGGAGGTGCTGCCGGCCCCGCGCGAGGTCGCACGGATGGCCAGGGCCAGGGCGCATCTGCTGGGCGTCATGTCGGTGCGCGACCAGTTGCTGCCGCTGGTCGGGTTGCGCGCCCTGTTCGGGCTGGACCGTGCCGGAGACGCGGCGGACGCCCTGTCCGCAGGCCGCCGCGTCGTGGTGGTGCAAGCCGGCACTGGCCATGCGCCGGTGGGGGTGCTGGTGGACGAGGTGCTTGAAATCCTGCGGATCGCCCCGGGGTTGATCGATCCGGTGCCTCCACTGCTTGCCCGGGAACCGGAATTCGAGGATCTTGACGGCATCGCGCGGGCCGATGCGGGCCGCCGGCTGGTGTCGGTCCTGTCGGCGGACCGGCTGTTCCGCCATGGGGCGGCGTTCGGCGACGGTGCGGTCGCCGACAGAGGCGCAGAGGGACAAGCGGCGGGACAAGCGGCCAGGCAAGCGGCCGAAGAGGATGGCAAGGGCATGAAACCGGCACCGATCGCCGAGGAGGGCGCTGGGCATGCGGGCGAGCGCTTCGTCGTCTTCCGCTTGGCCGGGGTCGAGTACGGGCTGCCGGTTTCGGTGGTCCGCGAGGTTCTGCGCCGGCCGGACGCCGTCACGCCGCTGCCCAACGCCCCCGACTTCGTCACCGGTGTGCTGACCCTGCGTGGCGAGGTGCTGCCCCTGATCGACCAGCGGCGCCTCCTGAACCTGCCGGCAGCGGATGCCGTTGGCGCCGGGGCTGCGCAATGCCGGGTGGTGGTGGTCGGGCATGGCGGCGCGGAGGCCGCGCGGGTCGGCCTGATGGTCGACAGCCTGTCCGGCCTGTTCACGATTCCGCCGGAACGGATCGGTCCGGCACCCGCGGTATCGGCGGCCCAGCGCCGCCTGATCCGGCAGGTCGCGACGCTGGAGGATGCCGGCGTGGCCGGCTCGCGCCTGATCCTGCTGATGGAGCCGGAAAGCCTGCTCGACATGGACCGGTTGGCCGGCCTGCTTGTTCCGTCCGGGTGAACGGGCGGATGGGGGATGGCGTGCTGAAGGTTCTGGTTGTTGACGACTCCGCTTTGATGCGGCGCCGGATCTCTGATGTGCTGAGGGAGGCCGGCTTCACGGTCGACACCGCCGCATCCGGGGAGGAGGCGCTTTCCCGGATGCCGCTGTTCGACCCCGACGTGGTGACCCTGGACGTCACGATGCCGGGAATGGACGGGCTTTCCTGCCTCGCCCGCATCATGGTGGAGCATCCCAAGCCGGTGGTCATGGTGTCCTCGCTGACCGGCGAAGGTGCCGTGGAGACGTTGGAGGCCCTGCGCCTCGGAGCCGTCGAGGCGGTGCAGAAGCCGGCCGCCGGATCGATCGGGCGCATCGGCGGCGAGCTGGTGGAAACGGTGCGCGCCGCGGCATCCTCCCGCCCGCGGCGGGTGAGGGGGCTGCGCGAGCGGCTGCGGCTGGCCCGCGCCCGTATCGCCGGCGAGGATTTCGCCATGTCCAGGCCGGCCGCTGCGGCGGCCGTTCCGGAGAGCGTGGAGACCGGGGTGGTGCTGGTCGGGGTTTCGACCGGCGGCCCGAGCACGCTCGAGGACATTCTGCCGCTGCTGCCGGCCAGCTTCCCCTGGCCGGTGGTGGTTGCCCAGCACATGCCGCCCGCCTTCACCGCGACGTTGGCGCGGCGGCTCGACGAGATGTGCGCGCTCAGCGTGGTCGAGGCGTCCCGCGCGACGGTGCTGGAACCGGGGATGGTCTGCATTGCCCGCGGCGGTGCGGATCTGGAACTGGCCCGTCGGGGTGGCAGGCTGCAGGCCGTCTGCGTGCCGGCTTCCCCCGACCGGCCCTGGCACCCCAGTGCCGACCGCCTGGTCATGAGCGCCATGCGCCTGCTGCCGCCGGACCGGCTGGTCGGCGTGCTGCTGACCGGGATGGGCAACGACGGTGCCGCGTCGATGGCCGACCTGCATGCCCGCGGCGGCCGCACCATCGCCGAGGCGGAAGAGAGCGCCGTGGTCTTCGGCATGCCGCAGGAACTGATAAAGCGCGGCGGTGCCGGAATCGTCCTGCCGTCCGACCGGATCGCCGGACAGTTGATCCGATGGCTGGCTCCGGCCGGCCGGCGCGCAGGATAGGAGGATCCCCGATGGGGCTGGTGAGGAAGAAGCCGGGAACCGGCATCGCCGTTCCGCATGTGGATGATCACGGCATGGGCGCGTCCGTGGGAACGGCCGATGCGCTCGCTGGCCTCGGGGATGCCGACCCGGCGGTGCGGCGCCAGGCGGCGCATGCGCTCGGCCAGGCCGGGGACCCCGGCCCGGCAGCTATCGCCGCCCTGGCAGGCCGGATCGAGGGCGACGGCGATCCCGGCGTCCGGGAGGCGGTGCTGACGGCGCTTGCCCGCATCGCCAGCCCGGCGGCGGCGGCGGCACTGGTCCCCTTCCTCGATCGCGAGGACGCGGCCCTTCGGAATGCCGTCCTGGAAAGCCTGCAGCAGATGCCGGCCGGCGTGGCGGCACCGGCGCTGCTGCCGCTGCTCGACCATTCCGACCCGGACCTGCGCATCTTCGCGGTGCAGGGGCTGGGCGGGCTCGTCCATCCCGACCGGGCGGCGTGGCTGGCTGCGGTGATGGAGCATGACGCCGACGTCAATGTCGGGTTGGCAGCCGTGGAGGCCCTGGCCGAGGCCGGCAGTCCGGAGGCGCTGTCGAGCCTGGAACGGCTCGCCCGCCGTTTCCCCGGCGATCCCTTCGTGGCCTTCGCCGTCGACACGGCGCGCTCCAGTTTCCGTGGCGGGTGAGCGCGTGGCCGACATCCCTGCCGAGGGCCTGCCCCCCGCGGACTATGCCGCGCTCTGCGATTTCCTGCGTGCACGCACCGGCCTGTCCTTCACCGAGGCCAAGCGCTATTTCGTTGATCGCCGCATCGCCGCCCGCATGGCGGCGGTCGGGGTGGCGACCCTGCGCGACTACCTCAATGTGCTGCGCTTCCAGGCGTCGGGCGAGGAGCTGCAGCGTCTCGTCAACCTGATGACGGTCAACGAGACCTACTTCTTCCGCGAAAAATACCAGCTCGACTGCCTGGTCCGGTCTGTCCTCGACGAGTTGGCGCGCAACCGCCGGCCGGGGTCGCGGCTGCGCATCTGGTCGGCCGGCTGCGCCACCGGCGAGGAGCCCTATTCGATCGCCATCATGCTGCTGGAGCAGTGGAGCCGGGTTGACGAGTACGAGATCGAGATCCTCGCCTCCGACATCGACAGCGCCGTGCTGGAAAGGGCGCGCGAGGGCATCTACGATGAACGCGCGCTGCAGGGCCTGCCCGCCCACCTGCGCTCCAAATATTTCCAGCCGGTCCGCGGAGCACTGGCGGCCGACGGGGCGCGGTGGCGGATCATCGAGGAGTTGCGGGAGTCGGTGGACTTTTCCCTGGTCAACATCGCCGACCCGCGGCAAGTGCAGGCGTTCCGCGGCATCGACGTGATCTTCTGCCGCAACCTGCTGATCTATTTCGACGACCTCGGCCGGCGGGAGGCGGCGGGCATGTTCTATGATGCCCTGGCCCCCAACGGCTTCATCTGCCTCGGCCATTCTGAAAGCATGAGCCGCATGTCCTCGCTGTTCGTCCCGCGCCGTTTCCCCGACGCCATCCTCTACCAGAAGCCGGCAGAGGGGGGCGCGTCATGACGCCTTTCCGGATCCTGGTGGTCGACGATGCCGTGACCGTCCGTGCCTTCAGCCGCAGCGTGCTGGAGGCCGACGGCTTCGTGGTGGATGAGGCGGTCAACGGCATCGAGGGATTGGAGCGGGCGATGGCGAACCCGCCGGATCTGGTGATCGTCGACGTGAACATGCGCAAGATGGACGGCTACACCATGCTGCGGGTGCTGCGCCGCGATCCGGTGCTGCGCGCCATTCCCGCCATCATGATCAGCACGGAATCGAAGGAGAGCGACCGCGAGCAGGCGCTGCTCGCCGGGGCCAACTGGTACATCGTCAAGCCGCCCAGGCCGGAGGTGCTCGTCGAGGCGGCCCGGCTGCTGACCGGCCGCCCGCTGCAGCCCGGACGTGGGGAGGGCGTGCCATGAGCGACCTGTTCGACCAGTTCATCACGGAATCGCAGGAGCTGCTGGAGGAGGCGGGGGCGGCCCTGCTGGCGCTGGAGCGCGATCCGGGCGACCGTCCGTCGGTGGATGGCCTGTTCCGCGCCTTCCACACCTTGAAGGGAGCGAGCGCCCTCTTCGACCTGGTTCCCTTCACCCGGCTGGTGCATGCCGGCGAGGATACGCTGTCGCTGCTGCGCGACGGCCGGCGATCGATGACGCCGGAACTGGCCGACCGGCTGTTCCGGGCGCTCGACCAGTGCGGCCGCTGGGTCACGGCATTGGAAGCCGGCGGAACGCTGCCGCCGGACGCACCGGACGCCGCCGACCGGCTGCTGCGCGACCTGCGGGACGGCGAGGGCAGGGGAGAGGGCCGTCAGGCGGCGTCCCTGCCGGCCCCGCCGGGCTTCGACTGGGTCGCGGCGCTCGATGCCGCCGAGCGCCACGCGGCCGGCCTGGCGGAGGAGGCCGCGGTGACGGCGATCGACTATGCGCCCGATCCGGAGTGCTTCTTCACCGGTGACGATCCGCTGGCGCTGTTCCGCCGGGTTCCGGACCTGCGGCTGCTGCGGATCGAACCGGTGGAGCCCTTGCCGGCATCCCCGGCGCAGTTCGACCCCTACCGCTGCGTGCTGCGCCTGCGCGCCCTGAGCGGGGCCTTGCCGGAGGAGGTGGTACCCGTCTTCCGCAGCGTTCCGGATCAGGTGCGCATCAGCGCCGTGACGCTGGCACCCCTGCCGCCGGAGCGCGGAGCAGGGGGTTCCGCATCGGCGGAAACGCCGCCGGCACCGGCGTCGCTGGCACCCGCCTCGTTGGCCGAGGCGATGCTGGCGGAGCAGGCCCGCATCCTGGACCTGCCGGGCGACGCCGCGGAGCGCGAGGCGCGGCGGGCGGTGGTGGCGCGGGCGGTCGAGGCCATCCTGGCGGCGCTCGGGCGTCCGGCGGAGCGGCCGACGCTGGAGGCGGCGACCACCGATGGTGCGGCCCTGCGCCGTTTCCTCACCCCGCCCCCTGCCGGCGGGCCGTCCGCCGCGCCGGCGGAGCGGGCGCCGCCCCCCGCGGCGATGGTCCGGCGCGCCCTCAGGGTCGAGCCGGAGCGGGTGGACGCGTTGATGACGCTGATCGCCGAGCTGTCGGTGGCCAAGGCGGAGCTGGCGCCGCTGCAGCGCCGTGCCGGCGGCGGCGACTTCGCCCGCGATCTCAAGGCCGTTTCCGACCGCCTCGACGGGCTGGTGGGCGACCTGCGCCACGCCGCCCTGAGGCTGCGCCTGCTGCCGCTGGCCCGCGTCTTCGATCCGCTGCCGCGGCTGGTGCGCGATACCGCGCGCAAGCTGGGCAAGACGGTGGAACTGGCGCTCGACGGAGGGGAAACGGAGGCCGACAAGGACATCCTCGACGTGCTGGGGGAGCCGCTGCTGCATCTGGTGCGCAACGCGCTCGACCACGGCATCGAATCGCCCGACCGCCGCACTGCCGCCGGAAAGCCGTCCACCGGCACACTGCGGGTCCGCGCCCTTCAGGACAAGGGCGGCGTGGTCTTGGAAGTGACGGACGACGGCGCGGGAATCGATCCGGCGGCAATGCGCCGTGCCGCTGCGGCCAAGGGGGTTCTCACGCCGGAGGCAGCGGCAGAGCTGAATGATGCCGATGCGGTGAGGCTGGTTTTCGCCCCCGGCTTCAGCACCGCGGCCGGCGTGTCCGACCTGTCGGGGCGCGGCGTCGGCATGGACGCCGTGCGCGCAGCGGTGGAACGTGCCGGCGGTCGGGTGGAAATCGCCTCGACCCCCGGCACCGGCACGACCGTGAGGCTCCTGCTGCCGCTGACGCTCAGCATTACGCGGGTTCTGGTCGTCGAGGCGGCGGGGTCGCTCTATGGTGTGCCCGTCGCCGTCGTCGACAGCGTCCAGCGCGTCCCCCGCAGCGCCGTCCGGGCGGTCAAACGCGCGGAAAGCCTGGTGCTGCGCGACCGCGTCGTGCCGCTGGTCCGCCTGCGCCGGTTGCTCGGCCTGCCGGAGGAGGCGAGAGGCGATGCGGATTGCGTCGTGCTGGCCGAACTGGGCGACGCGCCGGTCGCCGTGGCTGTCGACGATGTCGGCGATCGCGCCGACGTGGTGCTGCGCCCACTGAACGGGGTGCTGCGGGGGCTGCGCGGCTATACCGGCACCGCGGTGCTCGGGGACGGACGCCTGATCCTGGTGCTGGACCTGCGGGAGCTGCTGTGATGCCGATCCGCTACGAGGGCGATCTCGCCCGTTTCGATGCCGCCTGCACGGTCGACGAGGCCCTGCCGTTCGCGGAATGGCTGGAGGCGACGGTGCCGGCGCGGGTCGACCTCTCCGCCTGCACCGAGCTTCACACGGCGCTGCTCCAGCTTCTGCTGGTGGCGCGGCCGGCAGTCGCGGCGACGGCGGCGGACCCGTTCCTGGCACGGTGGGTCGCTCCGCTGCTGGAGGCGCCGCCGGCGCCGCCGGTCAGCGCCTGAGGGGAACGGCGCGGCGGACCAGCCGGCGGTCCATGTCGGCGCTCGGCACCGTCGGCTCGCCCAGGCTGCGCATCACGAAGGCGAAGGTGTCCATCACCCGGTCGAGGACGATCTCGTGGTCGTCGGGACGGCGGCTGACCGAGATCACGGCGTAGCCGCCGGCACGTGCCACCGCCGGTTCGCCGCGCAGGCCGCGCACGCCCCAGCCAGCCAGCGCGTCCTTGCAGCGGAACAATTCGGCGGCAAAGCCCCCCGCCGATTGCGTGCGCCCGACCACATAGGCGGCGGCGACCGCCAGCGGCGCCAGAAGCCCGTCCCAGTCCAGGCAGTCCTCGCGCCCGACCCACACGCCGCCGACCGAGCAGGGGGCGGCGCCGATCGCGTCGCCCAATCCGGCGCGGAAGGCCCGCAACGATTCCACGGCGTCCGCCGCCGGCATCGGCTCCACCCGCCGGCCCTCCGGCATCAGCATCAACCGGCCGGCCCATTCGGACGAAGGAGGAAGCTGTTCGGTCAGGCGCGCGAGCAGCGCCTCGCGAGCGGCGGCGAAGGGAACGACCTCGGACATCGGGGCCTGCGGCGATGGTGGGAGGAGAGGGCGAGAAAGAGCCTGAGAAGGCCCGACTTGTCAAGGCCGCGCCTGTTGCCTGGCAACCCCAGGCTGCGGCGCGCGTGCATTGTCACGGGGCAGGCGGGCCGTTGGAGGCCTGCCCGGGAAAAATGCGCCGCTTTGCGTTTTTCCGCTTGCCAGGATCCGCCAGCGATTCTATAAGGCGGCCTCCGTTCCCGGTTAGCTCAGTTGGTAGAGCAGCGGACTGTTAATCCGCTTGTCGCTGGTTCGAGTCCAGCACCGGGAGCCAAAGCGCGGGTGTAGCTCAGTTGGTTAGAGCGCCGGCCTGTCACGCCGGAGGCCGCGGGTTCAAGTCCCGTCACTCGCGCCATTCTCCCTCCCCCCTGACCTCGTGACGGATGATCGCGGCTGCCCGACGGGCGGCATCGCGCTATCATGCGTGCTTCGCCGCGTTCACGATGCGGCCGATGGCGCCCGCTCCCTGTTGTTCGTATGGCGCGGTAGCCGAACGGCCGCGCACAGCCGGGGAGTAAACGTTCATGCGTCTTTCAGAAAAGGTCGCCGTCGTCACTGGTGGCGGATCGGGTTTCGGCGAGGGGATCGCCCGCCGCTTCGCCGCGGAAGGAGCGCGCGTCATCGTCGCCGACCTGGACGAGGCGGCGGCCGGACGGGTGGCGGACAGCCTGGGCGAGACCGCGCTCGCCGTGCGGGCCGACGTCTCGGTCGGCGAGGACTACGAGGCCATCGTCTCGGCGGCGCTTGGGGAGTTCGGCCGGCTCGATATCCTGGTCAACAATGCCGGATACACCCACCGCTACGGCTCGATGCTGGACGTCGACGAAGCGACCTTCGACCGCATCTACGCGGTGAACGTCAAATCGATCTATCACGGCGCCATCCACGCGGTGCCGGTCTTCCGCACGCAGGGCCGGGGGGTGATCCTGAACATCGCCTCCACCGCCGGGCTGCGGCCGCGGCCCAACCTGACCTGGTACAACGGTTCCAAGGGTGCGGTCGTCACCCTGACCAAGTCGATGGCGGCGGAACTGGCGCCCGACCATATCCGCGTCTGCGCCATCGCCCCCGTCGCCGGCGAAACCGGCATGCTGCACCGCTTCATGGGCGAGGACACGCCCGAACGCCGCGAGCAGTTCCGCTCGACCATCCCGCTCGGCCGCCTGTCGACGCCGGACGACATCGCCAACGCCGCGCTTTACCTCTGCTCGGACGAGGCGGAATTCCTGACCGGCGTGTGCCTGGAGGTCGATGGCGGGCGCTGCGTTTAGAGTCTGTCTGGTGCTTATTGAAGCACCAGACAGACTCTAGCCCGGAAATTCACCGGGGCTGGAGCTGGGGCGGCGGGCGCGATGATAAGCCGCTGAATTCGTGCATGATTCTGGTGCTGAAGCAGTCTCACCACGGATCAACGGAGTTCACGCCCGCCATGGCCGAGAGTACCGGGGTTCTGCCCGGCTTGTCACCGGTTGCCGGCAAGCCGGTTCACGCCGCCTTCGACGGCGGTCGTCTCACCTCCGACGTCGGCATCCTGCTGCTGGCCGAGATCGACCGGCGGCTTGGGATCTGCGAGCGTCTGGCGCACTGCATCGAGGATCCGCGCGCTCCGGAGCGCCTCCAGCACACGCTGACGGAGATGATCCGCTTCCGCGCCCTGCTGATCGCCGCCGGCTACCCGGATGCCAATGACTGCGACGCCCTGCGCAGCGATCCCGCCTTCAAGATGGCGGTGGGCCGACTTCCCGAGAGCGGGGGTGACCTCTGCTCGCAGCCGACCATCAGCCGGCTGGAGAACCTGCCCGGTCCGGTGGCGCTCAAGCGCATGATGGCGGCCATGGTGGACCTGTTCTGCGACAGCTTCGCCACGGTGCCGCGGCGCATCGTGCTGGACATCGACGACACCGAGGATCGCGTCCACGGCGCCCAGCAGCTCTCGCTCTTCCACGCTCATTACGATGGGCGTTGCTTCCTGCCGATGCACATCTACGAGGCGACCACCGGCAAACCGGTCGCCGTCATCCTGCGCCCCGGCAAGGCGCCGGACGGCGCCGAGGTGGCGTTGGTGCTGCGCCACGTCGTGCGCGCCATCCGCGCCCGCTGGCCGCGTGTCGATATCCTGGTGCGCGGCGACAGCCATTACGGCCGCCATGAGGCGATGAGCTGGTGCGAGCGCAACCGTGTCGGCTACGTTTTCGGCCTGGGCGGCAACACGGTCCTGCTCGGGCGGGTCACCGGTCTGGCCGAGGACGCCGCGATGGGCCGGATCGCCGGCGAGGCGGACAAGGTCCGGCGCTTCGGCGACCTCCGCTACGCCGCCCGCACCTGGAAGGTCGAGCGTCGGGTCATCGCCCGGATCGAGGCGTCGGCCCAGGGTACCGACAGCCGGTTCATCGTCACCAACCTGGCCGGCACGCCCAAGGCGCTGTACGAGACGATCTACTGCGCCCGTGGCCAGATGGAGAACCTGATCAAGGCCCACAAGCTGCATCTCGCCTCTGACCGGACGTCCTGCAGCAAGGCGACCGCCAACCAGTTTCGGCTGCTCATCCACACCGCCGCCTACTGGCTGCTGCACAGCTTGCGCGGATTGGCACCGAAGGCGTCGTTCTGGCGCGAGGCGCAGTTCGACACGCTGCGCATCGGCCTCATCAAGGTGGCGGCGCGGGTCACCGAGATGAAGACCCGCATCAAGCTGTCTCTGCCGACCAGCTTCCCCTATCAGGAAAGCTTGGCGATGCTGGCGGCCCGCACCGTCAAGCTGCCGCCGTGAACGCCGGGGCGACGTGCCCCTGAACAAACCTGTCCCCGCACCCCTCCAGCCCCGTCATGCCGCGCCGTTGGCGCCACCCATCGACGCGTCTTCGGGCAGCCGTTCCAAAGCGTTGATGAATGATCCGGGTTAGCGTTGTCCGCCGAACAAATGTCGCGATGCCCTCCACCAGGATAGGTATCGATAGCCGGTGCAGTTGTGGTAAATTAAGTCTCTTGATCAGGAGCCGAGCTATCCGTTTCTATAGGTCCGCAGATGCTTTGAGTTCTCCGGCCAATCATGGCCCGAAGGTGAGGCGCGAAGTCGCCGGTACTAGATTAAATGAATTGGCTTAGAAGCTGGATTTTTCGGGATTGCCATCTTCTCGTGCCAATTGCAAGAGTTAGCAGGGCAAAAAAGCCAGTCGCCGGAAACGGCGGCAGGTAAATCGATCTTGTCCCGCGGGACAATTAAGGCGTTGTCGACAAAATATAACTCGTTGACAGTTCTTTTTCGAAACAGTGGTGGATCACATTGACTTTGCCGCTGATAAGTGGCTCGGCGAGGTGGCGAAATAGGTTTCATGGACGACGTGGTGATCGGCCGTGAGATCCACTGGATTGCTGTGTTCTTACGCACTAAACGAAGATGTGCGATTTAGCCAGATTTAGTCGCAGTCTGCGACTCTAACGTACGCGCGGTCTTGAATGGTTGAACCCGCCAACTAGGATTGTCCGGGTAACTTATGTGGAGGTTAAAGTCTTGAATGTTGCTTTAGTGGGAACGTCATCCTTTGATCGATTCTTCAATCTAGCCCATGACCAGTTGCAAAGGCGCGGCCATAGTGTGGCGCGTTTCTTAACGCGAAAGGACCTGCTTGCCGCCGTTGACGCGCTGCAGTCTTTGGAAATCCTTGGCGCGTCCTCAAGCTTTACAGCCGACCGGGAGTTGTTTGCCAAGATGCCGCGTTTGCGCGCATTGGTTTCCCCGTTCACAGGGGTCGAAGGGTTCGATGTTTCGGCCGCGACAGCAAACGGCATACTCGTGGCGAATGGCCAAATTACGGAAAACTCCGTCAGCATGGCCGAGGCCGCAGTTCTCTTCACGCTGGCTTCGCTCTATGACCTTCATGGCACTGAGCGCTACCTTCGCGAAAACCTGCCGCGTCCCTCGCAGGTCCGTGCGCGGATGCTCATGGGAAAGAAAGTTGGCCTGATAGGCTTTGGCAAAATTGGACAGGCTATCGCGGAACGGCTGTCTGCATGGGGTGTGAGGCTCGTCGCCTCGGTGCGCACGACGCGACCGATGCCCGCATATGTCGCCGCGCAGAGCCTCGATGAGGTGCTCGCGACAAGCGATGTCGTTATTATGGCGGCTGCGCTCAATCCTGAATCACGAGGAATGCTGGATCTTGACGCGCTGCGCCGGATGAAACCGGACGTGGTGTTTGTCAACATCACGCGGGGCGGCATCGTCCCCGACGATGCACTCGCCGCGCTCGCCGCAGAGCGACCTGCTATGCGCATCGCCCTCGATGTGTTCGATCCAGAGCCGTTGAAAGAGAATAGTCCGCTGCGCGACCTTCCAAACGCCATCCTTACCCCACACATGGTAGGACATACAGTAGAGTCTCAGAAGCGCCTGCCGGAGGCATTCTGCGAGAACCTTCTAGCGGTGGCAGAGTGGCGGGTGCCTGAATACGTTGTCAATCCGTCTGTGATCGAAACGTGGCTGAGAAAACAGGACAGCGCACAGCTATAGTTGCGACGGTACCGTCAACTTGTTTAAGTATCGACCGGCAGAAGGCGCGCGGAAGCCCGCAGCGATGGCAGTGATCGGGTCACGCCGCGAGCCGGGTACCGGCGACCTCGACCCAGGTCCCGAAGGCCTGGGCACGGGCAACTCGGTAGTCGGCAACGGGGCGGTGGTCTCGGCGAAGGTGGAAGAGGTTGGCGATCGGATCGTGGATCGAGAGAAACCGCTGGGCTTGGCCGGCCGATTTGAAGCGCTTCATTTGGCGCTCTCGTCGCCTTGTTGGCTGGTGCGAGTTCTCGGCCCGGTTGTTGATGCCCTTGTGCTGCCGGTGCTCCACCCCTGGCATGATCTCCCGCTTGGCGGCGGCGTAGCTCTTCAGCTTGTCCGTCACCATGACCCGCGGCGCCCGGCCCTGGCCTTTCAACAGCTTGCGCAGCAGGCGTTTGGCTACCGCCTTGTCCCGCCGGCTCTGAACGAGAGCATCCAGCACGAAGCCATCCCGGTCCACCGCCCGCCAGAGGTAATAGTGCTTGCCGCCGATGGTCAGGACGACCTGAGGAGAGCGCGATAGGCGTTAGGTAAACAACGGGAAGGGTGAACTGAACCGGAACGGTGGCTTGCCCCCTGGCTCGCAGCCCAACTGTCCGGGAAATCGACCTTTGGGGACCACCTCGGAAATTGTCCGTAAACACCCGCTTTCCACGAGTTTCCGGACATATTGAATGCCGGTCGGGATGACAGGCAGGAACGCAGACCCCGGCGTTCACAGCTTTTTCTACCTTCCCGTTGTTTACCTAACACCTATCGCGCTCTCCTCGATACCGCTTGAAACGATCACACTCTAGAGGGTTGGGGCCAATCCCGACCTACGCCTCCCTGTCCTGCGAGAGCGGGCCGCCGCAGCCGGCGGGTCCGCTCCCGTTCCCGTCGGCGGCCGGGGAGGGCTGGGGAGGGGGCTCGGCCGCCGCCTCGGCGACGTCGTCCTGCGGCGGCCTCTCCCGCTCCGCGGCGGCGACCGCCGCCGTGTCCGGTTCCTCCGGTTCCGTCTCGGGCGTCGGGAAGATCCGATCGACCAGTCGGGCGATATCGTCGGTCGGCAGAAGCGCGCCGTAGCCGGGAGCGTTGAAGTCCCAGTCATATTCGGCGAAGCCGCGGAAGCCGGCGATGGCCGGGTCGCTGGCCCATGCCTTGCGCAGCGCTTGGCGGCGCAGTTCGGCGGGCACCTCCTTGCGCAGGAATCCCGTGTAGTCGCTGGCGGCGTCCAGGCTGTCCAGGGACGGCAGATCGGACAGGTCCTGCTGCTCATCGCCGGTCGCCGAGACCGCGGAAATCTCCGCCGGAGGTGCCGCATCCACCGGGTCCGCGGGCGGGGGATCCCGTGGCGCCCGCTGCGTGGCTGTTGTGACTGGGGATTCGGCCGGCGGCTCGACCTGTGCCCTGCGCTTCAGCCGCGACCAGCGGCCGACGAAGCCCTCGCCGCCCCGGCCATCCTCCTCGCGGTCAGTCATGGCGGCCGGCTTCCGGCGGCAGGCGCGGGGCCAGCCCTTCCGGGTCCGCCCGGTCGCGCTTGCGCTTGTGGAAGGGGCGGGCAACATGGTGGCGGCCGACGAAGCCGTCGATCCACAGGACCAGCGGCAGCGGCAGCGGCAGCGGCTCGATCACGTCGTCGCCGGCCTCGGCATGGGTGTCGATCTCGCCGGGGTCGACGGTGACCTCCAGCAGGCGCACGCCCGGCGGGGGGCCGCCAAGCCGCAGGATGACGTAGGCACAGGGGACGCCGCTGTCGAGGTTGTGCTTGTAGTTGTCCGTCTCGGTCGGGAACAGGGCGATCTCGGCGCTTCCGGCATAATGGCGCGTCCAGTCCGCTCCTTCCGCGACCACGCTCCAGTCGGCGAGCGCCGGATCCGGCGGGACGAGGACGACCGGCTGCCAGCGCGCCTCGATCCACGGATTGTCGACGCGCCGGCGCTCGACCACCACGCCGACCCGGCGCCGCTCGGCGCGGTCGGGGGGCGTTTCGGCCTTCGGCTGTGCGGGGAACTCGGCGGGCATGAGGAGCGTTCCTGTTGGGCAGGGGCTTGGTGGAGCGGGGCTGGACTCCGTCACCGGAACAACGCGCGGGCGGCCGATTGGTGCCGGCCCGCCGACGAAGTGCCCCTCATGTGCCGCCGGCCCTCCCGGCGCCCCGGGCCACCGATAAGGACGCATCATGCGCATCACCGCCGCCCTGATCCTGTCCGGCCTGCTGGCCGGCCTGCCGGCCTTCGGGGCCGGCGCCCAGCAGCCGGCTCCATCCGCCGACACGGCGCCCGCCTCGGCGGGTGACGCCCTGGCCCGCGATCCCAAGGTCCAGGAAAGCCAGGATCCGCATCCTTCGGCCCAGGGCACGCGCCCGCCCAACCCGTCCAGCTCGGCCGACACCGGCGGCAGCGACCTGCAGCAGGCGCTCGCCGACGTCCGCCGGGCGCCGCCCGACCTGAACGGCACTCCGGTGCCGCGCCCCAACCCGCTGGCGAGCGAGCCCGACCAGCCGAACGAGCCGACCCGGTCGCAGAACCCGTCCGACCTCAGCAGCCAGGAGGTGAAGTAGCGGGCGGGGGGGTGCCTAGCCCGATACCCGGCGGCTGCGGACTCGGATCAGGCCGCTGCCCGTCGGGTCGGCGCGGTCGGGCTTCAGCATGGCGTCGAGCAGGCGGGCGTCCGGGGTCCAGTAGGGGACATACCAGGCGCGGTCGGGATCCATCACCAGCGCCCGGCCGGTCGCCGGGTCGTAGGCGCCGAGCGGCGCGATGTGGCCGAGGCCGACGTCGCCGGTCAGGGTGCCCTGGTCGAAGGCAAGCAGGATGATGTCGTCGGCGCTGCGCTCGTTGTCGGCCAGGATGCGGCGCAGTTCTGCCAGCGTCTCCGGCGACGCGTCGCGCGGGCGCCACACCTCCACATCCGCCGCGATGCCGTACGCGTCGAGCGAACGGCGGACATAATCCGCCAGCTCGCCGAAGGATACCCCTTCGCCATCCTCCGCAACGGCGGCGCGCCAATGGTCGTCGTCGAGGCGGTCGAGCAGATCGCGCGCGGTGACCAGCCGTTCGGATGCCGCCGCCGGCAGCCCGCGCAACGCGTTCAGCATCATGGTCACGCTGGCCAGCGAGCAGGCGGAACCGGTGGTCTGCGGCACGTAGAAGGGGGTGAGCGCCCAGTAGTCTGGTGCCGGGTCGGTGCGCACGAAGGCCGCGTCGCGGGTGATCGGCACCGCATCGGGACCGAACTTCGGCTTCGTCTGTTCCTGCGCCACGGCCGGCACGGCCAGCCAGCCGGCACATAAGGCAAGGAGGGCCGCGATCGTCACGTGCTTCATCGCTCTGGGTCTCTGTCCGTCTGCTGCGGTGCTCTTGCGCGGCCCGCCGGGCCGCCGTCCCCATATGGTGAGATCCCGCCGCACGGCCAAGACTATGGCCGGAGGTGCAGCCGGGAACGACGAAGGGGGCGGAACGCGTCCCGTCCGACGTCGTGTCGAACGAAACACGCCCCGCCCCCCATGCGGACCGGCGCACCGGGGGGCTTAGCCCCGATGCGCAGACGCCGTGCGTGTGTCAGACGCCGTCCCAGAAATGGTCCAGACCGGCCGCGGCGATGCCCGCCACCCCCATCTTCGCCCAGGCGAGGTCGTGGATGCCCATGCCGAAGGCGGGGGATGCCGATTGCAGCGAGTAGTCGTTCCAATAGGCGTTGGTGAACAGCGCCTTGCCGATCACATCGTTGTCACCGTATTTCGGGACGTTGAAGACCAGGTTCTTGTCGATGACGAAGTCGTTGGCGCTCAGCAGCTCGATGTAGTCGTCGAGCGGCAGGGTTCCCTGCACCACATTGTGGGTGATCGTGTTGTTGTGGGGGTCGCCGGCGGTGCCGTGCACCGGCTGCCACTCGATGCGGATGAAATCCTCCTTGTTGCTGGCGATCACCGCGAAGTTGTTGGTCACCACGTTGTTGTCGCCGCCGTGGATCTGCACCGAGGCCCAGTCGGCGTCCTTGATGAAGTTGTCCTTGACGGTGATGCCGCCGGCCATGTCGTCCAGATAGATGCCGAAGCCCTTCTGGCCGTACATCCAGCTATCGGCGGCGCTGGTGGCCAGGCCGCTGGCATGCTCGATCCGGTTGCCCTGGATGATCATGCCGGTATCGGCGCTGGACCGGCCCAGGATCTCGATGGCGCCGCCGTCGGCGGTTTCCAGGCCGGTGTAGGAGATGTTGTTGAACTGGATGATGTTCTTGTGGTTCACCGTGTTGGTGGTGCCGCCGTAATCCTTGAAGGAGATGCCGTAGCGGGCGCTGTGGTCGATGTCGTTGTTGGAGATGAGGTTGTTGTCCACGCCGGTGCCGATGATGCCGGCCACCGCCTTCCGAACCTCGCCGATGTTGCTGATGCTGTTGGCGTAGATGCTGTTGCCGTTGCTGCGGCCGTCCATCTCGATGCCGTTCTCGGCCAGATGGTTCAGCACGTTGTGGGCGATGTCGTTGTTGGACGAGGCCGCGGTCAGCTTGATCGCCGTGCCGACGTTCAGGAAGCTGTTGTCGCTGATGTGGTTGCCCTTGGCGTTGGTCAGCAGCAGGGCGTCGCCACCGGTGGTGGTGTTCTTGAAGGTCAGGCCGTCGATGGTGACGTTGGTGGCGCCGTTGAGCTTGATCAGCGTGGCGAGCCGGGGCACCTCGACGCCGCTCGAGGCGAAGTCGGAGGCGGCCGCCTTGTACAGCAGCTTGCCGTCCGAGGTCCGCCAGGCGAACTCGCCGGCCTGGTCGACGTAGGAGGCATTGTTCAGAAGCTTGTAGGTGGTGCCTTCCGCGAAGGGCAGGGAGGCGCCGTTCTTCAGCGTGATGGCGCGGGTGGAGGCGTTGAAGCCGGAGATGCTGGTCAGCGTGTCGCCCAGCCGCTCGGCGTCCATCACCTGGATCAGCGTGCCCGGCTGGATGTCGGACGCGGTGACCTCCGACCCATGGAAGCGGATCTGCGAACCGCTGGGGCTGCCGGCGGCCGCATCGGCGAAATGCCAGCCGGTGGTGACGTCGGCGCTGTCGTAGGCGTATTTCTCCGCCAGGTGCTGGCGGACGCCGCCGACGATCAGGTCGAGGTTGCTGGCGGTGGCGAGCTTCGCCGCATAGAGGCCGTTGCCTTCGCTGGCGAAGCTCTTGACCACCTCGCCGCCGCTCAGCTCGGGCTTCTCGCCGGGATAGTTCTGGAAGCTGTGGCCGTTGTCGGCCGAGGTCAGCTCAAGCGTCTTGGTGAGGTGGTAGGTGCCGCCGCGGATGTAGGTGGTGTCGATCGACGCGTCGGCCCGCATGGCCGCCTGGGCCTTCTCCAGGCTGGCGAAGGGACCGTCGGTGCCGTCGGCGTTCGGCGCCGCCAGCTTGCCCGACCAGCTATCCTTGCCGTTGGTCGCGACATAGAAGGCCGGCTTGGTCGGCGCGGTCGGGATCGACGGCGTCGTGCCGGGCAGCCCGGCCTTGCCGAACAGCTCGGCGCCGGCCTTGATGTTCAGCGCGCCACCCCAGTACAGCCCCTCCTGGCCCTTCACCACGTCCTTGCCGTCGACGGCGCCCTTGTCGTAGCTGACGATGCTGTCGGTGGCGGCGACGGTATGGCCGTTGATGACCACCGACTTGACGAACAGGTTGCGGTCGACGCCGTTCACCGTGGCATCGTTGTCGTAGACCACCTGGACCGAATGGGCCTTGGTCGGATCGATGTCCGCCTTGAAGCTGAAGGGCGTGACGCTGCCGCTGGCCGCCTTGCCGTCGCCGATCACCTGGCCGTCGACCACCAGCTTGAAGTGCGGGGCGACGCCGCCGGCCGAGACGCCGTAGGCGTTGACCACGATGTCGACGGCCGAGCTGGGGGCGGGCGGCGGCGGCGGGACGTACGGGCCGGCGAAATACTCCTCGGGCACGCCGAAGGTCAGTGCGCCGCCCCAGAACAGCCCCTCCTGGCCGGCGACGACGAACTTGCCGTCCACCGGTCCCTTGTCGTAGGAGGCCATGTCGGAGGTGGCGGCGATGGTCTGGCCGTCGATGTTGATCGACTTGACGTACAGGTTGCGGTCGACCCCGTTGATCGTCGCGTCGTTGTCGTACCAGATCTGGATCTTGTGGGCTTCGTTGGGATCGACCTTCGCGGTGAAGGTGTAGTCGGTGGCCGAGGTGGCGTTGACCCAGGCATCGCCGACCACTTGGTCGTCGACCAGCAGCTTGAAGTGCGGGGCCTGCCCGGCGGCGCTGTTGCCGTAGGCCTTCACCTTGATCGTCGTGGTCATGTCGGAGGCACCGCTGCCGCTGTCCACCGGGGCGGTGGAGAACAGGGTGGGCGGCAGCGCGACGTTCAGCGCGCCCGGCCAGTACATCTCGGTCTGGCCGGCGATGACGTTCTGGCCGTCGATCTTGCCGGTGTCGTACTTCACCGAGGGGTCGATGGCGAGGATGGTCTTGCCGTTCACCTCGAAGGACTTGACGAACAGGTTGCGGTCGACGCCGTTAACCGTGTCGTCGTTGTCGTAGACCAACTGCAGGGCGTGCGCCTTGTCAGCCGGGACGTTGGCGGTGAAGGTGTAGCGCTGCTGGGAGGCGGAGGCGACGGTGGCGTCGCCGATGCTCTTGCCGTCGAGAAGAAGTTGGAAATGCGGCCATTTTCCGCCGGCGGCCACGCCCCAGGCATTGACCGCGAACGTGACCTGGATGGTGCCGTCGCTGTTGGTGGTAGCCATTTCGGAACTCCGCTTTGTGGGTATCGCTTAGGTCCGAAGGCTGGATTGTTAGGCTTAACGGGGTACTAACCCTTTTGGTTAGGAAATTATGAATCATCCCTTTTTCTGTGGCAAAGATGGGGCAAGAATGAGACTTGATCGCCTCTTGCTAACTTGTCCGGAGAAGACGGCCCGAACAGATCTCGCGCGGTCGAAGTAGGAAAAGCACAAGGCTCAAGTTTTACGGAAATTTATCTTTTATCCATCTGCCAGATTGGACATTGGGGCCGACCCGCATCAGGCCGCCAACCCATGAGATCTTTGGCGTGTCCTCCGGTGTGCGCGCCCGTCGGATGCGCCGACGGGAACCATCAGCCACGCCCGCGCGTCTAGAAGGCATCGCCGGTGACGGGCCGGGCGGGTGGTGGAGGCGTTCGGCGTGGATGGAAGCGGAACAGACGGCGCGCGCCGCCACTGGTGGGACCGGTCCGGCGGCGGGATCGATCGCGGCAGGATCGGGCTGTGGCTGCTCGGCATCCTGGCCGGTACCGCCCTTCTGTGGGTGCTGCAGGCCGCGTCCTCGGTCCTGATCCCGCTGACCTCGGCCTTCTTCGTCGCCACCGCGGTGGCGCCGGTCGGCCGGTGGGTGCGGGAGCGGGTGCCGCGGCGGGTTTCCTGGCTCGGCCATGCCGCGTCGATGCTGGTGATCCTGGTGATCCTGGTCGCGTTCTTCGGCAGCATGGCGCTGGTGATCCAGCGCGTGGCCGAGGACTTTCCCAAATATGCCGACCAGATCGGCAAGCTGTGGTCGCAGGCCAACGACTGGCTGCAGGGCACCAGGGAGCAGGTCACCGGTGCGGCCGGCCAAGCCGGAGGCGCCGCAGCGTCGGGCGGCGAGGCCGCGGCTCCGCTGGACCCGGTCACCGGCTTCGCCAAGTCGCTGCTCGGCGCCACCGGGCAGGCCGCGTCGACCCTGGTGATGACGGTCTTCCTCGCCCTGCTGATGCAGCTCGAGGCGCCGGTCTGGCGCGAGAAGATCGTCATGACGCTGGGACCCGAACGCTGCCGCACGGCGGTGGATGCGGTCACCGCCATCGCCCAGCAGTTCCGTCGCTATCTGGTGGTCAGCAGCGTGCTGGGACTGCTCACCGGCGTGCTCTATGTCGGCTGGCTCAGCCTGTTCGGCGTCGACCTGGTGCTGCTGTGGGGCTTCCTGGCCTTCCTGCTGAACTATGTACCGGTGATCGGATCGGTGGTTGCCGGTGCGTTGCCGGTGCTGCTGACGCTCGCGACCAAGGATGCCGGCACCGCGCTGACCGTCGGTGCCGGGCTGCTGGTGATCGAGCAGGTGATGGGCAACTTCGTGGCGCCCCACATGCAGGGGCGGCAGCTCGCCATCTCGCCTCTGATCGTCATGGTGTCGCTGCTGATATGGAGTTGGCTGTGGGGCGGGGCGGGCGCCCTGCTGTCGGCCCCGATGGCGGTGCTGGTCGCGATCATCCTCAACCATGCCGACTTGGCCAGCCGCTTCGCCATCCTGTTCAGCGACAAGAGCGACCGGGAACGGTTCGACGCCCACACCCGTCCGGACTGAAGGGCGCTTCGCCGACGGCGAAGCGGGCCGGCAGCCACCGGATCACTGGCGCGATGATGGCCGAACCCCCGGCGCCCCAGCCCGTCGTCCCATTGCCGCCGGACCGCGGGCGGTGCGGCGGCGGCTCGACCAGCGGTATTGCGGGTCGTCGCCGAGCAGATCGCGGTGGTCGGACAACCGGTTGCGCTCCAGCCAGCCGATGGTGGCCTCCAGCTCCGACAGGGTCATCTCCGACCGCGCCTTCTTCATCAGGCGCTTCAGCACGGCATTGTAGACGTGGTAGCCGACCGGGCCGTCGGTCACCAGGTTGTTGTCCTCGTCCTCGATCACCTGTGCGGCGACCAACTGGCCGATCCGCTGGCGCAGGTGGTGCTCGGCGGCACTCGGGGTCAGCGGCAGCTCGCCATGGTCGCGGGTCTGCGCACCGAAGTCGGGACCGGGCGCCACCACGGCGAACTTCAACGCCGTGGCGTTGGATTCCAGCGGAATGATCTCAGGTTCCCGCTCCGCGGCGGGGCGGTCGAAGGGCAGCTCCTGCTGGCCGCGGCGGGTCTTCACCATGGCGCGGGTGCCCTGCTGCGTCTCCACCATGGTGCGGAAGCGCTCGAACAGCTCATCCGAAGGATGGTAGACCAGCGCCCGCTGCTGGTCGTAGGTGCCTGCCTGCGGGTCGACCCGCGTAGCCCGGGCGATCGCCTGCTCCAGCCACGGGCGCGAGCGGATGTGGGTCAGGCAGGCGACATGGGTGATGGCGGGGGCATCCAGTCCTTCGTAGGCCATCGCCACCGACACCAGCACCGCCGGTTCCGGCCGCAGGCGGAAGGCGGCGACCACCTCCTGGGCGTCGCGTTGGTCGGAGATGGCGAGCTGTACCATCCGCCCTGCCTGATCCTGGGGCATCCAGCCGCGCAGCGTGTCGAGATAGCCGCGCGCCGTCTCCTGGTCCGGCGCGATGACCAGCAGCTTCCCCAGACCCGGCCCCTCCCTGGACGAGGGCAGTTTCAGCTCCGCCCGTCGCCGCGCCCGGTGCTCGCGGCAGGAACGGTAGGCTTCACGCAGCATAGCCTTGGCGAAACCGGTGCGCAGCGCGGTGAAGAGGGCATCGCGGGTGTTCTCCCCCGCCTTGGACAGCGCATCGACCCAGCGGTTGGTGCGCTCGGCGTCCAGCCAGGAGGCGCTGGCGTCCATGGCGCCGAAGGTCACCGGCAGGATCGCCTTCTCGGCCAGCGCCTGGCGCCGCGAGTAGCCGACGACGGCCCATC
Source organism: Azospirillum picis (assembly GCF_017876115.1). Taxonomy (GTDB): domain Bacteria; phylum Pseudomonadota; class Alphaproteobacteria; order Azospirillales; family Azospirillaceae; genus Azospirillum; species Azospirillum picis. The sequence continues at coordinate 98,330 of NZ_JAGINO010000001.1, forward strand.
CCGGCGCCTTGAAGTCGATCTCCCGCACCTTGCGCGTGCCGTGCGGGGCGCGGTAGGGCAACCACAGGATCGGGCGGCCGTCGGCCCGTTCCAGCGTGCCGCTCATCAGCAGCCGGACCGCGGCGCTTTCCAGCAGCGGCAGGATGGACCGGCTCCACGACGTCTCCTCCTCCACCGCCGCCATGCGGTCGGTGTCGAAGACCGCGGGCAGGTGATGAAGCTCGTCGACGGCCAGCAGGTAGCGGTGGCGGCGGAATTCCTGGAGGTGCAGGTCCGGAGCGGCGGCGACCGCCTGATAGGTGGTGACGTAGCCCTGCTGGCCGCGGCAGAGATCTCGCCCGTTCTCCGCCGCGCGCAGCGACAGGCCGTGGCCGAGCGCATCGCGCCAGCGCGGGTCGGCGAAGGCCTCCTCCGCCTGGCGGCGCAGGCTGTCGCGCGGGACGATCCAGCACACCCGGTCGATCACCCCGGCCTGCTGCAGCGCCGCCGCCATGATCACCGGCAGCAGCGACTTGCCGCCGCCGGGGGTGACCGCGGCAAGGACGTCGCGGACCTCCGTCTGCTGCCGCCCGATCGACTGGGCGATGGCGCTGACCAGGGACTGGTGGCTTCTCAGCGTCGGCATTCCAACCTGCTGTGTTGCGGCACAACGGGGGGACAAGCCTAGATTGCCGGGATTTCGCCGGTCACAGGGTCAAAGGACTCGGGCGTGGGGCCATCGGGGGTAGGGGACGCCATCCGGCGCCCCTGGAAACGGCGGCCTCACCCTTTTTCAACCGGCGAGCGTGTCGGCCAGCAGCTTCAGGTTCAGGACCACGATCACCGCCGCCACCACCCAGGACAGGGCGGCCACCCAGCCGGGAATGGCGAAGCGGCCCATCTTCCCGCGGTCGGTGACCATGCGGACCAGCGGGATGACGGCAAAGGGGAGCTGCATCGACAGCACCACCTGGCTGAACACCAGGAGCTGCGCCGTGCCGCGCTCGCCGTAGAGCGCGGTGACGACCACCACCGGGATGATGGCGAGGCCGCGGGTCAGCAGACGGCGCGCCCAATGGGGCAGGCGCAGCCGCAGGAAGCCTTCCATCACGATCTGGCCGGCCAGGGTCGCCGTGACGGTGGAGTTCAGCCCCGATGCCAGGAGGGCCACCGCGAACAGCGTCGAGGCGATGCCGAGGCCGAGCAGCGGCGACAGCAGCTCGAACGCCTGCCCGATCTCCGCCACCTCGGTGTGGCCGCTGCCATGGAAGACCGCCGCAGCGACGATCAGGATGGCGGCGTTGACGAACAGCGCCAGCATCAGGGCGATGGTGCTGTCCAGGGTGGCCCAGCGGATCGCGTCGCGCCGCCCGTCATCGGTGCGCGGATAGGCGCGGGTCTGCACGATGGACGAGTGGAGATAGAGGTTGTGCGGCATCACCGTGGCGCCCAGGATGCCGATGGCGACATAGAGCATCGCCGGGTTGGTGACGATCTCCGCCGACGGCACGAAGCCGCCGAGGACCGCGGCGACCGGTGGCGCGGCGGCGGCGATCTGCACGGCGAAGCAGCCGGCGATGATCGTCAGCAGCGCGACCACGAAGGCCTCCAGATAGCGGAAGCCCCGTTTCATCAGCAGCAGGACCAGGAAGGCGTCGAGGGCGGTGATGAGGGCGCCGCCGATCAGCGGGATGCCGAACAGCAGGTTCAGCGCGATGGCGGTGCCGATCACCTCCGCGAGGTCGCAGGCGATGATCGCCGCCTCGCAGGCGATCCACAGCATCAGGCTGACCGGCCGCGGGTAGTGGTCGCGGCAGGCCTGGGCGAGGTCGCGGCCGGTGACGATGCCGAGCCGGGCGGCCAGCGACTGCAGCAGGATCGCCATCAGGTTCGACAGCATGATCACCGCCAGCAGCGTGTAGCCGAACTGCGAGCCGCCGGCGAGGTCGGTCGCCCAGTTCCCGGGATCCATGTAGCCGACCGAAACCATGTATCCCGGCCCCGTGAAGGCCAGCAGGCGCCGCAGCCAGAGCCCGCCCTGGGGAACGGCGACCGAGGCATGGACCTCCGGCAGGCTGGGCCGCGCCGCGCCTTCGGGGCCGGCGCATCTCCAGGCGGCGGGCGAGACGGCGACATCGGCTTTCGACATTGGCGAATCCCCCAGGGCGCAATCCGGCGCTGATGCGAATTGATATCAATCTAGTATGTGTCGCTGCATCGAGTATGCAAGGTGCTATACTTCAGGGCAGTCGCATTTTCCGTGCGGCCTGGGCTTGACCGGCTCCGGCGGTCGGGGGATTCCTTGGGTGAACAGCGAGAAGGAGCCGAAGAGCGCGATGATCGCCTCCCGGGAAACGTCGGACGCCGACGATAACGGCGAAACGCTGCTGCCGGACGCCGACCTCCATGCCGAGGGGTTCCGCAAGACGCGTCTGGCCCAGCGGGCGGCACTGGCCGAGGATTACGTCGAGCTGATCGCCGATCTGATCGAAAGCGGGCAGGAGGCCCGGCAGGTCGACATCGCGGCGCGGCTGGGAGTTGCCCAGCCGACGGTGGCGCGCATGCTCGACCGCCTGGCGGCTGACGGGCTCGTCCACCGCAAGCCCTACCGTTCGGTGTTCCTGACCGATGCCGGACGCCAGATCGCCGAGGAAAGCCGTGAGCGGCACCAGACGGTGGAGGCGTTCCTGCGCTCGCTCGGCGTCAGCGCCGCCACCGCCCGTGTCGATGCCGAGGGCATCGAGCACCATGTCAGCGCCGAGACGCTGGAGGCGTTCCGCCGCGCGCTCGCGCGGGTGCGCTGACCGCGCCGCAGGCGACTACGGTTACCGGGACGCCTGTTCGCCGAGGCGTGCCGTCCAGTCTTCCACCCGGCCGCTGTCCAGGCGCCGGCGCGCCAGATCGCGCCAGCCCCGGGCCAGCGGCTCCAGCCCGGCGATGCCCTCCAGCGTGCGTGCGTCCTGCGTGTCGACGTAGAGGGCATGGAGGATGCGGGCGAGCGGCCAGTCCGGCAGGGGGCGGTCGGCCAGCACCACGCGGTCGCCGGCGGCGATCACCCCCGGTTCGACGACGCGGCAGTACCATCCGGTGCGGCCGGTGGTCTGGACCCGGCGGGCCATGTCCTTGACGCCGAAGCGGTGGTTCAGCTTCCAGCAGGGCTGCCGCGCCTGGCTGACCTGGAGGAGAGCGGTGCCGACACGGTAGAGGTCGCCGACGCAGACCGTCTCCTCGGTCAGGCCGACGGTCGACAGGTTCTCGCCGAAACCGCCGGGTTCGGAGAGGCGAGCCGCCGCCTCGGGGAGGTCGTGCCGCCATGCCGCATAATGGTCGAACGGGTAGTGGTGCACGGCCTTGTCGGGTCCGCCATGGAACCGGAGATCGCCCTGCTGGTCGCCGGCCAAACCGGTTTCCCCGACCTCGACCGCGCCGTCGAGCGGATGCTTGTCGATGGCGCTGGCCATGCCGGGCCGTCCGAACGGCACGGCCTTGCCGGCCAGCACCGCCTTCAGTGTCACGCCATCCGCCATTCCAGCCCCTCCTGTCCCGGAGGGGGCATACTGCACCGGATGGTCATGCCGGTCCAGCCGGGGTTCCGACGCCGGAGGACACGACGGTCATGCCGCCAGCCCATGGTCGATGGCGATGCGGATCAGGGCGCGGGTGCTGTCGGCCCCAAGCTTGTCCTTGATCTGGGTGCAGGCGTTCGCCACCGTCTTCTGACTGATGCCCAGCTTCCCGGCGATCGCGGCGGCGGTCAGCCCGCCGCCGACCAGCGCCAGGATCTCGCGTTCGCGCTGCGTCAGCACTGCGAGGGGATCGTCCGGCGGGGCCAGCGACATCAGGGCCAGGTCGCGGGCGAGCGCATGATCGAGATGGATGCGCCCGGCCAGCACGTTGATCAACGCCGTGGCAAGGGTTTCCGGCGCATCGTTCTTGGTGATGTATCCCTTCGCCCCGGCCTTCAGCGCGCGGGCGGCGATCGCCGGGTCCTCGTGCATGCTGAAGATCAGCACCGGGATCTCGGGCCGGTCCGCCCGCATGGCCCGCAGCAGTCCCATCCCACCCCCCTCGCCAGGGAGGTTGAGGTCGAGGACGACCACGTCCGGGCATTCCGAGCGCCAGAGCGCCAGCGCGCTCTCGACGTCCGCGGCCTCCACCACCCGGCCGAGCGCCGCCTCCGCCAGCAGGCGCTGACAGCCGGCCCGCACGATCGGGTGGTCGTCGACGAGCAGGATGCTGCGGGTCATGCCACCTGCTCCGCCTGGGCCGCCGATGCCTGCGGAAGGGGGAGGCGGGCGGTGACCCGCGTGCCGCCCGCCCCCATGCCCGCGGCGGTTCCGCCGTCCGCACCGGCGATGATGAGGGCTCCGCCCAATGCCTGGACCCGTTCGGCCATGCCGGAGATGCCGAAGCCGGGAACGGCTGGAGTGGAGATGGCCGGGCTGGACATGACCGGGCTTGGCATGCCCGGGCCGCCGCTGTCCCGGACGCCCGTCCCGGCGGCGTGGCCCGGCCCGTCGTCGGCGATGCTGATCTCCATCCGGCCGGCCAGCACGGCGACCCGCACCTCGACCCGCGACGGCGTGGCGTGACGCAGGGCGTTGACCAGCGATTCCTGCACCAGCCGGTAGGCCGTCAGGCGCAGCACCTCGTCACAGCCGTCGAGTTCCGCCGCGACGTCCGGCCCGATGTCGAGCGTCCAGCCGATGTCGGGCTGCCGCCGCGCCCAGTCGCCGACCAGTTCGGCCAGCGCCTCGCTCAAGGGAAGCTGGTCGAGCAGGGCAGGGCGCAGGCGGACCAGGATCCGGCGGCTCATCCGATGGACGTCGGCGGCGGTGGCGAGGATCGAGCGGGCACGCTCGGCGACTTCCGAGGCGGTTCCGGCCGCGCCCACCGCGCCGGTCGGGCCTTCGGACAGGCGAAGGATGCGTCCGGCATCGACCTTGACGGCGAAGAGGGCGGCGCCGAGTTCGTCGTGGATTTCGCGGGCGATCTCCCGCCTTTCGCCGTCCTGCACTTCCACAAGCCGCTGGCCGAGGCGGCGGTTCTCGTGCTTGGCCGCGGACAGCTTCGCGGCCAGTGCGGCGATGCCCCTGCCCAGCCGCTTCAGCTCCGGCACGCCGGCGCCGTCGAACGTGAAGTCGTAGCGGCCGACGCTCAGACGTTCCAGGCCGGTTTCGAAACGTGACAGGGGAGCGAGCGCGCGGCCTACGGCCAGCGGCGCGGAGGCGAGCAGAAGCGCGCCGGTCACCAACACCGCCAGGGCGAGGTCGCTCATGTCCTCCCACACTTCGGCGACCTCGTCCCATGGCTCGGCGACCACGCGCAGGACGAGGCCGCCGGCGCCGTCCAGGCGGCGTTCCTGCGGGGATGCGCCGATCAATGCGGTGAACCAGTCCGGGGCGGAGGCGGTGCCGGCCGGCGCCGCGGGCTCCTCCCGGCTGCCGGCCACCGTGAAGCGGAGATGGCGCAAGCCCAGCCGGTTGAGCGCGGCGATGCCGTCCGGACCGGTCGCGCGAACCAGTTCCGCTCGGCCAAGGACCGTTCCCAGCTCCAGCGCCGACGCCATTTCCGCCCGCACGGCGTCGCGGGCGTTGGCGATCATCACCATTCCGCCGACCCCCGCGATCATCACCAGGAACAGCCCGATGAGGGCGAGCATGCGCAGCTTCAACGTCACCGGTCCACGCCTCCTCGCGATCCCCGCATGGGACGATGGGCGAAATGTTAGTGCAACGATCCATCTTGACGCCACGCGACGTTCGCACAATTGCGGGGCCGCCGTCCCGTGGTTCCGCTCCGAGACGGGACATTTTCCCGCCGTTCCCGGGAAGATGTCCTGCTGGAACGTCATGAACGTCTTCCCCGTATTGTCCAATGGATCAAATATCCGGGCAAGCGGAACATGAGGGCGGCAAGACGGGGTGCAGACATCATGCGGGATGTGCGGCCCCATTCTTTGAACGAATCTTGCCGATGAAGCAGCGCCTTTGGGCGCGGCATGGTCACGCAGGCTCTTCCCGGATCAGGACGGCAAATGCCTCCCGCCGTCGGCGGTTGCGGGAAGGGCCGGCGTGACGATGACCGGCCCTCGCCAGCGCGCACGCCAACCAACGGGGGAAACGCATGACACTTTCGTCCTACACGACCGCCGGCGCCGCGTCGGGGCTCCGGCACCGCCTCGCGCTCGCGGCTGCGGTCGCCGGCCTTCTCGCCCTCGCCGTTCCGGCTGCCCCGGCGTCTGCCGCCGGCGACACCCATGCCGGCGTCACCTGGGACGACATCGCCAACGACGCGAAGGTCACCGGCGACGTGCTCATGTACGGCATGGGGGTGGAGGGGAAGCGCTTCAGCCCGTTGAAGCAGATCGACACCGCCAGCGTGTCGCGGCTGGTTCCCGCCTGGTCCTTCTCGTTCGGCGACGAGAAGCAGCGTGGCCAGGAGACCCAGGCCTTGGTGCATGACGGGGTGATCTACGTCACCGGCTCCTACTCGCGGATGTTCGCGCTGGACGCCAGGACCGGCAAGCGGCTGTGGAGCTACGCCCACCGGCTGCCCGACGACATCCGGCCCTGCTGCGACGTGGTCAACCGCGGCGCCGCGATCTATGGCGACAAGCTGTATTTCGGCACGCTCGACGCCTCAATCGTCGCCTTGAACAAGGACACCGGCAAGGTTGTCTGGAAGCAGAAGTTCGCCGACCACAAGGTCGGCTATACGATGACCGGCGCCCCCACCATCGTGAAGGACCAGAAGACCGGCAAGGTGCTCCTGATCCACGGCTCCTCCGGCGACGAGTTCGGCGTGGTCGGGCGGCTGTTCGCCCGCGATCCCGACACCGGCGCGGAGATCTGGATGCGCCCGCTGGTCGAAGGGCACATGGGCCGGTTGAACGGCAAGGACAGCACCCCGACCGGCAGCGCCGACGCCCCCTCCTGGCCGCGCGACAAGGATGGGAAGCTCGTCGAGGCCTGGAACCACGGCGGCGGCGCGCCCTGGCAGAGCGCCACCTTCGACGTGGAGACCAACACCATCGTCATCGGCACCGGCAACCCGGCGCCCTGGAACGGCTGGGCCCGCTGGCCGGGCGACAGCCTCTACACCTCCGGCCAGGCTTATGTCGATCCGACCACCGGCGAACTGAAGGGCTTTTACCAGCACACGCCTAACGACACCTGGGACTTCTCCGGCAACAACGAGCTGGTGCTGTTCGACTACAAGGACGCCGCGGGCAAGACGGTGAAGGCGACGGCGCACGCCGATCGCAACGGCTTCTTCTACGTCACCGACCGCAACAAGCTGGCGACCGCCGGCGGCGAGGCCAACAAGCCGAACAGCGTGCTGGCGGCCTTCCCGTTCGTCGACGGCATCACCTGGGCCAAGGGCATCGACCTGAAGACCGGCCGCCCGATCGAGAACGAGGGCCAGCGTCCGCCGCTGCCGGCCGAAGGCGAGAAGCGGGGCAAGCCGGTCGAGGTGTCGCCGCCCTTCCTCGGCGGCAAGAACTGGAACCCGATGTCCTACAGCGAGGACACCGGCCTGTTCTACATCGCCGCCAACCACTGGAAGGAGGATTACTGGACCGAGCATGTCGGCTACAACCCCGGCTCGGCCTATCTCGGCATGGGCTTCCGCATCCACAAGATGTTCGACGACCATGTCGGCAGTCTGCGGGCGCTGGACCCGCAGACCGGCAAGATCGTGTGGGAACACAAGGAGGAACTGCCGCTGTGGGCCGGCACGCTGGCGACCGCCGGCAACCTGGTCTTCACCGGCACCGGCGACGGCTATGTCAAGGCCTTCAATGCCAAGACCGGCGAGGAGCTGTGGAAGTTCCAGACCGGCTCGGGCATCGTCTCCTCCCCCATCACGTGGGAGCAGGACGGGGTGCAGTATGTCGGCATCACCACCGGCTATGGCGGCGCGGTGCCGCTGTGGGGTGGCGACCTTGCCGATCTCACCACCAGGGTGACCCAGGGCGGGTCCTTCTGGGTGTTCAAGCTGGCCGACGTGAAGGTCTCCAGCAGCAAGTGACCGCAGCGGCCGGACGGGGAGGGCACGATCCGTCGTCCGCCCCGCCCGGCATCCCCCATCCCGGAGATAGTCCCATGACGCTTCGCCCGCGTTCCATGTTCCTTCTGCTCGCCCTGGTTGGCGCAGTCCCGTCCATCGGACCGGCGGCGTCCGCCGCCGATCCGGAAACCGCGATGATCGGCGGCGGGGAGGAGGAGCAGGTCACCGAAGTGGACGGCTGCATGCTGGCGCCCAGGGCCGTCTGCCGCGGCCTCGACCTGCGCCATCGCAATCTCCGCGGCCTGTCGTTGGCCGGCGCCGATCTCCGCGGGGCGAACATGATGCGGGCCGACCTGCGCCATGCCGACCTGCGCGGCGCCAACCTCTCGGGCGCGATCCTCGACGGGGCGGACCTGCGCACCGCCTTCCTCCAGGGCGCGCACCTGTCCGGCGCCCGGCTGCGCGGCGCCAACCTGGAGTTTGCCCGCGCCACCGGCGCCGACTTCACCGGCAGCGACCTGACGGCGGCCAACCTGGAGGCGATCCGCGCCGACAAAATCGATCTGTCCGGCGCCACGCTGGAAGGGGCCAACCTGCAGGAGGCCAAGATGGCGCTGTCCAACCTGTCGAAGGCCAATTTCGAAGGCGCGAAGATCCGCTTCGCCATCTTCCAGGATGCGCTGATGACCGACTGCCGGGCCTGCCCCACCGGTTGGTGAAGGCCGGCTGGTTGAGGCCGGTCAGCCGGCGCAGCGCCCGTCCGATCCGCCTTCCGGCGTCACGTGCGAGCGGAGCGGACGTCGGCCGGCGGCATCGCAGCCGCAGCAGCCGCCCGCGCATCCGGACGAGGCCCTGGATTGCGCTTCCGGCGGATGCCCGGCGAGCCGCCGCAACCGGACGCGCACCGACGCCGGCAGAAGGATGCTCCAGGCCACCCAGAGGAAGGCGGCGGCGACGATGAAACCGACGAGGATGCTCTCAAGCCCGATCATCGGTCAGCCTCCCAGCAGGGCGCTGGCCACCCGGAAGGTGACGAAGGCGGCGCCATAGGCGAGCAGCGTCATGTAGGCGACCATCGCCAGCATCCAGAACCAGGAGTTGGTTTCCCGCTTGACCACCGACAGCGTCGAGACGCATTGCGGGGCGAAGATGAACCAGGCGAGCAGGGACAGCGCCGTCGGCAGGCTCCAGTCGGCGGCCAGCACGCTGGCCAGCGACCCGGACAGCGCGTCGCCGGTTTCGCTCAGCGCATAGACGGTGCCGAGCGCCGCCACCGCGACCTCCCGGGCCGCCATTCCAGGCACCAGCGCGATGGCGATCTGCCAGGTGAAGCCGATGGGGGCCAGCAGGGGGGCCAGCGCATGGCCGAGCATGCCGGCGAAGCTGTAGTCGATCGCCGGGCCGGTGGCACCGTCCGGCGCCGCGGGGAAGGTCCCGAGGAACCACAGCAGGATCATGATGGCGAAGATCACCGTGCCGGCCCGGGCGAGGAAGATGCGCGCGCGCTCGAACAGCCCGAGCAGCACGTCGCGCGCGCTGGGCAGCCGGTAGGACGGTAGCTCCATCAGCAGCGGCTCGCGCGCCCCCTTGAAGACGGTGCGCTTCAGGACGAAGGCGACCGCCAGGGCCGACAGGATGCCGGCGGCGTAGAGCGTGAACATCACCAGCCCCTGGAGGCCGACCAGCCCGCCCAGCATGGTCCGGTTGGGCACGAAGGCGGCGATGATCAGGGTGTAGACCGGCAGCCGCGCCGAGCAGGTCATCAGCGGCGCGATCATGATGGTGGCGAGGCGGTCGGTGCGGTTCTCGATGGTGCGGGCGGCCATGATGCCGGGCACCGCGCAGGCGAAGCTCGACAGCAGCGGGATGAAGGCCCGCCCGTGCAGGCCGACGCCGCCCATCAGCCGGTCGAGCAGGAAGGCCGCCCGCGCCATGTAGCCGGTGGATTCGAGGATCAGGATGAAGAAGAACAGCACCAGGATCTGCGGCAGGAAGATCAAGACGCTGCCGACCCCGGCGATGATCCCGTCGGTGACGAGGCTCTTGAGCAACCCGTCGGGCAGCGCGGCGCCGACGGTGCCCTGGAACCAGGTCAGTCCGGCGTCGATCATGTCCATCGGCCAAGCCGCCCAGGCGAACACCGCCTGGAACATCAGGAACAGCACGAGGAACAGGAAGGGCAGGCCGATCGCCGGATGCAGCAGCGCCGCGTCGATGCGGCGGGTGGCGAGCGACGGCCGGCCGGCATCGCGCAGGGCGGCGGCCAGGACATCCTCGACCTCGCGGTGGTATGCGCGCAGGTCCGACGCCGTCGGCTCGCTCCAGCCGCAGGGGGCGACGCCGGAAAGCGCGGCGGAAGATCCAGATGCCAATGCCACGGTGCGGTCGATCTGATCGAGCAGCCCGCGCACCCCGTGCCGGCGGATCGCCACGGTCGGCACGACGGGCACGCCGAGGGCCGCCGACAGCGCGCCGGCATCGACGCGGCAGCCCCGCGCCTCGGCGACGTCCATCATGTTGAGCGCCAGGATGATGGGCCGGCCGAGCTTGCGCAGTTCCAGCACCAGCCGCAGATGCAGGCGCAGGTTGGTGGCGTCGGCGACGCACACCATCACGTCGGGCGGCGTCTCATGCTCGAAGCGGCCAAGCACGACGTCGCGCGTCACCTCCTCGTCCGGCGAGCGGGCGCGCAGGGAATAGGTTCCGGGGAGGTCGATGATCTGCACGCGGGCGCCGGCCGGGCTGAGGAATTCGCCGACCTTGCGCTCGACCGTCACGCCGGGATAGTTCGCGACCTTCTGGCGGGCTCCGGTCAGGGCGTTGAACAGCGCGGTCTTGCCGCAGTTGGGGTTGCCGACCAGCGCGATGCGCGGTGGTCCGGCGAGAATGGCGGTGCTAGACATCGCGGAAATCCTGTCCGCAAGGGGGAAGGGGAGGCGGGCCGCTCAGGCGAGCGGCGACACCAGGACGGCGTGCGCCTCCGCGCGCCGCAAGGCCAGGATGTGGTCGGCGATGCGCACGGCGATGGGATCGGAGCCGGGAAAGCCCTCATGCAGGACCTCCAGCCGGGCGCCCTCGATCAGTCCCATCTCGATCATGCGCCGTTCCAGTTCGCCGGGCGGCAGCGGCGTGGTGGCGGCCGTCTCGTCGAGGCCGATCACCTCGGCGCGCTGCCCCTTGCGCAACAGGCCGAGATGGACAGGGATCGCACCGTCTTCGGCGGTTGCGTCGGGAAAGTTCATATCAGGAATGGTCATGCTTCACCTCACGGCTGCGCCCCGGGTGCGGCCGTGTGCCGAAGAACCGTGCGCTCCTGCGGCGGCGATGCGTCGCTGGAGTCAGCATGCTGCAAGCGATTCTCATTTGCGATGTGGCGAAGCGTCGCAAAATGTGGCGCAGGCGAACGAATGCCTCGAAGCGTCACCCCGACATATCGACCGGGCTTGCAGCAGGAATGCATAACTATAATTATGGAAATTATAAGCTATAAAAGATCCAAATGCCGGTTTTGTGATGAAAGACCGCCGCCCCATGCCTTGACCGGGGCGGCGCGTCGTCACGTCCACAATGCGTTCTGGCGGGCCGGCGTCCTGCTCAGGCGGCATCCTCCTTCAGCACGCCGCGGCGGATCTGGTCGAGTTCGATCGATTCGAACAGCGCCTTGAAGTTGCCTTCGCCGAAACCCTCGTTGCCGCGGCGCTGGATGATCTCGAAGAAGATCGGGCCGATGACGTTCTGGGTGAAGATCTGAAGCAGCAGGCCCTGCCCTTCGGTCGGCGCGCCGTCGATCAGGATGCGGTTGGCCTGGAGGCGCTTCAGATCCTGGCCGTGGCCAGGCACCCGGGTGTCGACGCGCTCGTAATAGGTATCGGGCGTGTCCTGGAAAGGCGTGCCGAGGCTGCGCATCGTCTCGACCGTATGGACGATGTCGCCCGTGCCGAGCGCCACATGCTGGATGCCTTCGCCGTGGTAGTCGCGCAGATACTCGACGATCTGCGACTTGTCGTCCGCGGACTCGTTGATAGGGATGCGGATCTTGCCGCAGGGGCTGGTCATCGCCTTCGACCGCAGGCCGGTCAGCTTGCCTTCGATGTCGAAATAGCGGACCTCGCGGAAGCCGAACAGGCGCGTATAGAAGTCCGCCCATTCCTCCATGCGGCCGGTGTGGACGTTGTGGGTGAGATGGTCGATGTAGGTCAGGCCGGCCCCCTCGGGATGCTGGTCGACACCCGGCACCGGCACGAAATCGACGTCATAGATGCTGCCGCGGTCGCCGTAGCGGTCGACCAGATAGATCAGCGAATCGCCGATCCCCTTGATGGCGGGGATGTTCAATTCCATCGCGCCGATGCGGGTTTCCACGCCCCACGCTCCCAGATCCAGCGCCCGGCGGTAGGCGAAGGAGGCGTCGGCGACCCGGAAGGCGATGGCGCAGATCGACGGGCCGTGCAGCGCCGCGAAGTTGCGCGGAAATCCCGCCGGCTCGGCATTGACGATGAAGTTGACGTCGCCCTGGCGATAGAGCGTCACGTCCTTGGAACGGTGCCGGGCGACGGCGGTGAAGCCCAGCCGTTCGAACAGGCTTCCCAATGCCGCCGTATCCGGTGCCGTGAATTCGATGAACTCGAACCCGTCGGTCTTCATCGGGTTTTCCCACATGTCGGCCATCACCGTTCTCCGGATCAAGGAATCATTATGCGATCAGCATGCCGGATTGTTCGTGGAAATAGCTTCCAAACTGCGGGTGTGAGATCGGCTATTTTGGTAGGATTTATCGCGACTCTCGATGCCTGTGGAGAAAATTACCGATGCCGGCGCCGCTATCGGAAATCGACATCAAAATCCTGACCGCCCTGCAGGAGGATTCACGTCTGACCGTACAGGAGCTGGCCGATCGCGTCGGCACGTCCTCATCTTCCTGCTGGCGCCGTCTGCGCTCGCTGGAGGAAACGGGAGTGATCCGCCGTTACACGGCGCTGGTCGACCCCAAGGCGGCGTCGGTGGGCGAATGCGTCTTCGCCCATGTGACGCTCGACCATCATTCGGCCGAAACCGCGGGGGTGTTCATCGAGGCCGTCCGGAAACGGCCGGAGGTGTTGGAATGCTACGCGGTGTCGGGCGACGCCGATTACCTGCTGCGGGTCGCCGTCCGTGCGATCGCCGACTACAACCGCTTCCTGGAGGAGTTCGTCTTCCAACTGCCCTTCCAGGTCCGCATCCGCTCGAATTTCGCGCTGAAGGAGATCAAGTTCGAAACCGCCCTGCCGCTCTCCCAGGGACTGGGGTGACCCCCCTACCCCGCCACCCTGCGCTTCGCCTGGGGGGCGGCGGCGGCGGCGGCCGGATGCGGACCGGCGATGCGCTCCAGCAGCAGGTCCAGCCCGGTCCGTCCGGTTTCGTAGGCGATGCGGGCACGGGCCAGGGTTTCCGCGGACGCCGCGGCCAGCGCCTCGCGGTCGTCGGCCCAGGCGGCCAGCAGCGGCACGGCCGCCTTCACGAAGTCGGTATTCTGCGGCACCAGCCCGTCCGACGGAATGTCGGATCCGATGCAGCCGCGGTCGTAGGCCAGCACCGGCACGCCGGCGGCCATCGCCTCGAACAGGACCAGCGGCTGGGCCTCGTTGCGATAGCGGGTGGGGAAGACGAAGACGTCGATGTCGCGGTAGAACGCCGCCTTCGCCTCGCCGTGGACCGGGCCGTGATATTCGACGGCGCCGTCGAAGGCCATCAGCCCTGCCGCGACCATGGCGTCGTCCTTGGGGCGGAGGCCGGGGCCGGCCAGCACCAGCTTCGCGTCCACCCCGTCGAGCTGAAGGGCGCGCAGCAGTGCGAAGAGCGTGTCCAGCCCCTTCTCGGCGCAGAGGTTCGACAGATGGCCGATGCGGAGCGGGCCGGCGCGGCGCGGGCGCGGTGCGGGATCCGGGGCCGAGAAGATGGCGTTCGACATGGTCATGCAGGTGCGGGCCGCCGGATAGACCGACTGGAAGCGCATCTGCATGGCCGGACACAGCAGCACATGGGTGCAATCCGTGCCGGCGAGCCGGGTCAGCAGCCGCATCCGCCACGTCGGCTTGGTGATGGTGGCGAAGGAATGGTGGTGGAGCACCCGTTCATAGCCGAGCATCCGCGCCGTTCCCGCCAGCGTGGCCGTGTAGAGCGCACCCCAGCCGGAATCGACGGGCATGTAGAACCGGCGGTCGGGTGCCCGCAGCCCGCCGAAAAGCCGGCCCATCGCGCCCAGCACCCGCCCCAGCTTGCGCAGGTGGTAGCGCACGCCGCCACCGTTCCATCCCGGCGACAGGTCCGCCACCTCGACCTTGCCGCGGCCCCGCATCCGGTCCTGAAGCCGGTCCAGCACCAGGGCGGTGACCCGGCTCATGCCGTCCACCGGCGGCGGCAGGCGACCCGAGACCACCACATGGGTCCGCGTGTTCCGTTCCATCGTCAACTCCCGCTCAGTGCCGCACCGGCGGACCGGCCGGTGCGGCCACCCTCCGGTGCGGCGGAATAGTCGGACGCAAACTCGCCCTCTGCGCCGGGGTAGGCGCTCCGCTCCGCCTTGGGACCGCCCAGCGCCACCACCGCCTTCTCCACCGACTCCGCGAAGAAGGATGCGTCGGCCAGTGCCTGGAACGGACGGCCGTTCAGGCTCAGCCGGCGCCATTCCTCCTCGTCGGCCGCCACCGACAGCATGTAGCGCGCCAACCCCTCGGGATTGTCGGGCTCGACGATGTGGCCGTTCAGGCCGGCACGCACCAGCACGTCGCGGGCACCGCACTGGTCGGACAGGATGGTCGGGACCCCCATTGCCAGCGCCTCGTTCACCACGAGCCCGAACTGCTCCTCCAGCGACGGCAGCAGCAGGCAGAGCGTGGACCCCAGGGTTTCGGCGATTCCCTTCTCCTGCAGGAAGCCGCGGAAGATCACGGCCCCGTCCAGTCCGCGCCGCGCCACATCCGCCCGCAGTTCCGCCTCCAGCGGACCGGAGCCGCAAAGATGCAGGGGACGCGCCGACGGGCCGGCAAGACGCCGGTAAATGTCGTAGGCTTCGATGGCCCGGAACAAGTTCTTCTTCGGGACGAAGCGCGCGATGATGGTGAAGTGGCGGTCGGCGAAAGGTACTCCGCCCGGGGCCGGTTCCATCCCGGACAGGCGGCGGATCCTGTCCAGTGACAGCGTGTCGTACCCGATATATAGCCTTTCCTTCGGAAGCCCCAGCAGCCGGAAATAATCCAGCGTGCGCCGGCTGCCGCCGATTCCCGCCTGATAGGGGGAGTAGAAGATGCTTTTGATCATCTCCCGCCACAGGATGCGCGGCTTGTCGTCGTATTTCGAGGCGTTCATGTTGATGACTTTGCGCCCGCTCAACCGCATGGTCAGCGCCAGCGCGAACACGTCGGGATCCTCGTAGTGGCACAGGAAGACGTAGCGGGCGTCGGCCTTGCGGCATTCGCGCAGCAGCGCGCGGTACACCTGGGCCTTCGACAGGTCCGCCTTCGACTGTCCGGGGAACAGGGTGATCTTGCGGAAGTTCTGCCCGGTTCCGGTCGAATCCCAGGCGTAGGTGTGCGACTTCGACCCGACTTCGAGCCCGATCACGTCATAGACATGGCCGAGCCGCCGCCCGACGGCTTCCAGCCGGTCCATGTGATAG
Organism: Azospirillum picis; assembly: GCF_017876115.1. GTDB lineage: Bacteria > Pseudomonadota > Alphaproteobacteria > Azospirillales > Azospirillaceae > Azospirillum > Azospirillum picis. The sequence goes on from NZ_JAGINO010000001.1 coordinate 113,976, forward strand.
GGGCCGAACATCTCCCAACTGAAGACCAGAGCTGGCTTCTTCATGGCCCTTCTCCCATTCCCGTGTTTCCCAGCAGCAGGCGGGCGTAGCGATCGAGCGCGACGGCGCGCGTGGCATTCGATTCCACCCAGGCGCGGCCGCGGCGGCCCATGGCGGTCGCGCGGGAGGGGTCGGACAGCAGCGCCGCCACCGCCTGGGCCATGGCGAGCGGCTGTTCCGGCGGCGTGCACAGGAAGGCGCCGACTTGGCTTTCGAGGGCGGCGAGCGCCGACCCCGGCAGGCAGGTCGCGACGAAGGGACGGCCGGCGGCGAGGATGGTCACCGCCTTGCCCGGCATGGCGAAGGCCGCCCCTTCCGGCCGCTGCGGCACCAGATGGACGTCGCCCTCCGCCATCGCCTCGTTCAGGCGGTCCTTCGGGGCGAGCGGCTCGAACGTGACGTTGGAGAGGCCCATGGCGCGGGCCTGGGCCTTCAGCTCCTCCTCGAGGCCACCCTGCCCGCGCAGCAGCACGCGTGCCTGCGGCATCAGCCCGCCGAGATGGCCAGCCATCTCCAGCACCTGCTCCAGCCCCTGCTTGCGGGCGAAGGCGCCGCTGTACAGCGCGGTCGGCGGCTGGTCGGGACGCGGCAGCGGATGAACGGCGTCGGCGTCGACATGGGGCGGGATCACCGCGATGGGCTTGGTGACGCCCAGTTCCTCCAGAACGCCGCGCATCGGTTCCGACAGCACGACGATGGCGTCGGCGCGGTTCAGGGCGCGGCGCTCCATGGCGCGGATCGCCTTCACCGCCGCCTTGCCGCCCATGCCGAGCGCCCCCGCCAGGCCCGACTGGATGTCGTGGACGATGGCGACGTGCCGCCCTCCGGGCGTGGTGAGCCGGTCCGCCAACGCCACCGACAGGATCGAGGGGCAGAGCGACAACACCGCGTCGTGGCGGCCGACCCGCCCGCGGGCAAGCGCCGCCGCGAAGCCGGCATGCAGGACCCCCTCATGGATCAGCCGCGCCTTCAGTCCGCCCCCGGCCGGGGGGATGGTCGGCAGCCGCTCGATCAGCACGCCGTCGACGGTCTTGCTGTCCTGCGATCCGTCGGCATAGCCGTCATAGACCCGGTTGCCGGGATAGTTGGGACGTGCGGTCAGCACCGTGGTCTCCGCCCCGGCGGCGGCGAAGGCGGTGGCGAGATCGGTCATCATCGGCGCGCTGCCGGCCGGCTCCGGCCAATAGCTCTGCGCCACCAGCAGCAGCTCCTCCGGGACGGGCACCGCCGCCAGGGACGAGGGGCCGGATGGCAGGTCGAAGGCGGACCGCCGCAGTTGCAGGGAATCGTCCGGCATCGCGCGTTACTCCGCAGCCTGACGGATGCGTTCCGGAGCGGCATGCTCCAGGAACCATGCGTATGTGCGGCGCAGCCCTTCCTCCAGCGGCACCTTCGGGCGCCAGCCGGTGGCGAACAGGCGCTGCACGTCCATCAGCTTGCGCGGGTGGCCGTCGGGCTTGCTCAGGTCGTGGGTCAGCGTGCCGGGGTAGCCCACGGTGTCGCGGATCAGTGCGGCGAGATCGGCGATGGCGATGTCGTCGCCGGGGCCGACATTGATGATCTCCTCGTCGTCGTAATGCTCCATCAGGTGCACGCAGGCATCCGCCATATCGTCGGAATAGAGGAATTCGCGCCGCGGCGTGCCGGTGCCCCACAGGGTCACCGTCGGATCCTCCGCCATCTTCGCGTCGTGGAAGCGGCGGATCATGCCCGGCAGTGCGTGCGACGTTTCCGGATCGAAATGGTCGCCGGGACCGTAGAGGTTCGACGGCATCGCGCTGATGGCGTTGAAGCCGAACTGGCGCCGGTAGGCCTGGCACATGGTGATGCCGGCGATCTTGGCGATGGCGTAGGGTTTGTTGCTCGGCTCCATCGGACCGGACAGCAGCGCGTCCTCGCGGATCGGCTGTTCCGCATGCTTGGGATAGAGGCAGGACGAGCCGAGGAAGAGCAGCTTCCGCACGCCGGCCCGCCAGGCGGAATCGATGACGTTGGTCTGGATCAGCAGGTTGTCGCGGATGAAGTCGCCGCCGAAGCGGTCGTTGGCGAGAATCCCGCCCACCTTCGCCGCGGCGAGATAGACCAGGTCGATCCTCTCCCGTTCGAAGAAGGTCCGCACCTCGGCCTGATTGGTCAGGTCGAGCTGCGACCGGTCGCGGGTGATGAGGTTGCCGTACCCGGCCTCGGTCAGCCGCCGCACAATGGCGGAACCGACAAGGCCGCGGTGGCCGGCGACGAAGATTCGACTGTTGCGGTCCATGCGGGCCGGTCTCCTGGTGGTGTGGTGTGCAAGCGCTGCTGGGGGGCCTCGCCGGCCCCCTCCCCATCCCCGCCTGCCGTGATCCTGCCGGACGGGAATGGGGAGGACAGGCGGCGCTCCTACTCCGCCGCCTGTCCGATGCGTGCGGCGTCGGCCCGTGCCCGCTCGGCGTACCACTCGACCACGCCCGGCAGGCCGGCCGACAGCGGGATGCGGGGGGCATAGCCCAGGGCCGTCAGCCGCGAGATGTCCGGGCTGCGGCGGTCGGTGCCGCCCGGGGCGGCCGGCCCCGGAATGACCTGCGCCTCGCGGCCAAGGCAGGCCACCGTCCGGCGGGCGAGGTCGGCGATCGAGACCTCCTCGGGGTTGCCGATGTGGTAGATGCCGAGATGCTCGCCGCGGTCGATCACCGTGACGATGCCGTCGACGGCGTCGTCGATGTGGACGAAGGCCCGGGTCTGGCGGCCGTCGCCCTGGATCGGGAACGGCACAGGGCCGGCCGGATGGCCGGTGATGGCGCCGACCGCGCGGCGGGAGAATTCGGGGATGACGTGCTCCCATCCCATGTCCGGGCCGTAGACGTTGTGCGGCCGGAAGATCGCCACCCGGTCGAAGCCGCTGCGGCCCCAGTTCACCGCCAGCAGCTCGGAGATCAGCTTGGAGCCGCCGTAGCTGTAGCGCGGGTTCAGCACGTCCGGGACCACCAGGGGCACGTCTTCCGGCGTCGGCACCTGCGGCGGCGTCTGGTAGGCCTCCGACGACGAGGCGACGACGAGGTCGCCGACGCCGTCGGCACGGCAGGCGTCCAGCACGTTCAGCATGCCGCGCACGCCGACGTCCAGCACCACTTCCGGCTTCTCGTAGAAGTGCCGGGTGCCGTTGACCGCCGCCAGATGCAGCACGCCGTCCACGCCGCGCACCGCCCCGCGAACGGCGGCGGCGTCGCGGATGTCGCCCTGGACGAACTCCACGTCGTCGAGGACCCCGCTCAGCCGTCCGGTGTGGCCGCGGGAGTTGTCGTCGAGGACGCGGACCCGGTGGCCGTCGCGGACCAGCCGCTGGACCAATGCCGCGCCGATGAAGCCGCTGCCGCCGGTGACGAGATAGTGTTTCATGTCGAGGATTCCCCTGGAGGGCAGTGGTTGAAGACCGCCGGTCAGGCGACGTGGGCGTAGCGGGCGGCGCCGTGGCTGCCGAGCGCCACATACGCGGTGCCGTCCGGCAGGTCGACGTCGCGGCTGTTGAAGTTGTTCCAGAAGTCGTAGATGACCCCCGGGCGGTCCATGCGCTGGGCGAGGTCGGGCAGCGGCATGGAGGTGAAGACCGGGTGGTTGTTCAGGATGACCGCCAGGTTGGCGCCGGACACCGCCTCGGCCATGTTGGCCGCCGGCTCAAGCCCGAAGGAGCGGATGTCGTCCGGCCGGACCACCGCGTCGAAGCCGCGCAGGCGGGCGGTGGGGAAGCGCTGGCGGAGCTCGTCGAGCACCGGCTTGGCCATGGTGCCGCGCAGGTCGTCGGTCGCCGGCCGGCCCTTGAAGGCCAGGCCCATCAGGCTGATGGTCGGAGCCGAGGGGAAGCCCTGCATGGAGTGGGCGAGCTTGCCGAGGAAATCGGCGACCTCGACCGGCTGGCTCTCGTTGACCCGGCGTCCGGCGGCGGTGATCGCCATCTCGACGCCGGCCTCGCGGGCCGCCTCGATCAGGATGTGCGGGTCCTTCTCCAGGCAGGGACCGCCGACCGGGCCGGGCAGCGGCAGGTTGGTGCGCGGATAGCCGAGCTTGCCGGCGCGCGCCACCTCGACCGCCGAGATCTCCATGGCGTTGCACAGCTTGGCGATCTCGTTGGAGAAGGCGAAGGTGACGTCGCGATAGGTGTTGTCGACGAGCTTGATCAGCTCCGCCGTCTCCAGGGTGGAGACCTTGACCGTGGTCGGGGTCAGGAAGCCGAAGATCTGCGCGGCGCGCGTCGCCACGTCCATGCTTTCGGCGCCGATGATCTGCGGAAGCTGGTTCAGCTCGATCAGCGCCTGGCCTTCCAGCGTGCGCTCCGGGCAGAAGGCGATGTCGAACTGCTTGCCGGTCGCCCGCAGGATCGGCGCCACGACGTTGCGGGTGGTGCCCAGCTTCACGGTGGACCGCAGGATGACGAGGTCGCCGTCGTGCAGGCACTCCGCGACCTGACGGGTGGCGGCCTCGATCATGTCGGTGCGGACCCGGCCGGTCTTGTCCAGCGGCGTGCCCACCGTGATGATGAAGACGCTGGCCTTTTCGCAACCGTCGTGGCTGCGGCTGAAGGTGAAGCGGCCGCGTGCCATCACGTGGCGCAGCTTCTCCGTCAGGCCCGGCTCGTGGAAGTGTGGGTTGCCCTGGCCGAGCTTGTCGAGCACGTCCTGCCGCACCTCGACCCCGTGCACCTGGAAGCCGGCGTCCGCCATCGCCACCGCCAGCGTCAGCCCGACATAGCCGAGGCCGAGAACGCAGACGTTACGATCGGAAAAAGTCTTGGGAAGCATCATCGCTCCTGCCGTTTGCTGAAGGGCCTCCCGTCCGGAGGGCCGCTTGGTTTTGGAAGACGCCTTCGGGTCACTCCCGCCTTGCGGATCGCGCAGACGGGAAAGCTCGAAATTTGAAATTGTTTTCTTTTTGTCACTTCGCCGAAATGCCGAATTACTCCGATCCGGGCGTTGTGCAGCGCGAAGTGTTTCAGAAATCATGGTCCTATGAAAAGACTATGATTGCCGGTTACGGCGGTATTAATGGTACTAACCCCCGCCGCTATCGAATGAATGCTTGGAGGCACCAACAGAGACGTTCGGAAGTGTTACAAGGGGGGCATTCTCATGCCACAAAACTGTCACCTCTCTCGTCCATGCTGGCCACGGCTGAGCGCCCGTGTCCGTCACGCGGTCGCGCTGGTCAGGCGGCGCAGCCGCTTCGGGCGCACCAGACCGGTCAGCACCGAACACCCCGCGTAGACGGCGACCATCACCACGCTTCCCAGAAGGAAATGGACGATTGCCGGTGTTGCGTCGAACAGCGGAGCGGCGATGCGGTCCAATGCCACCGCCGCGGCGATGGCGGCGCCCGCGCACAGCAGCGCCCGCGCCGTGATGCCGGCATAGAGCTCGCCGACCGCCTGCCGGTGGATCCAGGCGATGGCGACGGTGGCGGCGAGCTCGGCGGTAAAGGTGGCCATGGCGGCCCCCTCGATGCCGTAGCGCGGGATCCACCAGATGTTCAGGATGGCGTTCAGGGCGCCGCCGCACAGCATGGCGACCATGTAGCCGGTCTGGCGATGCCAGACGAGCAGCGGGTTGCCGAGGATCATATTGGCGTAGACGACGGCCGAGGCCAGCATCAGCAGCCGGAGCGCCAGGGTCGCCGGTGCGTAGGCGTCACCGAACAGCGTGCCCAGGATCGACGGTGCCAGCGCGAAGCCGCCGGCGACCACCAGCCCGCCGACCGCGAGCATCACGGTGGCGTAGGCGCGCATCCGCTCGCGCATCGGTCCAAGTTCGCCGTAGGCGGCGGCGAGCTGGGGCAGGAAGGCATTCATCACGATGTTGCCGACCAGATTGGCCAGCGTCTGGATCTTCACCGCGGCGCTGTACCAGCCGACCTCGGTGTGGGGAGCGAGGAAGCCCAGCATCACCACGTCGAGGTGGGTGAAGATCGCCCAGGCGAACACGCCGACCGCCATCGGCGTGGCCGCCGTCAGGATCTCCCGCCAGACCTTCAGGTCGACGCGTGGACGCAGCGAACCGAAATCGCGCCGGAACCGGCCGATCATCACCAGCGCGTTGACGGTGATCGACCCGCCGGTGATGGCGGCGGCAGTGATGGCGTCGTCAGGGCCACGCACCAGCAGGAATACCAGCAGCATCGAGCCGATAGAGGTCCCGATCTCCCGCGTGGCGATCACCCCCATGCGCTCGGTCGCCTGATAAACAAAGTCGAGCACCAGGGCGTTCCCGAGCAACTGCACGGCCTGCACCAGAAGCACAGCCTTTACCGCCATAGGCTTGTCCAGCGACAGCACGAAAGCGGCATAGAGCGCCCCCACCACCAGCGCCAGAACGGTACGCAGCGTCAGCACATGCTCCGACAGTTCGGCCGCCTGATGACGGTCCCGCGCGATCTCGCGGATCGCGTAGGTGGACAGCCCCATGTTCACGAACAGCGCGGCATAAGCCATCAGCGAGGTGCCGAACCCCAGCACGCCGAAGCTGTCCGGTCCCAGCACCCGGGCGGTCCAGGCGGCGGTTACCAGCCCGCTCGCCATGGTCGCCGCTTTGGCGGCGGCAAGGGCACGGATGTTCCGGAAGATGCGGTGGCCAGCGGTCATTCACGGGCTCTTCTGTGGTGGAAACGTGATAGGCGCACGGAGGAACGGCACAGGTGATGGCCCTCCCCCGCACAGGGAGAGGGGCAGGTTGGATGCGCTCAGTTCGCGTAGTAGCGCCGGTAGCCGTGGTAGCGGCCGCTGTCCGGGAACTCGTACTGGGCATGGCGGCGGGTATCGACCTGGCTGAACAGGACGCCGACCACCTCGCCCCCGGCCTCGATCACCTCTTTCAGGCCGGCCATGGCGGTGCCGCGCTTGGTCTGGCCCCAGCGGACGATGAAGACGGTCTGATCGGCCAGCGCCGCCAGCAGCTTGCCCTCCGACACCGCCAGCACCGGCGGCGAGTCGAGCACCACCCGGTCGTAGTTGACCGACAGGCGGGACAGCAACTGGTGCATGCCGGACGATCCCAGGGTGTCCTGCGGCAGGGTCCGGCCATGGCCGGCGGAGATGACGTGCAGCCCGGTGCGGGGATCGACCTGGATCACGTCCTCCAGCGCCGCCGTCCCGGCCAGGACCTCCGACAGGCCGCGGTTGTTGGCGAGGCCCAGCATGTCGTGCAGGCATTTGCGCCGCAGGTCGCAGTCGACGAGGATCGTCCGCTGGCCGGCATTCGCGCAGGTGCGGGCGAAGGCGGCGGCGACGGAGCTCTTTCCTTCGCCCGGCACCGACGAGCTGAACAGGATCACCCGGTGCCGCCCGTCCGGATTGGCCAGCAGCAGCGACGTGCGCAGGTTTTGCATCGATTCGGCGAAGGCGGAGACCGGCTTGTCGACGATGTAGCTGGCGGGGGCGCCGCCGAAGCGCGGAATGCGCGGCACGATGCCCAGGCTGCGCACGCCGGTCGCCAGTTCGAACTGGTGCGGGCTGCGGAAGCCGCTCTCGGCCCGCTCACGCAGCATCGCCAGCAGCACGCCCAGCGTCCCCGACGCCACCAGCGCCAGCAGGATCATGAGCTTGCGGTTGGGCTGCGACGGGTCGAGCGGGATCGCCGCCTCGGACACCACGCGGGCATCCGGCTGGCGCATGTCGGTCTGCGCCGCGATCTGCTGCGAGCGTGTCAGGAGCGCCTCGTACATCGACTGCGCCGTGCTGGCGTCGCGTTCCAGCGTGCGCAGGCCGACCGTCGCCTCCTGCTGCTGGTTCTGCTTGGCCTCCAACTGGTCGAGGCTGGTCTTCAGCGCCTGTTCGCGTCCCTTCGCCAGATCCACCTCGTTGCCGAGATTGGCGACGATCTTGGCGACATCCGACTTGATCTGGCCCTGCAGGTCGCGCAACTGGCTCTGCATGGCCTGCAGCACGGGGTGCTTGCTGCCGTACCGGTTGGTGGCGTCGGCGATCTGCCGCTGCAGGTCGACCTCACGCTCGCGCAGCGCCTGGATCAGGGGCGATCCCAGGACGTCGCCGACCGCCGACACGCCGCGCGGCGAGTTGGCGAGCGTCGTCACCTCGCGCAGCTTCGTCTCCGCCTCCTGCCGCTTGGAGCGGGCCAGGATGTAGTCGGCGTTTAGCGCGCTCAACTGCTGGCTGACGACGGTGTTCTCGTTCGACGCCGTGGTCAGGCCGTGTTCGGTGCGGTATTTCTCGACGGCGTCGCCGGTGGTCTGCGCCTCCTTGCGCAGGTCGGTGAGCCGCTCCTCCAGCCACTGGGTGGCGCGCTTGGACGCCGTGAACTTGGTGTCGAGCTGGTCGACCAGATAGAGGTCCGCCATGGTGTTGGCGATCAGGGAGGATTTCCGCGGGTCCTCGCTGTCGAAGCTGACGGCGATGACGTAGGAGCGTCCCTGCGGCCGCACCGAGGTGTTGTCGAGCACCGCGTTGATCACCGCCGTCATCCGGTTGCGCTCCACCTCCTCCGGCGACAGCGCGACGTCGCTGGTCTGCCGCCAGGAGGCCGGGATCCAGTTGCGCGGGTTCAGCGCGGTCAGCCATGCCGGTTGTTCCGGACGCAGCGCCGCATTGAACTCGGGATCGTTCATCAGGCCCAGCTTCCGCACCACCTTCTCGGCGAAGGCCGGCGACTTCAGGATCGCCACCTCGCTCTGCAGGGCGCTGATGTCCGGGGTCATGTCGGACACCACGCCTTCGAAGTTGAGGACGGTGTTCTTGCGGTGCTCGACCATGATCAGGGTTTCGGCCGTGTAGAGCGGCGTCATGCGGAAGGCGACGAACGCCGCCAGCCCGGTACCGATCACGATCACCGTTCCGATCAGCAGCTTGTGCCGCCTCAGCAGGCCGGTGGTCCGGCGCACCGCGCTCGCGGCGCTGGCCGACAGATCGTAGGAAACGGAACCTGGGACCCGCCGTGAATCCGGGCTTGAGTGGCGGGACTGTTCCTGAAGTTCCTGGGTGGCCAAAGGGTCCTCCTCGCGTAACGACCAGAAGCGCGGCCATAGGACCAACCATTCGCCCGATCCCATTCTCGTCCGCTCTGCCTCTTCCAGTTGGTGGAGGCAGCGGTAGGGTCGGCGGTTCGTCCGATTGGCTGAAACGCAGTGTTAGTCCAGGCGTTGCATCGGCCACCCAGTGCATGCGGCGAGCAAGGGGCGCGCATTGGGTAGCCTTCCTGGCCATGCTGCGGTGCGGGATAGACGGCCGGTCGCGAGTTGGGGATAAGGGGTTCCCCCAAAAGGACGGGCCTTCGACATTCGATCGCGCCCGTCACCGGAAAGCTGCCAATACCCTGGAGAACGCAAACAATTGCCCACCCGGATGGACTGTCTGTCGTCAGGACAGGTTTGCGGCGGGCGTGGGACGGACGGGATCGCGGCGCCGGTCGGATAGGTGGAGGCTCAATGGCGCAAGCCGTGCCTCCAGTTGCCGGGGAGTGGCGTGCGGACGGCGCAAGGGCGGCGTAGGTCGTGCGGAAAGACGAAGCGGCCCGCTCCTCGGGGGAGGCGGGCCGCTTCGTCCGTGTCGACAGGGAGCCCGGCATCCGGACGCAGCGCGTCCGTCGCCTCGGTCGGCCCGGTGGGGCTGGGCTTTGTAAGGGGTCAGGCCCGCGGGGCGTGCTTGTTCAGGATGCGCTGCAGGGTCCGGCGGTGCATCTTCAGGCGGCGCGCGGTTTCCGAGACGTTGCGGTCGCACTGCTCGAAGACGCGCTGGATATGCTCCCAGCGGACGCGGTCGGCCGACATCGGGTTTTCCGGCGGCTGCGGCAGCGGCCGGCCGTCGGCGAGCAGGGCGGCCTCGACCGCGTCGGCGTCGGCGGGCTTCGGCAGGTAGTCGACGGCCCCCGCCTTCACCGCGGCCACCGCCGTGGCGATGTTGCCGTATCCGGTCATCATGACGATGCGGGCGTCGGGACGGGCATCGCGCAGGGCGGCCACCACGTCCAGGCCGTTGCCGTCGCCCAGCCGCAGGTCGACCACCGCGAAGGCGGGTGCGGATTCCTGGGCAACCTCGATGCCGAGCTGGACGCTGTCGACCGCCACGACGTTGAAGCCGCGCTTCTCCATGGCGCGGGCCAGCCGCGTGCGGAAGGGGGCGTCGTCGTCGACGATCAGGAGGCTGCGGGTCACGTCACCGGTGAAGGTGAGTTTGATGGAATCACCCGTCAGCAGTTCATCGGTTGTTTTGATGGTGTCCACCGCAAGACCTCATTTTCTGGCGTTGATCGTCTTCCAGCGCACGGAGATCCGCGCACCGCTGCCGCCCTGCATCTGCTGTCCGCCGGCGGGCGGGTCGGCCGGCGGATTGTTGGCGTACTGCACCGACGCGCCGGTCTTCTCCAGCAGCGTCTGCGCGATGAAGATGCCAAGCCCCATGTGCCCGCCGCCGGTCTGGCCCTTGGGGCCGGTGCGCTCGCCGCGCACCGACAGGTAGGGCTCGCCGATGCGGCCGAGCAGGTGGGGAGGAAAGCCGGGGCCGTCGTCCATCACGGTCACGGTGATGCCGCGGCCGTCCCAGGCGGCGGCGACCGTGACCTTGCCGCGGGCGAACTGGTGGGCGTTCTGGATGAAGTTGCCCAGGCCGTGGATGATCTCCGGGCTGCGCCGCAGGAACGGCTCCTCGGCTTCGCCCACGGGATGCGGCTCCACCGCGAAGGCGATGTGGCCCAGCCGGTGCGGAGCGGCGGCGGCCTCGATCAACGTCGTCAGCGGCAGCCGCTCGAAGGGGTCGCCGCCGTCGGCCTCCGGCTTGCGGGCGAGGTCGGCCAGGATCTCGCGGCAGCGCATCACCTGGCTCTGCAGCAGCTCGACATCCTCGCAATACGGGCTGCCGGCCGGCAGGTCGCGGGCCAGTTCCTTCGCCACCACGGCGATGGTGCCGAGCGGCGATCCCAGCTCGTGCGCGGCGGCCGCGGCCAGCGCGCCGAGCGCCCCCAGGCGCTGTTCGCGCGCCAGCGCCACCTGCGAGGCGGCGAGCGCGTCGGCGAAGCGCCGCGCTTCGGCGGCGACGCGGAAGACGTAGCCGGCGATGAAGACCGACGAGACTGAGAGCGACAGCCACACGCCGAAGGCATAGAGCGGCGCCATCGAGCGCACCGGCTCCTCCCACGGCAGCGGGAAGTGCCACAGCGCCAGGGCGGTCAGGCAGATCAGGTTCAGGCCGGTGAGCAGCACCGTGCTGTAGCGCGACAGGATGGCGGCGCCGACGGTCATCGGCGCCAGCAGCAGGATGGCGAAGGGGTTGCTCAGGCCGCCGGTCAGGTACAGCAGCAGCGTGAGCTGCAGCATGTCGTAGCTGAGATAGAGCGCGGCATCACGGTCGGCCAGCCGCAGCCGGCCGCCGCGTTGGGCCATGGCGACGACGTTGAGCAACGCGGACGCGCTGATGGCGGCAAGGGCCGGCCCCAGCGGCAGCGGGAATTCCAGGCCGAAATTGACGAAGGCGACGGCGGCGAACTGCCCGAGCACCGCGACCCAACGGATCAGGATCAGGGTGCGCAGCGTGATGCGGCCGTCGGGCTGCGACCATTGCGGCGGAGCCGGCAGGGCTCCCGGCAAGGCGTCGGTGAGCGTCACCATGCCGCGCACTCCCCCTGGGCGGACTTGGCCGGTCGCCCCTGGCGGTTGCGGCGGGCGCCGCCATATTCTGTCCCCATGACGCACCCGACCATCGCGCCCCCGACCATGACAGCCCGTCCCTCTCCCGATGCAAATCCGGCGACCGTGCCGCCCGCCATCCGGGTGGAGGGCCTGACCAAGCGGTTTCCGACGCCGGACCGCAGTTCGGTGACGGCGGTCGACGGCATCGGGTTCACCGTGCCGCGCGGAGGCGTGACCGGCCTGCTGGGCGGTAACGGAGCCGGCAAGACCACCACCATCTCCATGCTGCTCGGGCTGCTGCTGCCGACGGCCGGGACGGTGGAGATCCTGGGCGTCGACATGGCGCGCCATCGGCATGCCGTGCTTCCGCGCATGAACTTCTCCTCCCCGTACGTCGAGCTGCCCCATCGGCTGACGGTGCGGGAGAACCTTACCGTCTATGCCCATCTCTACGGTTTGACATGCGTCAAAAAGCGCGTCCGGGACTTGGCCGAGCATCTTGACCTGACGCGGTTTCTCGATCGCCCGTCGGGAGGCCTGTCGGCCGGGCAGAAAACGCGCGTGGCGCTGGCCAAGGCGCTGCTGAACGAGCCGGAGCTGCTGCTGCTCGACGAGCCGACGGCTTCGCTCGACCCGGACACCGCCGACTGGATCCGGACCTATCTCGAGCGCTACCGGACGCGCACCGGCGCCACCATCCTTCTGGCCTCCCACAACATGCTGGAGGTGGAGCGGCTGTGCGACGGCGTGCTGATGATGCGCCAGGGCCGGATCGTCGACCGTGGCGCGCCCGCGGCCCTGCTCGCCCGCTATGGCCGCAAGACGCTGGAGGAGGTCTTCCTCGACATCGCCCGCGCCGACGGCGACGCCGTGCCCGCCGGGGAGGCCGCCGATGCTGCCGAGTGACGCTGCCATTCCCCGGCGGCCCGCACCGCGACCGCCAGTCCCGCGTGCCGGATTCTCGCTGCGCCGGATCGGCGCGATGGTGCTGCGCTACTGGTATCTGCTGCGCGGTTCCTGGCCGCGCATCCTGGAACTGGCCTACTGGCCGACCATGCAGATGATCCTGTGGGGCTACATCAACCAGTTCATGGCCTCGGGCACCGGCGGGGCCAGCGGCTGGGTGGCGCAGGGGGCGGGGGTTCTGGTCAGCGCTGTGCTGCTGTGGGATGTGCTGTTCCGCGGCCAGCTCGGCGTCTCGGTGTCCTTCCTGGAGGAGATGTGGTCGCGCAACCTCGGCCACCTGTTCGTCAGCCCGCTGCGCCCCGGCGAATGGGTGACGGCGCTGATGACGATGAGCCTGCTGCGCACGCTGATCGGCGTGTTGCCGGCGGCGCTGCTGGCGATCCCCTTCTTCGGCTATTCCGTCTTCGCCCTGGGCCTGCCGCTGGCCGCCTTCTTCGTCAACCTGATCGTGCTCGGCTGGTCGCTGGGCCTGCTGGTCGTCGCCCTGATCCTGCGCTACGGCATGGGGGCGGAGGGGCTGGCCTGGATCGTCGTCTTCATGCTGGCCCCGGTCAGCGCCGTCTATTATCCGGTGTCGGTCCTGCCCGCCTGGCTCCAGCCGCTGTCGCGGGCGCTTCCCTCATCCCATGTCTTCGAGGGCATGCGGGCGCTGCTCTTCGAAGGCACGCTCCGCTGGGACCATCTGGCCTGGGCGTTCGGCCTGAACGCCGTCTACATGGCGCTCGGCATCGCGGTGTTCCTGCTCGCCTTCCGCCAGGCGCGGGTGCGCGGCGCGCTGCTGCAGACCGGAGAGTGAGGCCTTCGCTCTTGCTGCCTCACGCCCCACCGCCTCAGGCACGGGTGGCGGTCACCCCTGCCCCAGCGCGCAACGGGCCGCCGCGAGGTCCCAGGCGGCGCAGCCGACGCTCTTGAACAGGCGCGGGCGCCCCGCTTGCGCCTTGCCGTCGAGCGCATCGACCAGCGACCGCACCGCAGACCAGTCCACCCCGGCCTGGATCAGGTCGCCGGCCTCGTGGCGGGCGCCGGCCGGGTCGTCGACGAACAGGTCGCTGCCATGGACGGCGCCCGGCCCGAATTCCGCCATCTCCGGCTTGAAGGCGCCGACGCCGACCAGCAGGCGGCCGGGCCGCGGCGCCTCGTCATAGATCGGCACCAGGCTGGTGGTCAGCGCGATCACGACCTCGGCCGCCGGGTCGACCGGACCGCTCATCGGCCGCAGATCGACCCCCTGCCCCGCCTGTCCGCTGCAAAAGGCCGCTGCGGTGTCCCGGCTGCGGCTGTGCATGTCGATGCGGATGCCGGGAAACAGCGAGGCGAGTGCCGCGACGTGCCCGGCGGACTGCGTGCCGGTGCCGAGCAGCGCGACATGGCGCGGTGGCGCCTCCAGCAGCGTGCGGATGGCCAGCATCGACACCGCGGCGGTGCGGCGCGCCGTGACGGTCGGGCCGTCGAGGATCAGACGCGGGGCGCCGGTGGGCGCGTCGAAGACGCTGACCACGCCATGGATCGTCGGCAGCCCGCGGGAACCGTTGGCCGGATTGACGTTGACCAGCTTGTGGATGGCGATGTCGGCCGCGGCGGCGGGCATCGACAGCAGGACGCCGCCCTCGGGGAGCGGCAGTACCTGGCGCTCCGGGCTGGTGATGCGCCCGGCGGCATAATCGCGGGCGGCGGCGTCCACCATGTCGCACAGCGCCGGGAACGGAAGGCGGGCGGCGGTCTGCTCGGCGGTCAGGACTGCGGGCGGCATCACGGCAAATCCCCTGCGGCTTCGGGCTTCGGTCGGGCCAAACGATCTGGGCCAAACGATCTGGGCCAAACGATCTGGGACGGGAAAATCCTGCAAGGGATCAGGCGCGGGCGCGCTCGATCTCCACCCCGACGCTGGCGGCGTCCGGGAAGACGTCCAGCTTTTCCACCCGCACCTTGGCCATCGTCACCCGCGCGTCGGCGAGGCAGCGGGCGGCGATGCGCTCGGCCAGCGTCTCCACCAGCGTGACGTGGCCCTGGTCCACCACGCCCTTGACCACGGTGGCCATGTCCTCGCCGGTGACGCCGGGGGCGATCACCTCGAGGTCGAGGTTCAGGCGGATGCGCTGGGGCTTCAGCCGCTCGTGGGCATAGACGCCGATCAGCGCGTCCATCACCAGGTCGCGGACGAAACAACGGGTGGACAGCGCCGCCGGGGCCGAACGCGGCACCGGGGCGGTGACGGTGGCGAAGAGCTTGTTCATGGACCAAACGCCTAACACGGCGACGCCGCCGCTGCCAAGCCACCGCCCCGCCCGCCGCATGCCGGAGGGACAGGGCTGGGGTGGAGCCAGCGCATCGCCGCTCAGTGCATCTCCGAGCGGATGCGTTCGCGCAGCACGTCGATCGGGCGCAGGTCCTCGCCCTCCTCGTAATGCCAGAAGGTCCAGCCGTTGCAGGCCGGCAGACCCGCCATGGCGGCCCCCACCTGGTGGATGGAGCCGCGATGGTCGCCGCGCGGTCCGGAGCCGATCAGCGTGCCGTCGGCGCGCACCCGGGCGGCGACGCGGCGGCGCTGGTCGAACAGCGTGGAGCCCGGCCGCAGAAGCCCGCGCTCGACCACCCAGCCGAAGGGGATGCGCGGCGCACTGCGCTTGGGCGGCGTGTCGAGGATCGCCGCCTCCGGCGCCTCCTCCACCGCCTCGATGCGGGCCTGCGCCGCTTTGACGTAGGTGTCGTCACGCTCCAGACCGATCCAGCGCCGGCCCAGCCTCTTGGCGACCGCGCCGGTGGTCCCGGTGCCGAAGAAGGGGTCGAGCACCACGTCGCCCGGACGGGTGGAGGACAGGATGACCCGATAGAGCAGCGCCTCCGGCTTCTGGGTCGGATGGGTCTTCTTGCCGTCGCCGTCGCGCAGCCGCTCCGAGCCGCTGCAGATCGGCAGCAGCCAGTCGCTGCGCATCTGCAGATCCTCGTTCAGGTTCTTCATCGCCTCGTAGTTGAAGCGATAGCGCGCGTCCTTGTCGCGGGCGGCCCAGATCATGGTTTCATGGGCGTTGGCGAAGCGGGTGCCGCGGAAGTTGGGCATCGGATTGGTCTTGCGCCAGACGATGTCGTTCAGAATCCAGAAGCCGAGATTCTGCAGCGTGGCGCCGACACGGAAGATATTGTGGTAGCTGCCGATCACCCACAGCGAGCCTTCCGGCTTCAGGATGCGGCGGGCCGCCGCCATCCAGTCGCGGGTGAAGCGGTCGTAGGCCTCGAAATCGTCGAACTTGTCCCACTCGTCATCCACCCCGGCGACGCGGGTGTGGTTCGGCCGCAGCAGTTCGCCGCCCAACTGCAGGTTGTAGGGCGGGTCGGCGAAGACGAGATCGACCGATTCAGGCGGCAGATCGTTCATGAGAGCGATGCAATCGCCGACCAGGATACGGTTTTCAGGGAGCATGATGCGACCGACAAAGAACTGAGACTCGGCCGGACAATGAGTCGCGGCCGAGTCGCCGTCAACAGCTTTCTTTCCGAAGTGACGGCGGGTCAGCCGTCCAATGCCGATTGGCGTTTCACTGGTGCAAAACTGACTCGGTGGTGCGGCGTGACACCATGGCGGCTCAACGCCTCCAGATGTTCCGGTGTCGGATAGCCTGCGTTCCGTTCCCAGCCATAGTGGGGAAACAGGGATGACAACCGCAACATCTCGCTGTCGCGCGCCACTTTGGCGAGAATTGATGCGGCCGCGATCGATTGGCTGCGGCTGTCGCCCTTCACCACCGCCACCGCTTCGCACGGCACGTCCGGGGTGAAGCGGCCGTCGACGAGCGCGGCGTCGGGAGGCAGCCCAGGCAGCGCCTTGTAGGCCCGCTTCATCGCCAGCAGCGTCGCCTTGTGGATGTTCAGCGCGTCGATCTCGGCGGCCGACGCCTCGGCGACCGCGAAGGCGAGCGCATGCGCCCGGATCGCCGGTTCGATCTCTTCCCGCAGGCGGCGGGTCACCGCCTTGCTGTCGTCGATCCGCGAGGCGATGTCCGGCGGCAGCCCCTCGGGCGGCAGCACCACGGCGGCGGCGACCACCGGCCCGCAGAGGGGACCGCGCCCGACCTCGTCGATCCCGCAGACGCGGCGGCCGGGGCCGAAGGCGGCCTCCAGGGACAGGTCGGGACGGATCCGGGGGGCGGCGGCTTGGCGGGGCATGGGCGGCTCGCGGCAAGGGGTGCGGGAACGGGGGATGGCGAGGGGAGGGTTCATAGCGGTGCCGCGCCCGCTGCACAAGACCGCCGCCCTGCGCTGAAACCGCCTCTTGAGAACGGCCATGCGGCTGCGCTATGCATGCGCCCCGCGACGCTCCCGCCGGAGCCGGCCGCCGCACCGGCCGCCGCGCCGGCCATTGGGCCGGTCGCAAGCCCGGCGTCCCGCCACCATAGGATCAGGCCATGACCGACAGCACGACCCAGACCGCCGCCGAATGCCCCTGCCGCTCCGGCAGGCCGCTGGACGCCTGCTGCGGCCCGTACCTGGCCGGCATGCCCGCCCCGACGGCGGAAGCGCTGATGCGGTCGCGCTATACCGCCTTCGCCACCGGCAATATCGACTACCTGCACGACACGCTGCTGCCCAGCACCCGCGACGACTTCAATCGCGAGGAGATCGAGGCGTGGGCCAACAACAGCGTGTGGACCGGGGTCGAGATCCGCTCGACGGAGGCGGGCCAGCCGGGGGACGGCGAGGGCGTGGTGGAGTTCGTCGCCCGCTTCACGATGAACGGCAAGCCGATGACCCACCATGAGACCAGCCGCTTCACCCACCAGGACGGGCGCTGGTACTATGTCGAAGGCTTTCTCGGCACCCGTCCGCGCAGCGGCCCCAAGGTCGGCCGGAACGATCCCTGCCCCTGCGGCAGCGGCAAGAAGTACAAGAAGTGCCACGGCGCGGCGGCATGAGCCGTGACGTCTGACGCCGGAAAGGATCGAGGGTCGCCCTGAGTCGGCGCCTGAATCACCGGCCGGCGGCGACGCTGCACCTGCACAAATCCGGGGATTTCGCTCCGCTCCGCCCGTCGAACGGGCGGAGGCGGTGTTTTTGTTGTGCGCGTATGGGGGAATTGCGCAATCCCGATTGAATTATGGGGCGGAACAGATCATCCTTCGCTCGCCCGGTTCCGGCCCTCCCTCTTTGGGTAACGCCAGGAACCGGGTTTAACACGACAGATGAGACCATACTGATGTTCGACCGTCCGCAGCGCTCCTCCTTCCGCGCTCCCGAGATCACCCAGCGCGACATCCGCGCCACCGTCAAGTGGTTCAACGCCACCAAGGGCTTCGGCTTCGTCACGCCCGACGACGGCACCCCGGATGCCTTCCTCCATTCCACGGTTCTGCAGTTCTGCGGACATGACAGCCTGCCCGAAGGCGCCACCATCACCTGCGACCTTTCCCGTGGTCCGAAGGGTCCGCAGGTTGCCACCATCCATGCGGTCGACACCTCGACCGCCGCTCCGAGCCGCCCGCGCGCCCCGCGCGAGCGTGATTCCTGGGGCAACGACGGCGGCTACGGCGGCGGCAGCTACGGTGGCGGCGGCGGCTACAGCCGCGGCGGTTACGACGATTCGGACAGCGGCGAAACCGTCGACGGCACGGTGAAGTGGTTCAACGTGTCGAAGGGCTTCGGCTTCATCGCCCCGTCCACCGGCGGCAAGGACATCTTCGTCCACATCCGTGCGCTGGAGCGTTCCGGCATCAGCGGACTGGACGACGGCGCGCAGGTCCGCGTGACCATCCGCCAGGGCGCCAAGGGTCCCGAGGCGCAGCGCATCGAGATGGCCTGATCTCTCATCGGTCGTTGTGATGTGAAAAGGCCCCCGCTCCACCGGAGCGGGGGCCTTTTCATTGGCCATCGGTCACGTCCCGGCCTTCCGGTCACGCTCCGTCGGCTGCGCCGCCCTCGGGCGCGTCCCAGTAATGGCAGGCAACCCGGTGGCCGGGGGAAACCTCCTCCAGCGGCGGCATCGCCTGGGCGCAGAAATCTCGCGCCAGCGGGCAGCGCCGGCGCAGCGGGCAGCCGGCCGGCTGGGCCAAGCCGGAAGGCGCGTCGCCCTCCAAGGCCGGCCGCTCGCCCCTGGACGCCGCCAGCATCGCCCGGCTGTAGGGGTGCAGCGGCGCTGTGAGAAGGATTCCGGCGGCGGCGCTCTCAACCACATGTCCGGCCAGCAGGACGATGCCGCGGTCGGCATCGCGCAGCCCTTCGGCGAACTGCTCGGTCGCCACGACCAGCGACAGGCGGTGATGGTCGCGCACGACCCGCAGCGTGTCGAGGAAGCCGCTGCGCTCCTCCGCCGACAGGGTGGCGGCAGGCTCGTCGGCGACCAGCGCCCGCGGGCCGGAGAGCAGGGCACGGGCCAAGCCGGCACGGGCGGCTTCCGCCGCGGTCAGGCCGGCGGGCCAGCGCTCCGCGGTGCCGTCGGGCAGCCCCGCCGCCGCAAGCGCCTCGGCGATCCGGAGCGCGCGCTGGGACGCCGGGATGTCCGGACGAAGGCTTTCCAGCGCCACCGCGAACTGGGCGGCGATGGTCATCGAGGGGTCGAAGGACGCCGCCGGGTCGGGGAACAGCGGCTGCAGGTCACGCCGCGTGCGGCGCAGGCCGGCTTGGTCCGCCTCCGCCGCCGAGGCTGCCGGCACTGCGGCCGGCACCATGTCGCGGCCCATCCAGGCGACGCTGCCGGCGGTCGGCGGCGGCAGGCACAGCAGGGCGCGGGCCAGCGTGGCCTTGGCGCTGCCGGTTTCGCCCAGCAACGCGACCGTCTCGCCCGCCCGCAGGTCGAGGTCGACGCCGTGGAGCACGGTCAGCTCGCGCGGCTCGCCCTTGGGACCGGGGCTGAGCGGATAGGCCATGCCGACGGTCCTGGCGCGCAGCAGCGCCGATCCGGGCATCTCATGCCCGACCGGCGGCGATGCCGGCGCCGAGCGCTCCGGAGGCACTGCGCTGTCCGGGACCAGACGGCCGTGGCGCAGGCGCAGCACGCGGTCGGCCGGGCCGTCCACGCGGTCCTCGGGCCGGCCAGCGAGCAGCAGCGCCACCCCTTCGGCGCGCGCCCAGTCGGCCAGCCGGTGCAGCAGCCGCAGGCGCACCGTCGGGTCGAGCCCGGCGCACGGCGAGTCGGCCAGCAGCACCGCCGGCCCCACCGCGGCGGCCATGGCGAACAGGCAGGCCCAGCGCAGCGATTGCGAGATCTGTTCCGGCGGCAGGTCGAAGCGGCGGGCGGCGGCGGGGACGCCCATGCGGTCGAGCCCGTCGGCCATGCGGCGGAGCGCGCTGCGCAGGTCGATCCCGAGATGGTGGCCGACCACTTCCGCCACCTGCAGCGCCAGCGGCCGGCGCGGTGCGAGTTGTCCACCCTGGGCGATCAGCAGGCGGCGCCCGTCGACACGGGCACGCCCAGCGGCGTCCACCCCCGGCAGCGGCTGGTCGGCGAGCACCCCCAGCAGCGCGGTCTTGCCCGCGCCGGCGCCGCCGGTGACCGCCAGCACCTCTCCCCGCTCCACCTGCAGCGTGGCGCGGTCGAGCAGGACATGGTCCTCGACCATCAGCGTCAGCGCGTCGGTTTCCAACGGTGCGGCACGCGCGGTGATCAGATTCATGGCTTGCGGCTCCCCGCGACCGCGGCATCGGCGACGGCGCAGGCGCTCCACAGGGCCAGGGCCAGCAGCAAAGCCGGCGGCGCCAGCCCCAGCGGGTCGCCCAGCCGTGCCGCCAGCCCGACCGAGGCACCCCAGCTTCCCAGTGTCGGCGGCAGGCCGAGACCCAGCAGGCTGGCGAAGCTCTCAGCCGCGAGCACGCGCGGCAGCGCCAGCGTTGCGGCCGCCAGGAGGGGCCGCAAGGCGTTGGGAACCAGATGGCGGCGCATCACGGCCGGCTCGGGCAGGGCGGCGGCGCGGGCGGCGTTCAGGAATTCCGCCCGCGTCAGCGCCGAGATCTCGGCATGGGCGAGGACCGCCACCGCGGGCGCGGCGGTCGCGGCGGTGACCAGGGCGAGCGGCCACAACCCGCCGAACAGGCCGCCCGCCGCCGGCACGAGAAGGGCGAGCGGCAGGCCCGCCAGCCGCTCGGCGGCGGCGATCGACCGCCGCCGGGCCGGATCGCCGCGCAGCGCGCCGAGCAGGAAGGCCAGCAGCGCCCAGACGATGCCGGCCAGTCCGCCCAGCACCGCGGCGAGCAGGGCGAAGGACAGGCTGCCCCGCCCGTCGAGCAGGGCTGCGGCCACCGGGTCGGCATCGAGACGGCGGATGGTCGATCCGTCCGCCATCAGCGGCGCCGCCGCGCAGGCGAGGGTCAGGGCCGCCAGAACGGCTGCCCCCGAGAGGCCGCGCGCGAAGCCGCGCGGTGCCTGAGGCACCGTCGACGGCCCGCCCTGCGGCGGCTGCCTCACGGGGGAAAGCGGCGGTTGTTCGAAGTCGGCCATCGGGTCCCCGTCCTTCATGCCCCGCCATAGGGCATGGCGCTGCGGTTGGCCGGGTCGATCCAATCGCGGACGGCGGCTCCCAGCGCCACCAGCAGGGCGGTCAGCCCGGCGAGCGCCACCAGGGGCGGGATCACCCCTGCCGCCGAACCGGCACGCGCTCCGTCGATCATCAGCGACCCGGCGCCCGGCAGGTCGAGCAGGCTTTCCAGCGCCACGGCACCCACCATCGCGGCCATCACCGCGCTGCGCAGGCCGGTCATCACCGGGACGACAGCCTGCGGCAGGGCGTGATGGCGCAGGATCGTGCGCTCGTCGAGCCCGAGCCCGCGGGCCATGCGCACCGCGCCGCCCTCGCTTCCCGGTCCGAGTGCGCGGGCCATCGCCGGCCGTGCCAGCCTTGCAGCTTGGCAGGCGGCGGGAATGGCGAGTGCCGTCCAGCCGAGGGGCGCCGGCGACGCGCCGGCCCGCACCGCCAACGCCGCGACGGCGGCCAGCAGGAACCCGGGCACCAGCGGCCCCGCTCCGGCCAAAAGCCGTCCGAACAGTCCGCCGGCCGAGCGTGGCGCCACCGCCGCCCAGGATCCGGCCAGCGTGCCCAGGGTGGTGCCGACGGCGAGCGACGGCAGGGTCAGCAGCAGCGTGACCGCCAAGCCGCGCAGCAGCGTCAGCGAGGCGCCGGGCTGCGGCGCGATGGCGGCGGCCAGGGCGACCGCCGCCGCCATCGGCAGGAAGGCGGTCGGAACGGCATCGATCAGGCGGCGGATCAGGGAACGCTGCATCGGACGGCGGAGTGGCGGGCTGGCTGGGGACGGGGCTGGCGCGGACGGGGCTGGCGCGGCCGACATGGGACCGTAAGCGCCCGCGGCCCCATCCGGCAACAGAATAACCGCTCTTGCGGACGGCGGAGGCGGCACGGGGTGCCTGCCGGCGGCAGGAAGCCGTTTGCCATGAGATCGCCGGCCCCGGTCGCCGGCTTCGGTCGCCGACTTCGGTCATCGGTCGCCATCACCGCCGAGCGCCGCCGCTTGGCTGCAATTCCCACCGTCCTTCACCAAATGGCGGAGGGTGGGGAGGGATCGGCGTTCCCAGATGTTATGCTCCGGAACCCACGCCCGAACGGTCCCCATGTACGCCCACTCGCCCCATCCGCTCCGTCCTGCCGGTCCGGCTGCCGCGTCGGCAGCGGTGCAGCAACCGGACGCCGGGCCGGCCTTCCGGCCGATCCTGGAGCCGGGGCGGACCTGCTGGCGGGTGGAGGAGACGGCCCGGCTGGGGGTGATCGTCGATGCGGAGGACTATTTCGCCCTGGCCAAGCAGGCGATGCGCCGGGCCCGCCGCAGCATCTACCTGACCGCCTGGGATTTCGACGCCCGCATCCGCATGATGCCGCAGACCCGGCGCCCGCGCCGCCCCGACAGGCTGGGCAACCTGCTGAACTGGCTGGCGACCACCCGTCCCGACCTGCATATCCATGTGCTGAAGTGGGACTATGCCGAACTGTTCGACCTCGCCCGCTGGTCGCATCCCTTCATGCTGCGCAACTGGCTGACCCACCGGCGCCTGCAGTACCGCCTGGACAGCGACCATCCGACCGGCGCCTGCCATCACCAGAAGCTGCTGGTCATCGATGATGCCGTCGCCTTCTGCGGCGGGCTGGACATCACCGCAAACCGCTGGGACACCCGTGCCCACCATGCGCACGACCCGCGGCGGCGCCAGCCGGACGGCAAGCCCTACGAACCTTTCCACGACGTGATGATGGCGGTGGACGGCGCCGCGGCCCGGGCGCTGGGCGAGATGTTCCGCCAGCGCTGGGCGCGGGCGACTGGCGAGGTGCTGTCGCCGCCCTCCCCCCTTCCCGGCCGGCCGGCCCGGCGCCACCCCATGGCCGCCGATCCCTGGCCGCCGGGCTTCCAGCCGATGCTGCGCGACGTCCGCGTCGGCATCGCCCGCACCGATCCCGCCTGCAACGGCCGCGACGCCGTGCGCGAGGTCGAGGCGCTCTATGTGGACGCCATCGCCGCGGCCCGCGAGGTGATCTATCTGGAAAGCCAGTATTTCGCCTCGACCGCGGTGGCCGAGGCACTGAAGGCCAAGCTGGCCGAGGAGAACGGTCCGGAGGTGGTCGTCGTCAATCCGGTGCGGACCACGAGCTGGCTGGAGAACACCGTGATGCTGGGCGCCCGCGCCCGGCTGTCGCGCGACCTGCGCGAGGCCGACCGGCACGGCCGCTTCCGTCTCTATGCGGCGCTGACCGACGGCGGAACCTGCATCACCGTGCATGCAAAGGTCATGGTCGTGGACGACCGGCTGCTGCGCATCGGCTCGGCCAACCTGAACAACAGGTCCATGGGGCTCGACACCGAGTGCGATCTCGCGCTGGAAGCCGGGCCCGATGCGGCGGACGCCGAGGTCCGCCAAGCCATCGCCCACACCCGTGACGATCTGATCGCCGAGCATCTCGGCACCACGGCGGCGGCGGTGGCGGCGGAGCGGCGGCGGAACGGCGGCTCGCTGATCGCCGCGATCGATACGCTGCGGCGGGCCGGCGGCCGCACCCTGGAGCCGCTGCATGATCCGGAGCCCGACGGGCTCGCCGCCGCTGTCGCCGACGTCAGCGTCTTCGATCCGGAATATCCGGTCGGGGCGGTGGAGATCGTGCGCCGCGTCCTGCCTTCGCGCATTCCGCGGACCCGCCATTGGCTGATGCTGCTGGGGGTGCTTGTCGTGGCAGGGCTGTGGGGGATGTGGCGCTACACCGCGCTTCGGGACTGGGCGACGCTCGACGCCGTGCTTGCCGTCTTCCAGGATTTGAGCCGGAGTCCGCTGGCCGCGCTGTGGCTGACGCTGGCCTATGTCGCCGGCGGCTACGTCATGTTCCCGCTGACACTGCTGATCGCCGCCACCGCCATCGTCATGGGTCCCTGGTGGGGCTTCCCCACCGCCATGGCCGGCGCGCTGGCATCGGCCGTGGCGCTGTTCTGGACCGGGCGCCTGGCGGGCCGCGACCTGCTGGAGCGGCGCGGCGGACCGGTGATCGGCCGCCTGAACGAGATGCTGGCTGACAGCGGCATCGCCGCGGTGGCCGGCGTGCGCGCCGTTCCGGTTGCGCCCTATACCGTGGTCAATCTCGCGGCAGGTGCGTCGAAGCTGCGCTTCGGCGATTATGTGATCGGCACCATGATCGGCTTGGCGCCCGGCATCCTTGCCTTCAACCTGTTGGGGCACCAGCTTGAACGCACCATCAGCGATCCCGGGGCCGGCGACATCGCCCTCCTGGCGGTGATGGCGGTCCTGGCCATCGGCCTCGGGTCGCTGGCCAGCCGGCTGCTCGGCCGGGCCGGGGGACGGAAGAAGCGCCAGCAAGAAGAAAGGACTGAAGAACCGTGATCCGTTTCAGCCGTGACCGCGTCCAGCGCATCGCAGCCGCCCTGCGCGCCGCCCGTGCCCGCCGTCCCCGCCGCGGCGTTGACCGCCGCAACGCTCCGGTCCCGGACGGGATGGTCCCGCTGCGGGTCGCGACGTGGAATGTTCACAGTTGCGTCGGCCTCGACGCCCGGTTCGCTCCCGACCGGGTGGCGCAGGTCATCCGCGACCTCGACGTCGACCTGATCGGTCTCCAGGAGGTCGGCTGGCACCACCGCGGCGAGGCCGGTATGGACCAGTTCGCC
Source organism: Azospirillum picis (assembly GCF_017876115.1). Lineage (GTDB taxonomy): Bacteria > Pseudomonadota > Alphaproteobacteria > Azospirillales > Azospirillaceae > Azospirillum > Azospirillum picis. The sequence continues at coordinate 138,669 of NZ_JAGINO010000001.1, forward strand.
TTTCTTGAACGCAACACCGGCTTGAAGGCCTATGCCGGGCCGACCAAGCACAGCGAACGCGCGCATTACGGCAACGCCCTGCTGACCCGCCTGCCGGTGCGGTCGATGGAGACGATGGACATCTCGGTCGGCAAGCGCGAACCGCGCGGGGCCATCGACGCGGTCCTGGAGATCGAAGGGCGGGCCGTGCGGGTGATCGTCGCCCATCTCGGCCTCGACCCGTGGGAGCGGGCCAAGCAGGTCGGCGACATCGTCGAGCGGGTGGCGAAGCAGCCGGAACTGCCGACGCTGTTCATGGGCGACCTCAACGAATGGACGCCCAGCTCCCCCCGGCTGCGCCATCTGGCGGCGTCCTTCGTCGATGTCGCCAACCCGCGCAGCTTCCATGCCCGCATGCCGACCCTGCGGCTCGACCGCATCTATGTGACGGGCGGCCTGCAGATCCCCGCCTTCGAGGTGGTCCGCAGCGTCCTGACGCGCCGGGCTTCCGACCATCTGCCGGTGCGCGCCACGCTCGCGGTGCCCTGAAGGTCTGGGGGACAGGTCGGGGGCGCTCCGAAGGTCAGAGCCGCAGCCCGGCCCCCCTCCGAGGTCATAGCGGGATTGTTGCACTTGATAATTCTTTGTGCAGCGCAATGTTCTTTTGACAACAGAGCGTTGCAAATGCGGGGAGGCTCCTGCCCTATACGCCAACTCTGTCAAAGGATATGGTTGGTAATACGATCAATATCCGATCGAAGGAATAATGAACCTGGCCGACCGGGGGCTGGCCGCGACGTGAGGATTTGAATTGCTGTACCACCTTTACGACATGCAGCACGCCGCCATGCGGCCGATGCGCTTTTGGGCCGAGGCCGCCCAGCAGACCTTCCAGAACCCGCTGATGCCCTTGTCCTACACCAAGCTGGGCCGGGCGGTCGCCGCCGGGGCCGAGCTGCTGGAAAGGACGACGCGGCGCTTCGGGAAGCCGGCCTTTGGCTTGGGCGAGACGGTGGTCGACGGGCAGACGGTGCCGGTCACCGAACGCTTCGTCTGGCAGTCGCCCTTCTGCAACCTGCTGAACTTCGCCAAGCCGGAAGGCACGCCGCGCCAGCCGCGCGTGTTGCTGGTCGCTCCGATGTCGGGCCACCATGCCACGCTGCTGCGCGGAACGGCCGAGGCGCTGATGCGCGACCATGACGTGTTCATCACCGATTGGATCGATGCAAGGCTGGTCCCGCTGTCGGCCGGGCGCTTCGACCTGGACGACTACATCGACACCGTGGCGGCGATGATCCGCTTCCTGGGTCCGAACACCCACGTCATCGCGGTGTGCCAGCCGGCGGTGCCGGTGATGGCGGCGGTCTCGCTGATGGCTGCGGCCGACGAGCCGGTGCAGGCCCGCACCATGACGCTGATGGGCGGCCCGATCGACCCGATGGCCAACCCGACGGTGCCGGTCAAGCTGGCGGTCGAACACCCGCTGTCCTGGTTCGAGCGCAGCGTGATCACCACGGTCCCGGTCTATTACCCGGGCGCATTCCGCCGGGTCTATCCGGGCTTCATCCAGTTGTCCGGCTTCATGTCGATGAACCTGGACCGCCACATCAACGAGCATGTCGGCCTGTTCCGCCATCTCGTCCGCGGCGACGGCGATTCGGCCGAGCAGCATCGCCGCTTCTATGACGAATACCTGTCGGTGATGGACCTGTCGGCGGACTTCTACCTGCAGACCATCGAGACGGTGTTCCAGAAGCACGCGCTGCCCAACGGCACCATGGTGTCGCGCGGCCGCAAGGTGGAGCCGGCGGCGGTCCGCAAGACCGCGGTGATGACGGTCGAGGGCGAACTGGACGACATCTCCGCTCCCGGCCAGACCATCGCGGCGCACCGCCTGTGCTCGTCGCTGCCGGACGGGATGCGCAAGACGCATTTCCAGCAGGGGGTCGGCCATTACGGCATCTTCAACGGGCGCCGCTGGCGCGAGAGCATCCTGCCGGAAGTCCGCAGCTTCATCCGCAGCCACGACAGTGAGTGATGGTGGCGCGTGACGGCGGGAGCGTGAGGAGTGCGGGCGGGACGGCCCCCTCCTCCGCCTTTGGCGGACCGGGGACCGCGGGATTGTGACCACGGGCGGGAAAGGGGGCGGCGGCTGGGCGAAGCCCCCCTCCCGTCTGCCCCCTCCCGTCCGCCCGGTCAGTCCACCATCGACCGGGCTTCGGTGAAGGCGTCGATCGGCCCCAGCCCGCCCGCGGCACCGGCCTTCGCCCGCATGCCGGCGGTTGCCAGGTAGAAGAGATAGCCGAGGGCGAACAGCGCCACGAACAGGCCGAACACCAGGGCGTTGTAGTAGACCATCGTCACCAGGGCGAGGACCGCCAACCCGAGCGAGATCGCCGGGAAGACCGGATAGAAGGGCGCGCGGTACGGACGCTCCAGCGCCGGTTCGCTGGCCCGCAGGCGGAACAGCGCCGCCATGCTCATGATGTACATGACGATGGCGCCGAAGACCGACATGGTGACGATGTTGGCGGTCAGCGGCTGGCCGCCGATCTGGATCAGCTCGTCGGAGAAGATGGCGGCGATGCCGACGACCCCGCCGGCCAGGATCGCCCAGTGCGGGGTCTTGCGGCTCGGGTGCAGGCGGGACAGCATCGGCGGCAGGAAGCCGGCGCGCGACAGCGCGAAGATCTGGCGCGAATAGCCCATGATGATGCCGTGGAAGGAGGCGATCAGCCCGAACAGGCCGATCCACACCAACATGTGCAGCCAGCCGCTGGACTCGCCGACCACCGCCTTCATTGCCTGCGGCAGCGGGTCGTTGATGTTGGACAGCGCGTTCCAGTCGCCGACGCCGCCGGCGAAGATCATGGTGCCGAAGGCGAGCACGACGAGCGTCAGGATACCGCCGATGTAGGCGCGCGGCACCGTGCGTGTCGGGTCCTTGGTCTCCTCCGCCGCCATCGCCGCCCCCTCGATCGCCAGGAAGAACCAGATGGCGAAGGGAATCGCGGCGAAGATGCCGCCGAGGCTGCCGATCGTGAAATCGGCCGACCCCGACCAGCCGTTGGCGATGAAGTTGGTCCAGGTGAATCCGGGGAGAACCACCCCCATGAACACCAGCAGCTCGAAGATCGCCAGCAGCGTCACGAACAGCTCGAAGGTGGCGGCGATCGAGACGCCGGCGATGTTCAGCCCCATGAAGACGAGGTAGGCGCCGACGGCGGCCATCTTCGGGTCGAGCCCGGGGAACTGCACGTTGAGGTAGGCGCCGATGGCGAGCGCGATGGCCGGCGGCGCGAACACGAACTCGATCAAGGTGGCGAAACCGGCGATGAAGCCCCCCGTCGGGCCGAACGCGCGGTAGCTGTAGGCGAACGGGCCGCCGGCATGCGGGATGGCGGTGGTCAGCTCGGTGAAGCTGAAGATGAAGGTGGTGTACATCGCCGCGATCAGGATCGTGGTGACGAGGAAGCCCAGCGTCCCCGCCGCCGCCCAGCCGTAGCTCCAGCCGAAATACTCGCCGGAGATCACCAGCCCCACGGCGATCCCCCACAGATGAAGGCCGCTCAGGCTCTTGCTCAATTCGGGTTTCGTGGTCCCAGACATGAAGCCTCCTGCCCCTGTTCAAAGGCGTTGGTGTCGATGGTGCTCTCTTCAGGGCCGTCCGATCCGCGGATTGTTGTGGTTGTCGTGACCGGACAGCGACGGGGCGTCCTCCTTCAGGGCGACCCCGGTCAGTTTCAGCCGCGCCGCCTCGGTGGCGAGCCAGCACAGCTTGTCCGCGGCCGCCGCGATGGACAGGCCGTCGGAATGGATGTTGGAGATGCAGTTTCGTTCGGAATCGGCGCGGCCGGGCTTCGGGTCCCAGGTCAGGTAGACGCCCAGCGATTCCGCGGCCGACAGGCCGGGCCGTTCGCCGACCAGCAGGGCCACCAGCCGCGCCCCCATGCGCGAGGCCGCCTCGTCGCCGAGCGCCACCCGCGCCTGCTCGGCCAGTACCACCGGACCGATGCGCAGGCCGCCGAGCCGCGTCAGGCAGGCCTGGACGAGCGGCGCGGCGTTGGCCTGCACAGCCGCCGCCGACAGGCCGTCGGCGATCACGAACAGCAGGTCCCAGTCCCCGGCGGGCAAGGAGGCTGCGCTTGCCGGGTCCAGCCGGCGCCCGAGATCCGGGCGGCGCAGGTAGGTGGCGCGGTCGGCCGCGGCGCTGCGGACGCGGACGGTTTCCAGCGGCGCCAGGTCGGCGGCGAGGCGCCCAAAGTCGACCGCGCCATGCACGGCGTCACGGGCGCGGGCATGGGCAAGCTGGAATTCCAGCAGCGCCGTCGTCGGCAGGGCGTCGCCGCTGCGGCCGAGCGCGATGCGGGCGCGGGTGGCGCCGCGGAAACGTGCCCAGGGGTCGTTACGTTCGCCGCTCATGCCGCGGCACTCGCCAGCAGCGCGGCGACGACGTCGCTTCCTCCCGGCCAGGGCGGCAGGCGGCGCTGCCCGTCGAGCCAGCCGGCCTTGTCGAGCCACGCCTCGAACTCGGGCGCCGGCGGGCGCTTCAGCAGGTGCCGGAGGCCGAGCACGTCGTGGTACGACAGGCTCTGGTAGTTCAGCATGACGTCGTCGGCACCGGGCACTGCGATCAGGAAGTTGACGCCGGCCGTCGCCAGCATCGTCATCAGGACATCCATGTCATCCTGATCGGCCTCGGCATGGTTGGTGTAGCAGACGTCGCACCCCATCGGCACGCCGAGCAGCTTGGCGCAGAAATGGTCCTCCAGCCCGGCCCGGGTGATCTGCTTGGCGTCGTACAGGTATTCGGGGCCGATGAAGCCGACCACCGTGTTGACCAGCAGCGGGTCGAAGGCACGGGCGACGGCATAGGCCCGCGCCTCCACGGTCTGCTGGTCGACGCCGAAATGGGCGTCGGCCGACAGTGCCGATCCCTGCCCGGTTTCGAAATACATGACGTTGTCGCCGACGGTGCCGCGCTTCAGCGCCTTGGCCGCCTCCTGCGCCTCGGCCAGCAGCGACAGGCTGACCCCGAAGCCGGCATTGGCCTTCTCGGTCCCGGCGATCGACTGGAAGACCAGATCGACGGGCGCGCCGCGTTCGATCGCCTGGATCGTGGTGGTGACATGGGCCAGCACGCAGGATTGGATGGGCAGGTCGAAGCGGGTGCGCACCGCGTCCAGCATCTCCAGCAGCGCTATGCAGGCCGGGACGTTGTCGGTCGCCGGGTTGATGCCGACCACCGCGTCGCCGATGCCGTAGAGCAGGCCGTCCAGCGTCGAGGCGGCGATGCCGGTCGGGTCGTCGGTCGGATGGTTGGGCTGCAGCCGGCTCGACAGTCGGCCGGGCAGTCCGATGGTGGTGCGGAAGCGGGTGACGACCGAGCATTTGGCGGCGGCGCAGACCAGGTCGTGGTTGCGCATCAGCTTGGACACCGCCGCCGCCATCTCCGGCGTCAGGCCGGGGGCGAGGGCAGCCAGCGCCGCGCCGTCGGCTTCGTAGGACAGCAGCCAGTCGCGGAACTGCCCGACCGTCATGTGGGCCACCGGCCGGAAGGCCTCGGCATCGTGGCGGTCGATGATCAGGCGCGTCACCTCGTCGGTCTCGTAGGGGACCAGCGCCTCGTTCAGGAACGTCTTCAACGGCAGGTCGGCCAGCGCCATGCGTGCCGCCACCCGCCGCTCGTCGCTGTCGGCGGCGATCCCGGCCAGCTCGTCCCCCGACCGCCTTGGCGACGCGCAGGCCATCAGCGCCCTCAGGTCGTCGAAGCGGTGCCTGTGGCGCCGCGAACCATCGCCGAGATCGCGGTGATATCCCGCCATGCCAGCCTCCCGCTGCTCTGGATCCGCGGGAAGGATGGCACGGATGCGCCCATGGGCAGTTGACCGTAGAACACAAAATGCCAGCAGGAGACGAAGGAGGAGGCCGTGGCATAGGCCCTTTGATCGGCCGCGCCCGAAAGATAGCGGAAGCGGGGCAATCGGCTAGGCGGCCGAACCGTCCCCGGCCTTCCGGCGTTCCTTCCGCACCGCAGCGCGCCGGTCCCATGGAACGCGGCGTGCCATGCAAGAAGGAGAGTTTCCCATGCTGACGCTGTTGCGCACCGCCGTCCTGGTTCTGCCGCTGGTCGCCGTGGCTGCCTGCCACCAGGAAGGTCCGGCGGAACGGGCCGGCAAGTCCATCGACAATGCCGGCCAGAACATCAAGGACGCCATCGATCCGCCGGGTCCGGCTGAGAAGGCCGGGCGCGCCGTCGACAAGGCCGTCAATTGATCACCTGGCTGCGGCGGCGCGGCCCATGACGGCCGTGCCGCCCACCATGCCGCCCACCGCCCCGCCCGATAGGCCGTTCGCCGCCGCATAAGCCGGGGCCGGGGCGCCGGACGGCTCGCCGCCCGCCACCTCCAGAAGCAGCTTGCTGAGGATCGCGTCGGCGAAGGCCGCGAAGTCGCGGGCCGGCACCAGGAAGGCGCCGGGGCCGCCGATCACATGGTCGCGATAATAGTCGGCCAAGTCGTTCGCCGCGGCCCCGCCCCAGGGATTGGGCCGGTCGTTCAGGATCGGCAATCCATTGATGGTGATGCCGCGGGCGACCGCCGCGTCGCGCGCCTGCTCCACCGGACGGCCGCGGTTGTTCTCGCCGTCGCCCGAGACGTCGATCACCCGCCGCGTCCCCTCGAAGCCGTTGCCGTCGAACAGCGGAACGGCGAAGTCGATGGCCGAGCTGATCGACGTCCATTGCTCGGTGACCATCGGCGCCTCCGCCACCGCCGCGGCGAACTGCTCGACGCTGGCGGCATCGCTCAGCTCGGTCCAGGCGACGATCACATGCTGGTAGCCCTCCCCCGCCCATTCCACATAGGTGGCGGCGATGCGGCCCAGAGGACCGCCGTGGATCGCGCCCTGCACCTTGGAGTTCATCAGCGCCTGGACGTAGCCGTTGCGCTGGAGCTTGGCCTCCTCCGGGTCGACGCTGCCGGAGACGTCGACCGCCAGCACGAGTTCGAGGTCGACCGGCGTGTCGGCGGCGGCCGGCGCCGCCGATAAGAGGGACACCGTCAAGGGGGAAACGGTCAGAATCCAGGCCAGCAGACGGCACGCGCGCATTCCGCACCCCCTTTTCGGCATCAGTGGAATTGGGCAGGCATCGCGAATTCCTTGAGGAGAAGTCCTTGAGGATTGGTGCGGCGTGCACGCCTGTCCATGGTGATGGCCCCGCCCTAGCCTTTCGCGTTCAAACAATCCGGCTTTGGTCCATCCGGATAGGCCACCCTATGGACGAGCATGGCTGCACTTCGTCGAGCGATGCTTGCGGAGGTCATGGGCGCATGGTCCTTTGGTGCTTCCAACAGTTTCCGGGGTGCTCCGACCATGACGTGGCAGACGCTCGCCTTCTTCTTCGCCACAGCCTTCGTGATCTCGATGACGCCTGGGCCGAACATGCTGCTGGCGATGAGCCTCGGGCTGCGTTTCGGGGCACGCCGTGCCGCCTGGGGCGGCATCGGCATGTGCGCGGCGCTGGCGGTGATGGCGGCGCTGTCGGCCTTCGGGCTGGGGGCCCTGCTCTCGACCTCCGTGCTTGCCTTCGAGGTCGTGCGCTGGGCCGGCGTGGCCTACCTGACCTGGCTCGGCATTGCCGCCTGGAGGTCTCCCGTCGAGACGGCCGGCGAGCGCGACACCGCGGCCCCGGCGACCGGCGGCACGCCCGGCCGCCTGTTCCTGCGCGGCATGCTGGTCGCCTTCAGCAACCCCAAGGCCCTGGTTTTCATGGGCGCCCTGTTCCCGCAGTTCATCGACGCCCACGCCTCGCTGGCGCCGCAATTGACGGCGCTGGTCGCCACCATGGTGGTGATCGAGTTCGGCTGGATCATGGCCTATGCCACCGGCGGCGACCGCTTGGCCGCCAAGCTGACGACGGTGACGGCCGCGAAGTCGCTGAACCGGCTGACCGGCGGCCTGATGATCGGCGCTGGCGGCCTGCTGGCGCTCGCCCGCCGGGTGTGACGCCGCCGGACGGCGGCGGTTCCGGCGGGCCCCTCCTGCATCCTTCCTTTGGGAGATACCGTGATGTCAGCGGATGACGTGGCCATGGACAAGGTGGCGGTGATCACGGCAGGCGGCAGCGGCATGGGCGCCGCCGTCGTGCGCCGATTGGCCCAGGACGGCTTCAAGGTGGCGGTTCTGTCCTCTTCGGGCAAGGGCGAAGCCCTGGCCAGGGAGCTGGGCGGCATCGGCGTGACCGGATCGAACCAGTCGGGCGCCGACCTGGCCCGGCTGGTCGACCGGACGATGGCCGAGTGGGGCCGGATCGACGTCCTGGTCAACAGCGCCGGACATGGTCCGCGGGCGCCGTTGCTGGAGTTGACCGACGAGGACTGGCACCGCGGGATGGAGGTCTACTTCCTGAACGTCGCCCGCGCGACGCGGTTGGTGGCGCCGGTCATGGTGCGCCAGAAGGCGGGGGCGATCATCAACATCTCCACCGCCTGGGCCTTCGAACCGAGCGCCATGTTCCCGACTTCGGCCGTCGCGCGGGCCGGGCTCGCTGCCTACACCAAGATCTTCGCCGATGACTACGCCCGCCACAACGTGCGCATGAACAACGTGCTGCCGGGCTGGATCGACAGCCTGCCGCAGGCCGAAGAGCGCCGCCTTGCGGTCCCGATGCAGCGCTATGGCACCGCCGAGGAGATCGCGGCCACCGTGGCGTTCCTCGCCTCGCCCGGCGGCGGCTACATCACCGGCCAGAACATCCGCGTCGACGGCGGCCTGACCCGGGCCGTTTGAGCGGGTTCCCAGCCAGAGGCAGGCAGAAAAAAAGGCCGCGCATTGCGCGGCCTTTGCAGTTTAGGGAGGAAACGCCCCGAGAATGGGCAAGGGCAGGATATGCTGCGCCGCACACCAAGTGGTATTACCAATGCTGAATGGTAGCCATGCGCTTCATACATGGCCCTATGCAGCAATATGCGTTGTCAGCAATAGTGCCTGCCGTTCGGTTACAAAAATTTCACGAAAGCGCCGCGCCGGAGTCATGCCCCTCCCTACTATGGGCGTGTCGCCGTACCCCTTTCGGACAGAGTTCCAAAGGGACCGTATGGCCATGCGAAACAAAGGGCCGAGGTACGGTGCGATGGCGATCCCTGTCCTGCGCAGCTTGACGCTGAAGCAGGCGCTCCACGCGGTGCTCGCGGCATCCATGATCGGCCTCCTTCTGACCGGGACGGAAATCGCCTGGATCATCGCGCGCGAACGGACGACGGTGCTGGCGCGGGCGGAGGATGCCGTGGCGTTGGCCGGCGGACCGGCGGCAACGGCAGCTTGGCTGGTCGATGGTCCGCTGGCGGAGCAGGTGCTTGCCGGGATGCCTCCTGCCGGCGCCGCCTGGGCGGAAATCAGGCTGGGCGACGGCCGCCTGCTGGCCCGCAGCGCCGCCACCGCCATGCCGGCCGCGCCGCTGGTCCGTTTGGCCGCGCCGCTGCTGTTTCCCGGTGACCCGGTCACAGCCCATGACCTGTATGCCCCGGCCGGGCCTGGCGGAGACGCAGCCTCCTCGGACGAGCACACGGCAGCAACGAGCCCGGCCGTGGGGCGGCTGGTCGTTGGCCGGCTGGTCGTGAGCGCCGACACCGGCCGGGCGGCTGCCGGACTCCTGTCCGATGCCGCGGGCGCCCTGGTCGCCGGCGCCCTGCGCAACCTGCTGATCGGACTGGCGATGACGGTGGTCTTCCACCGGCTGCTGACCCGCCCGCTGCTACAGATCGGCCATGCCGTGGCTCGCATCGATCCTGACAAGCCCTATGGCCAGCCGCTGACGGTTCCGGCCGGGCATGCCGACGACGAGCTGGGCTTCGTCATCGCGCGTTTCAACCAGACGCTGACCCGGCTTGAGCGCGAGCATAATGAACTGCGCCGGGCGGCGACCCGTTGCCCCCTGACCGGGCTTGCCAACCGCGCGCTGCTGCTCGACCGGCTCGAACACGCGATCGATTTGGCGGAGCGGTCCAAGGATCCCGGCGCCGGCCGCCTGGCCGTCCTCTATGTCGACCTCGACCGGTTCAAGCGCATCAACGACAGCCTCGGGCATGGGGTCGGTGACCTGCTGCTCTGCGTTGTGGCAGAGCGCCTGGGCGCGAGCGTGCGCCGGTCCGACACGGTCGGCCGGCTCGGCGGTGACGAGTTCCTGGTGGTGCTGGAGCGGGTCGCCGACGCCGCCGAGGCGGCCATGGTGGCCCGGCGCCTGCTGGAGGTGGTGTCCCGCCCCGCCGATGTCGCCGAACACCGCATCCATATCGCCGCCAGCGTCGGCATCGCCATGCATCCGGCCGGCCAACCCGGTGAGAAGCCCGCTGACGGCATCGGGCTGATGCGGATGGCCGACGCCGCGATGCAGGCGGCCAAGGCGGCAGGGGGCAACCGCTTCGTCTTCTACAGCCGCGACATGACCGAACGCGCCCAGGCCCGGCTGCGGCTGGAAGGCGGCCTTCGCGATGCCCTCGCCTCCAGGTCCTTCGAACTGGTCTACCAGCCGAAGATCCAGGCGGCGGGCGGGCGTCTGACCGGATTCGAGGCGCTGATCCGCTGGCGGCACGACGGGGTGCCGGTTTCCCCCGCCGACTTCATTCCGGTCGCGGAGGACACCGGAATGATCGTGGAGATCGGCCGCTGGGTGCTGGATGAGGCATGCCGCACGGCCACGCGCTGGTCGCTGGACCACGGCCCGGTGAGGGTGGCGGTCAACGTGTCCGCCCGTCAGCTTGCCGATCCCGGCTTCGCCGATCTGGTCGAGCAGGTTCTGCGGCGCCATGCGACGCCGCCGGACCTGCTGGAGCTGGAGATCACCGAAACCGTCATCATGAAGGATGTCGAGCATCACCTGCCGGCGCTGAGCCGGCTGCGTGACCGCGGCGTCCGCATCGCCATCGACGATTTCGGGACCGGCTACTCCTCGCTGGCCTATCTGCGCCGGTTGCCGGTGGACGTGCTGAAGATCGACCGCAGCTTCGTCAACGATCTGCCGCATGCGCCCGACATCGCCTCCACCGTCATCGCGCTCGCCCAGCGGCTACTCCTGACGACCGTCGCCGAAGGGGTGGAGACCGATGAACAGCGCCGATGGCTGGCCGAGGCCGGCTGCGACTGCCTTCAGGGTTATCTGATCTCGCGACCGCTGTCCGCCGACGCCGCCGAAGCGCTGGTGATGACGGCCTTCGCCCACAATGACGTCCTGCCGATGACCGCCTAGCACCACAATCGGTCCTTATCGGCTTGAGCCCGTCCTTTCCAATAAGCTTTTCGCGCCCTTTGTCGATGTCGTCTCCGCCAGATGGACCAAGCGAGAAGGGCGGTTGGTGAAGCGGGTTGCCGGCTGATCGAGGCGGCCCGTCCGCCCCGTTCTCCACACGGTACCGGGCCTTCGGGGTCTTGTGGCGGCGCGGCTCTCGGGTAATGCGGATCTCGCGGCCCTGCGGGAGATCACTCCCAGCCTGCTGTCCGTCCGGTGGCTGGCAGGAAGCAGGCGAAAGGCCTTCACGGCGGCGTTCGGCGCTTCCGGGGCGTGGAACTACGGTCACGCATGACGGTCTAGTGAGATGACCGGCATGAGGCAGGCATCCGGAATGCCCCCAGCGCCGGCTGTCACGAAGGGCGGTACAACGAGGAGAAGGACATGGTTTCGCCTTATACGATCGCCATCCCGGACGAACGGCTCGCGACGATCATGGCGAAAGTTGATGCCTATGACTGGAGCCAGCTTCCGGACACCGGTGGGTGGAGGTCAGGCGTCGGGATCGGCGACCTCAAGAGGCTCGTTGCCTATTGGCAAAACAGTTACGACTGGCGGGCGGCCGAACGACGGCTCAATCAACTCCCCCATTTCCTGACCGACATCGACGGCGTGCCGCTTCATTTCGTCCATGTGAAGGGAAAGGAGGTGAAGGGGAACGGGTCCAGGCCGCCGGTTCTTCTCCTTCACGGCTGGCCAGGCTCCTTTCTTGAGTTTGAGCGGCTGCTGGAACCGCTGGCTACCGACGGGCATGACGTTGTCGTTCCCTCGCTGCCGGGCTTCGCTTTCTCCAATCCGATCCCCGGCATCATCGGCCCGCGCCGGGCGGCCGAACTGATGCACGGGCTCATGGTTCGGCTGTTCGGCCGGACACGCTATGTCGTCCAGGGTGGCGACTGGGGTGCGCACATCGCAAGCTGGATGGCTTTCACGAATCCCGACGCGCTGCTCGGCTTCCACATCAACATGGTGAGCATTTACGCCGCGGATGCCGTTCCCACCACCCCGGAGGAAAAGGATCTGCTATCCCGCCGTGCGGCCATTCTCGACTGGGAAACCGGCTACAACCACCAGCAGGAAACGCGCCCGCAGACGCTGGGGGTTGCGATGGCCGACAGTCCGGTGGGCGCGGCTGGCTGGATCCTCGAAAAATTCGGCAAATGGGCCGATCTTCCGTCGACCGCAGATGGCAGCCCGGACATCTGGAACAAATTCTCCGAAGAGGAACTGCTCACCAACATCATGCTCTATGTCGCGCCATCGGCGGTGGTGACCGCAACGTGGATCTACCACGGCAAGCGTCTGGAAGGATCGGATCGATTTCCCGCCGGAACGCGCATCCGGGCTCCGATGGGCATCGCGGCGTTTCCCGACCCCGTGTTCCTGCCGACGCCGCGCAGCTTCGCCGAGAAGACCTACGACATCGTGCACTGGAGCGACATGGCGTCGGGCGGCCACTTCGCCGCCTGGGAGCAGCCGGAGATGATGTTGGCCGATCTGCGCTCCTTCATTGGCACTGTATCGTGAAGACGGCTCCGAGCTGGACTTGGCGCATTGGCCTTGATCTTGCGATCCCCGCTCGATGGTCTCGTCGATGCCGATGGCCACCGGGGTGGCCACCGGGATTGCCACTGGGATGGCCACCGGGCCCTGCAGCATGAAGGTGGCGATCGGGAGCGTGAACAGACGCTGGGCGACAGCGCGACCCGACCAGCGGTTCCGATTGAGCACGCGGTGGAAATTAGCGAGGCTGCCGGTCCCGCGCCAGCGGTGACGGCCACAAGGTCAAGCTGCTCTGGTGGAACGGCAACTGCTGGGGGCATCGGGTTCCTTCGGCGCCCCCACCATGCCGCTCGACCGCGCCCTCCGATTACGTCGCCGATGACCCGGACTTCCGGATCCTCGCCTTATCCGACATACCGCAATATTGACCAAAGTCCTGCTTGGGAGTGCGGCAGGGCCGACCGTAGTCGTGTCGAAACCGGAGTGGAATTCTATTCCGCCCTCACGCCTCGCGAAATATCCCTGGCGTGTTTCGCACCAAGCCGCCGATATTCGCACATCCATTCACATTGTGACGCCCTGACATTCCGGACGTGCAATTGCCGCTATCCAAAGCGTCTCTTTATGACTGTTTGCGAATGCATGAAAATGACTGCTCAAGGTGCGGACAGTCAGGCATTCGCAACAATAAGCGCCTGGAAGCACAAGCAAGGAACGCCCGATGTACCGAGACCGCATTCGATTGAAGTCGCTGTGGGGTAAGGTGGTGCCGCCGGAAGAAGCGGCCCTCCTGATCAGGGATGGCATGACCGTCGGCATGAGCGGCTTCACCCGCGCCGGCGATGCCAAGGCCGTGCCGCTGGCCCTGGCCGAGCGCGCCGCCTCCGAAAACCTGAAGATCACGCTGATGACCGGCGCCTCGCTGGGCAACGACGTGGACAAGATCCTGACGGAAGCCGGGGTGCTGTCGCGCCGCCTGCCCTTCCAGGCCGACCCGGTCCTGCGCAAGGCGATCAACCGCGGCGAGGTCATGTTCGTCGACCAGCACCTGTCCGAAACGGTGGAACTGCTGCGGTCGCGCCAGATGGGACCGGTCGATGTCGCGGTGATCGAGGCCTGCGCCATCACCGAAACCGGCGGCATCGTGCCGACCACCTCGATCGGCAACTCCGCGACCTTCGCCATTCTGGCCGAGAAGATCATCATCGAGCTGAACCTGACCCAGCCGCTCGAACTGGAGGGGATGCACGACGTCTATATCCCGACCCGGCGGCCCTTTCGCGAGCCGATCCCGGTGGTCACGGCGGAAAGCCGGGCCGGGCTGCCCTACATCCCGATCGACCCGTCGAAGATCGCGGCCATCGTGGTGACCCGCAAGCAGGACAGTTCGGCCAGCATCCTGCCGCCGGACGACGAGACCAAGGCGATCGCCGGGCACCTGATCGAATTCCTCGACCGCGAGGTCCGTCAGGGGCGCCTCGGCCGCTCGCTGGCGCCGCTGCAGGCCGGGATCGGCACCATCGCCAACGCCGTGCTGCATGGGCTGGCCGACGGGCCGTTCCACGACCTGACCATGTACAGCGAGGTGCTGCAGGACAGCACCTTCGAGCTGTTCGACGCCGGCAGGCTGACGTTCGCCTCGGGGTCCTCGATCACACTCAGCGCCGGAAAATATGCCGAGGTCCTGCCGAAGATCGGCAGCTACAAGGGACGGCTGCTGCTGCGCCCGCAGGAGATCTCCAACCATCCCGAGGTCATCCGCCGGCTGGGCGTCATCGGCATCAACACCGCGCTGGAGTGCGACATCTACGGCAACGTCAACTCCACCCACGTCAACGGCACGCAGATGATGAACGGCATCGGCGGGTCCGGCGATTTCGCGCGCAATGGCCATCTCGCCATCTTCGTCACGAAGTCCCTGGCCAAGGGCGGGGCGATCTCCAGCATCGTGCCGATGGTCAGCCACGTCGACCACAACGAGCATGACGTCGACGTGCTGGTGACGGAAACCGGTCTGGCGGATCTGCGCGGGCTGGCGCCGCGGGAGCGGGCGGAGACGATCATCCGCAACTGCGTCCATCCCGCCTATCGCGAGCTGGCGGCCGACTATCACCGCCGGGCCCTCCAGCGCGGGGGCCACACGCCGCACCTGCTGGAGGAGGCGTTCGCCTGGCATGTCCGCTACCAGCAGACCGGCAGCATGATGGCCGGTGACGGTATCGCCGGATAGGGGGCCGGCGCCGGGTGGTTGAAAGCAGGTGGGCCGCGGAGTGCCGCGGCCCACTCGTGTCAGCTATCCCGCATCACCCGTGCTGACCACCGGCCCTTTCCAAGTATAGAAGAAGAGCCGGAAAATAGTGCTTTCGACCGGACGAGATCTTCTCGCAGAAACGACGAGCAGAACCGCTTTTGAGCCATTCCTCAAGCTGTCCGCTGTTGCGTTTCTCCGCGACGATGTTATCGATCGCGTCCAAAATCTTGTGTATCACCTCGGGCCTCGTCTTTTACAAACCGTGGCGGCGTTTTCGTCGCCCGTGCATTCTTATATGGCCCAGGTGATGGTGAGTGGCCGTGCAATCTGGGAATGGCTGTGTGTTGCAATGCACAAAACTGTCGGTGCCGTATCCGGATTTCCCCGCTTCACGCGCTTTCCCGCTCCGCTTCGGGCGGCCGCAGGACCTGCCCGGTGGGACACAGGCGCAGCAGGACGCACCGGTCGCAGGCCGGTGCGTGGTGGTAGCAGCAGCGCTGGCCATGCAGCATCATGACCTCGTGGTTGTCGTAGAGCTGCTGGGCGTCCCAGTCGGCGGGAAGTTGCGCCGCCAGCACGGCATGCGAAGGCCCGACGGCAAGGCTGGCGGGGATCAGCCCGGTGCGCACGGCCACCCGGTGATGATGGCTGTCGACCGGCAATGCCGCCTGCCGCAGGGTGGAGAAGCTCAGCACCGCCGCGCTGGTCTTCGGCCCCACCCCCGGAAGCTCCTCCAGCCAGGCACGCGCCTCCGGCACAGGCATGCCGGTCAGCAGGTCGAGCGACAGGGTGCCGACCCGCTCGGTGATCCGGCGCAGCACCGCCTGGATGCGCGGGGCCTTCTGCTCCGGCCAGGTGACGCCGGCGATGGTTTCCTCCACCTCAGCCACCGGGGCGTCGCGCACCGCTTCCCAGTCCGGCCAGCGCCGCCGCAGCGCCTTGAAGGCGGCACCGGAGGCGGCGTTGCGGGTGCGGTGCGACAGCAGCGACGACACCAGCTCGCTCAGCGGGTCGAGGCTGTGGAAATAGGCGACCGGGCAGCCGTGGACGGTGCACAGCAGCCGGTGGATTTCGAGCGCCTTGTCGCGCAGTGCCGCGGGGTCGGTCATGGAGCCGACAACAGGGCGGCGGTCCAGGCGTTACCGGTAAATCGTCGCCGCCATCGTCTTACCCCACCAGTCCCGACATCACCGCACGGAGCTGCGCCGGCTTCACCGGCTTGTTCAGCACCAGGCAGCCCGCGGCCTTCGCCTCGTCGGCCAGTTCCGGGGTGCGGTTGGCGGTGACGATCACGGCGGGAAGGATGCGGCCGCAGGCGGCGCGCAGCCGCGCCACCTCGTTGACGCCCAGCGCGCCGTCGTCGAGATGGTAGTCGGCGATCAGCAGGTCCGGCGGCTGCGGCATGCCGGAGAGGAGGGCAAGCGCCTGGTCGCCGCTGGTGGCCGACACCACGTCGCAGGCCCAGCCGCGCAGCAACGCCTCCATTCCCGCCACCACGGCCGGCTCGTTGTCCAGCACCAGCACCGAGGTGCCGGCCAGCCGGTTGGCCATCGGCCGGGAAGCGACGCTGGCCGGACGTGCGGCGCGGCGCTCGGTGCCGCGCGGCACGGTGACGGCGAAGACCGACCCCCGCCCCGGCTCCGACCGCACGGTGATCGGATGGTCAAGCATGCGGGCGACGCGGTCGACGATGGCGAGGCCAAGCCCCATGCCGCGGTCCCGACCCTTGGTGACCGGGGTGTCGAGCCGGCGGAATTCCTGGAAGATCTCGGCGATCTTGTCGCGCGGGATGCCGGGGCCGTTGTCCCACACCTCGATGCGGATGCCGTCGCCGACCCGGCGGCAGCCGACGACCACCCGGCCGCCCTGGACGTAGCGCAGCGCATTGGAGAGGAAGTTCTGCACGATCCGGCGCAGCAGCCGCATGTCGCTGCGGACCACCGCCCCCGACCCCACCACCTTCAGGTCGATGCCGCGCTCCGCCGCCACGGCGGCATACTCGGTGGCGAGCGGCGCCAGGATGCCGCGCAGCGGGAAATCGGTCACTTCGGGCGTCACCGCCCCCGCATCCAGCTTGGAGATGTCCAGCAGCGCCGACAGCAGATCCTCGACCGACGCCAGGGCGACGTCGATGTTCTCCACCAGCTCGGCATTGGCGTCGGGCTGCTCCAGGTCGGCGAGCGCCGAGACGAACAGGCGGGCGGCGTTCAACGGCTGCAGCAGGTCGTGGCTGGCGGCGGCGATGAAGCGGGTCTTGGACAGGTTGGCGCGGTCGGCCTCGGCCTTGGCCTGCTGCAACTGGTCGTTCAGCAGCATCAGGGCGGATTTCTCCGCCTGCTCGGACTCGCGCCGCCGCTCCTCCTCCCGCTTGATCACGGTGATGTCGGTATAGACCCCGACGATGCCGCCGTCGCGGGTGCGCCGCTCGTTCACCTGGATCCAGCGGCCGTCGGCAAGCCGGTTGAGGAAGACGCCCTTCAGGTCGTGTCGGTGTTCCATCCGCTCGCGCAGCCAGACGTCCGGCGGCGGCTCGCTGACGGCACCGGCCGCTGCGACCATGGCGACCAGGTCGTTGAAGCGGATGCCGGCCTGGATGCGGCCCGCCACCGCCGGCCAATAGGACAGGTATTTGCGGTTGCACAGCACCAGCCGGTCGGCGGAGTCGAACAGGGCGAATCCCTCGTTCACCGACTCGATCGCCTCGAACAGGCGGGTTCGCATCGTTTCCGCCAGCTCCTTGGCGCGGGCGTGGTCGCGGTTGCTGTCCTCCAGCTTGTGCAGCGCGCGCTCCAGCTCCAGGGTGCGCTCCCGGATCTTCTGCTCCAGCACGATGGCCGTCTGGAACAGCGAGAAGGCACCGCCCTGGAAGTCCATCGACCGCTCGACGCGGTCCATCAGCACCTTGTTGATGCGCTGGAGCTTGGCGTTCTCCCTCTCGAGCTCGGCGATACGGTCGGCGGGGCTTGCCGTGACCGGGGTCCGGGGCGGCGGGCTGCGGGTGGGATGATGGTGGGGGGGAATGCCGGACATGGCTTTCAGCGCCCTCCGATGGCGACGCCCGTGAAGGTCTGGTTGACATGCATGCCGTTGACCTGCTCGCCGTATGCGCAGAATCCGACAACCCGATGGCGGGCCAGCCGTTCCGACATCACCGCATTCAATTGCCGCTGTTCCATTTCGAGGCGGCGCAGGATGCAGTCGCAGCCCAGGATCAGGTCGGGGGCGCCGACCTCCGCCTCGATGCTGTTGATCAGCCCGTCGAAATTGGCGACCGGATCCACCCCTTCGGCCACAGTCAGCACGATGCCCTCGTCGATGGCGCAGAAGAAGGTGAGGCTCTCGTCGTCGTTCACCTTCTGGATCGAACGGACATGATACTGCCCTCCCACCCGCACGACGACCGGATGAGCGGCGAAGATCATCGGGGTCAGCGGCTCGCCTTCCAGCCCGACCAGCCGGGCATATTCGCGTCCGGCCGGCTCGGCGTTGATCTCGGTGACGATGCGATGCTGCGGATCCGCCCCGGTGACGACCATCTTGCGGTCCGAGCTGACGAAATGCTGGGTCCGGAAGACGGTGAAGGGGCGGGTCGTGGTGAACAGCGCCACCACGGCGGCATTGGGATGGAACGCGCCGTCATGCAGGACGAAGGTGCGTTCGAAATGAAGGTCGTCCCCGGCCGAGGCCCCGAACAGAGGGATGTCGATCAGCGCATTGTGCAGGGCGCTGACCACCGTTTCCTCGCTCATCGCCAGCCCGTCGATCAGCAGCATGGCGAAGCTGCGGGCCGTCTCGCCGAGCGGCACCGGCCGCGCCGTCATCGCACGGTCGCGGGCCGACAGCAGGGTCTGGGCGATCTCGGTGCTGTCGGCGATCTCGAAACGGTCGACATGGTCGACCAGTGCGGTGACGATGGAAAAATCCTCGGCCGGGAAGCCGACGGCGACCACCGCACCGGTGGTGTAGCCGCCGGGACCGATCTCGCCCGCCGTGGTGCAGCCGATGATCGGGACGGTGCCGAAGCGGTCCGCCAGCGCGGCGGCCAGAGCGATCCGATCATAACTCGGTGCGCAGAAGACGACGACCAGCTCCAGGGCGGTGTCGCCGAGCCTTTCCCGCAGCTCCCGCGCGGCAGCGTCCGGCTGTTCCGCATGCGAAACCGCGCGCGGAAGGCCGTCACCCGAGGCCCCGCTCTCCGCCGTCTCGAACGTCTCCCCCGCCTGCCCCCGGTCTTTCGCCGGGATTGTTGCGGACATGGCGTCTCCCTCCGTCCGCGGATGCGATACGGCAAGGGTACTCCAGGGATGTCGGCGGGCAAGCCCAATTCGCGGGCCGGTGATGGCGGGCATCGTCGGTACGGACTCCTCAGACTGTTTCCGCCGGGACCGGGTCCGGCAGGCCGGGCAGTTCCTCGTCGGCGAAGAGCCTGGCCTTGGCAGTGAACCGCACGCCGTCCGGCGCTTCCAGGGAGAAACCGCCGCCGCGCGCCTGGATAACGTCCAGAATGACCTGGCTGTTGCGCCACCAGTCGAAGGTGTCGTCCGCCATGCAGAAGGGCGTTCCTCCGACATGGCCGATGCACAGGTCCCGCCCGCCCATCCGGAACTCACCCCGCGGCAGGCACAGCGGTGCCGAACCGTCGCAGCAGCCGCCGGACAGGTGGAGCATCAGGGGGCCGTGCCGGACATACAGGCGGTCCAGCAGGGCCATCGCCTCGGGGGTGGCGGCGACACGGCCAGTGGGCATTGTCGGTCCTCCGTCATGCCTCTCCTCAAGCCCGCTCCCGCGGTTCGAGAAGGAAGAAAGAAAAGGGCCGGGGAACGCACCCCCGGCCCAGGTTCGCCCGATAGGGAGGAGCACGCTCAGAAGAAGCCGAGCGCTTTCGGGCTGTAGCTGACCAGCAGGCACTTGGTCTGCTGATAGTGGTCCAGCATCATCTTGTGCGTCTCGCGGCCGATGCCCGACTGCTTGTAGCCACCGAAGGCGGCATGCGCCGGATACAGGTGGTAGCAGTTGGTCCACACGCGGCCGGCCTGGATGCCCCGGCCCATCCGGAAGTAGCGGCTGCCGTCGCGGGTCCACACGCCGGCGCCGAGGCCGAAGGAGGTGTCGTTGGCGAGCTGCAGCGCCTCTTCCTCGGTCTCGAAGGTGGTGACCGAGACGACCGGGCCGAAGATCTCCTCCTGGAAGACGCGCATCTTGTTGTGGCCTTCGAGGATGGTCGGCGTGACGTAGTAGCCGCCCTCCAGCTCGCCGCCCAGATGGGCGCGCTCGCCGCCGATCAGCACCTTGGCGCCTTCGGCCTTGCCGATGTCGATGTAGGAGAGGATCTTCTCGAGCTGCTCCTGCGACGCCTGGGCGCCGATCATGGTCGCCGGATCGAGCGGATGGCCCTGCTTCACCTTCGACACGCGGTCGACGGCGCGCTCCATGAAGCGGTCGTAGATCGACTTCTGGATCAGGACGCGGCTCGGGCAGGTGCAGACTTCGCCCTGGTTCAGGGCGAACATCGAGAAGCCCTCCAGCGCCTTGTCGAAGAAGTCGTCGTCCTCGGCCATCACGTCGGCGAAGAAGATGTTCGGCGACTTGCCGCCCAGCTCCAGCGTGACCGGGATGATGTTCTCCGACGCGTACTGCATGATCAGGCGGCCGGTCGAGGTCTCGCCGGTGAAGGCGACCTTGGCGATCCGCTTGGAGGTGGCGAGCGGCTTGCCTGCCTCGATGCCGAAGCCGTTGACGACGTTCAGCACACCGGCGGGCAGCAGGTCGCCGATGATGTCCATCAGCACCAGGATGCCCATCGGGGTCTGTTCGGCCGGCTTCAGCACGATGCAGTTGCCGGCGGCCAGCGCCGGGGCGATCTTCCAGGCCGCCATCAGCAGCGGGAAGTTCCAGGGAATGATCTGGCCGACGACGCCCAGCGGCTCATGGAAATGATAGGCGTAGGTGGTGTGGTCGATCTCGCCGATCGACCCTTCCTGCGCGCGGATGCAGGCGGCGAAGTAGCGGAAATGGTCGATGGCGAGGGGCACGTCGGCGGCGCGGGTCTCTCGGATCGGCTTGCCGTTGTCCAGCGTCTCGGCCAGCGCCAGCACCTCGAGCCGCTCCTCCATCCGGTCCGCGACCTTCAGCAGCAGGTTCGAGCGTTCGGTCGGCGAGGTCCGGCCCCAGGCGTCCTTCGCCTTGTGCGCGGCATCCAGCGCCTTCTCCACGTCGACCGCCTGGGAACGCGCGACCTCGCACAGCACCTTGCCGGTAATCGGGGTCAGATTCGTGAAGTATTGGCCGTCCACCGGCGCCACCCACTGGCCGCCGATAAAGTTGTCGTAGCGGGGGCGGAGCGCGATCTGCTTCTGGAGCGTATCGAGAGCTTGGTGGAGCATTGGGCCGTTCCTCTCAAGGTGGCGAACCGGTCAGGTTCCCGGTCCGGCGCGTTTGTCGACGCCATTGAGCCACTTCGGGAGGGAGGGGGTAAATTGTACTATGGAAGGAGACGGAGGGGTGGGGGAATTGTCCGTCCACCACCCAGTCGGTCCCCGCGGCGCGGACCCTCGTCCGCCGGCCTTCATTCCGCGGGATGCCGGTTCTCGACATAGCCCTTGCGCAGTTGCTCCTGGTACCAGCGGCGGTGATGCTCCATCGCCCAGTTCTCGTCGACCTCGCCGCAGCCCATGGCGTCGAAGGCGCCCTCCATGCCGATGGTGCCGATGTAGATGTGGCCGATCACCGCGGCGATCAGCCCCGCCGCCACAAGGCCGTGGATGACGTGCAGGATCTGCATCCCGCCGATCCCGCTGAAGGCGAAGGGCACCATCATCAGGTAGCCGGTGGCCGCCATGGCCATGCCGCCCAGCACGATGCTCCAGAACACCATCTTCTGGCCGGCATTGAAGCGCCCGGCCTCCGGATGGTGGCCGCCGGCCTTGGAGAAGAGCCCGCCCGCCGTCCTGATCCACAGCCAGTCGGCCTTCTCCGGGATATTGTCGCGCAGCCACAGCGCGAGGATCATCAGCAGCCCGACGACGAAGGGCACGCTGACGAAGTTGTGGATCGACTTCGACACCTCGGCCAGCGGCGTGAAGGCCTGGTGGCCGATCAGCGGAATCAGCAGGGGTCGGCCGAACGTCACGATCACCCCGGTCAGCGCCAGGGCCAGGAAGCTGACCGCCGTGGTCCAATGGGCGAAGCGGTCCAGCCAGTTGAAGCGCAGGACCAGCCGCCCCGACTTGCCGCCATGGATGCGGATGGTGCCGCGATAGAGGAAGAAGATCGCCAGCACCGCCGTCATGCCGATCGCAAGCCCGCCGATCGCCAGCCGCAGCGTGTGGCTGCGCCATTCCCGCCATTCCCGCCCCTCGGGCTGGATCAGCACGGCCAGCTTCTCGTCGGGAATGCTGACGCGGCCGATCACCTTGTCGTCCTGCGGGACGTAGAGCGGCACCTGCTCCTTCGTCGTCGGCGAGTTGGCGCCGGGGACCTGATAGAGCTGCGCCTGTGCGGCCATCGGAAGGGCCAGCAGGGCGATCAGCAGCAACAGGGCGTGCAGGGGGGGGCGCATGGTGGTCTCTCCCGAATGTCGTCCTTGTGCATCGGCCTTATGCATCGGCCTTGTGGATCGGGAGAGGCGGCTCATGCCCCCTCCCCGACCCTTCCCCTCCCCGGCGGGAAGGGGGCGGCGCTTCCAGCCGGGGCTCATGCCCCTCCCGTGCTCGGCCCGCCGGGGGCGAAGGCGGAACCGCGGTCGTTGCGGCCGTAGGCGGTCGACCAGCCCGGCGCGCCCGAGCCGTAGCCGCGGCGCAGCGAGCGTTCCTGGTAGATGTCGGCCAGCACCGCGCCGTCGCCGGCCATCAGGGCGCGGGTGGAGCACATCTCGGCACACAGCGGCAGCTTGCCCTCCGCCAGGCGGTTGGCGCCGTATTTCTGGTATTCCTCGACGCTGCCGTCCGGTTCCGGCCCGCCGGCGCAGAAGGTGCACTTGTCCATCTTGCCGCGGCTGCCGAAGTCGGTGGTGCGCGGGTATTGCGGCGCGCCGAAGGGGCAGGCGTAGAAGCAGTAGCCGCAGCCGATGCACAGGTCCTTGCTGTGCAGCACCACGCCGTCCTCGGTCTGCAGGAAACAGTCCACCGGGCACACCGCGGCGCAGGGCGGGTCGTTGCAGTGCATGCAGGCCATCGAGATCGACCGCTCACCCGGCTGCCCGTCGTTCAGCGTGACGAGGCGGCGGCGGTTGATGCCCCAGGGCACCTCATGCTCGTTCTTGCAGGCGGTGACGCAGGCGTTGCACTCGATGCAGCGCTCGGCGTCGCACAGGAATTTCATCCGGGCCATGGTCTCTCGAACTCCCGTGCGTCAGGCCGGCTCGACCCGGCAGAGGGTAACCTTGGTCTCCTGCATGAAGGTGACCGGGTCGTAGCCGTAGGTCGTCACCCCGTTCACCGGTTCGCCCAGCACGATCGGGTCGGTGTTGGGCGGATAGCTGCTGCGCAGGGACTCGCCCTGCCAGAAGCCGGAGAAGTGGAACGGCATGAACACGGTGCCGCTGCCCACCCGCTCCGTCACCAGCGCCCGCACCTTGGCCTTGCCGCCGTCCTCCGGCCCATAGACCCAGATCCAGGAGCCGTCCTTGATGCCCAGCCGCTCGGCGTCCTTGGTGTTGACCTCGGCGAACATCGACTGCTGCAGTTCGGCGAGCCAGGGGTTGGAGCGTGTCTCCTCGCCGCCGCCCTCATACTCGACCAGGCGGCCGGAGGTCAGCACCATGGGGAAGCGCTGGCGCAGGTCGCTGTCGGCCACCTTGAACTGCAGCGAGCGGGCGAGCTGCACCAAGCGGAAGTCGCGCCGGTCCTCGATCGCCGGGAAGGACTTGACCAGCTCCGGGCGCGGGGAATAGATCGGCTCGCGGTGGACCGGCACCGGATCCGGCAGGTTCCAGGCGACGGCACGCGCCTTGGCATTGCCGTGCGGCACGCAGCCGTGCTTCAGCGCCACGCGGATGATGCCCATCGACAGGTCGGTCTGCCAACTGACGTTGTCGATGTCCGCACCGCCGATGGCCTGGATGACGCGCATCTCCTCGGGCGTCAGGTCCTTGTCCCAGCCCAGCTTCCTCAGCACGGCCATGGTGAATTCGGGATAGCCGTCCTCAATCTCCGACCCCTTGGAATAGGAGCCGTCGGCCAGAAGCGAGACGCCGTTGCGCTCCACCCCGAAGCGGGCGCGGAAGACGCCGCCGCCATCCATGACGTGCTTAGAGGTGTCGTAGAGCACCGCCGACCCCGGATGCTTGATCTCGGGATGGCCCCAGCACGGCCATGGCAGGCCGTAATAATCGCCGGCACAGGGGCCGGAGGACGCCCGCATGGTGATCTTGTCGAAGTCGGCCTGATACTTCATGTGCATCTTCAGCCGTTCCGGCGACTGGCCGGTGGCGCCGATGGACAGGCAGCCGCGGTTCATCTCGCGCAGGATGTCCTCCGGCACCGGCCGGGTGTCCTCCACCGTGATGTGCTTGAACATCTCGTCGGCGAAGCCCAGCTTGCGGGCCAGCAGGTACATGATGGTGTAGTCGTCCTTCGATTCGAAGATCGGCTCCACCACCCGCTCGCCCCACTGCATCGAGCGGTTGGAGCAGGTGCGCGACCCGTCGGTCTCGAACTGGGTGCAGACCGGCAGGATGTAGGTGCCGTTCCGCCGTTCCTTGATCGCGGCGAAGGTGGTCGGATGCGGGTCGGCGATGACCAGCAGGCTGAGCTTCTCCAGCCCCTTCACCATCTCGGGCATGCGGGTGACAGTGTTGCCGCCATGGCCGAAGCATATCATGGCGCGCAGCGGGCTCGGCTGGTCGATCTGGCCGGGCTCGGCCAGCACGGCATCGAACCAGCGGGTGGTCGGGATGCCCTTGGCCTCCATCAGGTCCTTGGAGCCGAAGCGGCCCTTCATATACTCGTAGTCGGTGTCCCAGACGCGGCAGAAGTGCTTCCAGGCGCCTTCGGCCAGCCCGTAATAGGCGGGCAGCGTGCTGACGTCGAGGCCGAAGTCCGTGGCGCCCTGCACGTTGCAGTGCCCGCGGTAGATGTTGGCGCCGCCGCCGGCGACGCCGATGTTGCCGAGGGCCAGTTGCAGGATCGACAGGGCGCGGACGTTGGCGGTGCCGACGGTGTGCTGGGTGACGCCCATGCACCAGATGACGGTGCTGGGCTTGTTCTTTGCCAGTGCCTCCGCCACCCGGCGCAGTTGGGACCCCGGGGCGCCGGTGACCCGTTCGACCTCCTCCGGGGTCCACTTCTTCACCTCGGCGCGGATCTCGTCCATGCCGTAGACGCGCTGGCGGATGTATTCCTTGTCTTCCCAGCCATTCTCGAAGATGTGCCACAGCAGGCCCCAGGCGACGGGGATGTCGGTGCCGGGGCGGATGCGGACATATTCGGTGGCGTGCGCCGCGGTGCGGGTGAAGCGCGGGTCGATGACGATGAAGGGGGCGCGGTTGTGCTCCTTGCCGCGCAGCATGTGCTGCATCGACACCGGGTGCGCTTCCGCCGGGTTGCCGCCGACGATGAGGAGCGCCTTGGAGTTCTGGATGTCGTTGTAGCTGTTGGTCATGGCGCCGTAGCCCCACGTGTTCGCCACGCCGGCGACCGTGGTGGAGTGGCAGATGCGCGCCTGATGGTCGACGTTGTTGGTGCCCCAGTAGGCCGCCAGCTTGCGGAAGAGGTAGGCTCCCTCGTTCGAGAACTTGGCCGAGCCCAGCCAGAAGGCGGCGTCGGGTCCGGAGGCGCGGCGGATGTCGAGCAGCTTGTTGCCGATCTCCTCGATGGCCTGGTCCCAGGAGATGCGCTGCCACTCGCCGTCCACCAGCTTGAGCGGATATTTGACCCGGCGGGTGCCCTTGGTCAGTTCACGCACGGAGGCGCCCTTGGCGCAGTGGGTGCCCTGGTTGATCGGGCTCTCCCATCCCGGTTCCTGTCCGACCCAGACGCCGTTCTGCACTTCGGCGATCACCGTGCAGCCGACCGAACAATGGGTGCAGACGTTCTTGCGCGTCACCACCTCGACATTCGGCATGACCGGTCCGGCATCCGCCTTGCGGATCATGGCTCCGGGCAGCGCGCCCACCGCCGCGATCCCGCCGGCGGCGAGGCCGGAGCGGCGCAGGAAGCCGCGGCGGCTGACCCCCGCCTCCAGGCTGTCGGCGAGTGCGCCGAGCAGGCCCGTCCGCTTCGGACCGGCCGGTTTCAAAATGCTGCCCGGCGCCGTCGCCGAGGACCGTTTGACCAGCATGGGCACCCCTCCGGCGCGCTAGAGTCGGTTCAGCGCGTAGAAGCGCTTCACATGTTCGGTTTCGCGGTAGCGGGTCTTCACCTGCTCCCGGGGCGTTTCCTCCGCCCGCGCCTGTTCGCCGGGCAGAACGGTGGCCGCCGCCGCCCCGGCCGCCCCGAGCCCGAGCGTTTTCAGCAGGTCGCGGCGCTGGAGATGGGACGTCGGTTCGGTCTTCATGCCTCGGCCTCCTCAAGTTCGGGGTCGTCGAGGTCGGCGGCTTCCCGCTCGACCTCCAGGAACAGCCGTCCGATGGTGCCCACCGGCCGGTAGAGGTCGGCGGAGTCCGCGGCCTCCAGGTCTCGGAAGAAGCGGCCGGCCCAGGGTGCCAGATGGCTGTCGAACATGTGACGCTGCACGGCGCGCTCGGCACCCTCGCGGATCAGGACCGCCATCACGTCGCACAGCGCGGCGATGTGGTCCTCCGGCTCGGACACGCCGTCGGCGCGCTCCAGCCCCAGCGCCTGCAGGTCGGACCGCAGGGCCGCCAGCGGCCTGTCGCTGAGGAAGCCGGTGCGGTAGTAGGAGGCGTAGGGAACCAGTTCGCCCTGGACGACGCCGATGAACAGCGCGTTGAACTCGCGCTCAGCGGCATGCGGCTCGGCGGCGCGCGCCCGTGCAGCGAGGTCATCGAAGGCGCGGCCGAGCGGCGTTCCGTCGCCGGACAGGCCGCCGACCAGGGACAGGAGCCCGCCGGACGGCGGTCCCATCAGCATCAGCGCCAGCAGACGGTAGACGTCGGCGCGCATGTCGTCCGCCCGAACCCGGTCGGCAGCCCGGAAACCGGTGCCGCCGTCCCAATCATGAACCGTCATAACATTCCCGTCGCGCCAGTCCCGCTCGACACAGGAAACACCGAGCACGAACAAAAGTTGCCCTCGCCCGTCGAGGTGACCCGACGGGGGCTATCCTTTCGCCAAGCCTACTCCTGCGGGCGGCCCGAGAAGTTGCGGTGTTCGATCGACGCCTCCTCCCCGACCCGGGCGCCGGTGGTGGCGAACGTCTGGTCCGCGGACCGGCTGAACAGGCCGGGAAGCGCCACGCGCGCACCGACCGCCAACAGGACGACAGCACACAGGGCAGCGAGGAAGGCTCTCATCGGCAGGCTCCGGGAAGCGGCGGGCGGTGCGGACAGCCGTGTTCCGGCCGATGCCGCTGATGGCGCGTATCACGGCCCACAACACCGCAGGAAACCGATTGTTTCCCGGCCCGTGATTTTCCTCTTGATATGCTCGATGAGAGAAAATACCCTTTTTCTCATATCGAGCATTTAGCGGAGCATCAGGATGCCCGAGGTTTCCGAACTCGCCTATACCGCGGACGTCGCCGCGGCGACCGCGCCGATCTACGAGCGGATGAAGCGCGTCGTTCCGGCTGTCGAATGGCCCTTTCATGCGCCGCTGGTCCACGCCATCAACGAATTGAAGCGCGAGCGCAACGCCGTCGTCCTGGCGCACAACTACCAGACGCCGGAGATCTTCCATGGCGTCGCCGACATCGTCGGCGACAGCCTGGCGCTGGCCGCCCAGGCAACCCGGACCGATGCCGATGTCATCGTCCTGGCCGGCGTGCACTTCATGGCGGAGACGGCAAAGCTGCTGAATCCCTCGAAGACGGTGCTGATCCCCAGCCGCAACGCCGGCTGCTCGCTCGCCGACAGCATCACCGCCGCCGACGTCCGCCTCTTGCGCGAGGCGCATCCCGGCGTGCCGGTGGTGGCCTACGTCAACACGTCGGCCGAGGTGAAGGCGGAGGTCGACATCTGCTGCACGTCGGGCAACGCGGTCGAGGTGGTGGAATCGCTCGGCGCGGAGCGGGTGCTCTTCCTGCCCGACGAGTATCTGGCGAAATACGTCGCCACCCGGACCAGCGTCGAGATCATCGCCTGGACGGGCCATTGCGAGGTGCATGAGCGCTTCACCGGCGCCGAGATCAGCGAGTTCCGCAGCCGCTTCGACCGGCTGACGGTGATCGCCCATCCCGAGTGCCCGCCCGATGTGCTCGCCGCCGCCGATTTCGTCGGCTCGACCGCCCGCATGATCGACTTCGTCGGCAGCGAGAAGCCGCCACGGGTGCTGATGGTGACCGAATGCTCGATGAGCGACAACGTCGCCGTCGCCTCGCCGGAAACCGAGTTCGTGCGCCCCTGCAACCTCTGCCCACACATGAAGACGGTGACGCTGTCGGGGATCCTGGAGGCGTTGCGGACGCTGGAACCGCGGGTCGAGATCGCTCCCGACCTCGCCGCCCGCGCCCGCCTGGCGGTGGAGCGCATGCTGGCGGTCAAGCCGAAGTGAGCGACCGGAAACGCCCTTTCCCGCAACGGTATCGGGAGCCTCAGGAGTTCCACCATGGTCTCCAGCACGCCATACGACGTCCGTGACGCCGAGGTGATCGTCGTCGGCTCCGGTCTGGCCGGCATGACGGCCGCCCTGCGGCTGGCGCCGCGTCCGGTCACCCTCATCACCAAGACCGCCGGGCTGGCCGGCGGCTCTAGCCTCCACGCCCAGGGTGGGATCGCCGCCGCGGTCGGCCCCGGCGACCGGCCGGAGGACCATGCCGCCGACACCATTGCCGCCGGAGCCGGCCTGGTCGATGCGGCGATGGCGTCCCTGCTGACCCGCGACGGGGCGGCGCTGGTCAGCCGGCTGCTTGCCGACGGCCTGCCCTTCGACCGCGGGCCGGACGGCGCACCGCTGCTGGGGCGGGAGGCCGCCCATGGCGCTGCCCGCATCGTCCATGCCGGAGGCGATGCCACCGGGCGGACGCTGGTGACGGCATTGGCGGAGCGGTTATGCGCCACCCCTTCGGTGCGGGTGGAAGCCGGTGCCTTCGCCGTCGATCTCGCCATGCGCAACGGCCGGGTCTGCGGCCTGCTGGCCTGCCATCCCGAAGGCTGGGTGCTGCACCGGACGCCGCGGGTGATCCTGGCAACCGGCGGGATCGGCGCCGCCTATGCCCGCACCACCAACCCGGCGGAGGCGACCGGCGACGGGCTCGCCATCGCCGCGAGGGCCGGCGCCCGCCTCGCCGACCTGGAGTTCGTGCAGTTCCATCCCACCGCCCTTGCCGTGGACGCCGACCCGGTGCCGTTGCTGACCGAGGCGCTGCGCGGGGCCGGGGCGGTCCTGCTCGACGGCGGCGGCAGACGCTTCATGGCCGGCGAGCATCCCTTGGCGGAGCTGGCGCCGCGAGACGTGGTCGCCCGCGCCATCGGCCGGCGGGTCGCGGCGGGGGAGCCGGTGTTCCTCGACCTGCGCCCGGCTCTTGCCGCCAAGCCCGGCGGCTTTCCCACCGTGCTGGCGCTTTGCGTCGAGCACGGGCTCGATCCGTTCGCCGCACCGATGCCGGTGGCGCCGGCCGCGCATTACCACATGGGCGGGGTGGCGACCGACGCCGACGGGCGCACCAGCCTGGAGGGGTTGTGGGCCTGCGGCGAGGTCGCCTGCACAGGTGTCCACGGCGCCAACCGGCTGGCCAGCAACTCCCTGCTGGAGGCGCTGGTCTTCGGCGCCCGCGTCGCCCGCGACGTGGCGGATCGGCCGTTGCCGCCGTTGCCGCCCTTTGCCCTGCCGCGGCCACCCGCGGTGGCGGCGGACGTCGGCGGCCCCCTGTTCGACGCCGTCGGGACGGAGGCGCGCGCGGCGCTCTACGGGGGTGCCGGACTGGTCCGAGACGGCTTTGGCCTGCGCGCCGCCCGGCGCAAGCTCGACCGGCTGGCGGCGGCGCTGGACATGCTGCGCGGCGAGGGCGAATGCGGCGCCGGGGCGCCCGCACCGCCGTCGGCGGTGCGGCGTTGGGGAGAGGCCCGCAACCGCCTGCTGGTTGGCCGACTGGTCGTCCATGCCGCACTCGCCCGCGAGGAGAGCCGCGGCGCCCATTGCCGCAGCGATCATCCCCTGCCCGCGCCGGCCTCCGCCCACGGTCGCGCCGGTCCCGATCCCACCGGCCACGACCCCGGACGCCGCACCCTTACCTTGACCGATCTGGCCGGCCCCGCCGGCCCCCTGCCCGGAGACGCCGCATGCTGCATCCTCTGACCGTCGAACCCCTCGTCCGTGCCGCCTTGGCGGAGGATCTCGGCCGGGCCGGCGACATCACCACCGACAGCATCGTCCCGGCCGAGGCCGTGGCGACCGCCCGCATCGCGTCGCGCAAGGACGGCCGCGTCGCCGGGCTGGAGGCGGGACTCATCGCCTTCCGCCTGCTCGATCCTTCCCTGTCGGTGACGGTGGAGCGGCGGGATGGCGAAGACGTCGCCCCCGGCGATACCATCGCCGTCCTGGACGGCAGGGCCCGCGCGCTGCTGACGGCCGAGCGCACGGCGCTGAACCTGATGGGGCGGCTGTCCGGCATCGCGACGGCCACCCGTGCCCTGGTGCGTCAGGTGGAGGGCACCAAGGCCCGCATCGTTTGCACCCGCAAGACCACGCCCGGCCTGCGCATGCTGGAAAAGCATGCGGTCAGGCTCGGTGGCGGCTTCAACCACCGCTTCGGGCTGGATGACGCGGTGCTGATCAAGGACAACCACATCGCCGTGGCCGGCGGGGTCCGCCCGGCGGTGGAGCGCGTCCGCGCCGCAGTCGGCCACATGGTAAAGGTGGAGGTCGAGGTCGACACTCTCGACCAGCTCGACGAGCTGCTGGGACTGCCGGTCGATGTCGTGCTGCTCGACAACATGGAACCGGACACGCTCCGCCGTGCGGTGCGGATGGTGGATGGCCGCCTGCTGACCGAGGCGTCGGGCAACGTGACGCCGGCCACCGTTCGCGCCATCGCCGAGTGCGGCGTCGACATGATCTCCTGCGGCTGGCTGACCCACAGCGCGCCGACCCTGGACCTTGGCCTGGACATGTGAGGAGCGGACAGCGCCTCCCGCTCGCCACGCACGAATTGCCTGCGGTGGAGCGGGAGGAAGAGGCGGCCGGGCCGTCGGCCTCGGGAAACCAGCTTAGACCGCCAGCTTCTCGACCTGGCCGTCCAGCCCCATCAGCAACAGTTCCACCTCCAGATCAGGGTGCCGTTCCCTGACCATCGTCTTCAGCTTGGCCAGATACTGGCCATGCACCTCGGCCTCCCTGGTCGGGTCGGGGGAGAGGTCCATGCCGAGGAAGACCTTGTAGGCGCCGCAGTCACGGTGGTCCATGACGATCAGCCGCTTGATATGGTGCAGATCCTTGGCCACCGCGACATGGTCCCAGAAGGCGTCGCCCCAGGCCGGCTTCTTGTCGGTCAGGGCGCCCAGGCTGGCGCCGGCCAGGATGACGTGATCGTAGTTCGCCTGCATGTTGCGGGCGTTCATGTAGCCGGCGACATGGCCCATCAGCCGGTAATCCATGCAGGACAGCAGCAGCGTGTCGACGCTGCCGGCACGTGCCGGGCGGCTCATCATCATCGGCGCCATTAGCGTTACGCCGACGCCCAGCGTCGCCAGCTTCAGGAACCCACGCCGCGAACCGTGCTCGCCCTGGCAGCAGCCATGGTGATGACCGGTCGAATGCTTCATCGCGCCTCTCCCAACACGCCCCGAACCCATATCGGGGTTCCACGCGCGATGGTAGTGAGGCAATGACGGAAATTTCAATATAGGGGAATTCCGGATGATGGGAACGCAACAAACATCCGGTATCTTTATATTTTCCGGCAAGACCCGCCTGCAACCGAACCGGCGTCTTGAAGGTTGGAGGCGGCCGGTCGACGCAAATCGGGCCGCCCCGTGAGGAGCGGCCCGATGCATGGGCTTTTCCGGTCGCGCGCCGATCACCCGCCGCGCGTGCTGGTCGGTGCCGGTGTTCCGGCCGAACCGATGGTATCGGTGGCCGGCGGCGGCGACGCGCTCGCACTGTGCGAGGACGAACAATCCGCGTTGGCGATCCCCGCCATCAGGAGAGCGGCGAGACCGAACAATGCGGCGACAACCGGACTGGCTCCATGAGACATTGGATCACCTCCTTTCTGAAATGTTGCGACCACGGATAGCTTGCCACAGTCAGGCGCTCGGTCAATGGCCCGCAGCACGGTCTCCCAAAGGAACAGGGCCGGGCACTTTACCATGGTGCAGTACCAGAGTTCGGCTATCGGGTTTCCAACAGGCCGCTCATGGTCGCGAACAGCTCCGACTTGGCCTCGAAGCCGACGCCGGGCAGGTCCGGAAGGCGCACCCGGCCGTCCTCGACGGCGATGCCGTCGGCGAAGCCGCAGAAGGGCTTGAAGACGTCGGGGTAGGACTCGTTGCCGCCCAGGTGCAGGCCGGCGGCGATGTTCAGCGACATCTGGTGCCCGCCATGCGGCACCACCCGGCGGCTCGACCAGCCGTTCTGCGTCAGCATGTCCAGCGTGCGCATGTACTCGACCAGCCCATAGCTCAGCGCGCAGTCGAACTGCAGCCAGTCGCGGTCGGCCCGCATGCCGCCATGGCGGACGAGGTTGCGGGCGTCCTGGTGGGAGAACAGGTTCTCGCCGGTCGCCATCGGCCGGTCATAGTGGGTTGCCAGTTCCGCCTGCAAGGCATAATCCAGCGGGTCGCCGGCCTCCTCGTACCAGAACAGCCCGTAGGGCTTCAGCGCCTCGGCATAGGCGATGGCGGTGTCGAGATCGAAGCGGCCGTTGGCGTCGACGCACAGGTTCCCGCCGGAACCGACGATCTCCAGCACCGCGTCGATGCGGCGGAGATCCTCCTCCAGGGGCGCGCCGCCGATCTTCATCTTGACGACCTTGTAGCCGCGGTCGCGGTAGCTGCGCATCTCGTCCTGGAGCGCCTTCAGGTCCTTGCCGGGATAATAGTAGCCGCCGGCGGCATAGACCCACACGCTGTCGTCGGCGACGCCGCCGCGGTAGCGGTCGGCCAGCAGCCGGTAGAGCGGCACGCCGGCGATCTTCGCCACGGCGTCCCACACCGCCATGTCGATGGTGCCGACGGCGACCGACCGTTCGCCATGGCCGCCGGGCTTCTCGTTGGTCATCAGCCGGGCCCAGATGCGGAAGGGGTCGAGATTCTCGCCCGTGTCGTCGAGCAGGCTGTCGGACGGCGCGCTCATCAGGCGGGGGATGAAGCGCTCGCGCAGCAGCCCGCCGGCGGCATAGCGGCCGTTGGAGTTGAAGCCGTAGCCGATCACCGGCCTGCCGTCGCGCACCACGTCGGTGACGACCGCGACGACGCTGCAGGTCATCTGGCTGAAGTCGATGAAGGCGTTGGCGATGTCCGACTTGATGCCGGCGGTCTGCTCGCGGATCTCGACGATGCGCATGGCGGCTCCTCTTGCGGCGTGGTGGCGCGTTTCGTGGCGCCACTGTAGGGATGGTGCGGGCCGCCGGGCCAATGCCAAGGCTGGAACGCATCATGCGGGTTCGGCATAGGGGCGGGGGAACGGCCGGTCCGGCTTTTCGTGAAGATTGGGCGATGGAACTCTCCTGGCTCGACGATTTCCTGGCACTGGTGGACAGCGGCAACTTTTCCCGCGCCGCCGATGCGCGCCATCTGACCCAGCCGGCCTTCAGCCGCCGCATCCGCGCGCTGGAGGATTGGGCCGGCACCCCGCTGTTCGACCGCAGCGGCCAGCCGGTGACCCTTACCGAGGCCGGCCGCCGCTTCCGCCCCTTCGCCGACGAGACCGTGCGACGCCTGCTGCAGGGGCGGGAGGAGGCGCGGCTGGCCGCCCAGTCCGAAGCGGTCACCTTGCGCTTCGCCGCCACCCACGCCCTGTCGCTGACCTTCTTCCCCTCCTGGCTGCGGGCGCTGGAATCCCGGTCCCGGCTGGGCGCGATCACGCTGTCGTCGGACAGCATGGAGGCTTGCGAGCGGCTGATGCTGGCGGGTCAGGCGCAATTCCTGCTGTGCCATGCCCATCCGGCCGCAGCCGGACGCCTGGAGGCGGAGTCCTTCCGCTCGGTGGTGGTGGGAGGCGACAGGCTGCTGGCGGTCGCGGCGGCGGACGCCGGCGGACGTCCCCGCCATGCCCTGCCGGGCGAGGAGGGAGCGCCGCTGCCGCACCTGTCCTACAGCCGCGAATCCGGGATGGGGCGCATCCTTGAGGCGGTCCGGGCGGCACAACCGCCGTCGGCGATGCTCGATACCGTCTTCACGTCCCATCTGGCGGCGGTGCTGCGCACGCTGGCGCGCGACGGCCGCGGGGTCGCCTGGCTGCCGGAAAGCCTGATTGCCGAGGACCTCGCCCGCGGTGCGCTGGTGGCGGCGGGTGGCGAGGAGTGGAACGTCCCGGTGCAGATCCGGCTGGTCCGCCCGCGGGCGCGCCAGAGTAAGGCGGCGGAAGGCTTCTGGACGTTGGCGGTCGAGGCCGCGCTGTGGCGCAGCACGGAGTCGCCCGCGGACGTCGGCGGACAGGCCGCTCCGATGGTTGTCGGGTCCGGGGAAGCCATCGAGAAAAAGTTGTAGCCGCGCCGGCGGCTGTCGCAGGAATTATGGAGTTTTTAACGGATCGCTCTTTCCGGAGTCGATTTTGCTGGCGCTACCCCTTTGGATCGGGCAAAATTTGCCTACTCGGGGAAGTGAAGCCGGTCCCCGTTTGCACGGCCTGCAGGTTGTTCGCCGGCTTCCCCGAGAGGCGTCGCGTCAGCGACCGGAGGAACCATCATGGGCGTCAGCGGCATCGGCGGAGTTGGCGGCTACTACCAGCCACAGCCCTACACCACCCCGCTCAGCAACGGCCCGGAGGCCGCGCAGCGGTCCACGTCGCCGGTCGAGGCGGCGCAGGACGACGAGGCGGAGCGCGCCCGGCGGCAGCAGGACGCGCAGGCGCCGACCCAGGGCACAGCCGGCGGCAACACCACGCCGACGCGCGGACAGAGGCTGAACATCACCGTCTGACGGCGCAGCCGGACACCGATAGCGAACGAACCACACCGGCGGGCCTGACAGGCGAAACGGCGGGGAGAAGAAAACAGGGGCGACGGCCTGTTCCGGCCGCCGCCGTCGAGTGGCCAGACAGGCAGCCGGAGAGGCGGCCGGAGGGGCAGGAGGCACCGATGGAGATCAGTGGCGTTTCCACCACGGCGGCTTTGCGGCCAACGGGTTCCCAGATGGCGGAGCCCGGCGCCGCCGTGCCCGCTCCCGCGGATGCCGTCGGTCAGGCTGCCGCGGCGGTCGCGGACGGGGCGCCATCCGCGGATGGGGAGGCGCGATCCGGCGGTCCAGGCTATATCAGCCCCTTCCTGCGCTACGATCAGGGCGCACGGGTGGCGGTGCTCTACTTCCGCGACTTCGACACCGGTGAAACCCAGGACCAGATCCCGTCCCAGCGCGTCGTCGAGGAGTATCGCCGCGCCGCCAGCCGGTTGGCGCAGGATGGTCACGCCGCGGCGGAAGGGGATCGCACAAGCGGAGCGCCGAAGGGCGGCAGCCGGACGGCGGGCAGCCCGGAGCCCGGAGCGGTCGGGAACGGTGCGTCCGGATCGGCAGTGTCCGGATCGGCCACGGCATCCTCCGGCAATGCCGCCCATCCCGGACCGGCCGGGAGCAGCGGCGCGCCCGCATCGTCGGGTGCCTTTGCGCCACCGGCAACAGGCGGGCGCTTCAGCGGGTCGCCGGGCGGCCTCGTGTCGATGCAGGTGTGAGCCGCAGCCGGGCGGCTTCCCGGTCGCCGCGTTTACCCGCCGGCCGCCTCTTCTTCCGCCTGGCGCCGGCGGAAGCCGACAAGCGCCGTTTCGTCGAGCATGGCGGCGTCCTTGCGCTTCTGCTTGTCGCGTTCGCGCTTCAGCCGCTCCTCCTCCGCCAGTTCGAACCGCTTCAGCTCCTGGAAGGCTTCCGCCATCTCGTCGGTGGCGATGCTGATCTGCGCCTCGACCTGCCCCAGCGACTGGCCAAGCCGCCGGCCGCGCTCCATGGCGGCCTGGGCATAGTTGGAATAGGTGAAGGAAACCGAGAAGTCGTCGCGGACCGTCGCCTGCTCCTGCGCCAGCTCCTGCTTGACCTTCTCGATCTCGTTGCGCAGCCGGTCGGCGAGCGTGTGGAGTTCCGCCAGAACCCGGCGCTTCTCGTCCAGTTGCAGCTTTTGCAAGCGGATGATCGTCTTGAGGCTCATTGCGGCCACTGCACCCCAAAGATTTCAGCGAGCATGGCGTAGCTGCTCTCCAGATCTGTGGATTCCCGCTTGCCTTGCTTGAGGAAGGCCTCCAGTGCCGGCTGGAAGTGGATCGCCTCGTCGACCTGCGGGTCCGATCCTCGGCGATAGGCGCCCAGCCGGATCATTTCGGCCATGTTGTCGTAGGAGGACAGCAGCCGCCGGGCGTGGCCGACCAGCTCGTTCTCGTTGGCGCTGTTGCAGCCCGGCATGGTGCGCGACACGCTGCGCAGGATGTTGATCGCCGGATAGCGCCCGCGCTCGCCGATCTGCCGTTCCAGCACGATGTGGCCGTCCAGGATGCCGCGGACGGCATCGGCGATCGGCTCGTTGTGGTCGTCGCCGTCCACCAGGACGGTGAACAGGCCGGTGATGCTGCCCGACCCGACCAGCCCGGGGCCGGCACGCTCCAGCAGGCGCGGCAGCTCGGCGAAGACGGTCGGCGGGTAGCCCTTGGTGGTCGGCGGCTCGCCGGCCGACAGGCCGATCTCGCGCTGCGCCATGGCGAAACGGGTGACGCTGTCCATCATGCACAGCACGTTGCGGCCCTCGTCGCGGAAATGCTCGGCGACCGCCAGGGTCAGGTAGGCAGCCTGCCGGCGCATCAATGGCGCCTCGTCGGAGGTGGCGCAGACGACGATGCTTCGGGACAATCCTTCCTCGCCGAGATCCTCGGTGATGAATTCCTGCAGCTCGCGCCCGCGCTCGCCGATCAGGCCGATCACCGCTATCTCGGCGGCGGAAAAACGGGCCAGCATCGACATCACCGACGACTTGCCGACGCCGGAGCCCGCGAAGATGCCCATGCGCTGGCCCAGGCAGCAGGTCAGGAAGGCGTTGATGGCACGGATGCCGAGGTCGAGCTTCTGGCCGACGCGGGCGCGGGCATGGGCGTTGGGCGGGCTGTTGCGGATCGGCGTTCCCCGCGGCCCCTTGGGAAGCGGCCCCTTGCCGTCGACCGGCTGGCCCAGCGCGTTGACCACGCGGCCGAGCCACGCGTCGGTCGGGTAGATCGCCGGCTGGTCCCCGGCGACCAGCGCGCGGCATCCCAGTCCGACCCCGTCCAGCGCCCCGAACGGCATGGCGAGCGCCCTGCCCTGGCGGAACCCCACCACTTCGCAAGGCACGGTCCGGCGGTCGCGCGTCTCCACCACGCAACGGCCGCCGACGGACAGCTCCTTTTCGATCCCGCCGACCTCGACCATCAACCCGGACACCGCCGTCACACGGCCGAAGCGGCTGGAGTCGGGAATGGAGTCGATGTCACGGATCAACTGGTCGAAATCGAGCGGCATGAGCCCTTCATCGACGTTCCCAAGACGGGAGACGTTCCTATTAAGTGGTAATGCAGTGGACGGAGGCGCCGTTAACCACCATGATCGCATCTTCTGATGGAAGGATTAACGTTGTGTAAGCGCTTGGCACTGGCGTTAAGCTGAATCGTCTGTTAACTTGTGTAAACGAGATGGGAGTAACCGGTCATGAAGGACCGGACCCCCTTTCGAAGGTCCGGTAGCGAAAGCGCGCCATCAAACGTCGGGATATCGCCATGAGGGTTCTGCTGGTTGAAGACGACTCCTCCGTCGCCAAAAGCATCGAGCTGATGCTGAACACGGAAGGCTTCATCGTCGATTCTACTGACCTGGGTGAAGACGGGCTGGAGATCGGCAAGCTCTACGACTACGATATCATTATTCTGGATTTGATGTTGCCGGACATCGACGGGTACGAAGTGCTGCGCCGCCTGCGCGCCGCCCGCGTGACAACCCCGATCCTGATCCTCTCGGGTCTGACCGAGATGGACAACAAGATCAAGGGGCTCGGCTTCGGCGCCGACGACTACCTGACCAAGCCCTTCGACAAGCGCGAACTCATCGCCCGCATCCAGGCCATCGTACGCCGGTCCAAAGGCCATTCCGACAGCGTCATCCGCACCGGCCGCCTCACCGTTAACCTTGACACCCGCACCGTCGAGGTCGACCAGTCGCCCCTTCACCTGACCGGCAAGGAATACGGCATCCTGGAGCTGTTGAGCCTTCGCAAGGGCACGACGCTGACCAAGGAGATGTTCCTGAACCATCTCTATGGCGGCATGGACGAGCCGGAACTGAAGATCATCGACGTCTTCGTCTGCAAGCTGCGCAAGAAGCTGGCCGCCGCCACCCAGGGCGAGAACTACATCGAGACGGTCTGGGGCCGCGGCTATGTGCTGCGTGACCCGCAGGAGGAAATGGTGGCCGCCGCTCCGCCGCCGCCGCGGCTTCAGCAGGCCACCACCGGCTGACGCGCCATTCCTGAGGATGGCGCGCCGCGTTGCATGACGGCGGCGCGCGGTCCGGGCGGGAATTCACATCCTCAGGATTTTACCGGGCAGGATGTGCCCGCGAGATCAGGGGGTGGACTTGCGGAGTCCCAGCCA
The DNA here is from genome assembly GCF_017876115.1 of Azospirillum picis. Taxonomy (GTDB): domain Bacteria; phylum Pseudomonadota; class Alphaproteobacteria; order Azospirillales; family Azospirillaceae; genus Azospirillum; species Azospirillum picis. The sequence goes on from NZ_JAGINO010000001.1 coordinate 177,494, forward strand.
TCCGCCATCCGCATCGAACGCCACGTCGTAGCCGCGCAGCAGGTGCCGGCCGGTGTTGACGAAGGCGGGGGTGGCGCCGGACGTGACCAGGACCACGCTCGGGGCCGTCTGGTCGGCGTTGTCGCCCACCGTGAAGCCATACTGCGCCACCGGGGCGACCGCGTCGGGGAACGAGACCGTCACCCGGGCGCCGGGCACCAAGCCGGTCGCCGTCTGCCCCGGCAGGCTGGGGTTCGGCACCGGCTTGGTCGGAAGCTGCGACGGGTCGGACACCGTCAGGTACATCTGCTCGATGCCCGTGTCGATCAGCAACGGACCGGATTGGGCAGCCTGACCATTGACCGAAACCGCCATGCCGGCCTGTGCCCAATCACGCGGATCGTTCGATGCGGCCTTGCCGCTGGCGTCCAGGCTGCGACCCTGGAGCTTGGTCCAGGCGAAGCCTTGGCTGTTGGCCTGGGTCAACCCCACATGCACGCCGTCGCGGGTGATGACATAGCCGGATCGGACGCTGCTGGCCTGGACCGGCCTGCTGTCCACGGCGACCAAATTCAACAGGGGATTCTTGTCGGGATTGCCCTGCGACTGGCCATCATGCTCCCGCCCGAATCCCACGCCGAGATAGGCGATGCCCTTGGGCATCTGGGCGACGCCGGTGGGCATCTCGGGTGTGGGTCTGGGATCGGTGCAGGTCGGCTCATCGAGCGTTTCGTTCCAGCCGGGGCAATGATACTCGGTTTCGACGGCCAGAACCGGCACATTGGCGGTGGCGAGCTGGTTTCCCGCGGGGTCGAGGAAGACCATCTCGTGCGGGCTCCAGCGGCCGATCCACAGCCGGCTGCTGCTGGACAGGAATTCCCAGCCCTGTTTGTATTGGGCGGCGACCTCCCGGGAATAACCGGGCAGGTCGGCCGCCGAGATCACCACTCCGGTCGAGCCCGTATCCATGGTCATGGTGAACCGGCCGGGGGAGCCGCCGCCGGGCATCCGAACCAGGAAAGACAGCCTGGCCGGACCGGTGAAGGGCTTCGGCTCGGTGCCGGAGTCGGCATAGGGCACGAAGCGTGCCGCGGCATATCCCTGTAGATCGGGCGCCGATTGGGCCGACGCCGGGGTGGTCATGGCGACCGAGACGGCGGCGGCCATCATGGCGCAGGCGGTCGTGGATAGCATACCCATCGGAATACGGCTCCTGTTCGGCGAGAGGAGGATATGGATGGCCGGCGATTTCCCAGTCGGCTGCGGCTTCCCGACCCGGGCCGGAACACGAGGGAAAGGGTCGTGACGCGGACTGTCCGCCCTCTTACAGGTAGCATAAGGTCCGCCAAGGCAAAGCCACCATTTGCCGCAAGTGTTGACGACTCCCGCCATGGGAGTGACCCTGCGTCAAGGTGTCTGCACGGAGGTCCCGCGGACATCCCGGCATAGCCCGAGGTTGCATGCCCGATGAGCTGCCGCGAGCAGCAGCCCGGATCCCGCGCTTCGGCCTCCTTGCGCGCCCATGCAGACGAGAGGTCTCGCCGCGCTTGACGGCCGCCCTATTACTCCCCACTTATGTCCAGTCATTCTGCTTCGGACTGCGGGGCGTTCGTCGCCCCTTCGCTTCCCCCCTTATTCGCGCAACCGCGCCCATTCCCGGGGTTAGCCGATCCCACGTCCAGTCTGATGCGCTGCACCGGTGGTGTAGCGCCCTTTCGTGTTTTGGGAGACCGCCATGTCTGTCGGTACCGTCAAATGGTTCAATTCCACCAAGGGCTACGGCTTCATTCAGCCGGACAACGGCGGCCCCGACGTGTTCGTTCACATCTCCGCGGTGGAGCGCGCCGGTCTGCGCAGCCTCGTCGACGGCCAGAAGATTTCCTATGACGAGCAGCGCGATCCCAAGCGTGGCAAGACTTCGGCGGAAAACCTGAAGGCGGTCTGATCCGTCTGGTCGTCCAACCGCAGCGCAAAGGGGCATCGGGAAACCGATGCCCTTTTTCCGTGTTGCCCGGACGGTTTGAGGCAAGAGACACCCGTTCCAGAGGAGAGCCGGCATGGCGTTCAAACCCAACTACAACCAGCAGCGGGCCGAGCGCAATCGGGCCAAGGAACAGAAGAAGCAGGAAAAGCTTCAGCGCCGTGAAGAGCTGTCGGCCGCCCGCCGTACCACCGACCAGGAGGGGGGCGAACTCCAGGACGAGCAGTCCCAGGACGAGCAGTCCATGGAACCGCAACCCGATACCGACCCCGCAAGCGGAAACGGCAAGAGCTGACGTTTCCGCTGACGATTGAGCAGGAGGACAGGCCATGGCCCGTCAAAAGAAGCAACCCGTCGACAACGGCTACGCGCTGTTCGACGTGATCTACCAGGATGGCGCGCGGACCTCGAACCGCAAGGTGCCGACCGCCGACATCGACCAGTTCGACCGCGACAACTCGATCCGCAGCTTCATCGAGGAGCAGGACCGCAAGATTGCCGAAATGTCCGGCAACCCGCGCGGACCGATCAAGTCGATCACCCCGTCGACCTGATCGGGTGTCAAGCCGGCGGCGGGTGTCCCCTTACGCCACCTTGGCGCCGGCGGCGGAAAAGCCGCCCAGGCTGTAGAGACCGCGTTGGCCCTCCACCGGCTTGAACCGTTCGGTGATGCCCAGCACGGTCTCGGCACCGCCCAGATAGAGCACGCCATCCTGCGGCATCTGGCGGGAGATCGATTCCAGCACCTTGGCCTTGGTCGGCTGGTCGAAATAGATGAGCACGTTGCGGCAGAAGACGATGTCGAACTGCCCCAGGGCCGACAGGTCGCCCAGCAGGTTCCACTCACGGAACGACACCATCTGGCGGAGCTGCGGGTTGATCTGCCACTTGTCGCCGTTCTGCTTGAAGTGCTTCACCAGCATGGTGATTGGCAGGCCGCGCTGCACTTCGAACTGGGTGTAGACGCCCGACTTCGCCCTCTCCACCATTTCCGCCGAGATGTCGGTGCCGACGATCTCGATCCGCCAGCCGGCCAGCCTGGCCGCCTCGTCGTTCAGGATCATCGACAGCGAATAGGCTTCCTGCCCCGAGGAGCAGGCGGCCGACCAGATGCGCAAGGACCGCTTGGTGGCCCGCGCCTCCATCAGGCGTGGCAGGACGAGTTGGCGGAACTGGTCGAACGGCTTCTGGTCCCGGAAGAAGGACGACTCGTTGGTCGTCATCGCCTCCGTGATGTCGCGCAGGAGCGCCTCGTCCTTGCGGGTGCGGACGGTGGTGGCGAGCTCCTCCAGCCCTTTCATGTTCCACTTGCGCGCCACCGGCATCAGCCGGGATTCGAGCAGGTAGGCCTTGTCCCGGGTCAGGACCAGGCCGGAACGCTGCTTGAGCAGCGTGGAGAACATGTCGAAATCTTCGACTCTCATGCTGCCCTCGTCGCGAGCTTGCGGATGTGGGGACCGATTTCCTTGAGCGGCAGAATGGCGTTGCAGATGCCGGCCTGCGCCACCGCGCCCGGCATGCCCCAGACGACGCTGGACGCTTCGTCCTGCGCGATCAGCGTGCCGCCGCTGTTGACCACGTCGGTGCAGCCCTTCAACCCGTCCTGCCCCATGCCGGTCAGGATGCAGGCCAGGATCTTGCGGCCGCCATAAGCCTTGAGGATCGACCGCATCATCGGGTCGACCGCCGGCCGGCAGAAGTTCTCCGGCGGATCCTTGCTCAGCGCGATGACGTTCGTGCCGGCGCGCTGCGCCACCAGCATGTGGAAGTCGCCGGGAGCGATGTAGCAGCGGTTCTGCACGATCGGCTCGCCGTCCTTGGCCTCGCGCGCGTCGATCCCGCACTGGCGGGTGATGTGCTCGGCCAGGATGGTCGTGAAGGTCGCCGGCATATGCTGGGTGATCAGGATCGGCTGGCTGACGCCGGCCTTCATGTGCGACAGCACCTCGAACAGCGCCTGCGGACCGCCGGTGGAACTGCCGATGGCGATGACGTCCGGCCTCACCGCGATCGCCCCGGCCGCCGGCCGCGTGACGATCGGCCCGACCTCGCGCTTGAAGCTCAAGGGAGCGGCCGGGACCAGCGGCCGGATCTCGCCGCGGGTGCGCGACCCGGCGCGCCTTGCGGCGGCGCCCAGCGCCTTGACCTTCGCCACCAGTTCGCGCTTGAAATCCTCCGCCCCGCCGATCTCGCGGGTGGAGGTCGGCTTGGGGATGTAATCGGCGGCGCCGGCGGACAGGCAGCGGATGGAGACGTCGGCCCCGCGCAGCGTCAGCGTCGAGGCCATGATGATCTTCACCTGCGGCGCCACCGCCAGCAGCTTGGGGATGGCCGTCAACCCGTCCATCACCGGCATCTCGATGTCGAGGACGATGACGTCGATGGAGTTTCGCTGCAGGGAGTTGACCGCCATCTGGCCGTCGCCAACCGAGGTGACGACACGGATGTCGGCGTCCCCTTCCAGCGCACGGGTCAGAAGGCCGCGGATGACGGCGGAGTCGTCCACCACCATGACCCGTACGGGATCCGGGTTGGCCGGTCGCGCGGTGGTGAGGGGGCCTCTGCCAAAACTGTCCGACATAACGGCAAGTCGCCTTTCAACTCGACAAGTTCAACGCGGTCGGGTGGCATCGCCGGCAGGGTGCCGGAGCGATGGTCCGGCCGCCGCGCCCGATCATCCGGTGACCGCATGCCGCGCCCGGCGGCCGAGCATCACAGCAGCCCGACCTGCGCGAACTTGGTCTGGATGATGTCGCTGTCGAAGGGTTTCATGATGTACTCGTTGGCCCCGGCCGACAGCGCCTCCTGGATGTGGGCGAGATCGTTCTCGGTGGTGCAGAACACGACCTTGGGCGTCTCGCCGCCGCTCATCTTGCGCAGCCGGCGCAGGAACTCGATACCGGTCATCACCGGCATGTTCCAGTCCAGCAGGATGGCGTCGGGCATCTGCGCCGCGCAGGCTTCCATCGCCTGCTTGCCGTCCTCGGCCTCGGAGCAGGCGAAGTTCAGCTCTTCCAGGATCTTGCGCGCGACCTTGCGGACCACGCGGCTGTCGTCGACCACCAGGCAGGATTTCATTGCGGCAGGGCCTCGGTCATCAGTTCGTCGGCGGGACCGGCCGGGGATCGCGGCGCCCGCAGGCGCCGCGGACCGTCAGGCCGTCTCGATGGTCGTGAAGTTGAGCAGACGCGGCACGTCCAGCACAACCATCAACTGGCCGTTCAGCCTGTAAATTCCGGTGGATACCTCACGCCAGCGCGGGTCCAGGGTCGCCGGATTGCGCTCGAAGTCCTCCTTGGTGAGGCTCAGGACCTCGCCCACCGAGTCGACCATCAGGCTGTACAGCTCGCCGCGCAGGTCGACGACGATCGACATGCCCGGCTTGTCCTTCGGCCTGCCGGGAAGCCCGAGCCGCAGGCGGACGTCGATGGCGGTGACGATGCGCCCGCGCAGGTTCAGCGATCCGGCCACTTCCGGCGGGGCGAGCGGGATGCGGGTGATCCGCTGATGCCCGAGCACGTCCTGCACCTGGAGAACCGGGATGCCGAACATCTGGTCGGCGATCGTCATGGTCACGTAGTCCAGGTTGGCCGAGACGACGATGTCGTCGCCCTTCGACTTGCGGACGGTGGACGGCAGGTTGGCGTTGCTCATGCGGCACCTTTCTGGTCGGTCAGCGTCTGCTGCAGGGCGAAGAGCAGCGCGTCACGGTCGAACTTGGCAACATAGTCGTTGAAACCGGCGATCCTGCCGCGGTCGAGGTCACGGGCGCTGGCGTGGCTGGAGAGCGCCACCATCGGGATGCGCTGCCAGCGGCTGCCGTGGCGCACCGCCTCGGCGAAGTCGAAGCCGCTCATGCCCGGCATCTCGATGTCCGACACGATGACGTCGAAGTCCTCGCCCGCCTCGCAGAGCGCCAGCGCGTCACCGGCATTCTCCACCGCCGTCACGTCGTAGCCGGCGACCGACAGCAGCGGCGTCAGCAGGTTGCGGAAGAACGGGCTGTCGTCGACCAGCAGCACGCGCTGCAGCTTCTCCTCCTCGAAGCCTTCCTGGGCGGAGGAGCCGAACCAGTCCTTGTAGGCCTGGGTCAGGAAGAAGCCGGCGTCGATCACCTCCGTCGCCTTGCCGGCGATGATGGCGGACCCCATCAGGCCGGGACGCTCCGCGGCGAGCTGGACGTTCAGCTTCTCCTCCACGATGTCGACGATCTCGTCGACGATCAGGCCCATCGACCGGTCGCCGTCGGCGAAGACCAGCACCGGCTGGCGGCCTTCGTTGGCCAGCGAGAAGTGCGGGTCGATCGGCACCAGCGGCATCAGCTTGCCGCGGTACTGGACGACCGGCAGGCCGTTCGACAGCTCCACCGTCGCGAGGTCGACATCCTCCAGGCGGGCGACCAGCGACAGCGGCACCGCCTTGGGCGCGCCCTCGCCGGCACGGAACAGCAGGAGCGCCATCTTGTCCTCCTGGCGCTGGGTCTGGACCGCGGTGGTCTCCTTGCCGGCCGCCTCGCCCATCGCCATCTCGCCGGTGGCCGACGCGATGCCATTGGGGTCGAGGATCATGATGACCGAGCCGTCGCCGAGGATGGTGTTGCCCGAGAACATCTCGATGTGGCGCAGGATCGGCGCCACCGGCTTCACCACGATTTCCTCGGTGTCGAACACGCGGTCGACCATGATGCCGAAGGTGTAGGTGCCGACCTGGGTGACGACGATGAAGGTCTCGTCCTCCGGCTTCTTGGCACCCTCGTTGTCGTCCAGCCGCAGCAGCTCCTGCAGCGACACCAGCGGCAGCAGGCGGTTGCGCAGGCGCAGGACCGGCGTGCCCTTCAGGCGCTCGATGGTGTGCTCGCTGTCGGCGGCGGCGCGCACCAGTTCCACCACGCTGATCTGCGGGATGGCGAAGCGCTCGCCGGCACACTCGACGATCAGGGCGGAGACGATGGCCAGCGTCAGCGGGATCTTGATGACGAAGGTCGAGCCCTTGCCCTGGGCCGACTTGATCTCGATCGTGCCGCCGATCTTCTCGATGTTGGTCTTCACCACGTCCATGCCGACGCCGCGGCCCGACACGTTGGTGACCTTGGCGGCGGTCGAGAAGCCGGGCTTCATGATGAACTGGATGATCTGCTGGTCGGTCATCGAGGCCAGCTCGATCTCCGACGCCATCCCGTTCTGGATCGCCTTCTGCTTGATCCGGTCGATGGCAAGTCCCTTGCCGTCGTCCTGGATCTCGATGATGATGTGGCCGCCCTCGTGATAGGCGTTCAGCGTGATGCGGCCGGTTTCCGTCTTGCCGGCCTTCAGGCGCTCCGCCGGGATCTCCAGGCCATGGTCGGCGCTGTTGCGCACCATGTGGGTCAGCGGGTCCTTGATCAGCTCCAGCACCTGGCGGTCCAGCTCGGTGTCGGCGCCGAGCATCTGGAGGTCGATCTTCTTGTTCAGTTCATGCGCCAGGTCGCGCACCAGGCGCGGCAGCTTGGCCCAGGCGTTGCCGATCGGCTGCATGCGCGTCTTCATGACGCCTTCCTGCAGTTCCGACGTGACATGGTTCAGGCGCTGCAGCGGCGCTGCGAACTCGCTCTCCTTCTGCGACCGCAGGATCTGGAGAAGCTGGTTGCGGGTCAGCACCAGCTCCGACACCATGGTCATCAGGTTTTCGAGCAGGTCGACGTTGACGCGGATGGTCTGCGCGGCGACCGCCGACTCCTTGGTCGCGGCCTCGGCCCCGGCGTCGGTGCCGCCTGCGCCGCCGGCGGCGGCGACCGGCGCCACCGGGGCGGGCATCTTGGCGGCCGCAGGCTCGGCGTCCGACAGGACGAGATCATGCGACGGCGCCGGCTCTTCGGGCGGCTCAGGCGCGCGGGTGGCCACGGCCGTTCCGGCGGGTGCCGCCGGGGTGGCGGGCACGTCGTTCGGTCCGGGGGTGGAGTTCCAGATCGCCTCCAGCTCCTCCAGCGACATCGGCCGGTTCTCGGCGGCGGGCGCCGCGGGTGCGGGCGGCGGTGGCGGCGGCGGGGCCGCAGCCGCCACCGTTGCCGGGGCGTTGCCCAGCTTGCCTTCGGCGCACAGGTTCAGCCGCTCGATCAGCGGCAGGTCGTCGCCGGGAGGCTCGGCTTCCGTCGCCTCGAGGACGGCCAGAAGGCTCTTGATGGTGTCCAGCGCCTGCAGGATCAGCGACACCGCTTCCGGGTTGATCGTCAGTTCGCCGTCGCGGAACTTGCCCAGCACGTTCTCGGATGCGTGCGCCACCTTTTCCAGGCGGGGCAGGCCGAGGAAGCCGCAAGTGCCCTTGATCGTATGAACGAGCCGGAAGATGTTCGACAGCAGTTCCGGATTGTTGGGATTCTGCTCCAACCGCACCAGCTCGACATCGAGCACCGAGAGGTTTTCGTTGGTCTCCGTCAGAAATTCGGAAAGCAGATCATCCATGTCGCATTCCCCAGGCCCAATGTTAATGGTCCGCGCCGGCCTGCTGCTCGATCGGACGGCGTTGAAATCGGCCGTCCGCGTTCCAGTCCAGGTAAGCCGGGAGCCTGTCAAACACTGATTAAGAGAACCTTACCTCTTCCGATAGGGGGGATGCGCAATGCCGGCCCGCGAACCGGGAAGCAACGTTGTCACAGGAGGACAGATGACCGACACAGAACTCGCCCATTCCGTGCGCGAGGCCGTCGAGCGCCTCAATCTCGCGCTGGCGGAAGCCGCAAGGCACAATCTGGCCGTGACCCTGCGCACCACGTCCCACCAGACCACCGGAGGGGTCGAGCAGGTCGTGGTGGAGCCGCAAATCTTCAAGCAGTTGTGAGGCGCCGCTCCGGTCCGGCCATCACCACTGTGCGGTGAAGACCAGCCTTTCGCTGCTTTCCGTCGCGACCGATATGCGGAAGCCGTCGCTCTCCGCCAGCCGACCGGCGAGATAGGCGTGGATGGTGCGCGGCGTCAGGGCGTCCGCGGTGGCGGTGCCGGCCAGCGCCGCGGCGGCCTCCGGGTTCAGGGTGCCGGGGCGGCCGGCGGCGGTCACGATCACGCGGCCGCTCTCCTCCCCGCCCTCCGCGGCGACGGAGACGAGTCCCCCATGGGTCAGTGCCTCGTCGGCCAGCAGGATCAGGTTCAGCAGCAGCTTCACCACGCCGCGGCGCTGGGCGGTCATGTCGTGCGGCACGCCGGCCGGCCAATCCAGCCGTGTCCGCCCGCCCTCCACCCAGCCGCTCGCGGCCGCGCGGGCATCGCCGAACCCCTTCTGGTCGCGGCCTGCCAGGCCGTAGGCGAGACGGAACACCCGCAGCCGCCGGTCGGCCTGGCCGGAGGAATGATCGATCAGCTTCACCGCCTCGCCGAGGAAGCCGCTGATGGCGCTCCCCGCGCCGTCCTCGTCGTCCTGCATCTCCTCGATCAGCTCCAGCCCGTTGCGGATGGCGCCGACCGGGCTGACCAGGTCGTGGCAGAGCTTGGACGCCAGCAGCTCCAGCACACGGATGTCGACGGCGATGGGCGGGGTATCGGTCACGAGACGATCTCCGGAAAGAGGAACGGCGACGGCGGGCTGCCGGTGACTCTATACTTTCCGGGCGCCGCCGCACAGGCGGTCGCATTTCCTATGAACAACAGCGTGACGGGTGGGACGGAACATGGACGATTCGCTGGTGCCTGGCGCCTGGGTACGCCACCCCGGCCAGCCTGACTGGGGCCTCGGACAGGTGCAGTCGGCCGTCCGCAACCGCATCACCGTGAATTTCGAGCATGCGGGAAAGGTGCTGATCGACTCCGACGTGATCAGCCTGACGATCGTCGATCCGGACCAGATATGACGGTGCGCGGTTTCGGGGCACAGCCCGGTTGCGTCGTCCCTGCCGCTTTGGTCTTATGCCGCAGGATGGGACGGGATGGACAGCCGGGAGTGAAAAGATGAAGGCCATGATGCTCGGGTTCGCCGCCGCGGTGCTGATCGCGCTGGGAGCGGCGGCGGCGCTGAACGCCGTCGACCACTCCACCGCACAACGCTTCTCCGCGTCGACCGTCCGCCTCTAGGATGTGATCGTTTCGAGCGGCATCGCTTGAAACGATCACCCGGGCCTGCCGCCGCGGCGATCCTATCCGACCGAGAAGCGGATCGGCTGCGCGCCTTCCCACAGGGTCAGCCGGCCGAGTTCGGGCAGCGCCTCCAGACCTTCGGTGATGGTGATGAAGTGGTTGCCGGCGAGCTGCCCGACCTTGCTGGAGAAATCGACACCGCCATAGGCCAGCAGGATCTCGGTCTCGCTGATGCCGCCGGGATAGAGGATGATGTGCCCCGGCGCCGGATGGCTGGTGGCATTCTCGTAGTCGAGGCCGAAATCCGTCTTGTCGAGCGGGATCCAGACGCCCTCGCCGCTCCAGCGGACGTGGATGATCTTCGAGCTGTAGGGCAGCAGGGCGCGGAACGCCGCGCAGGTCCTCGGTGCCGCCGACGTCTCGAACCGGGCGCCGAAGGTGAAGGGGCCGGCGGTGATGGTCAGTCTGTCCATGATGTGATCCTGTGTCTCGGCTCGGGTCCTTGCCCGGCCGGCGCCGTGGAGCAGGCGCCTGGATGTGGGTGTCCGGACGGGATGGCTGGATATCAGGCGATGGCGGGCCTGGGCTTGGCCAGTTCCGGGGGATCGCAGCGCAGGAAGCTGCCCCGGCCGGCCGCGGCGACGCAGGTGCCGCGGTCGATCACCAGATCGCCGCGCGACAGCACGGTTTCCGGCCAGCCGGTCACCTCCAGCCCTTCGTAGGGGGTGTAGTCGACATTGTGGTGCAGCATGCCGTTGGTGATGGTCACCCGCCGGTCGGGATCGTAGATCACGATGTCGGCATCGGCGCCGATGGCGAGGCTGCCCTTGCGCGGGTGGAGCCCGTACATCTTGGCCGGATTGGTCGAGGTCAGCTCCACGAAGCGCTGCAGCCCGATGCGGCCCTTCTTCACGCCTTCCGAGAACAGGATGGGCAGCCGGGTCTCGATGCCGGGCACGCCGTTGGGCACCCAGTTGAAGGGAGTGTCCGGGCCGTGCAGCATCTTGCCCCGCGGATCCTGGTAGCGGAACGGAGCGTGGTCGGACGACACGATGTGGAAGATCCCGCCCGCGAGCGCGTCCCACACCGCCGCTTGGTTGGCCTCGTCGCGCGGCGGCGGGCTGCAGATGCACTTGGCGCCCTCGAAGCCGTGCGCGTGCAGGTCGTGCTCGGTCAGCACCATGTATTGCGGGCAGGTCTCGCCGTAGATGCGCATGCCGCGCCCCTGGGCCCAATGGATCTGCTCGATCGCCTCGCGGCCGGAGACGTGGACGATCAGGATCGGCACGTCCGCCAGCTCCGCCATCGCGATGGCGCGGTGGGTCGCCTCGCGCTCCACCAGCATCGGCCTGGACTCGGCATGGTAGCGCGGCTGGGTGTGGCCGGCGGCGAGCAGCCGGTCGGTCAGCCAGCCGATGAAGTCGGCGTTCTCGGCATGGATCATCGCCATGGCCCCCTCGCGCCGGCCGACGTCGAGAAGCTCCAGCACCTGCCGGTCGTTCAGCTTCATGTCGTCGTAGGTCATGTAGATCTTGAACGACGTGTAGCCGTCGCGGATCAGCGCCGGGAGGTCCTGGCCGGTGAGCTGCGGGGTCGGGTCGCTGATGATCAGGTGGAAGGCATAGTCGATCAGCGCCTTGCCGTCGGCCCGCCGGTGATAGTCGGCGACCGCGTCGCGCAAGGGCTGGCCTCGGAACTGGGCTGCGAAGGGGATGACGGTGGTGGTGCCGCCGAAGGCGGCGGCGCGCGTGCCGCTCTCGAAGTCGTCGGCGCAGAGCGATCCGTCCCCGCTGGGCTGGTCGAGATGGCAGTGGGCGTCGACGCCGCCCGGCAGGACCAGCCGGCCGGTGGCGTCGATCTCGCGCTCGCCCGACCCCAGGCCGGCACCGATGGCGGCGATGCGCCCGCCGGTGATGCCGAGGTCGGCGGCGAAGACATCCGATGCGGTGGCGAGCGTGCCGTTGCGGATCACGGTGTCGAACTGGGGCATGAAGGTCTCCCTTGGTCCAGAGAGGCGTCGCCGGACGGATCCGTCGACGGGGGAAGGGTCAGAGGAAGTAGCCGGCCGGGTTGGCGTCGGCGACGATGGCGCGGCGGACGTCGTCCTGGAGGGCGCGCAGGTGGGCCAGCATCGCGGCGCGCGCCGCGGCGGGGTCGCGCCGCTCCGCCGCATCGAGGATCGCCAGATGCTCGCCGTCGACCTCCTGCTTGCGGTGATGGCGGCCGGAGATGCGGAACAGCCGGGCGACCACGCGCATGCGGGTGACGGTCTCCTCCAGCGCCTCGTTGCCGGCGGCACGGGCGAAGGCGCTGTGGAAGCGGTTGTCGTATTGCCAGTGCTGCAGCTCGTCGCCGGCACCGTCGTCCAGGGCCCGCAGGCCCTCGCGCAGTTCGGCCAACTGGGCGTCGGCGATCCTGGGCACCGCCGCCTCGATGGCGTGGCACTCCAGCAGCTCACGCATCTGCATGCAGTCGAAGAACTCGCGGGCGGTGACGATGCGGACGCGGTAGGCGCGGTCGCCGGTGCGTTCCAGCAACCGCTCGCCGACCAGGCGCACCAGCGCCTCGCGCACCGGGGTGCGCGAAAGCTGCAGCCGCTCGGCCAGGCGGCCCTCCGGGATCTCGGCGCCGCCGGGGATCTCGCGGCTGAGGATCAGCTCGCGCAGGTGCTCGTAGGTGCGGTCGGCCAGGTTGGGCGCCTTGGCAGCGGACGGCTGGGCAGCGGGTGGCGGGGAAGCGGGCGGCGGGGGCCGCGTCGGGCGCATCGCCGGCTACTTGCCGTCGGCCAGCGCAAGCGGGCGATAGGCCCGGCCGAAGTGCCGCTCGATCCGTCGCTGCACGATGTCCCACAGCGAGGTCATCAGCAGGTAGTAGATCGCGGCGACGGTGAACAGCTCCAGCACCATGAAGCGCTCCTGGATCAGCAGTTGGGTGCTGCGCAGCAGTTCCTCCATCGAGATGACCGAGGTCACCGAGGTCGTCTTCAGCAGGCCGTTCACGCTGTTGCCGAGCGCCGGGATGATGATGCGGGTGGCCTGGGGCAGCACGATGTAGACCATCACCTGCGCCGGGTTCAGGCCGAGCGCCCGCCCGGCATTGCCCTGCCCCTGCGAGACGCCGAGGATGCCGCCGCGGATGATCTCAGCCAGATAGGCCGCCTCGTTCAGGATCAGCCCGATGAGAGCCGATTGGGTGACGGTCAGCTTGATGCCGACCTGCGGCAGGCCGGTGTAGATGATGATGAGCTGGACCAGCAGCGGCGTGCCGCGGAACACCCAGATGTATCCCTTGGCGAGCATTGCCACCCAGCGGTAGGGCGACAGCCGCAGCAGGGCCAGCAGGCAGCCGACGACGAGGCCGCCGGCGATGCCGGCCAGCGTCAGCCACAGGGTGGTCAAGGCTCCCTGGAGCAGGTAGCCGTTGAAGAGATACTCGAAGAAGCCTTGCCAGTTCCAGCCGCCGCTCATCCCGTCACCTTTCCGTTTCTTTCCGGTGTTGCAGCGCGGGCGGCGGCGCCGGGACGCGCCCGGGACCGCCGCCCGCGTCGCGCTCCCGTCACTGCTGGGTGGGGCCGTTCACCTTGAAGGCGCCCTCGTTCGCCAGCAGGCCGTACTCTTCCATCAGCTTGCGGTAGGAGCCGTCCTTCTGCATGTCGTTCAGCACGCCGACGACGGCGTCGGCCAGGACCTTGCTCTTCATCGCCAGCGCCACCGGGGTGGGGAACAGGCCGTGCAGCGCGCGGTCGAAATCGCCGCGCTTGGCATATTCGGCACCGGTCGGGTCGATCGACACCGACGCCTCGGTCTGCCCGGCGCGCAGCGCCTGGAAGGCGGTGGCGAAGTTGTCGAAGGTCTTGATGTCGATCGCCTTCAGGCCCTTGGCGACCAGCGATTTGTCGAGTTCGCGCAGTTTGCGCTCCTCGAAGCCGCCGAGTTCCACGCCCACGGTGCGGCCGGCCAGATCCTCCGGCTTGGTGATGTTGAGCGGGTTGCCCTTGGTGACCGCGACGCTGATCGCCTGGGACTCATAGTTGATCATCGGCATCATCTTGGCGCGCTCCTCGCTCCAGAAGATGCCGGTGTTGATCATGTCCCAACGGCCGCCCTGCAGGCCGGGGATCATCGCCGAGAACTCGATGCGGACATATTCCGGCTTCAGGCACAGCCGCTTGGCGATCTCCTCGCCGAGCGTGATGCGCATGCCCTTCAGCGCACCGCTGCTGTCGACGAACTGCATCGGCGGCAGCGTCGGGTTGGTCGACATCACCAGGGTGCCGGGCTTGACCAGCTCGGCGTCGCCCACCAGGGGCTTGCAGGTGTCGGCAAGCGCCGGCAGGGCGGTCAGCGTGAGGCCGGCGGCGATCAGCAGCGTGCGGATGGTCATCATGGTCCCTCTCTGGTTCGGGGCGATCCGGCGCCCGGGCGTCGATGGTCAGGCGTAGGCGTTAGGCGTCGGCGGCCAGCGAGCCAATCAGGCCGAGGGCCGTCATGTCGGCGCGCAGCCCCTCCAGGTCGGCGGCGGGCAGCGGCAGGCGCGGCGCGCGCGGGGCGCCGACCGGCAGGCCCATCAGCCCCAGCCCGGACTTGGACGCCGCGACGTAGCGGTGGCCGCCGACCCAGCGGACGATCGGCAGGATCCTGCGGTAGAGGGCCAGCGCCTGCTCGCGGTCGCCGTGATCGGCCACCAGTTCGAAGAGACGGGCGGAGTCGCGCGGGATCAGGTTGGAGCAGACGGCCACCCAGCCCTGGGCGCCGAGCCAGAAGGACTCGTAGCCGAGGATGCCGGCGAACACCGTCATGCGGTCGCCGCACAACTCGATGATGTCGCGGACCCGCGTCACCTCGAGCGTCGATTCCTTGATGTAGAGGACGTTGTCGATCTCGCTGAGGCGGGAGACGATCGGCGGCGTCAGGTCGACGTTCGCGGTCGCCGGGTTGTTGTAGATCATCACCGGCAGGGAGATCGCCTCGCCGATGCGGCGGTAATGCTCGAACAGCTCGTCCGGCGTCGGGGAGCTGTAATAGGGCGGGATGACCATCACCCCGTCGGCGCCCATGCGTTCGGCCTGACGGGCCAGATCCACGGCGTCGCGGGTCCATTCCGCGCCGGTGCCGATCAGCACCGGCACGCGGCCGGCCGCCTCCTGCACGCAGATCTCGATCACCTGCTCCCGCTCCTCCGGAGTCATCGACAGGAACTCGCCGGTGCTGCCGAGCGGGATGAGGCCGTGGATTCCCTGCTCGATCTGCCAGTTCACCAGCCGCCGGAGCGCCGGGACGTCCACGGCGGCACCGTCGGCGGTGAAGGGGGTGATGAGCACGGTGAAGGTGCCGCGGAACGCCGCCCGCGCCGTGGGGCGGGAGGCCGGGGAGGAGGGGGAGGTCATGGGATGCCGAAGCTCCTGCCTATTTTTTGATCTTGCCTAAATACTACTCGTATACTATCTGTATACAGAGATCCAGTGCATTTTGCCGCACCGCTGCACATCGTTGGAACCGCCTCCGGAAAGCCGCCTTCCCATGCGTCTCGACCATCCCCGCGTCCGCCGCGTCGGCCCCGCCATCGACATCGACTATGACGGCCGGCGGATCACCGCCCATGCCGGCGAGACCATCGCCGCCGCCCTGGCGGCCCATGGCGTCGCCGCCTACCGCCACACCCGCGACGGCGGGCGGCGCGGGCTGTATTGCGGGATGGGCGCCTGTTTCGAATGCCTGGTGACGGTGGACGGGCGGGCGAACCAGCGCGCCTGCCTGACCAAGGTTGCGGACGGCCAGCGCATCCGTTCGCAGGTGCCGGCCGGCACCGCCGAGGATCCCTTGATGCCGCTGGTGCCGCTGCCCGACGCGACCGGTCCGGAGGAACGCACGGTCGACCTGCTGGTGATCGGCGCCGGGCCGGCGGGCCTCGCGGCGGCGGAGGCGGCGGCGAGGCGCGGCGCGGACGTCGTGGTGCTGGACGAACGCCCGCAGAGCGGCGGACAGTATTTCAAGCCGCTCGCCCCGTCGCACAGCGCCGACCGGCCGACCGACCGCCAGTTCCGCGACGGCGCCACGCTGGTGGAGGCCGCGCGGCGGGCCGGCGTCGTCCTCCTGCAGGAGGTGACGGTGTGGGGCGCCCATGCCCCGGACGAGGTGGTTGCGGTGGTCGGCGGGCGCGAGGTGGTGTTCCGGCCGAAGCGGCTGGTCCTCGCCGCCGGGGCCTACGAGCGGCCGGCCCCCTTCGACGGCTGGACCCTGCCCGGCGTGATGACCACCGGGGCGGCGCAGACGCTGGCACGCGCCTATCGCGTCACGCCCGGCCGCCGGGTGGTCGTCGCCGGCAACGGGCCGCTGAACCTGCAGCTCGCCAACGAATTGGTGGCGTCCGGCGTCGAGGTGGCCGCCGTCCTGGAAAGCGCCCCCCGCCCCTCCCCGCGGCGCTGGCGGCGGATGCTGGAGGCCATGCGCCTGGCGCCCGACCTCGTCGGCGCGGGGGCCGGCTACCTGCTGCGGCTGCGCCGTGCCGGCGTGCCGGTGCTGTGGGGGCATGTGGTGGTCGCCGCCCGGGGCGATGGCCGGCTGGAGAGGTTGAGCCACGCGCCGCTGGGCGCCGACGGCGTTCCCGACATGGCCCGCGCCGTCACTGTCGAGGCCGACGCTCTCTGCCTCGGCTACGGCTTCATCCCCTCGACCGAGATCGCCCGCGCGCTGGGTTGCGCCCACCGGGTCGTCGACCGCCATCTCGGCTATCTCGCCACCGAGATCGCGGTCGACGGCGCCACCAGCGTGCCCGGCGTCTTCGCCGTGGGCGACGGCGTCGATCTCGGCGGATCACGCGTCGCGCTGGCGCGCGGCCGGCTGTCCGGCATCGCCGCCGCCACGCAACTCGGCCTCGCGGACACCGATCCCGGCGAAACGGACCGCGCCCGCGCAGATCTGGCGCGGGCGGAAGCCTTCCAGTCGGCACTCTGGGCGATCTACGACGCGCCGCCGGCGCGCCTGGATCTGGTGCCCGACGAGACGCTGCTCTGCCGGTGCGAGGAGATCACCTTCGGCCGCATCCGGGCGGAGATCGCCGCCGGCCATGACAGCCTAGGCGCGCTCAAGCGCAACACCCGGCTCGGCATGGGCCGCTGCCAGGGCCGCTACTGCTCGGCCACCGCCAGCCGCCTCCTGGCGGAGACCACCGGTCGCCGGCCGGCTCCCGAGCAGATGCTGGCTCCCCGCCTGCCGGCCAAGCCGGCGCCGGCCGGGGCCTTCGCCTTCGAGAAGCCGGAGTGGGGCGGGCATCAGCGCGCCATCACCCCCAACCTCGCGCGTCCCCTGGAGGTGGAGCCCCTGCCCGACCAGCAGGCCGACATCCTGGTGATCGGCGGCGGCGTGGTGGGGTCCTGCCTCGCCTACTACCTGTCGCAGGCCGGGCAGGACGTGATGGTGGTGGAGCGCGACGACACCAACCTCCAGGCCTCGGGCGCCAACGCCGGCAGCCTGCACGTCCAGCTTCTGTCCTTCGATTTCGGCGCCAAGGCGGAGGCCGGCGGAGGTCCCGCCGCCGACACGCTGGTGCTCGGCCCCCGCTCGGTCGCGCTGTGGCGCGAACTGGAACGCGCCTGTGGGGCCGACTTCGAGATGGGCGTCACCGGCGGCCTGATGGTCGCCGACAGCGAGGCCGGCATGGCCTTCCTGCGTGCCAAGGCGGCGCTGGAGCGCAGCCGCGGCATCGAAAACGAGATCATCGGCGCCTCCGAGCTGCGCCGCCTCGCTCCCGCCCTGTCCGAGCGGCTGGTCGGCGCCGAGTACGCGCCGCAGGAAGGCAAGATCAACCCGCTGCGCGCCACCTACGCGGTGCTGGAGAAGGCGAGGCGCCAGGGTGCCCGCTTCCTGCGCGGGGTCAACGTCACCGGCATCGGGCGCCAGGGTGCGGGCTGGACGGTGCAGACATCGCGCTGCCGCATCCGTGCCGGGCGCATCGTCAATGCCAGCGGCCCCTGGTCGCGCGAGACCGGACGGCTGGTCGGCATCGACGTGCCGGTGCACAGCGCGCCGCTGCAGATGATCGTGACCGAACCGGCACCGCCCCTGGTCGGGCAACTGGTGGCCCATGCCGACCGCCATCTCAGCCTGAAGCAGGCGAAGACCGGCGGGCTGATCATCGGCGGCGCCTGGACGGCCGCCTTCGACCCTGCGCGGCGCTTCAACAGCGTCACCCGGTCCAGCATCGAGGGCAACCTGTGGGTCGCCAACCACGTGCTGCCCCAGATGGCCGGCCTGCATGTGGTGCGCGCCTGGGCCGCCATGAACATCAACATCGACGGCGCCCCGATCCTGGGTCCGGTGCCGGGGCTTCCCGGCTTCTTCAACACGGTCACCTCCAACGGCTACACGCTGGCCCCGGTGGTGGCGCGCATGACCGCCGACCTGATGCTGGACGGGCAGTGCGACATCGACCCGACGCCGTTCCTGATCGACCGCTTCGGCTGACCACCGCCGCTTTCCCCTATCCCCGCCCCCTTACCGCCGCCCACCATTGCCGGGAGAGCCCGAATGATCGCCATCGAAAATCTCAGCAAGAACTACGGGACCTTCCAGGTCCTGAAGGATTGCTCCACCACCGTCGAGAAGGGCGAGGTCGTCGTCGTCTGCGGCCCCTCCGGCTCGGGCAAGTCGACGCTGATCAAGTGCGTGAACGGGCTTGAGCCCTTCCAGTCCGGCCGCATCCTCATCGAGGGCACCGAGGTCGGGCACCCGCGCACCGACATGACCAAGCTGCGCGCCCGCGTCGGCATGGTGTTCCAGAACTTCGAGCTGTTCCCCCACCTGACCATCATGCAGAACCTGACCCTGTCGCAGCGCAAGGTGCTGGGCCGCGACCGCGCCGAGGCGGAAGCCAAGGGCGAGGCGCTGCTGGCCCGCGTCGGCCTGTCTGCCCATGCCCTGAAGTTCCCCGGGCAGCTTTCCGGCGGCCAGCAGCAGCGCGTCGCCATCGCACGGGCGCTGGCGATGGATCCGATCGCCATGCTGTTCGACGAACCAACCTCCGCCCTCGACCCGGAGATGATCAACGAGGTGCTCGACGTGATGGTCGGTCTGGCACGGGAAGGCATGACGATGATCTGCGTGACCCACGAGATGGGCTTCGCGCGCAACGTCGCCAGCCGCGTCCTGTTCATGGATCATGGGAGCATCATCGAGGACTGCCCCAAGGACGATTTCTTCGACACGCCGCGTTCCGACCGTGCCCAGCAGTTCCTTGCGAAGATCCTGGCGCATTGAGCGATCCCGCCGACCATAGCCGTGGCAACTTTCGGTGGATGGACCCATCACACCCTTTGCAGGGCGGGGTTTCCTCTGCTCTTTTACCGCAGCCCCCGGTGGGGGCGCCGCCGGGCAGGCGGCCCCTACCCGGGCAGAACCGCATTCGGCAGGACGGCATGACCATGGACAGCGCGAGACAGGGGAAGGAGGCCGCGAAGGCGACCGGCGGCGTCAACCTGGCGGACATGGCCTACCGCACCCTCCTGGAGATGATCCTCGACCGGCGGCTGCGCAGCGGCGAGCTCATCGTCGAGGACCGCCTGGCGACCGCGCTCAGCATCTCCCGCACGCCGCTGCGCGAGGCGCTGGTGCGGCTGGCCAGCGAGGGGCTGATCCGCAAGGAGTTCAACCGGCCATACCGGGTGCGCGAGGTTTCCAGCCGGGAGTATTTCCAGAGCATGCGGCTGCGCGAGATCCTGGAGGGGGAGGCGATCGCGACCGCGGCCGCCCGCATCGACCCGGTCCGGCTGCAGGCCATGAAGGCGGAGATGCTGCGGTTGCGCGACGAACCGCAGGTCCGCTTCGAAGACCACTGGGCGGCCGACGAGGTGCTGCACACGATGATCGCCGAGGCTTCCGGCAACGAGGTGATGGCCCAGATCATCCGCGATCTGCGGGTCACCACCCGCCTGTTCGAGCTGTCCGGGCTGCCGTCGCGAATCCGCCCCGACTGCCTGGAGCATCTGGAAGTGATCGACGCCCTGGCGGACGGCGATCCCGCCAAGGCCCGCGCGGCGATGGAGAGCCACATCCGCAGCCTGGCCAAGGACGTGCTGAACGACATCGCGCGGGCTTGAGGTCCGATCGGTTCAGCCGGGTCCGCTTGAACCGTGAAACATGCGGAACGTCAAAAGCCTAGCGTCCGCCGGTCCGGCGGCCGGCGATGACCAGCCCGATGCCGCCCAGCACTGCCGCGGAGGAAACCAGAAGGGACAATGTCAGCGGTTCGCCCAGCGCCAGGATCGCCACCATGGCGGTTATGACCGGGACGCTCAACTGGACCGAAGCGGCACGCGCGGCCGTCAGCGCAGGCAGGGCCGCATACCAGATGGAATAGCCGGCGCCCGACGCGAACGCACCCGACAGGACGGCATAGAGAAGCCCGGTGCCGTCCCACCGCAATCCTGTCCCTATGGTCAAGCCGCCAGCCGCCGCCGCGAGCAGCGCGAGCGCCGCCGCCGCCGGTGCCGCGCGCAGGAAGTTGCCGGCCGTGGTGGCGACGGGATGGTCGCGGCTGGTCCGTCCAAGCAGCGAGTAGGCGCCCCAGGCGACGCCGGCCACCACCATCAGCAGCGCCCCCAGCGGGTCGGGTGCCGACAGGCCGGGCGCGAGCAGCAGGGCGAGGCCGGCAAGCGCCAGCGTCAGGCCGGCCCATTGCATCGGCACCAGCCGCTCCCCGCGCTTCAGCCCGGCCAGGACCATGGTGGCCTGCACCGCGCCGAACAGCAGCAGTGCCCCCGTCCCGGCTGTCATCGTGACATAGGCGAAGGAAAAAGCGGCGGCATAGGCCAGCAGGGCCGCCGCCCCTGCCCAGCTTCCTCCGCCCCACCCCGGTGCACCATGCCCGGTGGCGCGGGCGATCAGCCACAGGCTGGCGGCACCGGAGGCGATGCGCACCAGGGTGAAGCTCGCGGGATCGATGGCGGATTGGGTCAGGGCGAGACGGCACAGGACGGAGTTGGCGGCGAACGCCAGCATGGCGAGCGCTGTCAGCAGCAGCGGCCGCAGGATGCCGGACGCTCCCGGTCGCCCTGCCCCCGCGCCACCCGCCACCTTTTCGTCCGCAGCCATGATTGTTTCCCTCGCAAGCGGCCGGTCCCGCTAGCTAGCCGCCGGATGGACATCCTGTCAAACCTGCGGGCCTGGAAGGAGGCTTCGACTTTGGTTGCAGGCCGTCGCGGAAGGCCGCCGGGAATGGGTCAGGAGGCCGGCCCGCCAAGGGCGAACAGCACCAGATAGGTGCGCTGGAGCATGCTGAAGTTGTTGTCGGAAACCAGGTAGATCAGCGTCGCGCCGTCCGGCCCGGGCCGCGTGGCGATGCCTTCGAAGTTGTCGTTGAGCAGCGGCGCCTCCAACCGTCCGAGCTCTTCGCCTTCCGCCACCGCGCCGGCCTGGATCTGCGCCGGTGCCAGCCGCACGAGGCGCGACGACCAGCCGCCCAGCAGCGATACCCGGCGTTCAAGCACCACCGCCCCGCCGTCCGGCAGCGGCGCAACGGCGGTGGGGCGGTAGCGGGGGGCGGCCAGGTAGGTGAAGGAGCCCCAATCCGCAGGGTCCCGCGGCAGCCCGTCGGCGAGGCCGGGCCGCGTGACCCAGGCGCGGCGGCTGCGGTCGCCGTCGTCCCGCCCCTCCTCCATCGTCAGGAGCCTGCCGTCCGGCAGCCGCGTGAGTGCTTCCAGCCCGCTGTTGCGCGGCGCCTGCGCGGCGACCTGCGGAGGAAGCGGGATCGCGGCGAGTATCCCGTCCGGACCCGCCGCGCCGGAGGGATAGCGCAGGATGCGGTGATCGCGCTCCAGCGTCACCAGCCAACCGCCGTCCGGAAGGCGTGTCAGATCCTCGGCATCGACGCGGCTCTTGCTTGCCGACGCTCCCTCTTCCACCGCCAAGGGGCGGGTCCGGACATCATGCACGCCGGTCAGCCGCCCGGTGGCGTCATGATCCAGCCCACCTTCCGCCACCAGCCCGGTGTCGCCGATGGCGACGAAGCGCCGGCCGGCCGGATCGACCCATAGGCCGGACAAGCCCCCCAGCGGCTCCCCGCCGGTGGAAGCACTCCCGGGGATGTCGAGAGCGCCCAGGAAATGAAGCGGCCCTATGCTGGTCTTGGCGGGCCGGTCCGGGTGCAACGGCACCGCCGTCGCCGTGACAAATCCGGGACTGGCGGCACCGATTACTGCGACACAACCGCCCGAAAGCGTGAACAACAGCAGAACAGAGAGGAGCATCTTGCGCGTCTTCATCGATCCACTCTTGCCGGTGCAACCTGCGGGCACAACCTTTCTTTCGGCGGGCTTTGCCGCCCGAACAGGCACCCGATCCACCGGCGCAGCAGACGGCCACGATCGCGCCTCGTGGAATCGCCCCTGGCCGACCGTCTAGGCGCGCCGGGTTACTCCATGAGAACCGATGGGGCTGGCGGGACAAGCGCTTAGATTGACAAGTGATTTCGAGAATGCCTTTCCGTGACGATCGAGCCGAGTCCGTTCCCATGCCGATGCTTCAGCGGTTCCAGGCCGCCCATTCACCCCCGGACCAGCCGGGTGATGCCGTCGCGTCGAGCGGGGTGTCCGGCGACTCTCCGGAAAGCCGGCTGACCGCGCGCATCCAGGAACTGGAGTCCGAGTTGCGCGAGCTCCAGCATCGCGCC
The DNA here is from genome assembly GCF_017876115.1 of Azospirillum picis. Taxonomy (GTDB): domain Bacteria; phylum Pseudomonadota; class Alphaproteobacteria; order Azospirillales; family Azospirillaceae; genus Azospirillum; species Azospirillum picis. The sequence continues at coordinate 200,156 of NZ_JAGINO010000001.1, forward strand.
AAGAACAGCCTGCAACTCGTCATCAGCCTGCTGAAGCTCCAGGCCGGCCGGATCCGCGACCCCGATGCCCGTGCCGCCTACGAACAGACCATGGTCCGGATCGAGGCGCTGGCGATCCTCTACCGCCAGTTGCACGAAAGCGGCGCTGGAACCCATGTCGATCTCGGCCGCTACATCTCCGCCCTGTGCGAGGCCGTGCGGGAGGGGACGCCGGGCGCCCTGTCGCGCGTGCCGGTTTCGGTGGACTCCGACCCGATCCAGATCGGCCTCTACGAAGCGATGCCGCTCGGCCTCATCATCGCCGAACTGGTGACCAACAGCCTGCACCATGCCTTTCCCGAGGATGGCTGGATCCGTGTTTCGGTGCGCCAGCAGGCGGAGGACAACCGCGCCCGCCTGACGGTGGAGGACAATGGCCGTGCCTTGCCCGCCGGATTCGACGCCACGGCGGAAGACGGGCTGATGCTGGCGGAGGCGTTGGCCGGACAGCTCGGCGATACGCTGTCGACCGACAGCGATGCCGCCGGCACCACCGCGAGCGTCAGCTTCCCGCTCTGACGGGCCGCTCTGCTCGGCCATGCCTGCCGGCGGCCGCCCCCCGGTCAGGGCTGCCCATCCCCGTCATGGTGCTCGTGCGGATGCTCGGGCTCGGGCGCCGGCCTGACCACGCCGGCGAACCAGTACCGGATCGCCTGCACCGGGTCCGACTCCATGGTCGTCACCGGCTCTATGCCGCGGCGGCGCATATGGGCGAGGAAGCCGGCACCCGAGGAGCCGGTGATCACCACTTGCGCCACGTCGATCGGGTGCGGGCGGCCGTCGCCGCACAGGTGGAGGACCTCCCCTTCTCCCAACTCGATCCGGCCGGTCTCGACGGGCTCGGCGCCGGCTGCCGCCCGGTAGACCAGGAAGCGGCGGGTGCGGCCGCCATGGGTGGCGATGGTCTTGAAATCCTTGGTGCCGACGGCGAACATCATGGCCTGCAGGTCCTTCGCTGTTGTGCCCGGCGACCCGCCCTTCCTGCCATGGCCTGCGCCCCGGTGCACTGAGCGAGGTCAATCGACCGCGGATCCGGCTCCGTCGGAATGCGCTGTCCCCCATGCGTCCGGCCGCCACGCTTGACTTTCAGCACCGATTTCGTACTATATCCCGGCCTGCTCCGCCGGAGAGGCCGGGGCCTGCCGTATCCGGGGGTCCTGCGTCCGTCATATCGCTTCGCATGAGGATGTGACATGAGCACCGCTGTTGCCCTCCGTTCGCCCGACTCCAGCGAGTCGCTGTCGCGCTACATCAACGAGACGCATCGCTATCCCGTTCTGGGCGCCGAGGACGAGTACATGCTGGCCAAGGCCTGGACCGAGCATGGCGACGTCGAAGCGGCGCAGAAGCTGGTCACCAGTCATCTTCGCCTCGTCGTCAAGATCGCCGGCGGCTACCGTGGCTATGGCCTGCCGCTGTCCGACCTGATCGCCGAAGGCAACCTCGGCCTGATGACCGCCGTGAAGAAGTTCGAGCCCGAGCGCGGGTTCCGCCTGTCCACCTACGCGATGTGGTGGATCAAGGCGTCGATCCAGGATTACATCCTGCGATCCTGGAGCCTCGTGAAGATCGGCACCACCGCAGCGCAGAAGAAGCTGTTCTTCAGCCTCGGCCGCCTGAAGCGGAAGCTCGGCGAGTACGGCAACGGCGATCTCCAGCCCGACAGCGTCACCCGCATCGCCAACGATCTTTCCGTGCCCGAGGAGGATGTGGTCGCCATGAACCGGCGCCTGTCCGGTCCGGTGGCGTCGCTGAACGCTCCGCTCACCGCCGACGGCGATTCCGCGGAATGGCAGGATCTCCTGGCCGACGACCGCCCGACGGTCGAGGACACGCTGGTGGAGCGTGGGGAGGCCAGCCGCCGCAGCGCCCTTCTGCATGAGGCGATGGGGGTCCTGAACGACCGCGAGCGTGACATCCTGACCAGCCGCCGGCTGTCGGATGCCCCGCTGACGCTCGAGGATCTGTCGGTCCGCTATGGCGTCAGCCGGGAGCGTATCCGCCAGATCGAGGAGCGTGCCTTCGAAAAGGTCGCCCGCCAGACCCGCGTTCTCGCGGCTGCGGCCTGAACGGGCCACCCAACGCCCCTCCCCGTCCACCGATGGAAGCCGCCCCTCCGCGCCGGGGGGCGGCTTTTGCCGTCCTTGGCGGAGGAATCCGCGGCCATCCCCCGGAACGCCCCGCCAAAGAGCTGGAGGGCCATCCGACGGGGCCCGAAGAGCTGTTGCCTCTGGCATCGGAACCCGGCCATCATCGATGGCCAGCCGGCGTGGGGGCCGGACTGCTCACCCGGGAGACCGCGATGCCCAGCTATCCTGCCGCTTACCGGGCCACCGAAGGCTCGGCCCTCGACGTCGACCGCGCCTTCTACGGGCGCATCGGCACAGAGAACGCCGGGCGGCACCTGGTCGAGCAGTTCGTGGTGCCGATCCGCTCCGGCCGCGCCTGGACCGTCCCGGCAGGCCATGTCTTCCGCATCGTCACCATCGAGGGGCCGCAGGTCGCCGACCTCAACATCTGGAACCGCCACAATCCCCGCGAACGCTTCTGGGCCTCGCGCACGCGGCAACTCCAGCAGGCCCATGTCAGCACCTTCGACCGGCTGTGGTCGACGCTGCCCTACCTGAGGCCGCTGGCGACCATCACCCACGACACGCTGGCCGACTACGGCGTCGACGAGCATGGCGGCAGGGTGCACGACCTCCTGGGCACCCGGTGCGATCCCTACGTCAACCGCATGCTGACGGGGAAAGACTTCCACCATCACTGCCACTCCAACCTGACCCGTGCCGTCGCTCCCTATGGCCTGACCGAATTCGACGTGCACGATGTGCTGAACGTCTTCCAGGTCACCGGGCTGAACGACGAGGACAAGTACTTCATGAAGGCCTGCCCGGCCCAGAAGGGCGACTTCCTGGAGTTCTTCGCCGAGATTGACCTGCTCTGCGCCTTGTCGACCTGCCCCGGCGGCGACCTCAGCGTGCCGTTGTGGGGACCGGATGCCCGCGACCCGCTGGAGGTCTGCCGGCCGTTGGGCGTCGAGATTCACGGTCTCGATCCCGGCCTGCTGGAGGGGTGGTCGCCGCCGGAGGTGGCCGCCTACCGCGGAAACCACGGCATGCGGCTGGGAAGGCCGGACTGGGAACAGGACCGGCCGGCGTGACCCGGGCAATCCTTCTCGCCGGCGTCGAGCCGTTCGGCGGCGAGAACGTCAATCCCTCCTGGGAGGCGGCTCGCCACCCCGGCACCCCGTCGATGGCGGTTTCCAGGTGACCGCCGACCTGCGCATCGCGGTCGACGCCATCCTCGGGGGACCGGCAAGAGCGGCGGGAACGCCGGGATAGCCCCTACCCCGCTTCCGCCAGCAGCCACTCCTTGAAGCGGCGCACCCGGCGTGCCCGCTCCGCGCCCGGCGCATGGGCGATCAGGTAGCGGCCGCGCGGGCGCAGCGTCTCGGCGAACGGCTGCACCAGCCGCCCGCTCGTCACGTCATCCTGGACCAGGAAGACCGGCAGCAACGCCACGCCCATGCCGGCCGATGCCGCCTCGATGATCATGAAGAAATGCTCGAAGGCCAGCGATAGGGCTGCCTCCGGAAGGGGGAGGCCGAAGGCGGCGAGAAAGCCGCGCCAGGAATCCGGGCGGGTGGTGTGCTGCAGCAGTCGGTGCTGCGCCAGATCGGCCGGATGCCGCAGCGGCGGGCCTTGCTCCAGCAGCGACGGCGCGCAGAAGACCCCCATGGTCTCGGGCATCAGCGTCGCGACCTCGGCCCCCGGCCAGTCGTCGGCGCCATAGCGGATGGCGACGTCGACCCGCTCCTTGGCAAAATCGACCCGGTGTTCCCCGACGCCGACCTCGACCAGGATGTCGGGATTGTCCGCCTGGAACCGCTTCAATCGGGGAATCAGCCAGCGCTGGGTCAGGGTGGGCAGCGCACTGACCCTCAGCACCCCACCCTCCTGCGCGCGGGCCGCACGCGCCGCAGCGGTGATCCGGTCCAGCGCCGCCGACGCCTCGGCATAGAATGCTGCACCGGTCGGCGTCAGTTCGACCCCCCGCCCGACGCGGCGGATCAGTTCGACGCCGAGGTCGGCCTGAAGCGTCTGCATCATGCGGCTGACCGCCCCCTGCGTCACCGCCAACTCGTCGGCCGCCTTGGTGAAGCTGAGATGGCGAGCGACCGCGACGAAGCTGCGGACGGCGTTGAGCGACGGCAGGACGCGGTCGGGCATGACGGAAACCGATCCATGAGTTGAACTCATAAATCTTCGCCTGAGAACTCGTTTGTCAAGCCCGGGACGATCGGGTCTGCTGAGGCCACCCGCAGCCACCTGCCAAAGTCCCTGAAAGGTCCCCGCACCGATGCCGACGCTGACGCCCTTCCACATTGCCTTTCCCGTCGACGACCTCGCCGCCGCCCGGCATTTCTACGGCACCGTGCTGGGCTGCCCGGAGGGGCGCAGCAGCGACGAATGGATCGATTTCGACCTGTTCGGCCACCAGATCGTCGCCCATCTGAAGCCGCGCGATCCCGATGCGGCCCCGGCCCACCACAACCCCGTCGACGGCCACGACGTGCCGGTTCCGCACTTCGGCGTGGTGCTGCAGCCGGCGGATTGGGATGCGCTGGCCGGGAAGCTGAAGGCCGCCGGCATCAAGTTCGTGATCGAGCCCTATACCCGCTTCAAGGGCCAGGTCGGCGAGCAGTCGACGATGTTCTTCCTCGATCCCGCCGGCAACGCCCTCGAGTTCAAGGCATTCGCCGACATGTCGCAGCTCTTCGCGAAATAGGCGCCCGCGACCGACGAACCCCGACCGACGAACCCTACGCTCCCCCGTGCCCGACACCGTCGGGCACGGGCTGCGTCAGGGCGGCCAAGGCGTCGCTGGTGGCGGCAGCCGTATCCTCGAGCGCCTCGTACAAGGCGTCGTCGAGACCATGGCCACCGGACGATTGCGCGCGCAGCTCCAGCAGCGCGGCCAGACGGCTCAACCGGACCGCCCCGACATTGGCTGCGGTCCCCTTCAGCGTATGGGCGATCCGCGCCAGCGGCTGGGTCCCGGACCCGGCCGACGGGCTTCCGGCATCCCGGAAGGCGGCCATTCCGTCGCGCATCGTCCGCCCGAAGGCGGCCATCGTCTGTTCCCAGGCGTGGTTGCCGATCGCCGCACGCAATTCCGCCGCCTGGTCATGGTCCAGCAACGGCGCGCCACGCCAGCCGTCCGGTCCGGAGTCCGTTTCCGCGCCGGTCGCCGGGACCGGCGGCTCCAGCCGCTCCGGCCGCTGTGCGGGGGCTTCGTCACCGGCTCCGCCCGCCTGCCGGGCGGGACCGGTGACGCTTGCCAGCGTCTCGAACAGTGTGGCCGACATGATTGGCTTGGTCAGGTATCCATCCATGCCCGCGGCGAGATATTCGCCGCGATGGTTGGGCATGACGTTGCCGGTCAGGGCAACGATGGGCAGGCGGGCGACGTCGCCCGGCATGGCGCGGATATGCCGGGTGGCGGTCACGCCGTCCATCACCGGCATCTGCACGTCCATCAGCACGACGTCGAAGGACTCCTCCTCGACCTTGCGCACCGCCTGCAGCCCATCCTCAACCGCCGTCACATGGTGACCCACCCGGTTCAGCATCGTTACGACGATGTCGCGGTTGATCTCATTGTCCTCGGCGACCAGGACGCGCAGCCCGCGGGCAATCCTGCGGGCGGGCTGTCCACGGCGGTCGGCGGTGGCAGGCACAGGGCCGGGCGCGCAAGGCGCCGCCGCCACGTCGTCGGCCGGAGCCGCAGCGGCCTGGCAGCGCACGGTGAACCAGAAGGCGCTGCCCTTGCCTTCGGTGCTGGTCACGCCGATCCGGCCCCCCATCAGGTTCGCCAGTTCACGGCTGATCGCCAACCCAAGCCCGGTGCCGCCGAACCGGCGCGTCGTCGAGCTGTCGCCCTGCGTGAAGCGGCGGAAGAGGGTGGGCAGCACGTCCGGCGGAATGCCGATCCCGGTGTCGGCGACCTCGAACCTCAGTTCGAAACAATCGGCCCCCTTCTGCTCCGCGTCCATCGTAACGCGCACGCTCACGCCGCCGCGATGGGTAAACTTCAGGGCGTTGCCGATCAGGTTCACCAGGATCTGGCGGACCCGGCGCAGGTCGGCCCGCACGCGCTCCGGCACCGTCGGCGCCACCTCGCTCGTCAGGAACAGCCCGCGCCCGCCTGCCGTCGGCTCCAGGATGTCGAGGGTGTCGCGCAGCATGGAGCGCAGTTCGAAGTCCACGGGCTCGACCTCGGCCTTCCCGGCCTCCAGCTTGGAAAGGTCGAGGATGTCGTCGATGATCTGCAGCAGGGCCAGACCCGAGCGGTTGGCGACATCGAGGAGCTGGCGCTGCTCATCGTCAAGGTTGGGGCCGTCGACCAGGGCCAGGGCGCCGAGCACCCCGTTCATCGGCGTGCGGATCTCGTGGCTCATCGTCGCCAGGAACTCTCCCTTGGCCCGGTTCGCCTGATCGGCCGCCTCCTTGGCCCGGCGCAGGCTCGCCTCGATCTCACGCTGGACGGTGACGTCACGCAGAGCGCCGGTGATGAAGCGGCGCCCGTCGGCATGCCAGCCGGCCAGGGTCACCTCAAGAGGGAATTCGCTGCCGTCCTTGCGGCGGCCGGTCAGTTCCCGCACGTCCGACTGAGGAACCACCCGGTCGCTCTCGCGGTAGTCGGTCAACAACCGGTCATAGTCGGTGCCGGCGACCGCCGGCATGAGCTTGGACATCGGTCCGCCGACAACCTCGCTGGCGCGGTAGCCGAAGAGCGCTTCGGCCGCCCGGTTGAAGGCATCGACCGTTCCGTTCTCGTCGACGGTGACGATCGGCTGCCCCACCGCCTCGAACATGGCCCGGTAGCGGGCCTCGCTCGATATCAGGCGTTCGGCCGACAGCTCCCGCTCGGTGATGTCGGCGGCGGAACCGCGGTAGCCGTGAAAGACCCCGTGTTCGTCAAAGACCGGACGGCCACTGACACTGATGTAGCGCAGCCCCGTGGCGGTCATGATCCGGTAGCGGAAGTTGCGGAAGGGCTGCCGCTCCTCCATCGCCTGCCGGTGTTTCTCCCACTTCTCGCCGTCCCCGTCCTCGCGCAGAGCGATATCCTCCCGCCGGAGGCCGATCGGAAGCTCCATGTCGCCGGTATAAGGCACCAGCGGCCCGGTCAGCCGCGTAAAACGCAGGTCGGCATCCATCTCCCAGAACCAGTCGGATGCGGTTTCGGCCTGGTCGCGAAACCGTTCCTCGTTCTGGGCGAGCCGGCGGGCGGTTGCCGCCAACCGCGCCGACTGCCGCGTCACGAGCAGGGCGAGCCCGCACAGCACGATGCTGCAGGTCGCCGCCCCCACCAGGTAGAAGCGCTGCCTCTGACGGGTGTCGGACAGGAACGCCTGCTCGTCGAAGGAGACGGTAACGACCAGCGGATAGTCGGACAGCTTGCGGAACGACCTCATCCGGACGACCCCGTCGATGGGACTCGGGCTGCGCAGGAAGCCGGTCGATTGCCGACGTGCCAACGACAGCGTCGGCGTGTCGCCGAGATCGCGGCCGAGGATCCGGTCATCCATCTGCGACCGTGCCCGGAGGATGCCGTCGGTGCCGATGATCGTCACGGCGCCGTTCGGGCTGACGTCGAGGCCTTCCAGCGTCCGGCTCAAGAAGAAGGGATCGACCGAGGCGACCAGCACCCCGGCGAAGCTGCCGTCCGCGCGCTCGATCCGGCGCGTCAACTGCAGGAGCCATCGACCCGAAGCCCGCCCGAACACAGGCTTGCCAACATACAGCCCCACATTGGGATTGTCGGCATGGACACGGAAATGCTCGCGGTCGGACAGGGGCACCCGGCGCGGGGCATCCTCCTTGCTGGTGAACAGGAGGTCGCCGGACGCATCGATCACCGCCAGTTGGACCAGGATGTGCGACCGATCCACTGCCGCGCGCAGCAGGCCCGAGGCGCCATGGGTCCAGGCATCGTCATGGTCATGGAAATCGTCGATCAGGAACAGCAGGATCTGGTCGATTTCCGAGATGGTGCGCGTCGTCTGCTCCGCGACCACGCGGGCGAGAATGCCGCTGTCGCGCTCCGCCCGCGCCATGGCTTCGGCATCGTCGTAGCGGCTGAGCATCAGCGCCGCCAGCCAGAGACCGGCCGCGATCACCAGCGTTACCAGCCAGATGACGGCGATGAAGGCGTTCTGGGAAAGCCTGCGCAGCATCACCGCCGCCCCCGGTCGTCGTCCGGCCTGCCAGTGCCCGACCTGCCCGCGCCCGACCTATCCGTGCCCGGTTGCCCGTCGCTGCGCCCGGCGGCCAGCGCCGCCACCCCGCGGGCCAGCCGCGGCAAATCGACCGGCAGCGGCAGAACGATGTCCGCCGGCACGGCGGAACTGGACAGGGGAAGGGGGCGGCCGGCATCGCTCCCGGCTGCATAGAGCACGCAGGGCAGGTCGGATCGAAGCGCCTTCAGCCGTGTGGCCAGGGCACGGCCGGCCGAAGCCGCCCCGCCCGAGAGGCCAAAGCCCGGCCCGATGACGATCGCGTCGAAGAAGGCCGGCTCGTCGGCGACGGCCTCCAGCGCATCCCGTGGATCGTCGCAGACCGAGACTTCGCAGCCGTGCTGCTCCAGGCCGGTCTGGAAGCGGTCGCCGCAGCCATGGTCGCTCTCGACCACCAGCACCCGGATGGTGGGAGCGACGCACCGCTCGGGCGGCGCCGATGGGCGGCGCGGGGCGGACGCGACGGCAGGAACATAGAGCTGTACCAGCGTGCCGCCCGACGGATGGCTGCGCAGGATCAAGCCGCCGCCATGAAGCCGCGCGGCCTGGAGGGCAGCGACCTGAGTGGTCTCCGGAGACGACTCGCCCTCGGACCGCTTGCCGTGGCGCCGACGATGCCGGGCACGGGCCGCGAGCAGGGGGTCGGTGAGGGCGGACAGCTCCTCTGGCGGCGGCGGCGGCCCGTCAATGCGGAGTTCGAAGACGACATGAAGCCCTGCAGGCGGCATCAGCGGCGTACGGACCAGCCACCCCTCCTCCCCCGCCTCGTCGCCCTCGACCGCGGTGGAGCCTTCGCGCACGGTCCTTCCGGATGCGCGGAGGACAAGATGCCGCCCTTCCCCACCGACGCCAACAGCCACGTCCGTCGCCAGACCCGCCAGCGTCCGCGCCAGCAGCCCGGCGTCGCAACGCGGGTCCGGTGCCCCGGCCTCGTCGCAGACGGTCAGTCCCCCGGCGGCGTGCTCGCCGCGCAGGAGCGTCGCGGCCATGTCGAGCACCCGCGACGCGCGTTCCGTGCGCAGTTCCACGGGACCCGGGCGGGCTGTGGCCATCAGCCGATGCAGCGCGAGCCGGGCACGATCGACGGCTGTGAGGATACGCGCGGCATAGTCGGCTTGCGGCGAACCGGGTGGCAGGTCGGCGGTCAGGAAATCGGCATATCCGGCAACAGCGCCGAGCGCGTTGTTCATGTCATGCACGATGGCGCCGGCCAGTTCGGCCCTGTCGTCCATCACCTCGATCTGCTGGGTGCGGAATCGCTCCGCCGCCGCCGCGAGCTGTCGTTGCAGCACAAGGGGAGTGGCGTCCTCGCCGTCCGCATGGCCGCCTGCCGTTGGGACCGGATCATCGGCCATGCCGTCGCGAGTCCCGTCGATCGCCGAAGGCGCGGGGGAATGGGCCGCGGGTCGGCCAGCCTCCCGAGGGCGGCGCCCGGCGAACACAAGCAGCAGCACGGTTCCGGCCGCCACCGCGGTTCCGGCCGCGATCCAGGGCACGGCGGTCTGCAGCGGGGTCATTGAAACCAGCAGCACCGCCACCGAACCGATGGCCGCAACGGCTGCAGCGGCCAGCAAGGCCGGACATGCCGCGGCCGGCACCCTTGCACTGGTCGGGGAGGCGGACTGGACGCCCGGCTTGGTCAGCGGATGTTCGGACAATCTCATCGGGCACTCGGAAGTCAACCGGTTGCGCTCACCCCGTGGACGGCACGAAGGCTGCGAGCGGCTGGCCGGGACTGTAGCAGAACGCACAAACGCGGACTGCTGGGACCAGCCCTATACCGCCGCCTGCATCTCACCCTACCTCGGCGTCCCGAACCATCGATCAGACGGACGCCTCGCCGACGCTGCGGGACAGCAGGCCGGCCTTCTGGGCCCGCCGCACGGCGTCTGTACGGTTTCGTGCGCCCAGCTTGCGCAGGATGCGGCGGGTGTGCAGCTTGACCGTCACCTCCTGGAGGCTGAGCGAGCGCCCGATCTCCTTGTTTGTCGCTCCGGTGGCGAGCATCGACAGCACCTGCTGTTCCCGCTCCGTGAGCGGCGAGGACAAGGCGCCCTCCGCTTCCGGCAGCGGGCCGTCGGCCTCCTCCGTCTCGTCCATGTCGAGCGACAGGTCCGTCATCTGCATAAGTTCGAGCGCCACGCCCTTCGGCACGAAGCTGCCGCCCTCCGCCACCAGCCGCAGGGCCTGCGCCAGGACGCGGCGTGGTGTGGTTTTCGGCAGGAACGCCTCGGCCCCGCAACGCAGCACCTCCAGCGCGGTCACGGCATCCTCGGCTCCGGTCACGACCGCGACGGGCCCTTCAATCCCATGGCGGCGGAGCACGCCGAGCGGACCACCATCCTCCGCTCCGGGCATCCGCCAATCGAGCACGATCAGGTCGTAACGGATGGGCACGGTTTCCGCCGGTCCTGCGCCGTTGCGCAGGACCGGCAGTTCCTCCAACGAGCCGATACAGACGACATCGGCATCCGGCCAAGCCTGGCGGACCGACAGTTCGAGCGCATCCCGAAAGAGGGGATGGTCGTCAGCCACCAAGATTCTCATCATCCGCCTCCGCCACCCTCAAGATCGATGCGCCAATAATATCAGGGATACCCTTTATGACCGCCGAAATCTTAAGGTTTCGTGGCGGCAGCCCCGCGCATCCATGACCACTGCACGGCGGCGATCTGATCAGGTGCCGCTCGGGCCACGGCGCCAGTGCAGGATAGTATCCCAGCTATCCGCTTTCCCGGCACCGCTATCCCTGTCTCCCCACACCACAACCGTCCCTGCCGGCTATTGTGAGGTCTCTACCCCCTTTGGCCGGCGATGCTGCCGGCCGCGGCACAGGACGGAATCGGCAACGATGGAAGCGACCCATTACGAGCTGCCTGCCAAACCGGCAGCGACGCCGGTGTCCGCCACCGGTTCCGTGCTGCTGGTGGATGACGACCCGGATTTCCGCGGCATGGTCGCCACTGCTTTTCTTCGCGCCGGATACAGCGTGCGGGAGGCCGAGAACGGCAACGCCGCCCTGACCATCCTGCACGGAGAGCCGGTGGATCTGGTGGTGACGGACATCATCATGCCGGAAGCCGATGGATACGAAGTCATCCTGCGGCTGAAGGACGCGCCGTCGCGCCCGCCGCTGATCGCGGTTTCGGGCGGCAGCGTGCGCCTGCGCCTGGAACTGCCGAACATGGCGCGCCTGCTGGGCGCGGAGGCCGCCTTCGAAAAGCCGCTCAACCTTCCGGCGCTGCTTGCCGAAGCCGGGAGGCTGATCGCGTATCGCAGGACCGGGGGACTGAAATGAAAGTCCTCGTCGTCGACGACGATCAGACCAACCTGTTCATCATGGCCGCCATTGTCCGACGCCTGGACGATGCCGATCCGGTGACGATGACCAGTCCGGTGAAAGCCATCGACTGGATGCGGGAGAACGAGCCCGACCTCGTCCTGCTGGACCAGATGATGCCGGACATGGACGGCATCGAACTTCTCCGCCGGATCCGCGGCGACGCGAGGCTGGACGAGGTGCCGGTGGTGATGGTCACCGCGAACACCGCGGCGGATGTCCGCATGCGGGCGCTGGATCTCGGGTGCAGCGACTTCCTGACCAAGCCGATCGTCGTCCCGGAGGTACAGGTCCGCCTGCGCAACCTGCTGGCCCTGCGGCATGGGCGCACCCTGCTTCGCGACCGCGCCGCCCTGCTCGCCGCCGAGGTGGAGCGTGTGACCGCGGCGCTCCAACGGCGGGGAGAGGATCTGGTCCACAGGCTCTCGCGCGCCGCCGAATACCGCGATCCCGAGACCGGCGCCCATATCGAGCGCATGGCTCTCTATTCGCGCCTTATCGCGGAAGCGGCCGGCTGTGGCGACGACTTCGCCCATGATCTGCAGAAGGCGGCTCCGATGCACGACATCGGCAAGATCGGTATCCCCGACATGATCCTGCTGAAACCCGGGCAGTTGACGCCGGAGGAAACGAGGGTCATGCGCCGGCACACCACCATCGGCCACAGGATCCTGGCCGACAGTGACATCCCGTTGCTTCGCATGGCGGCGGAGATCGCGCTCACCCACCACGAGAAATTCGACGGCAGCGGTTATCCCGCCGGAAGGATCGGCAACGCCATCCCGCTGTGCGGCCGCATCGTCGCCATCGCCGACGTCTTCGATGCCCTGACGTCCGCGCGGCCCTACAAGCGGCCCTGGACGCTGACAGAGGCGCGGGCCTTCATGATCGAGCAGCGCGGCCTGCATTTCGACCCCGCCCTGCTCGACGCCTTCCTGTCGCGCTGGGACGACATCCTTTCGATCCACAGTACCCATGCCGATCATCCGGCACAGCTTTGCCCGATGGGAACCTAGAGCCTGTCTGGTGCTTATTGAATCACCAGACAGGCACTAAGCTCTTGGTTTTCCGTGTGAGTCACGTTTCAAGCGGGATCGCTCGATCCGCGACCTGCACGGGAAAATGGCGCCTGGAGTCAGGGATGCCAAGGCTCGGTCGACGGATCTGAGACTATGCGGTTTCAGCGGCGGCATGACGGCGGCGGGCGGCGCCCGTCAGTTGACGATGCGCCAGCTTCCGTCCGGTTGAAGGCAGGCGGTGCCGTAGACCGGCTGCGACCGGCCACCGACGACCACACGGCTCTGGTATTCACGGCACTGCTGGCCACTGCGGGACAGATAGACCGGACCGGCGGGGTCTGCCGGCACGACCGCCGCCGCTGGCGGTGCGTAGGCCGCTGGTGGTGCATAGGTCACCGGGGGCGGCGGTGCATAGACGACCGGCGGCGGCGAATACACCACGGCCGGCGGTGCGTAAACCACCGGCGGGGGAGCATAATAGCGGTAGGGATGATAATAGCCGTAGGCCGGGAAGACAGGTCCGACCCCAACGCCGATCGACACCGACGTCCGTGCCTGCGCCCCGTCCGGAGCCGCGAGGAGCATGGCGGACGCCGCAAGCGCCACGGCCCCAAGCACAACCGCCCTCAATCCCGTCTTCATCATCCCTCTCCCGGGCAAGGCCGGCACGATCGCCCGGCCGAGCATACGCAGCACAGTATACACGCCCGCCGCGGGCTGAGACAGGGGGAGGCGGCGGGGCTGCCCCGCCGCCGCTTCAGATATCGAGCGGAAGGTTGTCCGGATCGAAGCCGAGCTGCTCGACGATGGCGCGGGCGAGCGGAATGCTGGTCTCGAAACGCCACTCGCCGACGCCGGGCCGGTACTCCGACACGTTGGGGCGGCCGTTGGCGAAACGGCGCGGATGCAGCTCGTACCAGTAGATGTCCCCAAGCGAGACACCCTGCTCCTGCGCATAAGCCTCGGCAATGCGGGGCCAGTCGTTCACGGCCGGTCGGGAGGATCCGGTCGTCTTTGCGATGTCCGTCTGCTCCAGGAAGGCGACGATGCGTTTTCCTTCGCGCTCGAAGTCGGCGACCCGAATGGTGACGGGCTCCCTCCCCTCACGATGATAGGTCCACTCGCGGTTCTTTTCGACCAAGGCCTTATCCACGGCAAATGCTCCGGTTCACTCCTGCAAAGGCTAACCGACCAGCCCGCCTTAAGCCAACTGTTCCGTTGTCCTATACGAACGGGCGGGGTCGGCTCGGGGGACGGGCTTTCGGCCGAGCCGTCGGGGACCGTCCCCGTCCATCCGGCATGGCGGATCGCAGGGTACCAAAGCACGCCGTTTTTTCCTTGTACACGAGAATGTGGCGTACAGGGGGATGCGGGGCGCCCGCACCGGGGCAGCCGGTGCCGGCCGCCCCGACTTCGGTCGCTCAATAGCCGATCGTCATGCCGTCGGGGTTGCGGGGATCGGAGTAGCCGGACATGCCCTCATCCGTCATCTGGATGGTTTGGGTGCGCCCCATCGTTGCCTTGACCGACACCTTGTGCCCCATCCGCTCCAGCAGCCGGACGGTGTCGGGGCTCAGCCCCTTCTCCACCCGCAGTTCGTCGGGGGTCCACTGGTGATGGACGCGCGGCAGGGCCGCAGCCTCGGCCGGGTTCATGCCGAAATCGATGTGGTCGACCACCGTCTCCATCGTGGTGGTGATGATGCGGCTGCCGCCGGGGCTGCCGGTGACCAGCCAGGGCTTCCCGTCCTTCAACACGATGGTCGGCGACATCGAGCTGAGCGGCCGCTTGTACGGCTGGACGGCGTTGGCGTCGCCGCCGATCAGGCCGAAGGCGTTGGGCACGCCCGGCTTGGCGGAGAAATCGTCCATCTCGTTGTTCAGCAGGATGCCGGTGCCGGCCGCGACGATGCCGCTGCCGAAATTGAGGTTGAGGGTGTAGGTCGTGCTGACCACGTTGCCCTGGGCGTCCGCCACCGAGAAATGCGTGGTCTGGTCGCTCTCGTAGGGCGCCGGATTTCCGGGCTTGATGGCGGCCGCCGGCGTCGCCTTCTCCGGATCGATCCTGGCGGCGAGCTCGTCCGCATATTTGCGCGACGTAAGCCCCTTGACCGGAACCTTGGTGAAATCCGGATCGCCCAGATATTCGGAGCGGTCGGCATAGGCCAGCTTCATCGCCTCGGCCATGAGATGGATGGCCTGGGCGCTGTCGGGGCCGTAGTCCTTCAGCGGCCAGCGTTCCAGGATGTTCAGCATCTGGATGATGTGGGTGCCGCCGGAACTGGGCGGCGGCATCGACTTCACCGTATAGCCGCGATAGCTGCCGGCGACCGGCTCGCGCTCGACCACCTTGTACGCCTTGAGATCCTCCTTGGTCAGGTAGCCGCCGTGCTGCGCCATCTCCGCGGCGATCCTGTCGGCAATCGGCCCCTCGTAGAAGGCCTTCGGCCCCTGCTGCGCGATCATTTCCAGCGAATTTGCGAGGTCTGGATTGGCCAGCGTCTCGCCGGCGGTCAGCGGCCGGCCATCCTTGAAGAAGATCGCCTTGGTCGCGTCCCACTTTGCGAGGTGGTCGCGCTCCACCTCCAGCAGGCCGGCAAGCTGCGGGGTGACGGTGTGGCCGTCGCGTGCCAGGCGGATGGCAGGTGCCAGGACGTCGGCAAGCGGCATGGTCCCGTATTTTTCCAGCGCATGGGCGAGACCGGCGACGGTGCCGGGGATGCCGACCGCGAGGTGGGTGTAGAGCGAGCGGTCGGGCACCACCTTGCCCTGCTCGTCCAGGTACATGTCGCGGAACGCCTTGGCCGGCGCCATCTCGCGGAAGTCGATGGCGACGTCCTTTCCGCTCTTGGCGTCGTGGACGATCATGAAGCCGCCGCCGCCGACATTGCCGGCGTTCGGCAGGACAACCGCCAGCGCGAAGCCGACGGCGACCGCCGCATCGACGGCATTGCCACCGCGCTTGAGGATGTCGACCCCGATCTCGGTGGCGAGCCGGTGTTCCGAGGCCACCATGCCGTTCCGTCCGAGCACCGGGTGGAAGATCTCGTTGCCGATGTCGTAGCGGACGGACGCAGCACCCGCGGTCGAGGGGGCCTTCTGGGCAAGGGCCGGCGGCGGCAACAGCATCGGCAAGCCGACGCACAGAGCCGCCAGCGCTGCGACGGAAGAGCGGGGCCGTAAGGCGGGCAACCACATGGGGCGAACCTCTTGAGCGGGACTGCGGATCCGGAACGCCGTCCGGGGCGCACAGGATCGCACAGACGCAACGTCCGGTCTTCTTTCCGTTGCCGGCCCGCTCAATGCCTAGCCATCAGGGTTACCCACGCAATCCGGCCGGCCGCACGGAGTGCGGCCGTAAAGGAATGAGGCGCCGTCTCAGTAGGTCGGCGTCAGCCCGCGCTGGCTCACGCCCTGCGACACGCCCTCGCCGTGCCCGGAGGAGTCGTGCCCCAGGGAATCGGGATGATGACCCGACAGGCGGTCCTTGACCGGGCAATGGCCGCTCATGCCACGGGCGACGAGAGCGGCGCCGACCAGCCCCATGATGGCACCGGGGATGCTCGCCCCCTTGCGCAGGCCACCGGCCGCAACGGCGAGGCCGAGTCCGGTGGAGACGATGCGCTCGCCCATGCCGAGATTGGCATGGCCTTCGAAAACGCTGTCGTAGGCATCACGAATGGTCGACTGGGCGCTCATGGCGGCTCCGTTTGCGTTGGGGACGTTCTGCCCTTCCAACGCCGGAACGCCCCCTCTGTTCCACCGCAGCGCCATGCGCGGCTCGCGGTCAGCCCGGAACCGAGGCCATGTCGCGGATCGACCGGGCCAGCCGCGCCGGCTCGACCGGCTTGGACAAGACCGTCATGTCGACCTCGCGCACCGCCGCCGTCGATGTCAGATCCTCGGCATAGCCGGTGACCATCAGGATCGGCGTCGCGTCCTGGCGGGCGCGCAGCTTGCGTGCCATCTCAAGGCCGGTCATCCCCGGCATCATGTGGTCGGTGACGATGACGTCCGGCCGGAAGCCGGACTCCAGCAGGCTGAGCGCCGCCGCGGCATCGGCCACCTCGCGCACGGAAAAGCCGGCCTGAGCCAGATACTCCGCGGTGGCCGTGCGGACCAGTTCCTCGTCGTCAACCAGCAGGACGGCACAGCCGGCGCCCAAGGCCGGAGCCGCCTCGGCGGCCGGCGGCGGCTGGGCGGCCGGCGGTTCCGCCACGGCAGGACCGGCAGCCCGCGGCAGGTAGAGCGTCACGGTCGTGCCCTCTCCCGGTCGGCTGGACAGCGCGACGCCGCCGCCGGACTGGGTCGCCAGGCCGTGCACCATGCTGAGGCCGAGGCCGGTGCCGCGCCCGACCTCCTTGGTGGTGAAGAACGGCTCGAAGGCGCGGGCGGCCACCTCCGTCGGCATGCCGGTCCCGGTGTCGCTGACCGCCACCGACACATAGTCGCCGGGCGCCAGGTCGGGCACGGTTTCCGGGTCGGCCACCCGGTTGCCGGCGGTGATCCGCAGCGTGCCGCCGCCCGGCATGGCGTCGCGCGCGTTCAGCGCCAGGTTCAGCAGGGCCATTTCCAACTGGGTCGGATCGATCATCGCCGGCCACAGGCCGGGCGCGATCTTCACCTCCACCCGCACCATCTGGCCGATCGTGCGGCCGAGCAGCCGGCTGATCCGCTCGACCAGGCCGCCGACATCCACCGGCATCGGCCGCAACTGCTGGCGTCGGGAGAAGGCCAGCAGATGCTGGGTAAGGGTGGCGCCGCGCTCCACCGCCTGGAGCGCCAGCCGCGCCGGGCCGACGATGCGTTCGTCGCAGCTTCTGCTTTCGATCACATGCAGGTTGATGCCGATCGCCTGGAGCAGGTTGTTGAAGTCGTGCGCTACCCCGCCGGTCAATTGGCCGATCGCCTCCATCTTCTGGCTCTGGCGCAAGGCCTGCTCGGCCTCCTCCCGCGCCTCCAAGGCTTGGCGGGCGGCCTCGGTCGCCTGCGTGGCGGTCTCGTAGGCGCGGAACTGGCGGGCGAGCGCCCAGAGCGCCAGCAGCAGCGCCGCGGTTCCGACGCCGCCGGCCAACCCGATCGACCATGCCTGCATCCGCCAGTCCACCAGCACCGCATCGATCGTGCGCGTGACGTTGACGATCAACGGATAGTCCGAAAGAGCCCGCGTCGCCACCAGCCGCGGACCGGCATCGAGACCGTCGGGTGCGACGAACACCCCGGCGCCGGACTGCGACAGCACGTCCAGGAAACGGCGCTGCCCGACCGCGCTGCCGACGCCGGGCAAGGCCGGATGCCGGGCGAGCAGGATGCCGTCGCGCCGCCACAGGCTGATGCTGCCGTCGCCGTCGGGCTGCAGCGCCTTGTACAGCCCCTCGAAATAGCTCAGCTCGATCGCGCCCAGCACCAGCCCGACGAAGCGGCCGCCGGGGCCGCTGACGCGGCGGGCCAGATAGATGGTCCAGGTGCCGGTTCCGCGGTTGCGCACCGGTTCGCTGATGAAGGGTTCGGGCGTGTCGTGGTCGCGCAGATAGGAGAAATAGTCGCGGTCGGAGACGTTGACCTGCGGGATCGGGTAGAAGCGCGAGAAATTGACCAGCCGGCCGTCGTCGGCGATCATCGTCACGGCGTCGAGCTGCGGCACGCCGGAGGTCCGCGCCCGCAGCATCTCGTGGGTGTCGCGGCTGGACATGCGCTGGACATAGGCTTCGGGCGTGGCGATGCCCTCGGCCCTCACCTGCTCGACGATCGTCCCGAGCACCAGGTTGACGCTCTGCATCGCCCGCGCCGTCTGCTCGGACAGCGACAGGTTCAGGGTCGAGAGCTCCCGCTCGGCCCCTTCCAGCTCGTGCTCCCGCATGCTGCCGATGTAGTGGAGGGTGGCGACCAGCAGCATGGTGACGCACAGCGTGCCGATGAACAGCAGGATGCGCAGCGGCCGGCTGGCACGCAGGTGCGCCAGCCAGCGGGCCGGGAACGAGGTCAGCGGTGCGCCTTGCGGGCGCACGGTCCTGTCCGAGGAAGTCAAGTCACGCCCGTATCGATGATGTCCCGCCCCGCCGCGATGATCCGGGGACGGGGGCGCTCCGTCAAGGCCGTCAAGGCTGATAGGACCCTCACGCCCGTGCCCGCACCGGCGCCCGGACCTTCAGGACCGACAGCGCCAGCCCCGCGAAAACCAGAAGGCCGCCCGCCAGCTTGGCGGCCGTCAGGGTTTCCCCCAGCAGCAGCGCGCTGGAGCTCATCCCGAAGATCGGCACCAGCAGCGAGAAGGGAGCGACGACGCTGGCGGGATGGTGGCGCATCAGGAAGCCCCAGGCCGCGAAGCCGAACAGCGTGGCGCCGCCGGCGATGTAGAGCAGCGAGGCCACACCGACCGGTGTCAGGGAGGCGAAGGCGTGCAGGATGCGGTCCGGCCCTTCCAGCACGCCCGACAGGACCAGCAGGGGCAGCGGCGGGATCAGGCTGACCCAGACCATCAGGCTGAAGAGGTCGGGCGCCTTGGCCTGCTTCATCACGATGTTGGCCACGCCCCAGGCGGCGGCGGCGGCAAGCGTCAGGCCGAGGCCGAACAGCGACTCGCCGGCCGGCAGCTCGGTGGCGATCAGCCCGATGCCGGCGAAGGCGACCGCCATGCCGGCGACCTGCCGCGGCCCCGGCCGGTCGCCCAGCGCGGCGGCGGCGAAGATGGCGGTGAAGAACGCCTGCGCCTGCAGCACCAGCGAGGCCAGCCCCGCCGGCATGCCGACGTCGATGCCGAGGAACAGCAGCGGGAACTTCACCACCCCCAGCATCACGCCGATGCCGATCACGTAGCGCCATGGCACCGGCGGCCCCTTCCGCCAGAGGACGGCCAGTGGCAAGGCCGCCAGTGCGAAGCGCAGGCAGGAGAAGAGCAGCGGCGGGAAATCGCGCAGGCCGACCTTGATCGCGACGAAGTTGAAGCCCCAGACGGCGGCGACCGCCACGGCGAGCAGGATGTGGGAAGCACGCATGGTCCGCAAGCTAAGCGGGCGCCGCCGGGGTGGTCAATCCGCCGCAGGGTGCGCCCGCCGCGTGGCTGGCCTGCGCGCCGGCCTCCCCCCTGGCGCCTCACTGGTCCGCATGCAGGATCCGGCATTCGTCCGATGCGTTGATCGCCCAGGACGAGCCGGACAGCAGAAGCACCCCGAGGTCGCCCAATCCGCTGCTGCGGAAGGCGACCCGGTGGCCGCGGGCCAGCGGCCCCATCTCGTCGAGGAAGCGCGCGGTCGGCACGGCGACATAGAGGGTGCCGTCGGGCAGCGCCCGGGCGCTCAGGGTCAGGCGCGAGCCCTGGTCGAGGCTGGCGGTGAGGTCGTAGCGCTCCCCCGGCTTGGCGGCGGCCCCGGCGTCGGACGGCGTGTAGCCCGAGAGGATGAAGCCCGATTCGGCAGTCGCGGTGCGGAAGGCCAGGCGCGGCGCCCCCGTCTCCCCGCCCGGCGGCTGACCGGCCGCCGCGGCGCGCTCCGCGACGCAGAAGGGCTTGGCGCCGGGCGGGGTGTGGATGGTGACGGTCCAGCCCTTGCCGGTGCCGAAGGGCTTGGCCGGCCCGTCGGGCAAGGCGGCCGTCGGTGGCGGGGCGGCGGGGGGCGGCGGCACGGTTTCGCAGGCGGAGAGTGCCAGCGCGAGCCCGGCCAGCAGGGCCAAAGGCGTCGCCGCCCGCACGGTCCGCCGGTGCCGAGAAGGCATCCGCACGCCCGTCCGGTGCAGGGCGACGGGCAAAAGGTGCTGCCGATCCATCGCGGCGTCCTCCCCATCCCTGATCTCGTCGTGGCGCCCTGCATACCACGTCCGCATGCATCCGCGCGACCGTCGCGGGAACCGCCCCGGCTGTGCTAGAAGCGGGAACGGGAAGGCGGGCCACCCCCCGCCCCCGGCTTCCTGCCGTTGGCCCTAACCACTGGTTGCCATGCCCTACGCCGACTTCATCCACCTGCGCGTCCATTCCGCCTATTCGCTGTCGGAAGGCGCGATCAAGGTGAAGGAACTGGTCAAGCTCTGCGCCAAGCAGCAGATGCCGGCCGTCGCGGTCACCGACAGCGGCAACCTGTTCGGCGCGCTGGAGTTCGCGCTGGCGGCGTCCGACGTCGGCGTGCAGCCGATCATCGGCACGGTGCTGGGCATCACCCGCGTCGGCCCCACCCAGTCCAAGCCTGGCCTGCCCGGCAAGGCGGCGGCCACCCCGGACCAGATCGTCCTGCTCTGCCAGAACGAGGAGGGCTATCGCAACCTGATGAAGCTGGTGTCGAAAGCCTTCCTGGACTCCGATCCTCTGGCCGGCCCGCAGGTCCCGCTCGACGCGCTGCAGGGCCATTCCGGCGGCCTGATCGCGCTGACCGGCGGGCCGGGCGGCTCGCTCGGCCGCCTGCTGCACGAGGGGCAGAAGGATCTGGCGCTGGAGGTGCTGGAGACGCTGAAGGGTCTGTTCCCCGGCCGGCTCTATGTCGAGCTGCAGCGGCACGAGGGCGGGCGCGGCCAGTTCGCCGCGGTCGAGAACGCCATCGAGCCGGCGCTGATCGACCTCGCCTACGCCCACGGCCTGCCGCTGGTCGCCACCAACGACTGCCACTTCGCCACCGCCGACATGTACGAGGCGCACGACGCGCTGCTCTGCATCGCCGAGGGCGCCTACCTGAGCCAGGAGGAGCGCCGCCGCCTGACGCCCGACCACCGCTTCAAGTCGGCGGAGGAGATGCGGCTGCTGTTCGCCGACCTGCCGGAGGCGGTGGACAACACGGTGGCGATCGCCCGGCGCTGCTCCTTCCTGCTGAAGCCGATCAAGCCGATCCTGCCGCCCTTTGCCTGCGAGGGCGGCCGCACCGAGGACGACGAGCTGCGCGCCCAGTCGCGCGCCGGCCTGGAGATGCGGCTGGAGAAGGTCGTCTTCACCCCGGACATGACACCGGAGCAGCGGGAGGAAACCCGCAAGACCTATTTCGAGCGGCTGGAGTTCGAGCTGGACGTCATCGTCAAGATGAAGTTCCCCGGCTACTTCCTGATCGTGTCGGACTTCATCAAATGGGCGAAGGCCCAAGACATTCCGGTCGGCCCGGGCCGCGGTTCGGGCGCCGGCTCGGTCGTCGCCTGGGCGCTGACCATCACCGACCTCGACCCCCTGCGCTTCGGCCTGCTGTTCGAGCGCTTCCTGAACCCCGAACGCGTGTCGATGCCCGACTTCGACATCGACTTCTGCCAGGACCGCCGCGAAGAGGTCATCCGCTACGTCCAGAACAAGTACGGCTACGACCGCGTCGCCCAGATCATCACCTTTGGAAAGCTGCAGGCGCGCGCCGTGCTGCGCGACGTCGGCCGCGTGCTGCAGATGCCCTACGGGCAGGTCGACAAGATCTGCAAGATGGTGCCGAACAACCCGGCCAACCCGGTGACGCTGCAGCAGGCGCTGGACAGCGAGGAGATGCTGCGCCAGGCCCGCGACGGCGACGACACCGTGCGCCACCTGATCGACATCGCGCTGAAGCTGGAGGGGCTGTTCCGCCACGCCTCGACCCACGCCGCCGGCGTGGTGATCGCCGACCGGCCGCTGGACGAGCTGGTGCCGCTCTACCGCGACCCGCGCTCGGACATGCCGGTCACCCAGTTCAACATGAAATATGTCGAACAGGCCGGCCTGGTGAAGTTCGACTTCCTCGGCCTGAAGACGCTGACTGTGCTGAAGACGGCGGTCGACCTGATCGACGGGAAGCCGGACCTCACCACCGTCCCGCTGGACGACGAGAAGAGCTACCAGCTTCTCAGCCGCGCCGAGGCGACCGGGGTGTTCCAGCTTGAAAGCTCCGGCATGCGCGACGTGCTGCGCCGGCTGAAGCCCAACCGGCTGGAGGACATCATCGCGCTGGTGTCCCTCTACCGCCCCGGCCCGATGGACAACATCCCGAAATACATCCGGGTCAAGAACGGGGACGAGAAGCCCGACTACATGCATGACAGCCTGGAAGGCATCCTGAAGGAGACCTTCGGGATCATGATCTACCAGGAACAGGTCATGCAGATTGCCCAGGTGCTGTCCGGCTACTCGCTGGGCGGCGCCGATCTCCTGCGCCGCGCCATGGGCAAGAAGATCAAGGAGGAGATGGACAACCAGCGCAAGATCTTCTGCGACGGCGCCGAGCAGCGCGGCGTGAAGGCGGAGCTGGCCAGCCTGATCTTCGACCAGGTGATGAAGTTTGCCGGCTACGGCTTCAACAAGAGCCACGCCGCCGCCTACGCGCTGGTCGCCTACCACACCGCCTATCTGAAGGCGAACCACCCGGTGGAGTTCATGGCGGCGTCGATGACGCTCGACCTCGGCAACACCGACAAGCTGAACGTCTTCCGCCAGGAGCTGGCGCGGCTGCGCATCCGGCTGCTGACGCCGGACATCAACCGCTCCGACTCGATCTTCGGGGTGGAGGAGCTGCCGGACGGGACCAAGGCGGTGCGCTACGCGCTGGCCGCGGTCAAGGGCGTCGGCCTGCCCGCCATGAAGGCGGTGGTGGAGGAGCGGC
This sequence comes from Azospirillum picis, assembly GCF_017876115.1. Lineage (GTDB taxonomy): Bacteria > Pseudomonadota > Alphaproteobacteria > Azospirillales > Azospirillaceae > Azospirillum > Azospirillum picis. The sequence continues at coordinate 223,384 of NZ_JAGINO010000001.1, forward strand.
GGAAGAGCGGCCCCTACAAGAGCCTGTTCGACTTCGCCCGCCGGCTGGACCTGAAGACCATCAACAAGCGGCAGTTGGAGAACCTCGCCTGCGCCGGCGCCTTCGACGGGCTGAACCCCAACCGCGCCCAGGTCCATGCCGCCTTGGAGACCATCATCCGCTACGCGCAGGCGGAGGCGGCCGAGCGCGACAGCGGCATCGGCAACCTGTTCGCCGGCGGCGGCGGCGGGCTGCCGGAACCGGAGCTGCCCAAGGTCAAGGACTGGGAGCCGCTGGAGAAGCTGAAGCACGAGTTCGGCGCCATCGGCTTCTACCTGTCGGCCCACCCGCTGGACGCCTATTCCGGCCCGCTGGGGCGGATGAAGGTGGTGCGCTCGGCCGAACTGCAGACGGCGATCGCGCGGGGCGGCTCCACCCGCTACAAGATGGCCGGCATCGTGGTGTCGAAGAAGGAGAAGACCGCGAAGTCGGGCAACCGCTTCGCCTTCGTCGAACTGTCCGACGCCACCGGCGGCTACGAGGTGACGCTGTTCTCGGAGGTCCTGGCGGTCAACCGCGAGCTGCTGGAACCCGGCCGCCCGGTGCTGATGACGGTGGACGCCCAGCTCAACGGCGAAGAGGTCCGGCTGACCTGCCAGGAGATCAAGCCGCTTGAGGAGGCCGTCGCCTCGGTCAGCGCCGGACTGCGCGTGGTGCTGCGCGACCCCGGCCCGATCGAGCCCCTGCGCGCCACCCTGGACCGGCTGTCGCGCGGGCGGAGCCGCATCAACGTGCTGGTCGAGATCGACCCGTTGAAGGAGGTCGAGATCGAGCTGCCGGGGAGCTACACCATCACCGCGCAGAGCCGGTCCGCCCTGAAGGCGGTGCCGGGCGTCATCGAGGTGGCGGAACTCTGAGCGGGCGCGCGGCAGGGCCGGACATGGTCGATCCCGCGGGACGGGTGGCGGATTTCCGCCGTCCGTGCACCGCGGATGGAACATTTGAAACCGGATGAAACATCCGCGCGGCCCTGTTCCACCGTCCCATCCGGCGGGCAGCCCGCTTTCCCGATGACGGGGACGGACAGATCGCATCGCGGCGGGACTGGCAGGGACGCGGCATCGGGACATGCGGGGACCTTCCACCGGGGGCGGCCCGTTCCTCCTATCACGAACCGTCCGCCCTCCGGGACAATAGGTTCAAAATCCTCTGCACGATGCCGGACCGATGCCCGCCTCCCCATCCCCGATTCCGTCCCCACCCTCGCTCCGGCCCCCGTCCGCCTTCCGGCGCTTCATCGCCATCGACTGGTCCGGCGCCCGCGGCAGGCGTTATGCCGGGATCGCCGTCGCCGAATGCGGGCCGGGCGACGCGCCGCCGCGGCTGGTCGACGGACCGGGAGGCTGGTGGTCGCGGACCGCCGTGCATGACTGGCTGCGGTCGGAATTGGCACGGCAGCCGGCACTGGTCGGCATCGACTGCGCCTTTTCCCTGCCTTTTGCGGTGGCAGCGCGCAGCCTCCGCGACCGTGCGCCGACCGTCTTCGAGCTATGGGACGCGGTGGAGGAGGTCTGCGCCGGCGAGCCGGACTTCGGCGGCGCCCCCTTCACCACCCACGCCCTGCACGGCGCCGGCTTCTGGCACCGCGGTCCCCAGCCGGACTGGTACGACGACCCGCACCGCGCGACGGAAATGGCCTGCCGCGCCGACGGGCTGGGCCACCCGCAGAGCCCTTACAAGCTGATCGGTTCCAAGCAGGTGGGCAAGGGTGCGCTGGCCGGCATGAGGGTGCTGCGCGCCCTCCGCGCGGCGCTTGCCGGCCGGATGGCGGTCTGGCCCTTCGAGGAGCCGGCGGCGGGGATGAGCGCGGCGGTCGAGATCTACCCCCGCCTGTTCCTGAAGCGGACCGGCTTCGGGCAACGCAAGATCCGCGACGGCGGCGATCTCGACGAGGCGCTGCGGCGGCTGGGATCGCGGCCGCTGGAGCGGAGCGGCGCCGTGAGCGATCATGACAGCGACGCGCTGGTCTCGGCGGCCGGGCTGCGCCGGCTCGCCGCATGGCCGGCGGCCTGGGCGCCGCCGGGACTGGGCGAGACGGCACGGCGCCAGGAGGGCTGGATCTTCGGGGTCGGGTTGGAACCGGCACCGCCGGGGGCGGCCGGCCCCCGGCGGCGCGAAGGCCTGTTCAGCGAGCGACCGGACATGCTCTGATCCCGTCCCGCACACCGGCCGCCGTTCGGGCCGGCGGTGCCGTACCCGTTCGCCATCCAACCGACATCCTGCCCGACATCCTGCCCGACCGGTCCCGATGATGCCCTCCCCCCTCCATTCCTCCCCCCTCCATGCCTCCGCCCCCGCTTCCGCCGCACCCACTGCCCGCCGGCCGGCCCTCGACATCGCGCGCGGCTTGGCGCTCGTCGCGATGGCCCTCTACCACGCGAGCTGGGATGCGACCTATTTCGGCTTCGCCTCCTTCGACCTGCTGAGGGATCCGGCCTGGCTGGCGGCGCGGACGACGATCCTGTCGAGCTTCCTGCTGCTGGCGGGGATCGGGCTGGCCCTGGCCGCCAGGGGCGGTCTGGACCGCGGCCGCTTCCTGCGGCGGCTCGGCCGGGTGTCGGCGGCGGCGGCGGCGGTGTCGGCGGTGTCCTACGTCCTGTTTCCCGACAGCCCGATCTTCTTCGGCGTGCTGCATCACATCGCGGTGGCCAGCGTGATCGGCCTCGCCTTCGTCCGCCTGCCGGCGGCGGTGACGCTGGCCGTGGCGGCGGGAGCGCTGCTGGCCGGCCTCTCGCTCTCCTTCCCGCTGTTCGACAGCCCCTGGCTGCGCTGGATCGGCCTGGTCTCGGTCGAGCCGGACTCCAACGACTTCGTGCCGCTGCTGCCCTGGATCGGCGTCGTGCTGGCCGGCATCGCGGTCGGCAGGCACTGGCCCGGAATCGGCGACGGGGCGGCGACGGCGACGCGCGCGGGGCGGGCATTGGCCTTCGCCGGCAGGCACAGCCTGGCGGTCTACCTGCTGCACCAGCCGCTGCTGTTCGGGGTCGCCTGGGCCGCGGCGCAGATCCTGCCGGTTCAGCCGCCTGCGGTGCGGGATTTCCTCGGCTCGTGCATCGCGAGCTGCGAACAGGCGGGCGTGGAGCCGGCGATCTGCACGGCCAATTGCCACTGTATCCGGGCGGAACTGGACCGGAGCGGGCTGTGGGACGCCATCGCCGCCAACCGTCTCGACGAGCGCAGCCAGCTCGGGCTGAGGTCGGCCGCCGCCGCCTGCCACGGCCCATGACGCGGGTCTCTGGCAGTCAGGGGGCTGGGCGGTCAGGGAGGGCGGTCAGGAGCGGATCGGGCATGGGCCGGCCCTGCTCAGGTCGACTGCCGCTTCTCCAGCAGGCCGCGCAACAGGATGGTCAGCGTTTCGGCCAGCCTGTACTGGTCCTCGGCCGGCAGGTCGGCGATGACGCCGGCGAAGTCGTTCAAGGGATCGTGGCGCAGAAGCTCCATCGCCTTCGGCGTCGGGTGCAACTGCGTGACCCGGCGGTCTTCCGGCACCGGGACGCGGACCAGCAGCTCCTTGCCGACCAGAACCTCCACCATCTGCGATGCGGCGCCGCGGGTGGTGGCGTGAAAGTCGGCGAAGGCCGATACCGTGCGCTGGCTGTTGTTGGCACCGGCGAAGTAGCGCAGCGCCGTCCACTGCGACGGCTTCAGCCCGTGTGTGTATCCGAGGCTGTCGGCGATGTGCGCGATCTGCAGCATCACATCGGCGATCGCCTGGGGTGCCGCGCCGCCCGTTGCAGGTTCGTGTTCAGCGAAGTCCATGCGGGCCCCGAGGGTCAGGCTGTCGAGAGCAGCACCGCGCAGTTTTGCGAAGTCCATGTTCTTCCACTCTATATTGTTCAGTGGCTATACGATGGGCGTACAAAAAAGCGGGCGGCCAACGCTGTCAAAGCGGAAGCCACTTTGTTCCTTACGTCTCGAAGCACTTTAGCCTTTATCCCACCAAAACGGAACCCTGAAGACTTCATCCTTTTGTCTCGAAATGTCGCAAAGCCTTAGAATTGCCTCTGGCACTGTTCCGCTCACGCTTGTCTTTGTATTTGCTGGATTCTCCGGCGGATTCGGCATGCCGGCCATGCAAACGGGCACCCCGGGCAGTCGATCATCAGGTTTCACTGGCGTAATGTCGCATTCGCCTGTATACGCGCGCGGATGACCACATCTCCCGTCTCCAAGCCCATCTCGGCGGCGTCCGCCCCGAAGGTCGGTATCGTCAGCCTCGGCTGCCCGAAGGCGCTCGTCGACTCCGAGCGCATCCTGACGCGCCTGCGCGCCGAGGGGTACGAGATCTCGCCCAGCTATGACGGTGCCGACGTGGTGCTGGTCAACACCTGCGGCTTCCTCGACAGCGCCAAGAAGGAGTCGCTGGACGCCATCGGCGAGGCGATCAAGGAGAACGGGCGGGTCATCGTCACCGGCTGCATGGGCGTGGAATCGGACATGATCCGCCAGGTCCATCCCGACGTGCTCGCCGTCACCGGGCCGCACCAGTACGAGCAGGTGGTCAGCGCGGTGCACGAGGCGGTGCCGCCGACGCACAACCCCTTCACCGACCTGGTGCCGCCGGAAGGGCTGCGGCTGACGCCGCGCCACTATGCCTACCTGAAGATTTCCGAGGGCTGCAACAACCGCTGCAGCTTCTGCATCATCCCGAGCCTGCGCGGCGACCTGGTCAGCCGCCCGATCCATTCCGTGCTGCGCGAGGCGGAGAAGCTGGCGGTCGCCGGGGTCAAGGAACTGCTGGTGATCTCGCAGGACACCAGCGCCTATGGCGTCGACGTGAAGTACAAGCCGGAGAAATGGTACGACCGCGAGGTGCGCACCCGCTTCTTCGACCTGTGCAACGAGCTGGCGAACTTCGACCTGTGGGTCCGCCTGCACTATGTCTATCCCTACCCGCATGTCGACGAGGTCATCCCGCTGATGGCGGAGGGGAAGATCCTCCCCTACCTCGACATCCCGTTCCAGCACGCCTCGCCGACGGTGCTGAAGGCGATGCGCCGCCCGGCGGCCCAGGAAAAGCAGCTCGACCGCATCCGCAAATGGCGCGACGAGTGCCCGCATCTGGTGCTGCGTTCCACCTTCATCACCGGCTTCCCCGGCGAGACGGAGGAGGATTTCCAGTTCATGCTGGACTGGCTCAAGGAGGCCCAGCTCGACCGCGTCGGCTGCTTCAAGTACGAGCCGGTGGAGGGTGCGGCCGCCAACGAACTGGCCGGTGCCGTGCCGGAAGAGGTCAAGCAGGAGCGCTGGGAGCGCTTCATGGAGACGCAGAAGGCGATCAGCGCCGAGCGGCTGCAGCAGAAGGTGGGCTGGACGCTCGGCGTGCTGATCGACGAGGTCGACGAGGACGGCGCCATCGGCCGCTCCTATGCCGACGCGCCGGAGATCGACGGCAACGTCTTCCTGAACGGCGAGACAGGCCTGAAGCCCGGCGACATGGTGGACGTCACCATCGAACATGCCGACGACTACGACCTGTGGGGCAGCGTCGAGCGCGACCAGTAACCGTCCGGCAGGTGCAGCGCCCATGCGGGAACAGCGTCCATGCCGGTGACGCCCGACGACACCCGCCTGATGGACGTCCAGCAGGGCGGGCGCTGCTTCTACTGCGACGGGCCGGTCGGGGCGAAGGCGACCTTCGACCATCTCATCCCCCAGGCCTATGGCGGGATCGACGCCCCGGCGAACGTCGTGCTCGCCCACCGCCGCTGCAACCAGCGCAAGGGCGACCGCCTTCCCACCGCCGGCGAACTCGACCGCTTCTTCTCCCTGCGCCGCGGCAGCCGGCTGGGCGTCTGGCCGCCGTTGCACGCCCTGCGCGAGGCGGTCCTGCGCGGGGCGGGGGAGGACGCGGCGTGGATCGCCGTGGCGGAGGCGATCGCGCGCCTGCGCTGAGCGGAGCCATCCTCGCCCGCTGGAAACCAATCCGCCGCCGATCCGTTGAAGAGGGGTGCAACACGCAACGAGGAGGCGTCCCGCGATGGCCGGAGAGCAGAACAAGCAGCCGCACACCGAACAGAGCATCCGCCACACCGACGGCGAGCAGAACACCGGCAACCACAAGAAGCCGGACGCGCCCGACGCCGGCGGCGCCGACCGCTTCGGCGGCACCCGCGCCGGCGCGGAGAACGTCGAGCCGAAGAAATAGCCGCAGGAAACGGCCTTGCCGATAGGGGCTGGCATCGCCGGCCCCGCCTGTGCGAGATCCGGGGGACGGCACCGCAAAGGACGTCTTCCCGCATGGCACCTTCGATCTTCAAGCGCTACAAAGTCCATTTCACCCGCCCCCTGCCCGGCCTGCGGCCCGGGCGGCCGGAACGCGACGCCATGGTCGACCGGGTCCGCCGCTTCGCCGGCGAGAACGGCATGGCCGGCGACCTCCATGCCATCGCCCCCAATGCCGGCTTCGGCATCCTCGAAGTCCGCTGCACGGAACGGCTCGCCCGACGGCTCTCCGACCTGCCGGAGGTCGAAACGGTGCAGGAGGGCTGAAGCGGCCCGCTTCGCCGGCCGGGGGAGCGGCTTTCCCCGCCCGCCCCCCAACCATCAGGGTACCGCAAGCGGATTAAGGGGCTGGCGATCCGGGGACTGCCGACTAGGTGATGCTGCGGCCGTGGGCGGCTCGCCCCGCGGCCCCCATCCTTGACCGCAGCATCACGAAGAAGGGGAGAAACCGGACATGGCGATGAGACAATCCGATGCCGAGTGGCGTGGCGACCTGAAGTCGGGCAGCGGCACCATGCGGCTGGGCAGCGGCGCCTTCGAGGGCGCCTATTCCTTCCCGTCGCGCTTCGAGAACGGCCAGGGCACCAATCCGGAGGAGCTGATCGCCGCCGCGCATGCCGGCTGCTTCTCCATGGCGCTGTCGGCCGCGCTGTCGCAGGCCGGCCATCCGCCGACCCGCGTCCACACCACGGCCAAGGTGCATCTAGAGAAGGCCGGCGCCGGCTTCGCCATCAGCCGGATCGAACTTGACTGCGAGGCGGAGATCCCCGGCATCGACGATGCCGCCTTCCAGGAACAGGCGAAGGGCGCCAAGGCCAACTGCCCGGTGTCGAAGGCCCTGGCCGGCACGGAGATCAGCCTGACCGCCAAGCTGCTGTGACGCCGCCTCCCGACGGGTTTCGCCGCGGGTTTCACAGATGATAAGGTGCGCCGCCCCGGGCCGGGGCGGCTCACCCCGCCGCCGCGGTCGCCGGAGGGCGAAGGAGCGGAGGGTGACAGTGAGCGGTATTCCGGATGCCGGACCCACGGAGGTGGACGGACTGGTGGAGTTGGGCGCGGCCCGTTTGGAATACCGGTGGATCCCGGCACGGCGCCCCGGCGCGCCGACGCTGGTGTTCCTGCATGAAGGGCTCGGCTGCATCGCCATCTGGAAGGATTTCCCCGACCGGCTGGCGGCCGCGACCGGCTGCGGCGCCCTCGTCTACTCCCGCCAGGGCTACGGGCGTTCGACGCCCTGCAGCCTGCCGCGCCCGCTGGACTATCATGTCGAGGAGGCCGACGGCATGCTGCCGGCGCTGCTGGACCGGCTGGGGGTGGCCGGCGACCTGGTGCTGGTCGGGCACAGCGACGGGGCGACCATCGCCCTGCTGGCGGCGGCAGGACGGCTCGCCCCACGCATCCGCCTCGCCATCGCCGAGGCGCCGCACGTCTTCGTCGAGGACGTCACGATCGCCGGCATCGAAGCCGCCTGCGAGGCCTGGCGCGACGGTGCGCTCCGCCGCGCGCTGGAACGCCTGCACGGTGCGAACACCGAGATCGCCTTCCGCGGCTGGGCCGAGACCTGGCTGGCCCCCCGCTTCCGCGCCTGGAACATCGAACACAGGCTTCCGTCGCTCCGCGTGCCGCTGCTGGTCATACAAGGCGTGGCCGACGAGTACGCCACCGGGGCCCAGTACGAGGCGATCGCGGCACAGTCGGGCGGCCCGGTGACGCTGCTGGTTCTTGAGGAGTGCGGCCATACCCCGCACCGCGACCAGCCGGAACGCGTGCTCGCCGCGATGGCCGAGGCGATCGGGCGGGCATAGGCAACCAGGGCGGCAACCAGGGCGGCAACCAGAGCGGCACCCGCGGCGGCAAAGCGGGCGGGAACCCTTCGGCCGAATGACAGATTGACCCCGCCGCTTCCAGCCACCCATAGTGCCCCGTTAGCGTGCCCCGGCCGCCCCCTTTCGAACGACGGACGATGCCTGCCGCACCCTGCCGCATTCTGCTGCTGCTCCTGCTTTTCCTGCTTCCGCTGGCGGGCGGGGCGGCTGCGGCCCCGTCGGGGCAACCCGCGGGAGGGCCGGCCGGCGAACCGGTGGTCCTGGCGCTCGACGGCGAGTTCGGGCTCGACAACAGCACCTCCGCCGTCGCCATCCAGCGCGGCATCCTGACCGCCATCGACGAGATCAACCGCGACGGCGGCGTGCTGGGCGGGCGGCCGCTGGCCCTGATCACCCGCGACCACCGGTCGATCTCGGCCCGCGGCATCAAGAACATCCGCGAACTCGCCACCATCCCCGACCTGGTGGCGGTGTTCGGCGGACGCTTCAGCCCGGTGGTGATCGAGGAACTGCCGATCCTGGAGCAGACCCGCACCCTGTTCCTGGCGCCCTGGTCGTCGGCCGACCCGATCATCGACAACGGCATGCGGCCCAACTACATCTTCCGCCTGTCGCTGCGCGACAGCCTGGCGATGCCGTTCCTGCTGCGCCACGCCGCCGGGCGTGGCCTGAACCGGGTGGGCCTGCTGCTGACGAACACCGCATGGGGGCGGTCCAACCTGGAGGCGGCCAACGGCTATCTCGCCGACCGCCGGCCTCCGGAGCTGGTTGCGACCGCCTGGTACAACTGGCGCGACAAGTCGCTGATCGACCGGTACGAGGCGCTGGCCGCCGCCGGCGCCGAGGCCATCGTGCTGGTCGCCAACGACGACGAGGCGGCCCTGCTGGTGCGCGAGGTGGCGGCCCTGCCGGCGGACCGCCGGCTGCCGATCCTCAGCCACTGGGGCGTCACCGGCGGCGACTTCGTGGGCCAGGCCGGGCCGGCCCTGCAATCCGTGGATTTCAGCGTGATCCAGACCGTCAGCCCGATGCGCATCCCGCCCGAGCGGCTCGCCCCGGTGCTGGAAACCGCCGGGCGCCTGTTCGGCATCCACCGGCCGGAGGACATCGTGTCGGCGGTCGGCTTCCTCCACGCCTACGACCTGACCCGCATCCTGGCGCTCGCCATCGAGCGGGCCGGCACCATCGACCGGGCGGCGGTGCGCGACGCGCTGGAGCAGGTCGGCCCCTACCGCGGCGTCATCAAGGACTATGAGCGCCCGTTCACGCCGGACCGCCATGAGGCGCTCGGGCCGGACGACCTGCTGATGGCCCGGTTCCGCCCCGACGGCGTCCTGGTCCCGGCGGAGTGAGGATGCCCGCATGACCGGCCCCGATCGCCTTCCCCCCCTCGCCAACGCCACCTCCGGACCCGGCCTGCTGACGTCGGGACGCCTGGCCCGCCGCTTCGCCATGGTCTCGCTGATGCTGGGGGTGCTGATCGCCATGCTGATCGGCGCCAGCCTCTATCTGGTGTCGAGCCGCCACCTGATGCGCCAGCACCACGCGAACGTCGAGGCCAACGCCAGCCTCGCCGCCCGCCAGACCGAGGGGCTGCTGAACACGCTGGTCACCACGGTGCGCGAACTGGCCGACAACAGCGTGCTGGCGACGGCGCTGGTCGACTCCTCCGGCAAGGAAACCTACCTCGTCCCCTTCCTGCGCAGCTTCAACCACATCGCCAGCATCCCGGTGGCGATGGTCTTCACCGATTTCGAAGGGATGCCGATCACCGACAACGGCCGCCACGGCGACGCGGTGTCCATCACGGCGTCCGACATGGCCTGGCTGCGCACCGCCATCGCCGCCGGCCGGCCGGCCGCCCGGATCGTCCGCCAGGGAACGGGCGACTACCTGCTGGCGGCGGAGATGCTGATCTATTCGCGCACCGCCTCGCCGGAGGGTGCGCTGGTCTACAAGGTGCCGCTCGACGCCCTGGTCCTGCATCCCGAGGCCGAACTGCTCCATGTCGGCGCCCCACCGGACCCGACGCCGGACGACACGATGACGGTGACGGTGCCGCTGACGGTGCCCGACCGGCTCTCGGAACTGGGGCTGCGCCTGCGGCTGGTGGCGCCCGACACGCCGACCGCGGCCTTCGTGTCCTGGATGCTGCCGGCCTACGGGCTGGTGGCCATCGCCGCCCTGCTGGCGATCTACATCGGCAGCAGGGCCGTCGGCAGCCACATGACGCGCTCGCTGCGCGAGCTGGAGCGGCTGGCCGGCGCCATCGCGACCGACGGCTTCACCGGCCAGCGGGCGAAGGTGCGCGGCGACGACGAGGTGTCGTCCCTGGCCAGGGGCTTCAACGCGATGCTCGACCACATCGCGGCGATCCAGCGCGAGCGCGAACTGCGCGCCGCGGAGGAGATCACCATCCAGCGCACCCTGGCCGAGCGGGCCGAGCAGGCGCGGGCGGAGGCGGAAAGCGCGCGCAACGAGGCCGAGCGCTCGCGCCAGGAAGCGGTGATGGCGCTGATGGTGGCGGAACGGGCCAACGCCGCCAAGACGCACTTCCTGGCGGCGGCCAGCCACGACCTGCGCCAGCCGGTGCAGTCGCTGGTCCTGTTGACCTCGGCGCTGGGGGTCCGGCTGGGCGACCATCCGGCGGCGTCGCTGGTCGGCAGCATCGAGGCGTCTATGGACGCGCTCTGCCGCCTGCTCGACGCCATCCTCGACATCTCGAAGCTGGATGCCGGCACGGTCACGCCCAACGCCCAGGCGGTGTCGCTGGGCACCATCTTCGCGCGGCTCGACGGCGAGTACCGGCTTCGCGCCGCCGAGAAGGGGATCGCCTTCCGCAGCGTCTCCACCAACGTGACGCTCAACGCCGACGCCGCCCTGCTGGAGCGGATCATCCGCAATCTGGTCGAGAACGCCCTGCGCTACACCGACCACGGCCGCATCCTGCTGGGCTGCCGCCGCAGCCCCCGGGGCCTGCGCATCCAGATCCACGACACCGGGATCGGCATCCCGCCGGAGCATCTGGAGCGGATCTTCCACGAGTTCTACCAGATCTCCAACCCCACCCGTGACCGCGGCAAGGGGCTGGGGCTGGGGCTGGCCATCGTCGACCGGCTGGCCCGGCTGCTCGGCTACCGCGTGCATGTGGCCTCGACGGCCGGCAAGGGATCCTGCTTCACCCTGGAGATCCCGGATCCGGCGGTGACCACCGCAAAGCCGGAAACGGCCGACAACCGGGATCGCACGCCGGAGCCCGGCCGGGGCGTGGCGCTGGTGATCGACGACGATCCGCTGGTGCGCGAGGGCCTGACGCTGCTGATCGAGGATTTCGGCTGGCGGGTCGCCGCCGCCGACAGCGGCGCCGCGGCGCTGCGGCTTCTGGACGAAGAGCCGCAGCCACCCGACCTGGTGATCGCCGACTACCGCCTGGAAGCCGGCGCCACCGGGCTGGAGGCCATCCGCGCGGTGGAGGCGGTGCTGCGCGAGCGCGGAACCGCCTCGCCGCTCAGCGTCGTGCTGACCGGCGACACCGCGCCGCAACGCATCGCCGACGCGGAAGCCAGTGGCTTCCGCATCCTGCACAAGCCGATCGCCGCCAAGGAGGTGGCGCACCTGCTGAGCGAGGCCGGCGCACCGCGGGAGACACCCCACGGCCGCCGGTCCGCCCTGGCCAGTCTCTGAACAGGTCCATACCTCGTCCAGGATGCCCTTTTCGGCAATTGCCGCATCCCGGCTGCGGCATCAGCTTCCGCGTGTGGGCCGCCCTATGGCATCGAGTTGGCCTGCCAGCCGTTCTATGAGACGGACAGCCAGTTCCTGACGCCGCCGTGCGCTGTCCCTGTTCTCCTGCCGGAGATGGGCCGCTGCGGCGTCCTCCAATGCACCCCTGACCTCTTCCACCGTGAACAGGCCTTTTTCCACCATTGCGATCATCAGCGACTCACATATGGAAAGAGCAGCCATCCCCGCCGCCTCTTCCTCGCCGGCCATCTTGTCCCCCTTGTGATTGTCCCGATAATGTCCCGTGCCGGGCCTGGAATTTCGGCAGGCACTGCCCCAACGGCATAGGAACAACAACAGAGGGTCGGCCGTGTCGCAGCCCATCGGGGAAAAATCTCTGGCCGATTAACCTATGTTGTAGCCGCCTTTGTCGAAAGCCCTAATCGTTCGAAACCGGCCGGAACCGCTCCAGCGGCGCATCCGTTCTTGGGACGACGAATATCAGGACAAAGAAGGCAAAGTGACGACCATGACTCGCGTTCCGGCGAGCCGCCAGCCCGAAACGACACCATTGTGGCTGAAACTCAGTAGCTACCTTGTCCTGTCAGACGACGAAAAGCTGTACCTCTCCGAACTGGAGAAGACGATCGTCAAGCAGCCGCCGAGAAGCGACCTTCTCCAGCAGGGGGAAAGATACCGCGACGTCCGCATCATACGGGACGGCTGGGCAATTCGTCACAAGGCATTGCCAGACGGCCGCCGGCAGGTGGTGAACTTTGTTCTGCCCGGCGATATCATCGGGATGTACTGCACCTTGTTCGAGTCGGCGGACCACAGCGTCACCACCCTGACCCAGGTCGAGGTGGCGAGCTTCCCGCCGGAACGGATCGGCGAACTGTTCCGCTCCTTCCCGCGCCTCGCCGCCGCGCTCGCCTGGTCCGGCGCGCGCGAGGAGGCGATGGTCGCCGAACGGCTTCTCAGCCTGGGCAGGCGCACGGCGCTGGAGCGCACGGCGCATCTGATCGTCGAACTCCTGCGCCGCCTCAGCGTCGTCAACATGGCGGCCGACGGGCATTTCGTGCTGCCGGTCACGCAGGAGATCCTGGCCGACGCGCTGGGCCTCAGCATCGTCCACATCAACCGCACCCTGCGGCGGCTGCGCGACAGCGGCCTGATCGAACTGAACGGGCAGCGCATCACCGTCAACGACGTGCGCCAGCTTGCGTCGGTCGGCCAGTTCGACGAGCTGTACCTGCACCTGATCCGGGCGCCGCGGCGGCTCGAACGCACCTTCTCCGACAATCGTTCCCCGCGCTCCGGCGGCAGGGACGAGCAGGCCAAGGCGTGAGGTCGCGCGGCCCGAACCCCGGATCGCCGTCACGCGAGGATCCGGACTTGCCGCGCTCCCCGGGGCTGCGCCGCCGGATCCGGCGGCTGGGGCTCGGAACCGCCCTGAGCGCGGCCGTGGTCACCCTGGCGCTGGGCCTGACCTCCTACGACTCCTACCGCTGGAGCCGGGACGAGCTGCGCCTCGACCTGGAGACCCAGGCGGACTCGCTGGCCGACCGCGGCGCGCTGACCATCCAGGCGGCGTCGCTGCTGCTGGACCGCGCCATGCGGCTTGGCGAGGACACCGACTGGACGGCCGGCGATGCCGGCACGCAGGTTGCGGCGGAGCTTCGACGCCTGCGCGACCTGCTGCCGACGGTCGTGCGCATCGGCCTGTGGGACACCGCCGGCCGGCCGCTCGCCACCACCGAAAGCGATTTCCCCGCCGGCCTGACGGTTGCCGACCGCCCCTATTTCGGCGCGATCGCCCAGGCGGACGGCCATATGGTCTTCAGCACCCCCCTGGCCTCGATGGCCGACGGCATGAAGGTGCTGGTGCTGGGCCGGCGGCTGACCAACCGGGATGGCGCCTTCGCCGGTGCCGCGACCATCACGGTCCGCCCGGCGGAGATCGCCGCGGACCTGATGCGCGGCATGCCCGGGCTGCGCATGGGCGAGATCAACGGCGTCCGCTGGCTCCGCCGTGCCGATGCGGATCCCGGCCCGGAGCGAACGGGTGAAACCGAGATCGCAACCCTGTCGCGGGCCGCCCCCACACCGGACGGCATCGCCGTGCGCCGCCCGGTCGGAAACTATCCGCTGCTGGTGGAAGTCACGGCGAGCCGGCAGGCGGCGCTGGAGCGCTGGGTTGCCGGCGCCGCTCCCGTCCTGGCGCTCGAACTGCTGGTGCTGGTGCTGCTTGGCACCGTCGCCCTTCTGCTTCTGCGCTGGTCGGCGGCCGAAGCAGCCGACCGCAACAGCCTGGCCGCGCTTGCCGGGCGCCTGCGGCGCGCCAACGCCGAGCTGGAGGAGAACGTTTCCGACCGCACGCGCGCGCTGACCGAGGCCTTGGCCCAGAGGGATCTGCTGCTGCGCGAGGTCAACCACCGCCTGAAGAACAGCCTGCAGCTCGCGGCCTCGCTGGTCCAGATGCAGCGGCAGGTGGTCCAGTCGCCCGACACCCGCCAGCAGCTCACCGACACGGTGGCACGGCTGCACGCCATCGCCCGCGTCCACGACCAGCTCTATCAGAGCACCGACGTCCGGAGCGTGGAGATGTCGGCCTATCTGGCGGCGCTCTCGGCCGATCTCGAGCAGTCCGCACCCGCCGACGAGGGAACCTGGCGCCTCCGCGTCATCGCCGAGCCGATCGAGCTGCCGACCGACCAGGCGGTCCCACTCGGCCTGATGGTGAACGAGCTGGTGACCAACGCCATGAAGCACGCGCGGCCGGCATCCGCCGACCCGACGCTCTGGACGATCGAGATCGGGCTGGCGCGGGCCGAAGACGGCCAGATCGCCCTGACCGTGCGCGACCACGGCCCCGGCCTTCCGGCGGGGGCGATGACGGGCAGGCCCCGGAGCCTCGGCATGCGCCTGCTGACCGGCCTGACCCGGCAACTCGATGCCGGGCTCACGGTGGAGGCGGCCGACCCCGGCGCCCGCGTCGTCATCCGCTTCCGTCCCCAGCCCGCGCAGGCCCGCATGCCGGCCACGGTCTAGGGTCCGTCCGGTGCTTTTCGAAGCGCCGGACGGACTCTCGGCTTTTGATCTTCCGCGTGAGTCGCGTTTCAAGCGATAGCGCTTGAGACGATCACACTCCAGCCGGGGCACGGCGCGCGAAGCCGCCGGCAAACAGTGCCCGCCGGGCCGCCCCGTCCCTCGATCATCGCGCCGCGTCACACGGCCGGCGTCGGCCGGATGCTTGCGCGGGCACTTGGCAAACGCCACGCTCCTGCTTTTCCCCATCGGCTTGACGGCGCGACTTTACGGCTTGCGACATTGCGTCCGGCGGCTTCGCTGCGCTGCACAATAAGCGGCGCGTCGCCCTGCTTCTGTATCGGCGCAGCGGACCTCACGGTCATAGCCCCGCGTTATTCCGGGACGATCCATCCGGATATATCCATCTAAATCACTGATTCAAAACGTGATCGGCCGGCCTGCCTTCGCAACGGCCGAAGCGACACACATTTCTGCTTTACAGTCGTTGATCTGTATCATATTTTTCCTTCGACATTGTTCGCTGGACATGCAATCGATCCGCGGGGGCACCGATGTACACACAGGGTTTGGACGCCAAGGCCGAGCAGGGCAACCAGCCGTCCCCCCGATTGGTGACGGAGGAGGAGGGCCGCCTCCAGCAAGGGTTCCAGGACCGCGTCGATGCCGAGGAAAAGATCGAGCCGCGTGACTGGATGCCGGACGGCTACCGCCGCACGCTGGTGCGCCAGATCTCCCAGCATGCCCATTCCGAGATCGTCGGCATGCTGCCGGAAGGCAACTGGATCACCCGCGCGCCGACGCTGCGCCGCAAGGTGGCGCTGCTGGCCAAGGTGCAGGACGAGGGCGGGCACGGCCTCTACCTCTACAGCGCCGCCGAGACGCTGGGCGTGTCGCGCGACGAGCTGATCGGCCAGCTTCTGTCGGGCAAGGCCAAATATTCCAGCATCTTCAACTACCCGACCCCGACCTGGGCCGACATCGGCGCCATCGGCTGGCTGGTCGACGGCGCGGCGATCATGAATCAGGTGCCGCTCTGCCGCTGCTCCTACGGGCCTTATGCCCGCGCCATGGTCCGCATCTGCCGGGAGGAAAGCTTCCACCAGCGTCAGGGCTACGAACTGATGCTGGCCCTGGCCCAAGGCACGCCGGAGCAGAAGCGGATGGCGCAGGATGCGCTGAACCGCTGGTGGTGGCCATCGCTGATGATGTTCGGCCCGTCCGACGAGCAGTCCGCCCACTCCAGCCAGAACATGGCGTGGAAGATCAAGCGCTTCTCCAACGACGAGCTGCGCCAGCGCTTCGTCGACGCGACGGTTCCGCAGGCGGAGTTCCTCGGGCTGAGCATTCCCGACCCGGACCTGCGCTTCAACGCCGACACCGGGCACTATGAGTTCGGCGCCATCGACTGGACCGAGTTCAACGAGATCCTGAAGGGCAACGGCCCCTGCAACCGCGAGCGCATCGAGGCCCGCCGCAAGGCGTGGGACGACGGCGCCTGGGTGCGGGAGGCCGCCGTCGCCCACGCCGCAAAACGCAAACAGCGCGCCCTGAAGAAGGCCGGCTGACGACGAGATCGAGGGAAGAGACGATGGACCGCAAAGACTGGCCGCTGTTCGAGATCTTCATCCGGCCGAAGAACGGACTGTCCCACAAGCATGTCGGCAGCCTGCACGCCGCCGACGCCCGCATGGCGCTGGACAATGCCCGCGACGTCTACACCCGCCGCGGCGAAGGGGTCAGCATCTGGGCGGTGCCGGCCGCGGCGATCGCCGCGTCGGACCCGTCGGACAAGGCCAGCCTGTTCGAGCCGGCCGACGACAAGGTCTACCGCCACCCGACCTTCTACGACATCCCCGCCGACGTGAAGAACATCTGATGAGCACGGATCTCCATAGAGAAGCGCTGTTCGGCTTCACGCTGCGCCTCGGCGACACCTCGCTGGTGCTGGGACACCGGCTGTCGGAATGGTGCGGCCATGCGCCGGAGCTGGAAGAGGACATCGCGCTGACCAACGTCGCGCTCGACCTCGTCGGCCATGCCCGCATGCTGCTGACCTATGCCGGCGAGTTGGAAGGCAAGGGCCGCGACGAGGACCGCCTCGCCTACCGCCGCGACGTCTTCGACTACCGCAACCACCTGCTGGCCGAGCAGCCGAACCGCGACTTCGGCCACACCATCGTCCGCCAGTTCCTCCACGATGCCTGGGCACTGGAGCTGTACGAGCGGCTGTGCGCCTCCACCGACGCCACGCTCGCCGGCATCGCCGCCAAGGCGGTGAAGGAGGTGCGCTACCATGTCCGCCACAGCGGCGACTGGCTGGTGCGGCTGGGCGACGGCACCGACGCCAGCCATGCCAAGGTCGCCGACGCGCTCGGCCGCCTCTGGCCCTACACCGGCGAGATGTTCGAGCGCGACGAGGCCGAGCAGGCGCTGGTCGCCGCCGGCATCGTTCCCGACCCGGCCGAGCTGAAGGCCGCCTGGGCCGCCCGCGTCGAGGCGGTGCTGGAGGAGGCGACGCTGGAGCGCCCGGCCGACGGCTGGATGCAGAAGGGCGGCCGCCGCGGCGAGCACAGCGAGCATCTGGGCTATCTGCTGGCCGAGATGCAGTTCCTGCCGCGCGCCTATCCCGACGCGACCTGGTGAGGGCAAGATGCCGGATGCAGCGGGCTGCTGGGGACCGGAGCCGGGCGCCGAGGCGGTGGTGAAGGCCGCCTGGGACGCGCTGGCCGGAGTGATGGATCCGGAGATCCCGGTGCTGAGCATCGTCGATCTCGGCATCGTCCGCGCCGTCTCGGCGGACGCGGAAGGCCGGCTGTCGGTGGCGCTGACCCCGACCTACTCCGGCTGCCCCGCCACCAACGTCATCGTGCTGGAGGCGGAAACCGCGCTGGCCCGCGCACGCCTCGACGCCCGCGTCTCGGTGGTGATCGCCCCGCCCTGGACGACCGACTGGATCAGCGACACCGGCCGCGAAAAGCTGGCCGAGGTCGGCATCGTCCCGCCGCCGGCGTCCGGCAAGCGGGCGCTGACCGCCCCCGACGAGGTGATCGCCTGCCCGCGCTGCGGATCGGAGGACACCCGCCAGATCAGCCGCTTCGGCTCCACTGCCTGCAAGGCTCTGCACGCCTGCAACGCCTGCCTGGAGCCGTTCGACGTGTTCAAATGCCATTGAGCGGTTGCAGCGCAATCCCCCCTCCCCAACCCTCCCCCGCTCCGCGGGAGAGGGAGCACGCGCCACACCGGCGGCAGTCCCCTCTCCCACCGAAGGTGGGGGAGGGTTAGGGAGGGGGCACCCGTCACGACACTTCAACCGGCCCGACCGAGGACCACCCCATGACCACCCCCAGCTTCCACCCGCTGACCATCCGCGAGTGCCGGCGGGAGACCGCGGACACCGTGTCGATCGCCTTCGACGTGCCGGCCGAGCTCGCCGACCGCTTCCGCTTCGTCCAGGGCCAGTACCTCACCCTCAAGACCAGGGTCGGGGACGAGGAGGTGCGGCGCTCCTACTCCATCTGTTCCGGGGTGGACGAGGGCGAGCTCCGCGTTGCGGTGAAGCGGGTCGAGGGCGGCCTGTTCTCGACCCATGCCAACCAGTCGCTGGCACCCGGCGCCGTGCTGGAGGTGATGACGCCGATGGGGCGCTTCCACACCCCCGTCGATCCGGCAGCATCCCGCACCTATGTCGCCTTCGCCGCCGGCAGCGGCATCACCCCGGTGATGTCGATCCTGAAGACCGTGCTGGCGCAGGAGCCAAAGAGCCGTTTCGTCCTGGTCTACGGCAACCGCACCGTCTCCTCCATCATCTTCCGGGAAGAGCTGGAGGACCTGAAGAACCGCTATATCGGCCGGCTGGTCATCCACCATGTGCTGAGCCGCGAACCGGAAGAGGCCGGGCTGCTGGGTGGACGGATCGGCGCCGGCCTAGTGCGCGAGCTGTGCGCCGGACCCTTAAAGGCGGAAGACATCGACGCCGCCTTCCTCTGCGGTCCGCAGCCGATGGTGGAGGAGGTGCGCGATGCGCTGGCCGCCTGCGGCACGCCGCCCGCCAACATCCATGTCGAGCTGTTCGGCACCACCACGGCGGCGCGCCCGGCCGTCAGGAAGGTGGCGACCGACACCCCCACCGATGCCGCCACCATCGCCATTTTGCAGGACGGCAAGCGCAAGGAATTCACGCTGGCCTATGACGGCGAGAGCATCCTGGACGCCGCCCACCGCCACGGCGCCGACCTGCCCTATTCCTGCAAGTCCGGCGTCTGCTGCACCTGCCGCGCCAAAATCCGCGAAGGCAAGGTGGAGATGGCCGAGAACTACTCGCTGGAGCCGTGGGAGGTCGAGGCCGGCTATGTCCTGACCTGCCAGTCCCGCCCGCTGACCGAGCGGGTCGTCATCGACTTCGACGCCGCCTGACGAAACGACAATAAGGAAACGCCCCGCCATGAGCACCACCCCGCATCTCACGCCCCAGGGCCTGTTCGAGACGCACGAGGCGACGCTGCGGAAGGCCGTCGAAGCCTGCCGCAGCCGTGCCTACTGGTCGGCCTTCCCCGAGATGCCGAGCCCGCGCGCCTATGGCGAGACGGCGGCGGCCGACGGCGAGGCGGCCTTCGCGGCCTGCCGCGACAAGCCCTTCGACCTGGACCAGCCGGGCGTGACCGGCAGGGTGGGCGGCGAGCGCTCCCCCTTCGGGTTCGACCTCGGCATCACCTACCCGGTGTCGGACGTCGAGGCGCTGGTGAATGCTGCCAAGGCGGCGATGCCGGGCTGGCGCAAGGCCGGGCCGGACGGCCGCGCCGGCGTCTGCCTGGAGATCCTGAAGCGGCTGAACGCGCGGTCCTTCGAGATCGCCAACGCGGTGATGCACACCACCGGGCAGGCCTTCATGATGGCCTTCCAGGCCGGCGCCCCGCATGCCCAGGACCGTGGCCTGGAGGCGGTGACCTATGGCTGGAAGGCGATGACCGACCAGATGCCGGCGGCCCGCTGGGAGAAGCCGCAGGGCAAGAACCCGCCGCTGGTGATGGACAAGCGCTTCGAGGTGGTCGGCCGCGGCGTCGGGCTGGTCATCGGCTGCGCCACCTTCCCGACCTGGAACGGCTATCCCGGCCTGTTCGCCAGCCTGGTCACCGGCAACGCGGTGATCGTGAAGCCCGGCCCGACCGCCATCCTGCCGCTCGCCATCACCGTGAGGATCGCGCGCGAGGTGCTGGCGGAGTGCGGCCTCGACCCCAATCTCGTCACGCTGGCCGTCGGCGACACCGTCGCCAAGGAGCTGGCGCTGCGGCCGGAGGTGGCGGTCATCGACTACACCGGCTCCACCGCCTTCGGCGACTGGCTGGAGCAGAACGCGCGCCAGGCCCAGGTCTACACCGAGAAGGCCGGCGTCAACACGGTGGTGATCGACAGCACCGACGATCCCAAGGGCATGGTGCGCAACCTCGCCTTCACGCTCAGCCTCTATTCGGGGCAGATGTGCACGACGACCCAGGTCCTCTTCGTGCCCAGGGACGGCATCAAGGCCGGGCCGGAGCGAATGAGCTTCGATCAGGTCGTCGCGGCGCTGGCCGGCGGCGTCGACAAGTTCCTGTCCGACCCGGAGCGCGCGGTGGAGGTGCTGGGCGCCATCCAGTCCGACGCCACGCTGGCCCGCATCGACGAGGCCGCCAAGCTCGGCACCGTCGTGCTGCCCTCGCGCGCCATCGCCCATCCGAAGTTCCCCGACGCCCGCATCCGCACGCCCCTGATCCTGACCATGGACGCGGCCGACGAGGACAAGTACGGCCATGAGCTGTTCGGCCCGATCTCCATCATCGTGAAGACCGACGGCACCGCCGACAGCCTGGAGCGCGCCGCGCGCCTCGCCCGGACCAAGGGGGCGCTCACCGCCGGGCTCTACAGCACCGACCCGCAGCTCGTCGAGCAGGCGACCGACCTGTTCGTCGAGGCCGGCGTCGCCCTGTCGGTCAACCTGACCGGCGGCGTCTTCGTCAACCAGTCGGCGGCCTTCAGCGACTTCCACGGCACCGGCGCCAACCCGGCGGCCAACGCCGCGCTGTGCGACCTCGCCTTCGTCGCCAACCGCTTCCGCGTGGTGCAGAGCCGCGTTCCGGTTCTGGAGGCCGCCCAATGACCACCGACCCGATGACCACCGAACAGTCGATCCTGCTGGAGATCGCCGACGGCGTCGCCACCATCACGCTGAACCGGCCGGACCGGCTGAACAGCTTCAACGACGCCATGCACGAGGCGCTGCGCCAGGCCATCGCCACGGCACGCGGCGACGCAAGCGTGCGCTGCCTGCTGCTGACCGGGGCGGGGCGGGGCTTCTGCGCCGGGCAGGACCTGTCCGACCGGAAGATGGCGCCGGGCAGCGAAGGGCCGGACCTCGGCGCCACCATCGAGGCGAACTACAATCCGCTGGTCCGCACCCTGCGCACCCTGCCGATGCCGGTCGTGTGCGCGGTCAACGGCGTCGCCGCCGGGGCCGGCGCCAACATCGCGCTGGCCTGCGACATCGTGCTGGCGGCGCGCTCGGCCAGCTTCATCCAGGCCTTCTGCAAGCTGGGACTGATTCCCGACGGCGGCGGCACCTGGTCCCTGCCGCGGCTGGTCGGCCATGCCCGCGCCATGGGGCTGGCCATGCTGGGCGACAAGGTGCCGGCCGAGCAGGCGGAAGCCTGGGGCATGATCTGGAAGGTGGTCGACGACGACAGGCTGATGGAGGAGGCCGGCAGGCTCGCCCGCCACCTCGCCACACAGCCGACGCACGGGCTGGCGCTGACCAAGCAGGCGCTGAACGCCTCCAGCACCAACGGGCTGGACGCCCAGCTCGACCTGGAACGCGACCTGCAGCGCGAAGCCGGGCGCAGCCGCGACTACCGCGAGGGCGTGGCCGCCTTCATGGAGAAGCGCACGCCCAAGTTCGAGGGACGCTGATGGCGGCGCTCGATCCGTCCGTCGTGGTGGCGGTGGTCGGCGCCGGGGCCATGGGCCAGGGCATCGCCCAGGTCGCCGCCGAGGCCGGCCACCCGGTGCTGCTGTACGACACCCGCCCCGGTGCCGCCGAGGCCGCGGTCGCCGCGATCGCGCAGGCGCTGACCTCGCTGGTCGGGAAGGACAAGCGGACGGCCGCCGCGCGCGACGCCGCGGTCGGCCGGCTGCGGGCGGCGGGCGGCCTGCCCGACCTCGCCGGTGCCGGGCTGGTGGTCGAGGCGATCGTCGAGGATCTCGACGTCAAGCGCCGCCTGTTCGCCGAGCTGGAGGGCATCGTCGGCGACGGCACCATCCTCGCCACCAACACCTCCTCGCTGTCGGTGACCGCCATCGGCGCCGGGATCGGCCGGCCGGAGCGGCTGGCCGGCCTGCATTTCTTCAACCCGGCGCCGCTGATGGCGCTGGTCGAGGTCGTCGGCGGGCTGGCCAGCGACGCCGGCGTGCTCGACACGCTGGTCGACACCGCGAAGGCCTGGGGCAAGAGCCCGGTGCGCTGCCGCTCCACCCCCGGCTTCATCGTCAACCGCGTCGCCCGCCCCTTCTACGCCGAGGGGCTGCGCCTGCTGCAGGAGCAGGCGGCCGACCCCGCCACCATCGACGCCGTCATGCGCGAGGCCGGCGGCTTCCGCATGGGTCCGTTCGAGCTGATGGACCTGATCGGCCACGACGTGAACTTCGCCGTCACCCGCTCGGTCCATGCCGCCTATTTCGGCGATCCGCGCTTCCAACCCTCGCTGATCCAGCAGGAGCTGGTGGAGGCCGGGCGCCTGGGGCGCAAGAGCGGCCGCGGCTTCTACGACCATGCCGCCGGCGCTGCCAAGCCGGCGCCGCGCACCGCCGAACCCGGCCCGCGGCCGCACCGGGTGACGGTGCGAGGCGACCTCGGCCCGGCCGCAGCGCTGGCCGGGCTGCTGCGCGAGGCCGGCGTCGCCGTCGAGGAACAGCCGGGCACGGGCCTGCTCGTGGCCGACGGCGTCACGCTGGCCCTGACCGACGGGCGGACCGCGACGGCGCGCGCGGCGGAGGACGGCATCGCCCCGCTGGTGCTGTTCGACTTGGCCCTTGACTACGCCAAGGCCGCCCGCGTGGCGCTCGCCCCTGCCGACGGCACGCCGGCGGAAGCGGTCGCCGCGGCGGCCGGGCTGTTCCAGGCGCTGGGCAAGGCGGTGTCGGTGATCGACGACGCCCCGGCGATGGTGGTGATGCGCACCGTCGCCATGCTGGCCAGCGAGGCGGCGGACGCGGTGATGCAGGGCGTGGCCGGTGCGGCCGACGTCGACACCGCGATGACCAAGGGCGTGAACTACCCGCTCGGCCCGCTCGCCTGGGCCGAGCGCATCGGGCTGCCGCGGGTCGTCGGCGTGCTCGACGCGCTGGCCCGCACCTATGGCGAGGACCGCTACCGCGCCTCGGCGCTGCTGCGCCGGAAGATCTCCGCCACCCAGATCGCCCAAATCCCCTCTCCCCCCCGGGGAGAGGGTCAGGAGCCGACCCTATGACCACCGAACCCCAATCCGCCGATCTTCAAAAATTGGCCGAAGCGGTCGGGCGCGGCATGTACGAGCGCGACCATTGCGCCCGGGCGCACGGCATCGAGCTGCTGGAGATCGCCCCCGGCTTTGCCCGCATGTCGATGACCGTGCGCAAGGACATGGTGAACGGCCACGACATCGGCCATGGCGGCATGACCTTCACGCTGGCCGACACCGCCTTCGCCTATGCCTGCAACGCCGCCAACGAGGTGACGGTGGCGGCCGGCTGCTCCATCACCTTCCCGGCCCCGGCGAAGCTGGGCGACGTGCTGACCGCCGAATGCCGGGAGGTGCACAAGCGCGGCCGGTCCGGCGTCTACGACGTCACCGTTACCAGCCAGGACGGCACGGTGGTCGGCCTGTTCCGCGGCCAGTCGGCACGCATAGCGGGAACCGTGATTCCGGTGGATTGACCCCGGCCGGCCGCCCCCTGGCGGCCGTGCCCGCAATCCCCATCTGTTTGTTTCTGGAGCGAACCATGCGTGAAGCCTACATCTGCGATGCCGTCCGCACCCCCTTCGGCCGTTACGGCGGCGGGCTGGCGCCGGTGCGCGCCGACGACCTCGCCGCGGTTCCGCTCAAGGCGCTGGTGGAGCGCAACCCGGGCGTCGAATGGTCGGCCGTCGACGACGTCATCCTCGGCTGCGCCAACCAGGCCGGCGAGGACAACCGCAACGTCGCCCGCATGGCGGCGCTGCTGGCGGGCTTGCCGGAGGGCGTTCCCGGCACCACGGTCAACCGACTCTGCGGGTCCGGCATGGACAGCATCGGCATGGCCGCCCGCGCCATCAAGGCCGGCGAGGCGGAGCTGATCGTCGCCGGCGGGGTGGAGAGCATGACCCGCGCGCCCTTCGTCATGGGCAAGGCCGACAGCGCCTTCTCCCGGCAGGCCGAGATGTTCGACACCACCATCGGCTGGCGCTTCGTCAACCCGGTGATGAAGGCGAAGTTCGGCATCGACAGCATGCCGGAGACGGCGGAGAACGTCGCCGCCGACTACAACGTCTCCCGCGCCGACCAGGACGCCTTCGCCCTGCGCAGCCAGCAGCGTGCCGGCCGCGCCCAGGCCTCCGGACGGCTGGCCCGCGAGATCGTCCCGGTCAGCATCGCCCGGCGCAAGGGCGACCCGGTCGTCGTCGCGCAGGACGAGCATTTGCGCCCCGACACCACGCTGGAGGCGCTGGCCAGGCTCTCCACCCCCTTCCGCAAGGAGGGCGGCAGCGTCACCGCCGGCAACGCCTCGGGCGTCAACGACGGGGCCGCGGCGGTGATCGTGGCCTCGGAGGACGCGGTGAAGCGCTATGGCCTGACGCCGCGTGCCCGCGTCGCCGGCACCGCGGTGGCCGGGGTGGCGCCGCGGGTGATGGGCATCGGCCCGGCCCCGGCGACGCAGAAGCTGCTGGCCCGCCTCGGGCTGACGATCGCCGACATCGACGTGATCGAGCTGAACGAGGCCTTCGCGGCGCAGGGCCTCGCCGTGCTGCGCCTGCTGGGCCTGCCCGACGACGCCGAGCAGGTGAACCCCAACGGCGGCGCCATCGCGCTCGGCCATCCGCTGGGCGCCAGCGGCACCCGCCTGGTCGCCAGCGCGGTGATGGAACTGGAGGACCGCAAGGCGAAGCGCGCGCTCTGCACCATGTGCATCGGCGTCGGCCAGGGCATCGCCATGGTCGTCGAACGGGTCTGAACGAGCGAAAGACAACATCGGCAACACCGGCGACCAAGCGCCGGGCATCCGCAGCGAGGGGAGGAGCGAACCCATGTCCATCATGACGGGCACAGACACCGCGCAGGGCGGCGGCAGGGCGGGGATGGACCGCTACGAGTTCGCCAGCCGCGACGAGATCGTCGGCATGCAGACGGAGCGCCTGGCCTGGACGCTGCGCCACAGCTACGCCAACGTCGCCTCCTTCCGCGCCAAGTGCGAGGCGAAGGGCGTCCATCCCGACGACTTCCGGGAGCTGAAGGATCTGGCGCTGTTCCCCTTCACGGTGAAGGACGACCTGCGCCGGGCCTATCCCTACGGCATGTTCGCCGTGCCGATGGAGGACATCGTGCGCGTCCATGCCTCCAGCGGCACCACCGGGCGGCCGACGGTGGTCGGCTACACCAAGGGCGACATCGACGTCTGGTCGGAGGTGGTGGCACGCTCCATCCGTGCCGCCGGCGGCACGCGGTCCGACATCGTGCACATCGCCTACGGCTACGGCCTGTTCACCGGCGGCCTCGGCGCCCATTACGGGGCGGAGCGGCTGGGCTGCGCCGTCGTGCCGATGTCGGGCGGCCAGACCGAGAAGCAGGTCCAGCTCATCCAGGACTTCAAGCCGACCATCATCATGGTCACGCCGTCCTACATGCTGAACATCGCCGACGAGATGCGGCGCCAGGGCATCGACCCGCGCAGCACCAGCCTGCGCGTCGGCATCTTCGGCGCCGAACCCTGGACCGGCGCGCTGCGCGAGGAGATCGAGCGCACCTTCGACATCCACGCCGTCGACATCTACGGCCTGTCGGAGGTGATGGGTCCGGGCGTCGCGTCGGAATGCGTCGAGACCAAGGATGGCCCGGTGATCTGGGAGGACCATTTCTATCCCGAGATCATCGACCCGGAGAGCGGCGAGGTGCTGCCCGACGGCTCCTACGGCGAGCTGGTCTTCACCACGCTGACCAAGCAGGGCATGCCGGTCATCCGCTACCGCACGCGCGACCTCACCCGCCTGCTGCCGCCGACCGCGCGCGGCATGCGGCGGATGGACAAGATCACCGGCCGCTCCGACGACATGCTCATCATCCGCGGCGTCAATGTCTTCCCGACCCAGATCGAGGAGCTGATCTGCCGGATCCCGGCGCTCGCCCCGCACTACGAGCTGGTGGTGACGCGCGACGGCCACATGGACAACCTCGCGGTCCGCGTCGAGATGCACGACGGCGTCCACCCGTCGGAGTGGGACGGCCACGCCAGGCACCTGCAGCATTCGATCAAGTCGCTGATCGGCATCAGCACCCGCGTCGAGGTCGCCGAGGCGGGCGGGATCGCCCGGTCCATCGGCAAGGCCAAGCGCGTGCAGGACCTGCGCCCGAAGGGGTGAGAGGGCAAGCCCCCGCCCCTTCGTGAGGGCGGGGGTCAGCCCTTGCGGGCCAGCAGGGGGAAGGCGTCCAGAACGCCGGTCAGCAGGATCTGGACGCCGACGCAGAACAGCAGGAAGGCGAACAGCCGCGTCAGCACCCGCACCCGCGTCGGCCCGAGGAAGGCGACGATGTGGTCGGCCGAGCGGTAGGACAGCCAGATCAGCGCGGCGATCGCCAGGGCCGCGCCCGACATGCCGACGAAGAATTCCGTCAGCCCGTCGCCGCGGGTCGGCCGGGTGGCGCCGAGCGCGATGGCCACCGAGATGGTGCCCGGACCGGTGGTCAGCGGGATGGTCATCGGAAAGAAGGCCGATTCCGCCATGGTGTCGCCGTCGGCGGCCGGGGCAGCCTGCTCCTGCTTGCGCGCCTCGTGACGTTCGGGCGCCGACAGCAGCACCCAGGCCCGCTCCGCCACCACGAAGCCGCCGGCGACCCGGAGCGCCGCCATCGACACGCCGAAGAAGTTCAGCACATAGGCGCCGGCCCACAGGGCAGTCAGCATGACGATCGCCGAATAGAGGCTGACCAGCCCGGCCAGCCGCGCCCGGTCGCGTGGACTGCTGTCGGCGGTCACCTGGCTGAAGATCAGCGCCATGGCGATGGGATTGACGATCGAGAACAGGGCGGTGAAGGCGAGCAGGAAGCTGTCGAGCATGGAAGTCCGGATGTCCGTCGGCCGTGCGAACACTTAGCGGTGCCGCCATACCTCTGGCAAGGGGGGCGATCACGTTCTTCCCGCCACGCTCCTTCCCCTTCCCCGCCCCGTCCGGCCTATTGCATGAACCAGCCGTGGCTCACGACCAGCGACTGGCCGGTCAGCGCCTTGGAATCGAAGGACGCGAAGAACAGGGCGGCCTGCGCCACGTCCTCGACCGTCGTGAACTCGCCGTCGACGGTGTCCTTCAGCATGACCGTCTTTACGACGGCCTCCTCGGAGATGCCGAGTTCCTTGGCCTGTTCGGGGATCTGCTTCTCGACCAGGGGGGTTCGGACGAAGCCGGGGCAGATCACGTTGGCGCGCACGCCGTGCGCCGCGCCCTCCTTCGCGACCACCTTGGCAAGGCCGATCAGCCCGTGCTTGGCGGTGACATACGGCGCCTTCAGCGGCGACGCCTCCTTGGAGTGGACGGAGCCCATGTAGATGATGCTGCCGCCGCCCTGCTTGTACATCGTCCGCAGGGCGGCGCGCGTGGTCAGGAAGGCGCCGTCCAGATGGATGGCGAGAAGCTGCTTCCACTTGGCGAACTCGAACTCCACGACCGGGGCGACGATCTGGATGCCGGCGTTGCTCACCAGGATGTCGATGCGTCCGAAAACGGAGACGGCGCGCGCCATGCCGGCATCGACCTGGGCCTCGTCGGTGACGTCCATGCCGACGCCGATCGCCCGCTTTCCCGTCGGATCGAGGCTGGCCGCCGCCGCGTCGGCACCGGCCTGGTTGAGGTCGGCGATGACGACCTTCGCCCCCTCGGCGGCGAAGGTGCGGGCAATCTCCAGCCCGATTCCACTCGCCGCTCCGGTGATGACGGCGACTTTATCCTGCAAGCGCATGGGTCTGCTCCTTGTCAGTCGAGATGGGTTCGATCGGTGACGGGTGATCGGCGGTGTCGGGGCCGGCGGCCGCGACGGCGGGGCGTCAGGATGGCCGGGCGTCGTCGCGCAGCACGTCGTGCGTGACGGGGCCGTCGCGCCGGGACGGCAGCGCCAGCCATTCCGGATGGGCGAGGGTGGCGAGGGTGTCGGCGAGGCCGCTGTCCCAATGCTCCCGCATGCCGGCGTTGGAGAACTCGTAGTCCTTGCTGTCGCGCTCGTAGCTCTTGCGGCGGTAGATCAGGTGGATGATGTTGATCGCAGCACCACAGGACGCCAGACGCAGGGCCTTGGCCTCCGGTGTGTCCTTGAGATCGTCGGGAAGCCGGTCGAGAAGGGCGACGAGCTGGTTGCGCAAGGTCTGCTCGTAGGTGACCTTGTCGGTGTTGAAGCGGGTGCGGCTGGAATAGGTGATGTCCTTCTGCCGCTCCAGCACCTCCGACATGCCGCGCGGAACCTGGCCGCTCGCGCTCCACAGGTCGACCTGGAAGACCAGCGTGTCGCGGCGCGGCCGATCCTCCAGCACATGGTCGAGCGGCGTGTTGGAAACGAGCCCGCCGTCCCAGTAGAACTCGCCGTCGATCTCGACCGGGGCGAATCCGGGCGGCAGGGCACCGCTGGCCATCACATGCTCGGGGCCGATCCGGTGGGTTTCGGTATCGAAATAGATGGAGTTGCCGGTCCGTACGTTGACCGCCCCCAGCGACAGCCGGATGCCGCCGGAATTGACGCGGTCGAAGTCGATCAGGTCTTCCAGCGTGCGTTTCAGCGGCGTGGTGTCGTACAGGCTGGTCGGCCCGGCGAAGGGTCCGGCCGCCGCCCACTCCACCGCCGGCCGCGGCCGGAAGAACCCCGGCTGCCCGGACAGCGCCGTCCTCCAGGCGCTCCACTGGTTGAGGAGTGAAATGGAGGGGCCATCGGGGTCCAGGCGCCGCCACAGGGACTCCGCCCCCTCCCATGGCGAGGGTGGAGCAACGCGGGTCCAGAAGTCCGACAGCGCGGCACGGCGGCGCTCCGGGGGATTGCCGGCGATCAGCGCCGCGTTGATGGCGCCGATCGACACGCCGGCAACCCAGGTCGGATGGATTTCGTGCCTGAACAGCCCTTCGAGGACGCCGGCCTGGTAGGCACCGAGCGCGCCGCCGCCCTGAAGGACAAGAGCCACCCGTTCATAGGGGGCGATGAGATCAGCAAAGGATCCGTCGCGCATCAGTGCCCTTCCCAACCAAATGAATGTCGTGAAGACCTTTGCCTTGGCCGGCAGCCGAGATATGGGGCGAAAATCCGAAGCGGCCACGCAAAACAGCGCGGTGGACCGAGGAGGCCCTCATGGCAGCCATGACCGGGGGAATGGGAATATCGGGCGCCCGATCGGACTCGCGGGCGTCGCGGCCCGAGAAATGGCCCGGGAAATGGCCCGGGAAATGGAAAGTCGCCGTCAGCCCACTGGCGCGGATGGAGACCCGGCGTCATGCTGTCCGGCAACCGTGAGACAGGGAGCGACAGGCGATGAAGCAGGTGATGTTCGTCGAACTCGGGATGGGGGTGGACCTGCATGGGCAGGACGTCACCAAGGCGGCGATCCGTGCCGTGCGCAACGCCATCGAGCGCAACTCCATGCCCGGGATGCGGGCGCTGGTCGACGGCGACACCGGCAGGATGCAGGTGCGCGTCCATCTTGCCGTACCGGCCGACGCCGACCGGCTGGACCACGAGGCGGTGAAGGCGGTTTTCCCCTACGGCGCGGTCAGCATCCACGTCACCAACGGCGGCATGCTGGCGCCGAGCGGCATTTTCCTCGCCGACAAGAACGACCGCAACGAACAGATTTATGTGGTGAACGCGGCGGTGGAGGTGGGGATCTGATGTCGCGCTGCCGCCCGGCGTCCCGGCCACGGGCGGTGCCCTTCACCCCCTCCCGTCGCGCATCTTCGCTGGCGACACCCCGAACCAGCGGCGGAAGGCGCGGCTGAAGGCGCTGACCTCCGAATAGCCGAGCAGGATGCCGATGTCGGCGACCGGGACATGGCGCTGGCTGATGTAGATCGCGGCGAGATCCCGCCGCACCGCTTCCACAAGGTCGGAGAAGCTGAGCCCGTCGTCGGCGAGACGGCGCTGCAGGGTCCAGCGGGCGATGCCGAGCCGGTCGGCGATGTCCTCGATGTAGGGCGGGCCATCCGGCAGGCAGGCGCGAACCTCGGCCCGAACGCGGTCGAGCAGCGGCGGCGTCCCGGTGTCGCGGGCGATGTCGACCAGCGTGCCACACAGCGTGGTCAGCCGGCCGATGTCGCCGCCGGGCATGCGGCGGTCGAGGTGGCGGTCGCGCAGGAGGATGGCGTTGGTGCGCTGGCCGAAATGGGCAGGCGCGTCGAACAGCGCCTCGTGCTGGCGCCAGCCTTCGGGCCTGGGATGCTCGAAATGGACCTCCTCCGGCATCCAGCCGGGGCCGAGGCAGGCGCGGACGACGTTGGCGAACATGCCCATGGTGAGTTCGGCGTCCTGCCGCCGCTCGACGATGGCGCCGTCGAGGATGCGGTATTCCAGGCGCAGGAACTCGCCGTCGCGCACGAAGCGCGTCTCCGTCGCCTGCTGGTGGAAGGGAAAGAGCCGGGCCAGATGGTCGAGTGCCGAGCCGAGCGTCGGTGCGGCAAGCGCGATGGAGCCGATCAGCCCCAGCATCTCGGGCTGGAACTGCCGTCCGAACAGCAGGCCGAAATTGTCGTTGCCGGTGTCCGCCGCCGCCACCTCCATCATCGCCACATAGGCGGCGAGGTCGAGGGCGATGGTCGGCTTGCCGAGCGCCCGCTCCTCCACGCCGACGCGATGGAACACCCGATCCGGACAGCCGCCCTGCCCGGCGATGAAGCCGGACACGCCGGATGCCGCGGCGGCAAGGATGTTGTGCTGCACAGTTCCTGTGCGGCGGCCGGCGGTTCGCCCGGCGGTCTGCCCAAGATTCGGTCGGTGCGGCGTCATGACACAGCCCTTCGCAGCCGGTTTGCCGCAACGCAGCAAACATCGTGCCGGACATCAGGCTGACAGAAACCGTTCGTATGGGAAACTATACGTTCGCATCATCACGCCGCATGACGATGCCATAGCGAGAGGCGCCCAGCCCACGGCGGGCATGGGAATCAATCCGTTGCCGCCCCCGTGGAAAGGCGACAGGGGAACGGCGGCAGCCGTCGCCGTCAGTTGTTGCGGCCGAAATCCGACCCGCGCTGCGGTTCCTTGAAATAGAAGAGATCGCGGTCGAAGGCAACGTCGGTGCGCGGGTTGAGCAGCGCCACCTCGGTGGTCAGCCCCTGGGCGTCCAGCACCCGCCATTTGCGCAGTTGGAAGGGACGGTCCTCGAACACCAGGGTCAGGGTACCCTTGCCGGGATCCTTGGTCTCCACCAGGCTGACCTCGATCACGCCGGGAGCGGAGAAGACGTCGGTGACGATGACGTCGCCGGACAGGCGGATGGTCTTGCGCAGGATGAAGTCGGCCAGCGTCGAGCCGATCGGCGCGCTCGACTGCTGACGCATCTCGCCGTCCCAATAGAAGATGAAGCTGCCGTCGGCGACGATGAAATCCTTCAGCGGCCGGTCGTATTCCAGCCGCATCCGGCCGGGCCGCGAGAGATAGAAGGTGCCGGTCGCCTGCCGGCCGTTGGGCGCCACCTGCAGGAACTTGGACTGCATGGTGGTGATGCCGTTCATGTACTCCTCGACCTTGGCGATGGTCGCCTGGTCCTGGGCCGACAGCGCCGCGGGCGCGGGGGCCGCCGCTGCCGCGGGGGCCGTGACCGACAGCAGGGCGGCCGGCAGGGGGGCAAGGAGGGTGGCGGACAGCAGGGCGGCGGAAAGGCGGCGAAGCACGATGGTCATCCTCGGAGGCTCGACAGCGGAAGCGGGCGGCAGTAGCAGGCGACGGAAGCGGGCGGCAGGAACGGAGGCGCGACGGCCCGGCCGCCTCAACCGGGCGATGAGGCGGACATAAGGCGCCCGCCGCCCGCTGCCAAGGACCACCGAAGAGGGAGGCGCCGGATCAGAGCGGCACGCCGCGGATCATCCGCGGCAGGTCGCCGACCACCCCCATGGCGTGCTTCATGAAGAACCGCTTCACCGGCGGCAGCCGGTTGATCACCGCCATGCCGACGTCGCGCGCCAGCCTCACCGGCGGGATGTTGTTGGAGAAGAGATGGACCAGCCCGTCGCACACCGCGGCCAGCAGCACGGTGTCGAACCGCCGCCAGCGCTGGAACCGGGCCAGCACCTCCGGCCCGCCGACATCCAGCCCCAGCCGGTAGGCGTCGACCACCACCTCCGCCAGCGCCGCGATGTCGCGCATGCCGAGATTCAGCCCCTGCCCGGCGATCGGGTGAATGGCGTGCGCCGCCTCGCCGATCAACGCCAGGCGGTCGGCGACGAAGCGGTCGGCCAGCAGCACCGACAGCGGCCACGCCTCGCGCCGGGTCAGCAGGGTGATCTCGCCGAGATAGCCGCCGGAGCGCCGGGTCAGTTCCTCGATGAACTGGTCGTCCGGCAGCTTCAGGTAGGTGTCGACCAGCGACGTCTTCTCGCTCCACACGATGGAGCAGCGGTTGTCCGTCATCGGCAGCACGGCGAAGGGGCCGTTGGGCAGGAAATGCTCGACGGCGACGCCCTTGTTCGGCTCGGAATGGCGGATGGTGCAGATGATGGCGCTCTGGTCGTAGGACCAGCGCCGCACCTTGATGCCGGCGCCGTCGCGCGCCAGCGACCGGCGGCCGTCCGCCCCGACCAGCAGCTTGCCGCGCACCGTGCGGCCGTCCTCCAGCGTCACCGTGACGCCGCGCCGCGTGCGCTCCACCGCGACCGCCTGGGCGGGAGCCAGGTGGACCAGCCCGGGCAGCTCCGCCGCGCGGGTGAAGAGCGCATGCCGGATGTCCTTGTTGTCGAGGATCCAGCCGAAGGGCTGGTGCTTGCCCTCCATCGCCAGCTCGGTGTGGTCGTAATGGATGAAGAGCGGCGAGAACTGGTCCGCGATCCGGATGTCCAGCATCGGGCCGGCCTTGTCCGCCATGTGCGGCCAGACGCCCGCCCCCTCCAGCACCTTCATCGAGGCGTAGGAGATCGCGGTGGTGCGGATGTCGAAGCCCTGGCCGCCCATGCGTTCCGGGCTGTCGCGGTCGATGCAGACGACGGGCACGCCGGCGGTGGCGAGGGCCGCCGCCATGGTCAGCCCGGCGAGCCCGCCGCCCAGCACCACCACCTCGGTCTCGATGAGCCCGGCGGAGCCGGCGGCATCGCCGCCGCCTTGCCGCACCGCCCGCGGGGTGCCCGATTCGCTGCCAAGTCCGGCCATGATGTCTGCTGCCCTTTCGCCTCTGCACTGCGCGGCTGTCGGCCGGGACAGGACCCTGGCCGCCGCCATGCGCGGGTGAACAATTGTCTTCCGCAGCCCGCCTGTCCAGTGCCGTCTCCCGGCCAGGACCGGCACCCCGCCGGACCAGACGCCGCAGCCCCCTTTATAGGCAGATGCCGCCCTTTTGAGCGCCCAATCCGCAGGCATATCCTCATTCCTGCGGCCTATTTCAACCGGCACGATTCTTGTAAACGTTGATTTTTACGGTCGAGGCGAACAGGCTGGGGCATCAGACGGGACTGCGGTCGGGCGGCGAGCCGGGCCGGACCCCGCAATGGGGCGGCATAGCCTTGTCCGAGGCCGGAACAACGCTTTAAGGGGAAGCCACAATGAAACTGGTTATGGCGATCATCAAGCCGTTCAAGCTCGACGAGGTGCGCGAGGCACTGACCTCGCTCGGGATCCAGGGCCTGACCGTCAGCGAGGTCAAGGGCTTCGGCCGCCAGAAGGGGCAGACGGAAATCTACCGTGGCGCCGAATATTCCGTGAGCTTCCTGCCCAAGGTGAAGGTCGAGGTCGCCGTCGGCGACGACCAGTACGAACAGGTGGTCGAGGCGATCCAGAAGGCCGCCAACACCGGCCGCATCGGCGACGGCAAGATCTTCGTGCTGGAGATCGCGCAGGCCGTTCGCATCCGCACCGGCGAGACCAACGCCGAAGCGCTGTAAGCCCGTTTCCCGCAGTCCGCCGCTCCGCCCGACAGTGCCGGCGGGGCGGAAGCGGCGGGTCCGCTCCACCGGGCAGTGGCGGACCCGACGGCTGACTTGGTGGCTGATTTGGCGGCTGATCCGGCGGCGGACATGGCCGGCACCGGCCGGCGCACAGCCCGTCAGCCGGCCTCACCCCGTGACGGGAAGACCTCGGCGGCCAGCGTTGCCGCATAGTCCCGCACGTCGGCCGGCCAATCGCGCGTCAGATCCCGGAACCGTCCGCCGTCGGCGGCATAGAGCGCCCGCACCGCCTCCTCATAGTTCGGCCGGTCGCCGGCGAGCGCCGACATGACGCGGTAGGCGGCCTCCTGCGCGCGGCGCACCCGGTCCTTCTCCTCCCCGTCCCGGCGCGCCTCGTCCACCAGCTTGCGCAGCGCCACCGACGCCCCGCCCGGCTGGGCGTTCAGCCAATCCCAATGGCGCGGCAGCAGCGTGACCTCGCGCGCCACCACCCCCAGCCTGGGCCGGCCCGGACCGCGCGGCGGCGCGGCATAGCGCCGGTCCAGGTCCGCTTCCGACCCGCTCAGGTCGAAGTCGACGGCGCGGCCCGTCCCGTCCTCGAAGACCAGCACCGGCGGCCCATCCGCGTCGGTCTCCAGCGCCGCCCGCACCGCGCGGGCGACGGCCGGCGCGGCTCCGGCGGCGAGGCGCCGGTCGCCACGGAAGGCGGTGCAGAGGGTCTCGGCGGTGACGGACATGACGGAAGCCTCCTGTGCGGTTCGGGCGCTTTATACCCGGATGAAAACCCGTCGTCAATATCCCCCGGATGAAACCCTGTGACCGTTCGGCCACCCGTCCGGCCCGAGGGTTCTGCATGCTTGTGCCCCTGGTTGGGCACCGATAGGATCGGCCCCACCCCCGGACCGGTCCCCCGGACCGATCCCTCAGGGGCGACAGGGCCGTGCCGCGGGGTTGCGGGCGGCGTCCCGGTTGAGCGAGGAAGGTTGCCGGCGTCATGGTTTCTGCCGATTTCAGCGTCAACAGCGGTGCGGTCTTCACCGAGGCCATCGGCAACGACCGGCTCGACCAGTTGGCCGACTATCCCTTCACCCGGCTGTCCCACCTGCTGGCGCCGATCACCCCCCGAGCCAACGTGGCGCCGGTGGTCCTGACGGTCGGCGAGCCGCAGCACACCCCGCCCGCGATCATCGACGAGACTCTCCGCGCCAACACCGCCGGCTGGGGCAAGTACCCGCCGGTCGGCGGCACCCCGGAATTCCGCGCCGCCGTCGGCGACTGGCTGAGCCGGCGCTACGAGCTGCCGGCCGGGCTGCTGCATGCCGACAGCTCGGTCCTGCCGCTGTCCGGCACGCGCGAGGCGCTGTTCATGCTGGCCCTGCTGGCGGTGCCGACGCGCAAGGCCGGCCAACAGCCGGCGGTGCTGATGCCCAACCCCTTCTATGCGCCCTACGAAGGGGCGGCGGTGATGGCCGGGGCGGAGCCGGTGTTCCTGTCGGCCACGCGCCAGACCGGTTTCCTGCCCGACCTCGATGTCCTGGCGCCGGACCTGCTGGACCGCACGGCGCTGCTCTACCTGTGCACCCCCGCAAACCCGCAAGGGGCCGCAGCCTCGGCCGCCTATCTGGAGAAGGCGATCGGGCTGGCCCGCCGCCACGGCTTCGTGCTGGCGGTCGACGAGTGCTATGCCGAGATCTGGCTGGACCGGCCGCCGGTCGGCGCCCTGCAGGTGGCGGCCCGCCTGCCCCACGACGGCAACCCGTGGGCCAACCTGCTGGTCTTCCATTCGCTGTCCAAGCGGTCGAGCGCCGCCGGCATGCGGTCCGGCTTCGTCGCCGGCGACCCCGCCCTGATCGGGCGCTTCTCGCGCCTGCGCAGCTACGGTTGCGCCGGCATGCCGCTGCCGATCATGGCCGCCAGCACCGCACTGTGGCGGGACGAGGCCCATGTCGAGGAAAACCGCGCCGCCTACCGCGCCAAGTTCGCCGCGGCGGAAGCGGAGCTCGGCGGCCGCTACGGCTACCGGCGGCCGGACGGCGGCTTCTTCCTGTGGCTGGAGGTCGGCGACGGCGAGGAGGCGACCAAGCGCCTGTGGGCCGAGGGCGCCGTGCGCGTCCTTCCCGGCGCCTACCTGTCCCGCTCCAACCCCGGCGAGCCGAATCCCGGCGCCGCCTTCATCCGCGTGGCGCTGGTCCAGGATGCCGAGACCATCGCCCAGGCCTGTGCATCGATCGTCCGCATTCTCGGCTGACCCGTCCCGCCTACCGCTCCTCTTCGCCTTCAGCAGTCCCAGCTTTCCGCAGCACGAGGTTTCCACCCCATGGCCCGACCCGCCGGCCCCTCTTCCGCGCGCCCCCGGCCCAGCCTGGGACGGACAGCCGCCGGCCCGCGCAAGCCCGGCTCCCGCGACGCCTCGCCCCGTGACGGCGTGAAGGACGCGGGCAAGGAGCAGGGGAAGGACCGCCTGCGCTCCGCCCGCGGCCGGCAGGAGAAGCCGCCCTTCTTCTCGCCGGCCATGCGCGCCTTCGTGGTCGCCCGGGCGCGCGAGGCGATGGGCTTCGTGCTGGGGTTGTTCGGGCTGCTGCTGATGGTCCTGCTCGGCAGCTACGACCCGCACGACCCGTCGCTGAACTCGGTCCCGGCGCAAGCCGTCTCCGGAACGACCAACCTGTTCGGCCATGCCGGCGCCTATCTCGCCGACCTGCTGGTGCAGTCCCTCGGCTGGGCCGCCTTCGTCATCGCGCTGGTGCCGATGTTCTGGGGCTGGCGGCTGGGCGCCCAGCGCCGGCTGGGGAACCCGCTGTTCCGCACGGTGCTGGCGCTGTGGGGGGTGATCCTGGTGTCGATGGCGCTGGCCGGGCTGGCCGACGCCTCCACCGATCCGCTGGCGCCGCTGCCGGGCGGCAGCATCGGGCAGATCCTGCTGCGCGGCGTCGGCAACCTGTTCGGTGCCGAGCCGATGGTCGCGACCGCCGCCGCCGTCGCCGGCGGCCTCGTCCTGTTCCTGGCGGCCGGCCTGACGATCGGCGAGTGGATCGCCAGCGTCGGGGCGCTGGGACGGGGCACGGTCAACGCCGTGCGGATGATCCGGCACGGCGCCGGCAACGGCGTCGATGCGCTCCGCCGCCATGGCCGCACGGCCGCGCAGGCGGCCTCCGTCGCCGTCGACGACGCCCTGCGCGGCGCCGACCGCAATGCCAGCCGCCCGCGGCAAACCTCGAAGTTCGACGAGGCGGTGCGCGTCAACCGCGAGGAGACGGCGCCGGCAGGGCTCGACGCCGGTCCGGTCACCGGCGGCCCCGGCCAGCCAGGCCCCCTCCAGGCGGGACCGGCCTCGGCGGGGCTCGATGCCGGCGACAAGCCCCTGCGTCCGATCCCGGTCGTCGCACCGCGCCCGCCGAGCGATCCGCGCAAGGAGCCCGCCCGGCTCGACCCGCGCCAGGCGTCGCTCAACCTCGGCGACGAGGACGGTCCTCCGGGCTACGAGCTGCCGCCGCTCGACCTGCTGCAGCTTCCGCCCTCCGGCGTCCGCGGCGAACAGCTCGACGAGAAGGCGCTGCAGCGCAACGCCGGCCAGCTCGAAGGCGTGCTGGGCGATTTCGGCGTGCGCGGCGAGGTCCAGAAGGTCCATCCCGGACCGGTGGTCACGCTGTACGAGCTGGAGCCGGCGCCCGGCACCAAGTCGTCGCGCGTCATCGGCCTGGCCGACGATATCGCCCGCTCGATGAGCGCCGTCTCGGTGCGCGTCGCCGTGGTCCCCGGCCGCAACGTCATCGGCATCGAGCTGCCCAACGCCAAGCGCGAGACGGTGCTGCTGCGCGAGCTGATGGCGGCCGAAGGCTTCGACAAGCATGGCGGCAAGCTGGCGCTGGCGCTCGGCAAGGACATCGGCGGCCAGCCGGTGGTGGCCGACCTCGCCCGCTTCCCGCACCTGCTGGTCGCCGGCACCACCGGTTCGGGCAAGTCGGTGGCGATCAACACCATGATCCTGTCGCTGCTCTACCGGCTGCCGCCGGAGCGCTGCCGCTTCATCATGATCGACCCCAAGATGCTGGAGCTGTCGGTCTACGAGGGCATCCCCCACCTGCTGACGCCGGTCGTCACCGATCCCAAGAAGGCGGTGGTCGCGCTGAAATGGACGGTGCGGGAGATGGAGGACCGCTACCGCAACATGTCCAAGCTGGGCGTGCGCAACATCGAGGGCTACAACGCCCGCCTGCGCGAGGCGCGCGAGAACGGCGAATCGCTGACCCGCCGTGTCCAGACCGGCTTCGACCCCGACACCGGCAAGCCGCTGTTCGAGGAGCAGCCGCTCGACCTCACCGAGCTGCCCTACATCGTGGTGATCGTCGACGAGATGGCCGACCTGATGCTGGTGGCCGGCAAGGACATCGAGGCGGCGATCCAGCGGCTGGCCCAGATGGCGCGTGCCGCCGGCATCCACCTGATCATGGCGACCCAGCGCCCGTCGGTCGACGTCATCACCGGCACCATCAAGGCCAACTTCCCCACCCGCATCAGCTTCCAGGTCACCAGCAAGATCGACAGCCGCACCATCCTGGGCGAACAGGGCGCCGAACAGCTTCTCGGCCAGGGCGACATGCTCTACATGGCCGGCGGCGGCCGCATCACCCGTGTCCACGGCCCCTTCGTCTCCGACCACGAGGTCGAGCAGATCGTCAGGTTCCTGAAGGCGCAGGGCGAGCCCAACTATGTCGACGCCATCCTGGAGGATGAGGAGGGCAGCGAGTCCTTCGACGACGGCGGGCTGCCCGGCGGCGCCGGCGGGTCGGGCGACGACCTCTACGACAAGGCGGTGGCGGTGGTCTGCCGCGAGCGCAAGGCATCGACCAGTTTCATCCAGCGCCAGCTCCGCATCGGCTACAACTCCGCCGCCCGCCTGATCGAGCGGATGGAGACCGAAGGGGTGGTCAGCAAGCCCAACCACTCCGGCAAGCGCGAAGTTCTCGCCCGCAACATCGACGAATGAGTGTTTTCGGGCTGCCCGTTGACAGCGGCGGGGTGCGGCACCAATATCGGGGGTAGGCGGACCGGGGGCCGTGATTTCCCAGCCCGCCCGCCCGATCTTAGTGCATCAGAAGGTCAAGCAGCCGCTTGACGATCTCCAGCACCAGGATCAGGAGAGTGAGGATCTTTTCCATCCTCCTACCCTCCGTCAGTGCGGCGGCGATGGCGGCCCACCCGCCATCGCGTCCGCAGGGGGACTGTGGCGCGGGCGGCATCGTCCGAAAACGGGAAAATTCCGCGGCCGCGTTCTTTTCCTGGTTGCAGGCGCGCGATCCGAGCGCCGCCCGGATCAACGCCGCAGCGGCACCAGCGATCCCAGCAGGAACAGCGCCGCCGCGGCCACCACCACGCTCGGCCCCCCCGGCAGATCCCAGTGCAGCGAGGCCATCAGCCCGGCGAAGACGGCGGCGACGCCGATCAGCGAGGCCAGGGCCGCCATCGTTTCCGGCGTGCGCGCGAAGCGGCGGGCGGCCGCAGCCGGGATGATCAGCAGCGAGGTGATCAGCAGGATGCCGACGATCTTCATGGCGATGGCGATCACCAGCGCGATCAGCAGCATGAAGGCCAGCCGCAGGGCATCGACCGGCATGCCCTCCACCCGCGCCAGATCCTCGTCCACCGTCACCGCCAGCAGACGGCGCCACAGCAGCGCCAGCCCGGCCAGCGCCACCGCCCCGCCGCCATAGATCGCCATCAGGTCGCCGTCGGTCACCGACAGGATGTCGCCGAACAGATAGGCCATCAGGTCGATGCGCAGGGTCTCCAGGAAGGCGAGCGCCACCAGGCCGAGCGACAGCGAGCCGTGCGACAGGATGCCGAGCAGGGTGTCCGCCGCCAGGGTGCGCCGCCGCTGCAGCGCCACCAGCGCCAGGGCCAGCGCCACGCACACCACCATCACCCCGACCATCGGGTTGACGCCCAGCAGGAAGCCGAGCGTCACCCCGAGCAGGGCCGAGTGGGACAGCGTGTCGCCGAAATAGGCCATGCGCCGCCACACCACGAAGGAGCCCAGAGGCCCGGCCAGCAGGGCGATGCCGCCGCCGGCCAGCAGGGCGCGGACCACGAACTCATCCATGGCAGCAGCCCCCGTCATGCTCCGAAACCACCTTGCCGTCCTCGGCATGGGCATGGTCGTGGTGGTGGACATAGACGGCGAGGTCGCGGGCATGGCCGCCGAACAGGGCATGGTACTCGGGATGGCGGCTGACATCCTCCGGCCGGCCGGAACAGCAGACATGGCCGTTCAGGCACACCACCCGGTCGGTGCGCGCCATGACCGTGTGCAGGTCGTGGCTGACCAGCAGCACGCCGCAGCCGCGCCGCTGCCGCACCTGGGCGATCCGGTTGAAGAGCTCGGCCTGACCATGGACGTCGACCGCCTGGTCCGGCTCGTCCAGCACCAGCAGGTCCGGCTCGCCCAGCAAGGCGCGGGCCAGCAGCACCCGCTGCATCTCGCCGCCCGAAATGGTCTGCACCGCCGAATCCGCCAGCCGCGTCACACCGGCCTCCTCCAGCGCCGCCTCCACCCGGTCGGCGGTCACCGGCCGCCAGAGCGCCAGGAAACGCCGCACGGTCAGCGGCAGCGTCTGGTCCACCGACAGCCGCTGCGGCATGTAGCCGATGCGCAGGTTCGGGCGCCGCA
Organism: Azospirillum picis; assembly: GCF_017876115.1. GTDB lineage: Bacteria > Pseudomonadota > Alphaproteobacteria > Azospirillales > Azospirillaceae > Azospirillum > Azospirillum picis. Next base: position 264,224 of record NZ_JAGINO010000001.1, read on the forward strand.
GCACCCGGCCGCCGTCGGGCGCCACCAGCCCGAGCACGGCGCGCACCAGCGTCGTCTTGCCGGCGCCGTTGGGACCGATCAGCGTCACCACCTCGCCCGGCTGGACGGCGACGTTGACGCGGTCGAGCACGGTGCGGCGGCCGAAGCGGACGGTGAGATCCTCGGTCCAGGCAAGCGGGCCGGCGAAGAGCGGGGACTCGTCCCGGGATGTGCGGGGTATTGACATGTTACGTTATAACGTGACACCAGTTGCGCGTGAGTTCCCTATGCGCTGAAACCGCCAGCCTGTCCAGCAAGACGAGAGGATCCCTCCCATGCGCCGTCCCGCATTGTCCGCCACCCTGGCCGGCACCCTAGCCGGCGCCATGGCGGCGCTCTGCCTGACCGCCGCCCTGCCCGCCCGGGCCGAGGCGCCGAAGGTGGTGGTGTCGATCAAGCCGATCCATTCCCTGGTCGCCTCGGTCATGCATGGGGTCGGCGAGCCGATGCTGCTGGTGCGCGGCGGCGCCTCCCCGCACAGCTACGCGATGAAACCGTCGGACGCGAAGGCGTTGTCCGCCGCCGGCCTGGTTGTCTGGGTCGGACCCGAACTGGAGGGCTTCCTGGAAAAGCCGCTGGCGGCCAACGCCACCAGGGCCAGGCGGCTGACCCTGATGGAACTGAAGGGCCTGACCCTGCTGGAGACCCGCGAGGGTGGCGCCTGGGAGGCGCATGACCACGGCCACGAAGGGCATGGACATGAAGGGCATGGACCTGAAGGACAGGCGCATGGCGGCCACGGGGACGGTGAGGAGCATGAGGAGCTGAACAGCCACATCTGGCTCGACCCCGCCAACGCCCGGGCCATCGTGACCGCGACGGCGGAGACGCTCGCCGACGCCGACCCGGCGGATGCCGAAACCTACCGCAGCAATGCCGAGCGCACGATCCAGGCACTCGACGCGCTCGACCGCGAACTGAAGGCGACGCTGGCGCCGGTGAAGGACAGGCCCTTCGTCGTCTTCCACGACGCCTATCAGTATTTCGAGGCGCGCTACGACCTGTCGGCGGTCGGCTCGATCACCGTCAGCCCGGACCGCCGACCCTCGGCCAAGCGGCTGTCGGCGATCCGCGCCAAGATCGCCGGGCTGGGGGCGGCCTGCGTCTTCGCCGAGCCGCAGTTCGAGCCGGCCCTGGTGCAGACCGTGGTGGAGGGCACGAAGGCCAGGACCGGCGTCCTCGACCCCGAGGGGGCCGGCCTGCCGGAGGGCGAGGCGCTCTACCCCACCCTGCTGCGCACCCTCGCCGCGTCGCTGCGCGGCTGCCTTGGCGCTTAAGCCGGGGCGGAGCCTGTGCTAAACCGCTGCTGGCAGCGGGTGAAGCCCGGCTCGGACAGCTCGAACAGGGGATTGGCGTCATGAAGATCGGTGTCGTCGGGTGCGCGGGGCGCATGGGGCAGATGCTGGTGCGCGAGATCGCGGCGACCGCCGGCTGCACGCTGGCCGGCGGCACCGAGCGGGTCGGCGGCCCGGCGCTGGGCAAGGATCTGGGAGTGCTGGCCGGGCTCGAACCGCTGGGGGTGACCGCCATCGACGATCCGGCGGCACTGTTCGCCCAGGCCGATGCGGTGATCGACTTCACCAGCCCCGAGGCCACCGAGCGCCACGCCGCCCTCGCCGCCCAGTCGGAAACCGTGCTGGTCATCGGCACCACCGGGCTGAACCCGTCGCAGCAGGCCGCGGTCGCCCAGGCCGCCACCCACACGCCGATCGTCCAGTCGCCCAACATGTCGCTGGGCGTCAACCTGCTGCTGGCGCTGGTGGAGCAGGTCGCCCACGCGCTGGACGACGACTTCGACATCGACATCCTGGAGATGCACCACCGCCGGAAGGTGGATGCGCCGTCGGGCACGGCGCTCGGCCTCGGCCACGCCGCGGCGGCCGGGCGCGGCGTGGCGCTGGAGGATGTCTGGCAGAAGGTCCGCGACGGCCACACCGGCGCGCGCCCGCGCGGCGAGATCGGCTTCGCCACCCTGCGCGGCGGCGACGTGATCGGCGACCACACCGTGATGTTCGCCGGCGACGGCGAGCGGATCGAGCTGACCCACAAGGCGTCCGGCCGCCAGATCTACGCAAAGGGCGCGGTCCGCGCCGCCCTGTGGGCACGGGACAAGACGCCGGGCCTCTACACGATGCGGAACGTCCTGGGGATGTGAGCGCCGCCCGGGCCGCCGGGGCTGCCTAGGCCCCCGCCCCGTCCCGCCCCAGCACGGCCAGGAAGGCGGAGACCACCCGCGGGTCGAAGTGGCGGCCGGACTCGGTCCGCAGCAGGTCCAGCACCTCGCCGATGTCCCACGCCTTCTTGTAGGGGCGGTGGTGGAGCAGCGCGTCGAAGACGTCGACGACGGCGACGATCCGGCCGGACAGCGGGATGGCGTCGCCGGCCAAACCGTGCGGATAGCCGCTGCCGTCGAATTTCTCGTGATGGCTCTCGGCGATCTCGGCGCCCATCGACAGGTAGCCGCGGCGGTCGGCCCCGATGCCGGCATCGCGCAGGATGCTGCCGCCGATGGCGGCGTGCTCGCGCATGATCGCCATCTCCGCCGGGTCGAGCCGGCCCGGCTTGCGCAGGATGGCGTCGGGGATGCCGACCTTGCCGACGTCGTGCAGGACGCTGGCGAGCCCGATGGTGTCGCAGAACCCCTCGTCCAGCTCGCCGGCGAAGTCGCCGCGGGCGCGCAGCTCCCGGGCGATGGCGGTCGCCCAGCGGCCCAGCCGCCGGACATGGTCGCCGGTGACCTCGTCCTTGTACTCCGCCAGCTTGCCCAGCGCATGGACGGTGGCGACCTGGGCCTGGTGCAGCCGCTCGTAAAGCCGCAGGTTGTCGAGCGCCGTCGCCGCCTTGGCGCACAGGAGCTCGAACAGCGGACGGTCCACCTCCTGGAAGGGACCGCCGAGCAGGCAGAGCGCCAGCGGCGGCGCGTCGCGGCTGCGCAGGACCGCGACGCCGTACCCGGCGCCCCAGCGCGGGCGGCCGTCGCCGAGCGCCGCGGCCACCGCCGCGGCAAGCTCCGGCGGCCCTCCTGGCCCCTCCCCGTCGCCGGGCAGCAGGACCGAGCGGGCATCCGTCATCAGCGCCGCCGCCTCCCCGGGCAAGGCGGCAAGGAAATCGGCGCAGGTCCGCTGGCCGGCCAGGCGGTCGGCAGCCTCCATCACCCGCTCCAGACCCCGGCGATTGCGCTCGATCGTGTCGATGTGCCGGTAGGAGCGCAGGGCGGCGACGGTGGCGGTGTACAGCTTCTGTGCCGTCAGCTCGCTCTTGGCCTTGTAGTCGTTGATGTCGTAGGCGGCGATCACCTGCCGTTCCGGCGCCTGTCCCGGCTGGCCGGTGCGCAGGATGATGCGGACATGGTGGTTGCCAAGTCCGTCGCGGATATGGCGGACCAGCCTCAGGCCGGCGTCGTCCGTCTCCATCACCACGTCGAGCAGGATGGCGGCGATGCCCGGATGCGCGGCCAGCAGGTCGCGCGCCTGCCTGGCGCTGTAGGCCGACAGGAAGCGGACCGGCCGCTCCTCGAAGACCATCTCGCCGAGGACGACGCGGGTGATCGCATGGACCTCCATGTCGTCGTCGACGATCAGGATCAGCCAGGGCGGCCAGTCGCGGCCGACGTCCCTCTCCTCGGTTTCGGCGGCGAACTCCAGCACATCGTTATGCGACGTCGCATCATCCGCGTCCCAGCCATCGACCATCGCCGTCCCCGCCGGTCGTTCCGCTCCCGCCACCGGAAAATCCGACCGGCGCGTGCATCCATGCATGTTCAATCAATTTCTGGTAAGGTTATCCACCCTTGTCAACATGGCGGGCAAGGCGGGGTTGCGTCATACCGTCCGCTTCCAGGCGACCGTCAGCAGCCCGGCCCCCATCAGCAGCGAACCGCCGACGCGGTTGACCGTCCGCTGCACCGCCGGCGCGCGCACCGCCCGCCGCGCCGCCGAGGCGAGCAGGGCGTAGCCGGCGGCATTCAGCGTCGCCAGAACCAGGAACGTCGCCTCCATCACCAGCATCTGGTCGAACAGCGGCCGGCCGGCGTCGAGGAACTGCGGCAGGAAGGCGACGAAGAACACGATGCTCTTGGGGTTCAGCGCGGTGACGGCATAGGTGTGCAGCATCATGCGCCAGGGCCGCACGGCCGCCTGCTCCGCCTCCACCTCGCCCGGCGTGACCGGCGCCCGCCACAGCTTCAGGCCGAGCCAGACGAGATAGGCGGCCCCCAGCCATTTCAGGCCGGTGAACAGCATCGCCGAGGTCGACAGCAGGACGCCCAGCCCGAGCATCGAGGCGGTCATCGCCGTGAAGTCGCCCAGCGCCACACCGGCCACCGTCGCCATCGCCGACCGCCGGCCGTGGCCGAGCGCGTAGGAGACGACGATCAGCACCGTCGGGCCGGGGATCATCAGCATGAGGATGGAGGCGGCGGCGAAGGCAAGCCACAGGTCTGGGGACATGGAGGGGGCTCCGGCTGGTCGGGTGGACGCCCATCAATCCACAGAGCCGTTGCGGGCGCAACAACGCGCGGACAGCGCGGGTCTTCCGTGCAGCAACGAAAACGCCCCTCTCCCGAGGCGGAAGAGGGGCGCTTTCGTTGCCACTCGGCGGCGACGGGGCGGAGGCCGCCTCAAATCCGCCGCAGCGGCCGCCTCGCAGTCCAGACGGTGGCGAGGAACGGCAGCGCCAGCAGGACCTGCAGCCCCGCCCATCCGAGCGCCTCCCAGTTCGGGAGCGACCAGTCGACCTCGTGCAGCGCCGCCATGAACGGAAGCTGTCCGTAGATCAGCGATTCGAGCGGCACGAACCCTTCCGCCACCACGGTCAGAACCGCACCCAGCAGCAGGCCGGCGGCAAGGAGCGTTTCCACCGGCAGGCGGCGGACGGCGCCCCACAGGCCGCGCGCCGGCTCGATCGCCGCCGGCACGGCCGGGCGGAACAGGCTGGCGACGCCGAGCGCGTTGTGGATGTCGGTCCCGGCCGGGCGGCGGGCGGCGCGGATCAGCCCCAGCGCCGGCAGGGCGACGGCCGGGATCAGCAGGTAGGGGTTGGGGAAGTCGCGGTAGCGGCCGTCGAAGACGATCAGCAGCGACCAGGCCAGGGCCACCACCCCGAGCGCCACCGCGCTCCACCGCCCCACCCGCTCGGTGCGCGACAGCACCGGGCGCGGATGGCGCAGGCCGACCAGCGGCTCGCGCGCCAGCCCGCCGCTGGCCAGCGCCCGCCGGGCGGTCAGCAGGACCGCCAGCGACAGGGCAGCGGTCAGGGCCAGCATGCCGACGGCGAGCGTGGTGTCCTGCCAGTAGTGCTTGCCGTGCTGGGCGACGAAGGCGGCGCGGACATAAAGGGTGGCAAGCGCCTGGGTCAGCAGGATCAGCGCCGCCCAGCCGGTGCCGGGCAGCCGGCGCGGCAGCAGGGCCAGCCAGCCCAGCAGCACCAGCGCCAGCCCGCTGGAGGCGGCGAACAGCCACGGCCAGCGCACATTGTCGACCACCGGCCCGGCCAGCGAGAATTTCGGCGTGCGGTCGGCGTCGTAGAGGCCCCAGTGGCCGCCGACGGTGCCCTCCAGCTTCGCCTTCCATTCCTGGTCGAAGGCCTCGATCACGTTGTAGTCGAAGCCTTCGCGGTCGGCGAGCCGGACGAAGGCGTTGACGAACTTCGCCTTGTTGACCAGCCCGGGGACCGCGGCGCCGCGCGACCGCCCGGCGGTCGGCCAGCCGGTCTCGCCGACCAGGATCGGCTTGCCGGGGAAACGCTCGGCGATGATGCGGTAGCTGTGGCGGATGCGCTCGGTGGCGCCCTCGACGCCGGCCGGCACGTCTTCCCAGTAGGGCAGCAGGTGGATGGTCAGGTAATCGACGTGATCCGCGATCTGCGGGTATTTCAGCCACCATTCCCAGACGTCGGCGTAGGACACCGGCTGCTTCACCGCCGCCTTGACGCGGTCGATGTAGCCGGCCACCTGCTCGGGCGTCAGCTCCCGCCGCAGCAGCACCTCGTTGCCGACGATGACGCGGGTGATGGTGTCGGGGTAGCGGTTGGCGAGGTCGATCAGCGAGGCGATCTCGGCCTCGTTCTTGTCGGTCTTGGAAGACAGCCAGGCCCCCATGGTGACCGTCAGCCCGTGCTTGCGCGCCAGCTCCGGGACCACCTCCAGCCCCTCCAGCGAGGTGTAGGTGCGCACGCCGGCCACCTGCGGGGCGAGCGCCGCCAGATCCTCCTCGATCTGGGCGGTCGTCGGGAAGACGTGGGTCAGCGGGCTCTGGCCGTCGCGGAAGGGGGCGAAGGACACGCTGCGCAGCTTGCCGCCCGGCGGCGGGTCGAGCGGCACCGGGCGGTTCGGCAGGGACCAGACGGCGAGATTCGCGAGGCCGGCGACGATCATCGCGGCGAGGATGAGGATCAGGCGCATGGGCGGGATGTCTACACCAAAGGCTTGACGGTTTGAACGGTGACCGTCGCACCAACAGGCGCCGGGGCGATTTTATTCACCCGCCCCGCCAGAAAACCCGGAGGCCGGGATGACGGGAAAAAGGGCGCGCCCCGTGAGAGGCGCGCCCGCCAGGTCGGTCAAGGATTGAGTGACGTGCCTTCGTCACGATCTGGTAAACCGGCGGAGGGGGAGGTTTATTCCGGCCGCCGGCGACAAATCCCGCAGCGGCCGCCTGCCTCCGTCCCTGGCCCCCTTCCCTGCCCCCATCCGCTCAGCGCTCGACGAACGCCTTCTCGATGACGAAGCCGCCCGGCTCGCCGTTGGTGCCCATGACGAAGCCGCGGCGCTCCATCATCGCCGTGGTCTCGGCCAGCATGGCCGGGCTGCCGCAGATCATCACCCGGTCCTTCTCGGCGTCGAGATCCGGCAGGCCGAGGTCGGTGAACAGCTTGCCCGTCTCCATCAGCGTGGTCAGGCGGCCCTGGTTGCGGAAGGGCTCGCGCGTCACGGTCGGGTAATAGAGCAGCTTCTCCTTCACCTGCTCGCCGAAGAACTCGTTCTCCGGCAGATTGTGATGGATCAGGTCGTCGTAGGCCAGTTCCGCCACCGTGCGGGTGCCGTGGGTCAGGATCACCCGGTCGAACTTCTCGTACATCTCCGGGTCCTTGATGATGCTGAGGAACGGCGCCAGGCCGGTGCCGGTGCTCAGCAGGTACAGGTTGCGCCCGGACAGCAGGTTGTCGGTGATCAGGGTGCCGGTCGCCTTGCGGTTCACCAGCAGCGTGTCGCCTTCCTTGAGGTGCTGCAGGCGCGAGGTCAGCGGGCCGTCCTGCACCTTGATGCTGAAGAACTCCAGCGTCTCCTCGTAATGCGCGCTGACCAGGCTGTAGGCGCGCAGCAGGGGCCGGCCTTCGACCTCCAGCCCGATCATGGTGAACTGCCCCGGCAGGAAGCGGAAGGAGGGATCGCGCGTGGTGGTGAAGCTGAACAGCGTGTCGGTCCAGTGGTGAACGGTCAGCACGCGCTCTTTGATCAAGTTGCTCATGGGGGCGTTCCAAAACCTGTCGGTGCCAAGCTCTGTTGGCGACGTGAGATGCCGATGTCCGGGACGCTGCGTTCAGGTGGCCGGTGCATGGAAAACAGCGGAGCTGCCGCGACGCAACGGCCGAAACCTATCAACAAACCCGGCCGAAGGCCACGGATTTATACCAGCCGGTTGGCGGGCTTCCGCAAAAACAACACAAGCACTGCCGTAGAACATTGATCCCGGTCAACCGGCCGCCTATTCGGCACTGGGCGGCGCGAACAGGTAGGGGGACAGGCCGCGCAGGTTCTCGTCGACGATAAGCCGGTGATTCAGCGGCGGGAATGCCCGCTGCGAACAGTTCAGCCGCGGGCAGAGCCGGCAGTTGACGCCGATCGGCGTCGCCGCATCGGTGTTGGACAGGTCGAAACCGTCCGCATAGGTGACCTGCGCCGCATGTTGGACGTCGCAGCCCAGCGCCACGGCGAACTGCTGCGGCGGGCTGCGGTGGCCACCGCCGGTCTTGGCCACGGTGCGGGCGATCGAGAAATAGGCGGTTCCGTCCGGCATCTCCGCCATCTGGCTGTGGATCTTGCCCGGCGTGCCGAACGCCTCGTAGACGATCCAGCGCGGGCAGCCGCCGCCGAAGCGGGCGAGATGGAAGCCGGCGCCGGAGAAGCGCTTCGACACGTTTCCGGCGCTGTCCACCCGCATGAAGAAGAACGGCACCCCCTTGGCTCCCGGCCGGTGCAGCGTGGTGAGCCGGTGGCAGACCTGCTCGAAGGAGGCATCGAAGCGCCGGCGCAGGATCTCGATGTCGTAGCGCACCTGGGCCGCCGCCTCCAGGAAGCGCTGGTAGGGCATCAGCACCGCGGCGGCGAAATAGTTGGCCAGCCCGATGCGGGCGAGCCGCCGCGCCTCGTCGTCCGCCAGGTTGGCGGCCTCGACGATGCGGTTCAGCAGGTCGCGGTGGCGCAGCAGCGCGATCTGGCAGGCGAGCTGGAAGGTGCGGCCCGACGGCGCCAGCATCTCCGACAGCAGGATGCGGCGGCTGTGGCGGTCGAAGCGGCGCACGGCGTAGCCCATCACCTCCGACGGCAGCAGGCGGACGCGGACGCTGTGCTGGGTGTTCAGCCAGTCGGCCAGCCCGCGGTAGATGTCGCCCCGCTCCAGCTTACCGTCCTGCCACAGGCTTTCCGCGGCCTCCTCCAGGTCGGAGAAGTGGTTGGACTGGGCCTGGAAGAGGTCGCGGACCTGGTCCTGCGGGAAGCCGGTGTGCTGCACCAGATGCAGCTTCTCGCGGTCGGCCACCCGCTCGGCCAGCGCCTGCAGGTCGTCGCGCGCGCCGCGGTAGCCGCGGTAGAGCGCCACCACCGCCTGCCCCAGCGTCGGCGCCACCGCCGCCAGTTCGCGGAAGTCCTGGTTCTTGATGTCGGAGCCGTCGAACAGCGGATCGGCGAACACCTCGCGCAGCCCGGCGACCAGCCGGCTCTCCTCGTCCTCGGCGAAGGCCTGAAGATCGACGCCGAAGCGCTGCCCGAGCTTCAGCAGCAGCGGAACGGTGACCGGCCTCTGGTTGTGTTCGATCAGGTTCAGGTAGCTGGGGGAGATGCCGAGCTGCTCCGCCATCTGCGCCTGGGTCAGTCCATGGTCGCGGCGCAGGCGGCGGACCTTGGGTCCCAGCATCGCCTTCTTTTCCATGATCGCCACGATGCTTCCCCCAGCCTCGCACCGGATGCCCGGAACGGTTTTTCGGATTTACAAAATTTACCGATTTACAGCTTTTTTCGAACGGCAGTTTACAAGCGGACCTTTTTACAAACAAGGGCTTATTGCAACGCATCCAAGGCGGGCTTAACTCTTGATCCACGGCCGCGCTGTAAAGCGCAAGCGGTCCCGAAGACGGTCAGGAGCAGCAGAAGACGGCGGGAGGAAACGCCGCTGCGACGAGACCGCGGGGACCGACAGAAGGCCCGCCCCGAGACCATCCATTCGCCCAGCGTACCGGGCGTTCCGGACAGAAGGAAACCGACCATGTCGCTCGATGAGAAGACCAAGGCCGCCATCCACGCCGCCCGTTACGAGGGCATCCGCCGCGACTACACCATGGACGACGTCAAGCGTCTGAGCGGTTCGGTCAAGATCGAGTACACGCTGGCCGAGCTGGGCGCGCGCCGCCTGTGGGAGCTGCTGAAGACCGAGCCCTACATCAACACGCTGGGCGCCCTGACCGGCAACCAGGCGATGCAGGCGGTCAAGGCCGGGCTGAAGGCCATCTATCTGTCGGGCTGGCAGGTCGCCGGCGATGCCAACACCGCCGGCCAGATGTACCCGGACCAGAGCCTGTATCCGGTCAACTCGGTCCCGGCGGTGGTCGAGCGCATCAACAACACCTTCAAGCGCGCCGACGAGATCCAGACTTCCGAGGGCAAGGGCGACACCTACTGGTTCGCGCCGATCATCGCCGACGCCGAGGCCGGCTTCGGCGGCCCGCTGAACGCCTTCGAGCTGATGAAGGCGATGATCAAGGCGGGTGCGGCCGGCGTGCACTGGGAAGACCAGCTCGCCTCTGAGAAGAAGTGCGGCCACCTCGGCGGCAAGGTCCTGATCCCGACGCAGCAGCACATCCGCACGCTGAACGCCGCCCGCCTGGCCGCCGACGTCTGCGGCACCTCGACCCTGGTGATCGCCCGCACCGACGCCGAGTCGGCGCAGCTCATCACCTCCGACATCGACGAGCGCGACCATCCCTTCATCGATTTCGACGCCGGCCGCACCACCGAGGGCTTCTTCCGCCTGAAGAAGGGCATGGGCGTCGACCACTGCATCGCCCGCGGCCTGTCCTACGCCCCCTATTCCGACCTGATGTGGTGGGAAACCTCCAAGCCGAACCTGGACGAAGCCCGCCGCTTCGCCGAGGCGGTTCACAAGGAATTCCCGGACAAGATGCTGGCCTACAACTGCTCGCCGAGCTTCAACTGGAAGGCCAACCTCGACGATGCGACCATCGCCAAGTACCAGCGCGAGCTGGGCGCGATGGGCTACAAGTTCCAGTTCGTGACGCTGGCCGGCTTCCACAGCCTGAACTACTCCGCGTTCAAGCTGGCCAAGGGCTACGCCGCCCGCGGCATGGCCGCCTACTCCGAACTGCAGCAGGCCGAGTTCGAGGCCGAGGCCGAGGGCTACACCGCGACCAAGCACCAGCGCGAGGTCGGCACCGGTTACTTCGACGCGGTCGCCACGGCGATCTCGGGCGGAACCTCCTCGACCACCGCCTACAAGGACTCCACCGAGGCTGATCAGTTCCATTGATCGCAGGTTCCGATCATTGGGACTGGTCCGTGATCCGGGGTGCGAGCCGGATCTTTTCGAACGGCTGATGCTATGACTTGCCGACGGCCGGGGGCCTTCCCCCCGGCCGTTTTTTTCATCGGCAGGGCGCCGGCCGAAGAAGCCGGGCCACCGTCGCCCCGGATCCACGCGCAGGAGGCCGCGCAAGCCCCGCCCCTATGGTATGGCAGACCTGCACGTCATCAACCGGTGGTACCGGAGAGATAGCCCGAAAGTCTTGAGCGGAACTGGAAAATCACGGTCATATCCACCTTGCCCGCGCCGTTGCGCGCCGCCGCCGGCTTGGGTGCGCCGCGGAATCCCTTGTTGACTTGCGGGGGCTTCGGGACCAATTAAGCGTCCATGCTCAAAACAAACCGATCCGGGACGTAAAGGTCCCAAACGCCGGCACCTGACCGCAGGGCACCGGCGGGCGGGACTGGCCGCCGCGCATTCGCATGCGCGGCGATGACCGATTCCCAACCGCCGCTTTCCCCCGCCGCGGCGGGTTCTTCCCGAGGCGACGCGCCTCCGGGTCGACCCGACGAAGGAAGATGCTCCGGCGTCCTTGGTCGAAACGATGAAAGGACATGACAGTATGGATCAATCGCTCGCAGGAAAGTCCATTGCCATCCTCGTCTCCAACGGCTTCGAAGAAGCGGAGATGACCGAGCCGCAGCGCGCCCTGATCAAGACCGGGGCCACCCTGCGCACCATCTCGACCGAGACGGGTCTGGTCAACGGCTGGCACGGCAAGTCCTGGGGCCACTACTTCCCGGTGGACAAGCATCTGAGCGAGGCGCTCGGCGCCGACTTCGACATGCTGCTGCTGCCGGGCGGTGAGCGCAGCGTGGCGAAGCTGCAGCAGTCGGCCCACACCCGCCGCATCGTCGGCCACTTCCTCGACGCCGGCAAGCCGATCGCCGCGATCGACCAGGGCATCCAGTTGCTGGCCATCCCCGGCAAGCTGCGCGGCCGGCTGCTGGCCGCTCCGGAAGCCTACCGCGCCGACCTGCAGGCCGCCGGCGGCAAGATCAGCGAAGAGCCGCTGGTCGTCGACGACATCACGGTCTCGGCCCTCGGCCAGGACCAGCTCAACGAGTTCGTCGAGGCCGTGGTGAAGCTGTTCACCGAACTGGGCTCCGTTCGCAAGGCCGCCTGATCTCCATCCTCAGCCGGTCCCGAAACGGCCGCCGCACCAGCCCTGGTGCGGCGGCCGTTTCGTTTTCGCCATCCCCGCCATCGCGGCCGCCGCCGGCCCGCCGGCACCGGTCGGGACCTGCCGGCCAGCACGACCGCCCCGCCCCCGAGGTCATGCTTCAAGCCGCCCATGTCCGTTGATTATTTTAAACATTCGTATTAATAAAATCGTGGGCCGCGCTTGGTAGTCTTTCAGGCGGCACTCGGCTGGCAGCGTGGCGACGGGGCGGCGAATTGGCGAAGAACACGGCATCGGGACGTCTCACCATCCGGGCGAAGATCATCGTCGCGGTGCTCGGCACCGTGGTGATGGCCGGCGCCTTCGGGACCTTCACGCTCAGCCGCCTTGAAATCCTAAACGGCGCGGCGGAAACCATGCGCAGCCGGTCGCTGCCGGCGACGCAGCTCGCCGGCCAACTGACGGCGGCGGCGCAGGGCTACCGCATCGCCGAAGCAGCCTACGCGCTCGCCACCAACGAGCTTCAGGTCGGCCAGGCCGAAACCGGCTTCCAGGAAGCCGCCGCGGCCGTGGCGTCGCGCCGCGAGGCCGCCGGCGCCCGCTTCACCGCCGGGACCGGTGCCGAACGGCTGGCGGGCTTCGACGAGGCCTGGACCACCTATGTCGCCGCGGCGGAACGGGTGCGCGCCCTCTCCCGCGAGGGCAACGCCAAGTCCGCCACCAGCGTCTTCAAGCGCCCGAGCGCCGTCGCCTTCGCCCGCGTCCAGGAGGCGCTGGACGCGCTGGTCGACGGGACGATGACCGATGCCGGCGCGGTCGCCGACCAGGGTGCCTCCGTCTACCGCAGCGCCCACGCCATGGTGCTGGGCGGGGTGACCCTCTGCACGCTGCTGGCCCTCGGTTTCGGCGTGGTGCTGGTGCGCGGCATCTCCCGCCCGATCCTCGACGTCGCCAGTGCGCTGGAGCGGCTGGCCGCCCGCGACTTCTCCGCCGAGCTCGACGACAGCCGCCGTGACGAGATCGGCCGCATGGCCGGCGCGGCGCGGGTGTTCCGCGACACCATGCTGGACGCCGAGCGGCTGCAGAAGGAACAGGAGGAGCTGAAGACCGCCGCGGCGGAGGAACGGCGCCGTGAACTGCACAGCCTCGCCGACGGCTTCGAGGCGACGGTGAAGCGGCTGGTCGAAGCGCTGGGCGCCTCCACCGGTGAGATGGCCGCCGCCGCCGCCGCCATGGCCGGCGGCGCCGCCGAAACCGCCCGCCATTCCGACATGGCCTCCTCGGCCGCCGGACGCGCCTCGGCCAACGTCGACAGCGTCGCCGCCGCCACCACCGAACTGTCGGCCAGCTTCGCCGGCATCGCCCGCCTCGTCGCCGATTCCGCCGGCATCGCCGCCGACGCCACGCGTGACGCCGAACGCGGCACCGCGGTGATGGGCAGCCTGGCCGAAGCGGCGGAGGAGATCGGCAAGGTGGTCGACATGATTTCCGGCATCGCCGGCCAGACCAACCTGCTGGCGCTGAACGCCACCATCGAGGCCGCCCGCGCCGGCGAAGCGGGCAAGGGCTTCGCCGTGGTGGCGAGCGAGGTCAAGCAGCTCGCCGGCCAGACCGCGAAGGCCACGGCGGAGATCCAGGCGCGCATCGCCGAGATCCAGGACGCCTCCGGCACGGCGGTCGAGACCATCGGCGCGGTCGCCCGCACCATCGTCCGCCTGAACGGCATCGCCGGCGAGGTGGCCGCCGCGGTCGAGCAGCAGAGCGCCGCGGTCGGCGAGATCGCCGTCAACATCCAGGACGCCGCCGACGGCACCCGCAACGTGTCCGGCAACATCGCCGCCGTCACCGCCGCCGCGGCCTCGGCCGAACAGGCCAGCGCGGTGATGGTGCGCTCCGTCGACGCCGTCACCGGCGACGCGGGGCGGATGCGGCAGGAGGTGGACGGCTTCCTGGGCGCGCTGCGGGCGTCGTAACCGGCACCCGGTTCCCGGCCCCCCGCGCCGGCCGAAGTCCGCCCGCTCCCCTACGCCTGTCCCTTACGCCTGTCCCTTACGCCTGCTTGGCGTCGATGATCCCCCGCCGGATGGCACGGGTCTTGGTGAAGTGGTCCTGGAGCTGCTGGCCCTCGCCCCAGCGGATGGCGCGCTGGAGGGCGGTCAGGTCCTCGGTGAAGCGCTGCAGGATCTCCAGGACGGCTTCGCGGTTGTTCAGGAACACGTCGCGCCACATCACCGGATCGCTGGCGGCGATGCGGGTGAAGTCGCGGAAGCCGCCGGCGGAGAACTTGATCACCTCGGACTTGGTGTCCTCCTCCAGGTCCGACGCGGTGCCGACGATGGTGTAGGCGATCAGGTGCGGCAGGTGGGAGGTGATGGCCAGCACCCGGTCATGGTGGCTGGCATCCATGATCTCGACAGTGGAGCCGACCCGGCGCCACATCGCGCTCACCGCCTCCAGCGCTTCCCGGTCGGCCCCGGGCGGCGGGGTCAGGATGCACCAGCGGCCCTGGAACAGGGTGGCGAACCCGGCTTCCGGCCCGGAATGCTCGGTGCCCGCCACCGGGTGGCCGGGGATCAGGTGGACGCCGTCCGGCAGGTGCGGCCCGACGTCGCGCAGCGTCGCCTGCTTGACCGAGCCGACGTCGGTGACGATGGTGCCGGGCGCCAGCAGCGGCCCCATCTGTTCCCCGACCGCGGCGAAGCTGCCGACCGGCGTCGCCAGGATCACGAGGCCGGCCCCCGCCAGCGCCGCCGACAGGTCGGTGGTGGCCTCCGCCACGATGCCCAGTTCCAGCGCCTTGGCGCAGGCCGCCTCGCTGCGGTCGGCGCAGACGATGCTGCGGGCGATCCCGTAGTCCGCCAGCGCCCGCGCCAGGGAGGAGCCGATCAGGCCGATGCCGATGATGGCCACGCGGTCGAACAGGGGGGCGGTGTCGGTCATGACGATGGGTGTCCCGGAAACGGGGTGGACAAAGGACGGCGACGCTGAAAGCGCCCCGTTTAAACCACCTCGCTCCGGCCGGACCAAGCGATTCTTTGCGGCGGACCGCCCGGCGGCCTTGAGGAGCCGGCCCTCCCGACCGGCATCCTCGGCCGCCTCCCTCAGCCGCCTTGGCGCGTCATCTCCTCCCGCAGGGCCGCGGCCAGGCACTGGAAGGTTTCCTTGCGCCCGGAGGTGCGGCGCCAGGCGAGCGCGATGCGGCGGCCGGGACGGTCGCCGGCCAGCGGGCGCACCGTCAGGTCGAGCCCGCGCAGGATGCCCGAATCGACCGCCATCTGCGGCAGCAGCGTCACCCCCAGCCCGTTCGCGACCATCTGCACCAGCGTGTGCAGGCTGGTGCCCTGGAAGGCCGTGTTGTGCGGCGTGGCATCCAGCGCGCAGGCGGCCATGGCATGGTCGCGCAGGCAGTGGCCGTCCTCCAGCAGCAGCAGGTCCTCGGACGGGACGGCGACCGGCTGGGTGGGATCGGTGCCGCTCAGCCGGTGGTCGGCCGGGCAGACGAAGGAGAAATGGTCCTCGGCGATGTCCTCCGTCTCCAGGTCGCCCGTCGGGTAGGGCAAGGCCAGCAGTGCGGCATCCAGCTTGCCCGCGTTCAACTGGTCCAGCAGCCGCGCGGTCTGGTCTTCGCGCAGGTACAGGCGCAGGCGGGGAAAGGTCTCGCGCAGGGCCGGCATGACCCGGGGGATCAGGAAGGGGCCGATGGTCGGGATCACGCCCAGATGCAGCGAGCCCGACATCGGGTCGGCGGCCGACCGGGTGATGTCGACCAGTTCCTCCGCCCCCTTGAGCAACTGGCGCGCGCGTTCGGCGATTTCACGGCCGAGCGGGGTTGGCAGCACCGACCGGCGCGTGCGCTCCACCAGCGTCGCCCCGAGCAGTTCCTCCAGCTCCTGAAGGCCGGCGCTCAGGGTCGACTGGCTGACGAGGCAGGACTCCGCCGCCTGCCCGAAATGGCGGCGATCGACGACGGCGACGAGATAACGGAGCTGGCGCAGGGTGGGGAGCGGTTTCATACCCGGTCATGTAATCGGATAAATCGATCAGTTCAATTAGTATTTTCTGCTTTTCTTGATAAGCGGATTCCCGTATTCCTTCACCCGTCAACCGGACACGGAGCAGCGCCCCACCACCCCGGACACGAAGGCATATCCCCTTGTCTGACATGACGCGCCGCACTACGTCGAACGCGTCACGGCCCGACGGCCGGGGAAGAGGCGACACTCATTCATCGCACCCCATCGGAGAACACAATGTCGTTGATCAACACCGAGATTAAGCCCTTCAAGGCGACCGCGTTCAAGAACGGGAAGTTCATCGACGTGACCGACGCCGATCTGAAGGGCAAGTGGTCGATTTTCTTCTTCTATCCGGCCGATTTCACCTTCGTCTGCCCGACCGAGCTCGAAGACCTGGCGGACAACTACGCTGAATTCCAGAAGCTGGGCGTCGAGATCTACAGCGTCTCGACCGACACCCACTTCTGCCACAAGGCCTGGCACGACACCTCGCCGGCCATCGGCAAGATCCAGTACACCATGATCGGCGACCCGACGCTGGCGATCAGCCGCAACTTCGAGGTCCTGATCGAGGAAGCCGGCCTGGCCGACCGCGGCACCTTCGTCGTCGATCCGGACGGCAAGATCCAGATCGTCGAGGTCACCGCCGGCGGCGTCGGCCGCGACGCCAAGGAGCTGCTGCGCAAGGTCAAGGCCGCCCAGTACGTCGCCGCCCACCCGGGCGAGGTCTGCCCGGCCAAGTGGCAGGAAGGCGAGAAGACCCTCGCCCCGTCGCTCGACCTGGTCGGCAAGATCTAAGGACCCTCGCGGGACCTGACGGATCGGGGGCCGGCTTCGGCCGGCCCCGCCCCGATCCGCTCCGATCCGCCAGGATCGGTCCTGCCCCAGCTTCGGTGGGACCGTCCCGGCCGCCGCAGCCGTGCCGCCGCAACCAGTTCCGCCGCCCTTCCGGGCCGGCCGCCATGCCCGAACCGCACCCTCCGCGGCTTCCGGCAACCCGTCACGCCGTTTCCGCAATCGGTTTCCCGGTTGCCGGTTTTCTCGCTGTCGGTTTTCGCATCTCCGATCTTCCCGTCCCCGCGAAGGCAGGAACCCAGGCGCGCTTTTTGTCGCAGTTTTTTCAAAGCCTGGATCCCCACCTGCGCGGGGAGGACGATGACGTTTCGACCTCTTCACTGTTTCAAAGCCGGACGCAATGCCCGGACAGACGCCCTGCCTTCAGCGGGGATGCCCATTCACCGCCCGGACCACCGCGGATCAAGGCCGACGGTCTGACCCGGAAGAGACGTTGGGAAACAATGCCATGCTGGACGCCAATCTGAAGACCCAGTTGAAGGCCTACCTGGACCGCATCACCCAGCCCATCGAACTGGTCGCGTCGCTGGACGATTCGGCGAAGTCGCAGGAGATGCTGGGGCTGCTGGAAGACATCGACTCGCTCTCCGACAAGATCACGCTGGTCCGTGACGGCGGCGATGCCCGCAGGCCCTCCTTCGCGATCAACCGCGTCGGCACCGACGTCGGCGTTCGCTTCGCCGGCCTGCCGATGGGCCACGAGTTCAATTCGCTGGTGCTGGCCCTGCTGCAGGTCGGCGGCCATCCGTCGAAGGAATCGGCCGAGTTGCTGGAGCAGATCCGCAACCTGGACGGCGACTTCGTCTTCGAGACCTATT
The DNA here is from genome assembly GCF_017876115.1 of Azospirillum picis. Lineage (GTDB taxonomy): Bacteria > Pseudomonadota > Alphaproteobacteria > Azospirillales > Azospirillaceae > Azospirillum > Azospirillum picis. The sequence goes on from NZ_JAGINO010000001.1 coordinate 281,886, forward strand.
TCTCGCTCTCCTGCCAGAACTGCCCCGACGTGGTGCAGGCGCTGAACCTGATGAGCGCGCTCAACCCCCGCATCAAGCACGTCGCCATCGACGGCGCCCTGTTCCAGCAGGAGGTCGAGCAGCGCCAGATCATGGCCGTCCCCACCGTCTTCCTGAACGGCGAACCCTTCGCCCAGGGCCGCATGGGGCTGGAGCAGATCGTCGCCAAGCTCGACACCGGCGCCATCGCCCGCGAGGCGGAGAAGATCAAGACCAAGGCCCCCTACGAGGTCCTGGTCGTCGGCGGCGGCCCGGCCGGCGCCGCGGCGGCGATCTACGCCGCCCGCAAGGGCATCCGCACCGGCGTCGCCGCCGAGCGCTTCGGCGGCCAGGTGCTGGACACCATGGCGATCGAGAACTTCATCTCCGTCTCGCACACCGAGGGCCCGAAGCTGGCTGCGGCGCTGGAGCAGCACGTCAAGGACTATGAGGTCGACGTGATGAACCTGCAGACCGCCACCGCGCTGGTGCCGCCGGCCCGCGAGGGCGGCCTGATCGAGGTGAAGCTGGCCAACGGCGCCTCGCTGAAGGGCCGCACGGTGATCCTGTCGACCGGCGCCCGCTGGCGCACCATGAACGTGCCGGGCGAGGCCGAGTACCGCAACAAGGGCGTGGCCTACTGCCCGCACTGCGACGGCCCGCTGTTCAAGGGCAAGCGCGTGGCGGTGATCGGCGGCGGCAACTCCGGCGTCGAGGCGGCGATCGACCTCGCCGGCCTGGTCGCCCACGTCACCCTGATCGAGTTCGACAGCCAGTTGCGCGCCGACGCGGTGCTCCAGCGCAAGCTGCACAGCCTGCCGAACGTCGACGTCATCACCTCGGCCCAGACCACCGAGGTCCACGGCGACGGCAGCAAGGTCGTCGGCCTGTCCTACAAGGACCGCAACAGCGGCGAGCTGAAGCGGATCGACCTGGAGGGCATCTTCGTGCAGATCGGCCTGGTGCCGAACACCGAGTGGCTGAAGGGCGCCATCGCCCTGACCCCGCGCGGAGAGATCGAGGTCGACGCCCGCGGCCAGACCTCCATCCCCGGCGTCTTCGCCGCCGGCGACGCGACGACGGTGCCTTTCAAGCAGATCGTCATCGCCATGGGAGAGGGCGCCAAGGCGGCGCTGTCGGCCTTCGACCACCTGATCCGCACCGTGCCGGTCGAGGAATCGCGCCCGGCGGCGATGGAAGCGGCGGAGTGACGCCAACCGGAAGGGCCCGCGGCACGCCGCGGGCCCTTCCGCCTTTCAAGGGGCGCCGGCCGGTCCCGTGCGGCGACGCCGGTTATTTGGCCCCGGTTAGCTGGCCCTCATTATTTGGACGCGGCCATCCGGCCGTCGCCGGGGCTCACACCTGCCGCGTCTCGTAGCCGTTGAAGTCGGCGGCGCGCGGGGTATAGCCGCCGGCGAACAGCGGCGACGACACCACCATGTCCGCCGTCGCCTCGTTGCAGGCCATCGGGATGTTGTAGAGCGTCGCCAGCCGCGTCAGCGCCTTCACGTCGACGTCGTGCGGCTGCGCGGTCATCGGGTCGACGAAGAAGACCAGCAGGTCGATCCGGCCCTCGGCGATCATCGCGCCGATCTGCTGATCGCCGCCGAGCGGCCCGCTCTTCAGCGGGGTCACCTCCAGTTGGGGATGGGCGCTGCGCACCTTCTGCCCGGTGGTTCCGGTCGCCCAGTAGAGATGCCCGTCGAGCAGGCGGATGTTGGCGCCGATCCAGGCGATGAGGTCGGCCTTGCGGGCATCATGGGCGACGAGGGCGATGCGCTTGCGGGTCATGGACGCGATCCTTCGAAGGGTTCCCAAAACTAATATATCAGATCGCCGGGCGGAGCAATGCGGCCGGGGAGCGTCGCTCCGTCCCACAGTCGTCCGTGCGCTGAAATATCAAGATACCCACCATTGCCGCTTGCCGGGCTTACTAGTATATTAGTATCATGATCCCCTCAGGAGCCGTGCCGTGGGTTCGGCGCCGGCTACCCAGACGTCGAAGGATTCCCGTCATGAAAATCTCCGTCCGCCACGCTTCCCACCCCGACGCGGTGCGCAACTTCGACTCCGAGACGCTGCGCGACCACTTCCTGGTGCCGGCCCTGTTCGAGGCGGACGAGACCGTCCTGACCTACAGCCACATCGACCGTTTCGTCGTCGGCGGCACCATGCCGGTCGCCGGTCCGGTCAAGCTGGAGTCGTCGAAGGAGATCGGTTCGCCCAACTTCCTCGACCGGCGCGAGCTGGGCGTGGTCAATGTCGGCGGCGCCGGCCGCGTCACCGTCGACGGTGCCGTTTTCGAGTTGGCGCCGCGCGACGCGCTCTATGTCGCGATGGGCAGCAAGGACATCGTCTTCGAGAGCCTGGACCGCCGCGAGCCGGCCAAGTTCTACCTGAACAGCACCCCCGCCCATGCGCGGTTCGAGACGATGAAGATCTCGATCGGCCAAGCCAAGGCCGTGCATCTCGGCGACCCGGCCCAGTCGAACGAGCGCACCATCTACCAGATGATCCACCCCGACGTGGTGCGCACGGCGCAGCTCGTGCTGGGCATGACGGTGCTGAAGCCGAACAACATGTGGAACACCATGCCGTGCCACACCCATGACCGGCGCTGCGAGGTGTACTTCTACTTCGACCTGCCGGCGGATGCCCGCGTCGTCCACCTGATGGGCGAGCCGGAGCAGACCCGCCACATCGTGGTCGCCAACGAACAGGCGGTGATCTCCCCGCCCTGGTCGATCCACTCCGGCGTCGGCACCCGCAACTACACCTTCATCTGGGCGATGGGCGGCGACAACCAGGACTTCACCGACATGGACTTCGTGTCCATGGACCGCCTGCGTTGAGGACCACGGGACCCATGGCGAACCCGTTCGATCTCTCCGGCAAGGTGGCTCTGGTCACCGGCGCCAACACCGGCATCGGCCAGGGCATCGCGGTGGCGCTGGCCGAGGCCGGCGCCGACGTCGCGGTCGCCGGCCGCACGCCGCCCGACGAGACGCAGGCGATGGTCGAGGCGCTCGGCCGCCGCTTCCTGCCGATCGCCGCCGACTTCACCAGCATCGAGCCGCTTCCCCGGCTGATCGAGGAAACGGTCGCCGGGCTGGGCCGGGTCGATATCCTGGTGAACAATGCCGGGACCATCCGGCGCGCCGATTCCGTCGACTTCACCGAAGCCGACTGGGACGCGGTGATGGACGTCAACCTGAAGTCGGTGTTCTTCCTCTGCCAGGCCTTCGCCCGCCATGTGATCGGCCGGGGCGGCAAGGGCAAGATCATCAACATCGCCTCGATGCTGTCCTTCCAGGGCGGCATCCGCGTGCCCTCCTACACCGCGTCCAAGGGCGGCGTCGCCGGCATCACCAAGCTGCTGGCCAACGAATGGGCGGCCAAGGGCATCAACGTCAACGCCATCGCCCCCGGCTACGTCGAGACCAACAACACCGCGGCCCTGCGCGCCGATGCCCAGCGCAGCGCCGATATCCTGGCCCGCATCCCGGCCGGCCGCTGGAGCGTGCCGTCCGACATGGGCGGCCCGGCGGTGTTCCTGGCCTCCGACGCGTCCGACTATGTCCATGGCACCATCCTGCCCGTCGACGGCGGCTGGCTGGCGCGCTGAGTGAACGAACGCCCCCTCCCTTCCAAGGGAGGGGGCTCCCATCCGGGGGGAAAGCACAGATGACGACAGACGTGTTCCTGACCGCCGCCGAGGTGCCGTGGCAGGATCTTGGCGCCGGCGTGCGGCGCCAGATCCTGGGCTACAACGACGCCATGATGATGGTGCGGGTGGAGTTCGAGGCCGGCGCCGTCGGCGCGCCTCACCGCCATCCGCACGTCCAGTGCGCGGTGGTGGAGAAGGGCTCCTTCGACGTCACCATCGACGGGCGCACCCGGCGGCTGAACACCGGCGACGGCTACATAGTGCCGTCCGACGTTCTGCACGGCGTGGTGGCGCTGGAGCCGGGCGTGCTGCTCGACATCTTCACGCCGATCCGCGAGGACTTCCTCGGCGAACCGGTGGCCTATGCGGCGGCGCCCGAGACGGCCTCCCCGTGACCGGCGTCGACGCGGCCGGGCGTCACTTGGTGAGGGCCGCCTGAACCGGCCGCCTGAACCGTCCACAGGTCAGCCGGCCTCACCCGGCGCGGTGAAGTAGCGCGGATAGTCCCTGCGGATGTCGGCCACCGAGATCTGCAGGTCGTCCAGATGGGCATCCAGCGCCCTGATGGCGGCGGCCGGGTCGTTGGCCGCCACCGCTTCGGTGATCGCGCTGTGTTCGGCGATCACCTCGGCCATGCGGCCGAGGACCGGCAGGGTCAGCAGGCGATAGCGGTCGATCTGGACCTTGGTCTGCTGGATCAGCGTCCAGAAGCCGGGATAGCCGGCGATCTCGGCGATCAGCGCATGGAACGCCTCGTCGGCTTGGTGGAAGCCGTCGAAATTGCGGGTTTCCTGCATTTCCCGCTGAAGTTCCAGGTTGGCGCGCAGCGCGGCGATCTGGCTGCGGGTGGCCCGCGCCGCGGCATAGCGCACCGTCGCCTCCTCCAGGGCCTTCCGGATGGCGAAGGCTTCCGGCAGGCCATCCAGCGGGATGCGGGCGACGAAGGTGCCGGACTGCGGGAAGATCTCGATCAGCCCCTCGTCGGCGAGCTTCAGCACCGCCTCGCGCACTGGCGTGCGGCTGACGCCGTAGGCCTCGGCGATCTGCTTCTCGGCGATGGCGTCGCCGGGCTTGCGCTTCAGCGACACGATCTCCGCCCGCAGGTCGCGGTAGATGCGGGAGGCGACCGTGGTCGCCCGGCGTGGCGGACGGACCGCCGGCATCGGCGCGGCGGTGCGGCGCGTCGTCGCGGAGGCCAGGCTGGCTTCAGCTTCCGTCATCGCGACCTTTTTCAACGCAGGCTCCATTCCGGCAGGCATGGAGGCGGGAGAGCGGCGTCCGCCCCCCGTCCCGCCCAGTGAGAGGGCTGGTTCGCAATCTACCCGCGCCGCTCCGCCAAGGTCAAACCCGTCACCCGGCCTTGGTGCCGCAGCCCCCGCCGCACGGCCAGCGCAGGAAGGGCGGAGGGGGCGGCGGAGGGGGCGGAGCGCTACGATTGGGCTTGCAATCAGATCTAATATATTAATATTATACCGGCAGCCGGTAGAGACGGTCCCCCAGCACGGACCCCGCCTTCTCCCCGCCCCGCTTTCCTTCCTCTTCGCAGCGTAGAGGCTTCCGATGCTTAACCCCGACCGTCTGTTTCCGAGCGACCCGACGCAGCGCGCGATCGCACGGCGCCTGTATGGCGAAGTCAGCGCCCTGCCGATCATCAGCCCGCACGGCCACACCGATCCGTCCTGGTTCGCGAAGAACGAGGCCTTCCCGGATCCGGCCAGCCTGTTCGTCAAGCCCGACCATTATGCATTCCGCATGCTCTACAGCCAGGGCATTCCGCTGGAGCAGCTTGGCGTTCCGCGCAAGGACGGCGGCGAGACCTCGTCCGACTCGCGGGCCATCTGGCGCCTGCTGGCCTCCAACTGGCACCTGTTCCGCGGCACGCCGACCTCGATGTGGCTGACCCACGCCTTCGAGACGGTGTTCGGCGTCACCGAGCGCCTGAGCGCCGCCAGCGCCGACCGCATCTTCGACCAGATCGAGGACTGCCTGCGCAAGCCGGAGTTCCGCCCGCGCGCGCTGTTCGAGCGCTTCAACCTCGAGGTCCTGGCCACCACCGAGTCGCCGCTCGACACGCTTGAGCACCACAAGGCGATCCGCGAGAGCGGCTGGAAGGGCCGGGTCATCACCGCCTTCCGTCCGGATCCGGTCGTCGATCCGGAGTTCGAGGGCTTCCGCGAGAACCTGGCCGAGCTGGCGCGCATCACCGGCAAGGACACCGCGACCTGGGACGGCTACCTCGCCGCCCTCGCCGACCGCCGCCAGTACTTCAAGAGCTTCGGCGCCACCTCGACCGACCACGGCCACCCGACGGCGGCGACCGCCGACCTGGCCCCGGCCGAGGCAGCGAAGCTGTTCGACATCGTGCGCCGCGGCGGCGCCACGGCCGAGGAGGCCGAGCTGTTCCGCGCCCAGATGCTGACCGAGATGGCCCGCATGAGCCTGGAGGACGGGCTGGTCATGCAGATCCACCCCGGCAGCTTCCGCAACCACAACGAACTGGTGTTCCAGCGCTTCGGCCGCGACAAGGGCGCGGACATCCCGAGCGGCACCGAGTATGTGCGGGCGCTGAAGCCGCTGCTCGACCGCTTCGGCAACGAGCGCGACCTGACCATCATCCTGTTCACGCTCGACGAGGACAGCTACGCCCGCGAACTGGCGCCGCTGGCCGGCCATTATCCGGCGCTGCGCGTCGGCCCGGCCTGGTGGTTCCACGACAGCCCCGAGGGCATGCGCCGCTACCGCGAGATGATCACCGAGACTGCCGGCTTCTACAACACCGTCGGCTTCAACGACGACACCCGCGCCTTCTGCTCGATCCCGGCCCGCCACGACGTGGCCCGCCGCGTCGACTGCAGCTTCCTCGCCCGCCTGGTGGCCGAACACCGGATGGAGGAGGACGAGGCGGCGGAGCTGGCGGTCGACCTCGCCTACCGCCTCGCCAAGAACGCCTACAAGCTGTAACGGCCAAGCTGTGATTGGCTTAATTTCCCTCTCCCGTCCCGGGAGAGGGAAGGGGCCCATGCGGAGCATGGGAAGGGTGAGGGGTTAGGCGCGAAGCCATCCGCTTCGGGATTCTCGGCCGCCCCCTCACCCTCCCCGTCTTCGGCGGGTCCCCTCCCTCTCCCGGGGCGGGAGAGGGAACATCACGTCTCCTTAAGGACATCCTCCATGGCATCGCTGACCATCCGCCTGCACCCCGCCGACAACGTCGTCGTCGCCGGCGCCGATCTGGCGCCCGGCACCGCCCTGCCCGGCACCGAGATCGCGACCGTCGGCGAGGTTCCGGCCGGACACAAGGTCGCGGTGCGCGCCATCGCGCCCGGCGAGCCGGTGCGCAAGTACAACCAGGTCATCGGCTTCGCCACCACGGCGATCCAGCCGGGCGAGCACGTCCACGTCCACAACATGGGCATGGGCAGCGACTTCGAGCGCGACTACGCCTTCGGCGCCGACGTCCATCCGGTGGAAATGATCCCGGAGGCCGAGCGCGCCACCTTCCAGGGCATCCTGCGCGCCGACGGCCGCGTCGCCACCCGCAACTACATCGGCGTGCTGACCTCGGTGAACTGCTCGGCGACCGCCGCGCGGATGATCGCCGACCATTTCCGAGGGCCCGCACTCGCCGCCTATCCCAACATCGACGGCGTCGTCGCGCTGACCCACGGTTACGGCTGCGGCATGGCCGGCAGCGGCGAGGTGATGGACACGCTGCGCCGGACCATCGCCGGCTACGCCCGCCACCCGAACTTCGCCGCGGTGATCCTGCTCGGCCTCGGCTGCGAGGTGAACCAGATCGACAAGCTGATGGAGGCCACCGGCCTGGAAGAAGGCGCCCGCGTCATCCCCATCGGCATCCAGGACATGGGCGGCACCGCCGCGGCGGCCCGCGAGGGCATCCGCCGGATCGAGGCGCTGCTGCCGGAGGTCAACGACGTCACCCGCCAGACCCTGCCGGCCAGCCACCTGACGCTGGCGCTTCAGTGCGGCGGCTCCGACGGCTATTCGGGCATCACCGCCAACCCGGCGCTGGGCTACGCCGTCGACCTGCTGGTGCGCAACGGCGGCACCGCCGTGCTGAGCGAGACGCCGGAGGTCTATGGCGCCGAGCACCTGCTGACCCGCCGCGCCGTCCGCCGCGAGGTCGGCGAGGCGCTGGTCGAGCGTATCGGCTGGTGGGAGGAGTACACCAGCCGCACCGGCGGCGAGATGAACAACAACCCGTCGCCCGGCAACAAGAAGGGCGGCCTGACCACCATCCTGGAGAAGTCGCTGGGCGCGGTCGCCAAGGGCGGCACCACCCCGATGACCGCCGTCTACCGCTATGCCGAGCCGATCACCGACAAGGGCTTCGTCTTCATGGACACCCCCGGCTATGACCCGGTGTCGGCGACGGGCCAGGTGGCGGGCGGCGCCAACGTGCTGTGCTTCACCACCGGCCGCGGCTCGGTGTTCGGCTGCAAGCCGACGCCCAGCCTGAAGCTGGCGACCAACAGCACGCTGTTCCGCCGGATGCCGGACGACATGGACATCGATTGCGGCGCCATCGCCACCGGCGACGCCTCGATCGAGGAGGTCGGCCGCGCGATCTTCCAGCTCGTGCTCGACACCGCGTCGGGCCGCAAGACCAAGAGCGAGGAACTCGGCGTCGGCGCAGACGAATTCGCCCCTTGGCAGATGGGAGCGGTTATGTAAGGGGATCGCCCCCTTCCGGAACCGACGACGAGCCGGCGCCATGCCAGACAGTTCCACCCCGCAAGACGGCAGAGAAGCCGGCCCCCTGCCGGCGAACGCCCCGCAGTCCCCGATCCAGCCGGCGGTGTCCCCGCCGGGCGGGCGGGGGGGGACGGGGATGGAACCGATGCGGGCGATCCTGCTGGTGGTGCTGGCCGTCGCCTTCCTGTCCTGTTCCGACGCCACCGCGAAATACCTCGCCCGGACCCTGCCGCCGGTCGAGATCGCCTGGCTGCGCTACGTCGTCTTCACCGCGCTGGTGATGCCGCTGGCCCTGCGGGGCGGATCGCTGCAGGTGCTGAGGACGGCCCGGCCGGGGCTTCAGGTGCTGCGCGGCCTGGGCATGCTGGGCTCGGCGCTGTTCTTCATCATGGCGATGCAGCACCTGCCGCTTGCCGAAGCGGCGGCGATCAGCTTCGTCTCGCCCGTCTTCGTCACCGTGCTGTCGATCCTGCTGCTGAAGGAGACGGTCGGCATCCGGCGCTGGGTGGCGCTGCTGGTCGGGCTGGCCGGCGTGCTGATCGTCATCCGGCCGGGAGCGGAGGGATTCCAGCCGGCCTCGCTGCTGCCGGTGCTGACGGCCTTCAGTTGGGCGCTCGGCCTGGTGGCGACGCGCAAGATGACGGTCCGGGAAAATCCGCTGACCACCATGGTGTGGAGCGCGCTCACCGGGCTGATCCTGCTGACCGCGCTGCTGCCCCTGCACGCCGTCTGGCCGACGCCGTGGGAGATGCTGCTCGGCGCCTTCATCGGCCTGGTCTATACCCTGGCGCAATGGCTGCTGATCCTGGCCTACCGCCAGGGCGAGGCATCGGTGCTGGCGCCCTTCACCTACGTCCAGTTGATCTGGTCGACCGCACTCGGCTTCCTCGTCTTCGGCGCGGTGCCCGACCAGTGGACCTTCCTGGGGACCGGGGTGATCATCGCCAGCGGTCTCTACACCGCGCACCGCGAAAGGCTGCGGGCGCGGCAGCGCCGCCGGGACACCGCCTGACGGCGCCGCGATCACGGTTCGGCCGGGCTGACGCCCGGCGTTCGATTGCCGGGCCGGACCCGGCGGGGAGAGGAAACATGAGCGACACGTCCAAGGGCCGCATCGCCGCGCTCGGCGAATGCATGATCGAGATGTTCCGGCGGCCGGACGGCTCGCTGACCATGGGCTTCGGCGGCGACACGCTGAACACCGCCGTCTATCTCGCCCGGCTCGGCACGCCGGCCGACTATGTCACCGCCCTGGGTGACGATTCCATCAGCGAGGACATGGTCGCCGCCTGGGCGTCGGAAGGGGTCGGCACCGGCCATGTCCTGCGCATCCCCAACCGGCTTCCCGGCCTCTACCTGATCGAGACCGACGCCAGCGGCGAGCGCCGCTTCCTCTACTGGCGCGACAAGGCGCCGGCGCGCGAGCTGTTCGCCCTGCCGCAGACGCCGGACCTGTGCGCGGCGCTGGAGGAGTACGGCGTGCTCTACCTGTCCGGCATCAGCCTGGCGATCTGGGGCGAGGCGGGCCGCGAGCGGATGTTCGCCCTGCTGGAGAGGGTGCGGGCCAAGGGCGGCAAGGTCGCGTTCGACACCAACTGGCGCCCGCGCCTGTGGCCGGACGTCGAGACCGCCAGGGCCGCCTTCGACCGCATGCTGCGCCACACCGACATCGCCCTGCCCGGCGTGACGGACCTCCGCGACCTCTATGGCGACGCCGATGCCGGCGCGGTGCTGGAGCGCGTGCGCGCCGCCGGCGCCGAGGAGATCGTGCTGAAGCTGGAGCAGCCCGGCTGCCTGGTGGTCCGCGACGGCGAGACCGTCGAGGTGCCGGCGATCAAGGTCGACACGGTGGTCGACACCACCGCGGCCGGCGACAGCTTCAGCGCCGGCTACCTCGCCGCGCGCCTGCGCGGCGAGGATCCGGCCGCCGCCGCGACCGCCGCCCACCGGCTGGCATCGGTCGTCATCCAGCACCGCGGCGCCATCATCCCACGGGACGCGATGCCGGCCTGACCCCGGACCGGCCAGCCTGAAACGGCCGGGCTGGAAACGGTCGATTTGCCGACAAGGGTGTGTTTCACGGTTCGGGCGGACTCGCTCGAACCGTGAAACACATGGGCATTCTAAGCCTTGCCGCGCTTGGCACCGGCGCCGCCGGTCGCGTCCGGCAACGGCGTGCGGCCGGTGTTGCCGGTCAGGTGCTGCGGGTCGTCGCCGGACCGCGGCGTGTTGCCCAGGCTCATCGCGTCCACCGCGCGTTCGATGCGGCCGCCCTCCTCCCGTGCCTCGGCCTCATGGCCCGACAAGTCGGCCGCCGACATGTCCTTGGCCTTGTCGATCACATGCTTCATGCGCTCGTCGTCACCCGCGGGCCGGTCCTGCCCGCTGTCCCGGTTCTGGCTGGTCATCGCCGCTCCTTTCCTTCCATCCAAGGCATCGGCGGCGATCGGTAACGGCTGTCCCGGACGGGGCCGCCCGGCCGCGATGCTCCACCCTCCGACAACCGGAACGGCGCGCCGAAGTGCGCTGCGCAGAAGGAGGGGGTCTCACGCCGCCCGGATGTCGGCCAGGAACGTCTCGATCCCGCTGCGCAGGGTCTCGGCCTGCCGCCCCAGCTCGGCGGACGCGTCCAGCACCTGTCCGGCGGCGGCACCGGTATCGACGGCGGCCTGCCGCACCTGCACGACGACCTCGCTGACCTCCTGCGTCCCCAGGGCGGCCTGCTGGACGTTGCGCGCGATCTCGCCGGTGGTGGCGTTCTGCTCCTCGACGCCGGCGGCGATCGAGGACGCGATCTCGTTGATGCTGGCGATGGTGTCGCCGATGGCGGCGATGGCATCGACCGTGCCGCCGGTCGCCTGCTGCACCGCCGCGATGTGGGTCGCGACCTCCTCCGTCGCCCTGGCGGTCTGGCTGGCGAGCTGCTTGACCTCGCCGGCGACCACCGCGAAGCCCTTGCCGGCCTCGCCTGCCCGCGCCGCCTCGATGGTGGCGTTCAGCGCCAGCAGGTTGGTCTGAGCCGCGATGCCGCGGATCAGGTCGACCACCTCGCCGATGCGCCCGACCTGTTCGGCAAGGCCGCGGACCGAGCCGGTGGTCGCCTGCGCCTGGCTCGCCGCCCGCGAGGCGATCCCGTTGGAGTCCGCGGCCTGGCGGCCGATCTCCTGGATGGAGGCCGCCATCTCCTCGGTGGCGGCGGCGACCGTCTGGACGTTGGCGGAGGTCTGCTCCGCCGCGGCGGCCGAGACGGCGGCCTGCCGGTTGGTCTGGTCGGCCAGCGCCGTCATGCCCTGCGCGGTGCGGCCCAGCACGGTCGAGGCCGCGGCCACGCTGCCGAGCGCGCCGGTCATCGCCCGGTCGAACCCGGCGATCAGCTCCTCGATCCGGCGCTGGCGATCGGCCTTGCGCGCCGCTTCCGCCTGCTGTTCCGCCTCCATGCGGCGGTTGGCCAGGGCGGCGTCCTTGAACACCTGAAGCGAGCGGGCGAGCGACCCGACCTCGTCCCGCCGGTCGGTGCCGTGGACCGCAGTTTCGAGGTCGCCCCGCGCCAGGCGCTCCATCGCCCGCGCCATGGCGGTCAGCGGCCCGACGATGAAGGCGGCGACCAGCCAGGTCAGGAGGGCGAAAGCCAGGACGCTGCCCGCCCCCGCGACGGAGAACAGGATGATCCGCACGCGGCCGGCCAGCTCGACGACGCCGGTCCGTGCCTCCTCCATCTGCCGCTCGTTGATCGTCACGCGCTGAGCGATGGCCTCGACCACCCGGCGGCGCGCCTCGCGGCCCTCCAGGCCGGAGATGCGGTAGGCCTGCCCGTCGTCGTTGGCCATGGCGAATTTCCACACCGTCCCGGTGACCGCGTCGTAGTCCTGGATGAGCTCCTTGATCCGGCGATTGACGGCGCGGCGCTCCTCGCCGTCCGCCAGCGCGACCAGCCGGTCGGCATCGGCGATCGCGTCGGCGATGCTCCGGTCATAGTCGGCCTTGAAGCCCCGGATGCGCTCGGGATCGCTGTCCAGGATCGCGTTCTTCTCGTTGACCGCCGCGTTGTTCACCGCCGCCTGCATCGCCAGCACGAATTCGAGCCGGCGTGCGATGGTGTCGGTGATCAGCTCGCTGCGGTCGGACAGACGCCCCAGGCCGTCCGCCGCCTGCCACAGAATGGCGGCGAGCACGGCGGCCAGGATGGCGATCGGCAGCGCGACCTTCCCGGCAAGAGGCAGGTTGCTGAGCCAACGTGACATCGGAATTTCCTTTCGCTCGACAGCCGGATTGCCGTAACGCCAAATATCCTCAACCGGCACCCGCTGAGGTTCTTGCGGGCTTTTTACGACTTACCCGGCCGATGGATCACTTGAATTTAATATCTATCCGGTGATTTGCGGCTCTATGGCGGCGATATGACTTTTCTGTCATCCCTATTACCTAGGGTCAGACCGTATTCTCTCGCTTGGTAATACAATCCATTTACCATTACATTGTTTCTCGTCGGCTTTTCATTTGCTGCCGAATCCAGCGCGATCCGGCTTGAAAATGCCGGATTGCTTTGCCCGCCGTGGTCGCGCCGCCCCTGCCTGAAGCAGCGGCTGCCGGTGTGGCATCTCCCGTTGCCGGCATGGGGCGTCCGCGAACCGTGAATGGCGAAACTGCTTGCCTCTCCCGCTGATATATTAGTATTCTTGTAACATCCCTTCCCCAGGAGGCTGGCCGCCATGCCATCCGACACCCCGCCGACCCTGTCGCTGCGGGCTCCCCCACCCGCACTCAGCCCACGATCGCCCGGACGCCGCGACTCGCGGCGGGGGCCGACGGCCGCCGATGCCATCCACCGCGACCTGCGGGCGGAGATCGTGTCGCTGAAGCGAAAGCCGGGCGAGCCGATCGTCGAGAAGCAGATCGCCGAGGCCTACGGCGTCAGCCGCACGCCGGTGCGCGAGGCGGTGCTGAAGCTCGCCGACGAGGGGCTGATCGAGATCTTCCCGCAGTCCGGCACCTTCGTCGCCCGCATCCCGCTGGGTGCCCTGCCCGAGGCCGGCGTCATCCGCAAGGTGCTGGAGCGGGCCACCGTCCGCTTCGCCGCCGAGCGCGCCACCCGCAGCCAGGTCGCCGCCCTGCACGCGTGCCTGGAGCGCCAGCGCGAGGTCGACGCCGACGGCGATGCCGACGGCTTCCATCAGGCGGACGAGGCGTTCCACGCCCATATCACCGAGATGGCCGGCTACCCCGGCTTCTGGACGATCATCCAGCAGGCCAAGGTCCAGCTCGACCGCTGCCGCCGGCTGACCCTGCCGGTGCCGGGGCGCATGCGCACCGTGATCGCCGAGCATGAGGCCATCGTCGAGGGCATCGCCACCCGCGACGCCGACGAGGCCGAGCGGTGCCTGATCCGGCATCTCGACAACCTGCAGATCACCGTCGACGACGTCCGCAACGCCGCTCCGCTCTATTTCTCCGGCAACCTGACCGACGGGACGGACGCCGGACCGGGGGATCCGCCATGACCGCCGCCTCCATTCCCCCTCTGCCGGATCGCCGCCGGGTCGGCGTGATCGGCCTCGGCATGGCATCGGCGCCGCACGCCCGGAGCCTCGCCGACCTCGCCGGCCGCATCGAGGTGGCGGGGTGCTTCAGCCCGTCGGCCGAGCGGCGTGCCGCCTTCTCCTCCCGCTTCGGCCTCCCGACGGTCGACCGGATCGAGGCGCTGCTGGACGATCCGACGCTGTCGGCCGTGCTTGTACTGACCCCGCCCGACACCCATGCGGAGCTGGTGGCGCGCTGTGCCGCGGCCGGCAAGCATGTGCTGCTGGAGAAACCGCTGGACGCCACCCCCGGCGGGGCGCGGGCGGCGGTCTCGGCGATGGAGGAGGCGGGCCTCACGCTGGGCGTCGTGCTGCAGCACCGCTTCCGCAGCTCGGTGGAGCGTCTGGCCGCCCTGATGCGGGACGGCACGCTGGGCCGGCCGCTGTCGGCGGCGGTGGCGGTGCGCTGGTGGCGCGATGCCGCCTATTACGCCCAGCCCGGCCGCGGCAGCAAGGCGCGCGACGGCGGCGGCGTGCTGCTGACCCAGGCGATCCACACGCTGGACGCCTTCGTCGGCCTCCTCGGCCTGCCGGAGCAGGTCGCCGCCTTCGCAGCCACCAGCCCGCTGCGGCGGATCGACGTGGAGGACGTGGTCGCCGCCGCCCTGCGCTACGGCGACGGGATGCTGGCGACGATCGACGCCACCACCGCCGCCTATCCCGGATATCCGGAGCGGATCGAGATCGCCGGCACCAACGGCTCGGCCGTCCTCGCCGGCGACCGGCTGGAGGTGCGGCTGTGCAGCGGCGAGCACATCGTCGCCGGCGAGGACGGCACCACGCTGGGCGGCGGAGCGGACCCGATGGCCTTCTCCCACCACCACCACCGCGCGGTGCTGGCCGACTTCCTGGACGCGCTCGACGAGGGGCGGCGGCCGCGGGTCGACGGCCGGGAGGCCCTGAAGGTCCATCGGCTGATCGAGGCGATCCTCGCGGCCTCCGACGGCGGCGCCACGGTCGCGGTCGGGGCGCCCTGAGGGAGCAAACTGAGGGAGCGACCTGAGGGAGGCAGCCCGACCGGGGCACCCCCGGCGTGGGCACGGCTGCGGCGGCCCGCATCCGCAGCCACCCGTTCATCGACGCGCGGTTCCGATGAGTGTCGCGGCTGCCCCAATTCCCATGGGGCCGGCTCCGCCGCGCGCTCGGTACACTGCGTGGGGCGCCAGCGTGCAGCGCCGCCACGGTGACCGGCATGAGCGATACGGACAAACTGTTCGCGGGCTCCATTCCCGCATTGTACGACCGCCACCTCGGGCCGCTGCTTTTCAGCGGCTATGCCCGCGACCTCGCCGGCCGGCTTGCCGGGCTGGAGGGCAGCCTGCTCGAAACGGCGGCCGGGACCGGAATCGTGACGCGCGCGCTGGTGGAGGCCCTTCCCGCCGGCACCGCGATCACCGCGACCGACCTCAACCAGCCGATGCTCGACCATGCAGCAAGCGCGCTGGCGGCGCCGCAGGTGACGTGGAGGCAGGCCGACGCGCTCGCCCTCCCCTTCGAACCGTCGAGCTTCGACGCCGTCGTGTGCCAGTTCGGCGTGATGTTCTTCCCGGACAAGCCGGCCGGCTTCGCCGAGGCGCGGCGCGTCCTGAGGGCGGGCGGGCAATTCCTGTTCAGCGTTTGGGACCGCATCGAGGACAACGAAATCCCGGCGGTCGTGCACGACACCATGCTGGCCTGCTTCCCGGATGATCCGCCGGGCTTCATGCGGCGCACGCCCTACGGCTACCACGACACGGACCGGATCCGCCGCGAGCTTCTCGACGCCGGCTTCCGCCATGTCGAGATCGAGACGGTGACGCTCCGCGGCCGGGCCCCGGGCGCGGACGGCCCCGCGGTCGGCTTCTGCAAGGGCTCGCCCCTGCGCCACGAGATCGAGACGCGGGACGCGGGGCGCCTCGACGAGGTGACCGACAGGCTCCGGCAGGCCCTGGCGCGGCGGTTCGGGCCGGGACCGATCGACGGCAAGCTCCAGGCGCATGTCATCGCCGCCCGACGCTGACGTCCACACGCTGGCGCCCAAGGTGCCCGCCCGCGGCGGAACCGCCCATGGACCATGGCGGCGACGCCTGCCGCCGGAAGTGGTGGCGTATCCTGCGGCCGGCCCGTGATGCGGCCGCCGGTTATCCCACTTGCAGATTCCACCGCTTTGGCGTAAAGCGCGGACACCAGGCCGGGCCCCTCTGGCAACCGTCACCGGTTGCGATGTCGGACTGGATTCACAAGGAGCGGCCCGCCTTAGCGCCTCCCGTCGTGACCGACCCCGGTTCGTCCTGTCCCGGTCTGTTCGACTCCGGTTCGCCAAGCCCCGCGCGGCCCCTCCTCCCACAGTCTTGGTGATGCGAGGACAACCGCTCAAATGACGGAGCTTTTTTCAACCGGAGCGCTGCTTGCGCTTCTGCAGGTCATCATGATCGACCTGGTGCTTGCCGGCGACAATGCCATCGTCATCGGCCTCGCCGCCGCCGGCCTGCCGCGCGATCAGCGGGGCAAGGCGATCCTGATCGGCATCCTTGCCGCGACGGTCCTGCGCATCGCCTTCGCCGCGGTGACCACCCAGCTTCTCCAGATCATCGGCCTGCTGCTGGCCGGCGGCGTCCTGCTGCTGTGGGTCTGCTGGAAGATGTGGCGCGAGCTGCGCCAGTCCGGCGAGGAGGAAAAGGCCGTCGAGTCGCTGGAGAACGGCAACGGCGCCGAAACCGGCCCGCGCAAGACGCTGGGCCAGGCGGTGTGGCAAATTGTCGTCGCCGACGTGTCGATGTCGCTCGACAACGTCCTGGCCGTGGCGGGCGCCGCGCGGGAGCATCTGGGCGTCCTGGTCATCGGCCTGACCCTGTCCATCGCCCTGATGGGCCTGGCGGCCAGCGTGATCGCCCGCATCCTGCAGAAGCACCGCTGGCTGGCCTATGTCGGCCTCCTCATCATCCTCTACGTCGCCCTGCACATGATCTACCGCGGCGCGCTGGAAGTGTGGCCGCTGGTGAACGGGCACGCCTGAACCCGGACCCGCAGGGGACGGGAACCGGGACCGGAACGGGGCGCGCGGGTTCGGCCGGGAACTCCGGCGCGGACGGCCACGCGCGCCTTCCGCCCCCTCCGGCAGGCCCTTCGCGGAGCGTGGCGCGCGCCCTTTCCGCCGGCCGGGATAGCCGCCGCCCCGGACTGTCCCGGGGGAAGCGGTACGATTTGTCGCTCTTTGCCATTGCCAAAATCCGCTAAGCTGTCAGTCGAGCAGGCCGTTGTTGCCGGCTCTAACTTTCAGGGTTGCGCGCCAATTGATATACTAATATCCTAAGTGCGTGGGACGGACGGAACGACGCCGCCCACGGGCGGGGGCCCAACAAAGCATGACGACTGAACGCGAGCGGCAGCCCGGCGTCCGCCGGACCGGTGCCGGTCGACCGCTGCCGGCCTGCTGAGCCGTTCCCCGGACCATGTCGCCCCAGGACACCGTACGGCCGCAAAGGTCGACCGGGATTTGCCAGAACAAGAGAAGCCGGCCGCCGACAGGTGCCGGTTCAGCACTCAGGAGGAGTACGCATGAAAATCGCTTTGACTTCGGTCCGTACCGCGCTGCTGGCGGCTTGCGCCGTCTGTTCCATGCTGACCGCCCCCATCCTGTCGGCGCCGGCCGATGCGCGTGACTTCCGCTCCGCCGACATCCACCCGACCGACTACCCGACCGTCGAGGCCGTGCGCTACGTCGGCAAGCTGGTGGCGGAGCGCAGCAACGGCCGCCTGGGCGTCAAGGTGTTCCCGAACGGCGCCCTCGGCACCGAGAAGGACACCATCGAGCAGCTGAAGATCGGCGCGCTGGAGATGATGCGCATCAACGTGGCGCCGCTGAACAACGTGGTGCCCGAGACGATGGTCACCGCCCTGCCCTTCATCTTCCGCTCCACCGAAC
Organism: Azospirillum picis; assembly: GCF_017876115.1. GTDB lineage: Bacteria > Pseudomonadota > Alphaproteobacteria > Azospirillales > Azospirillaceae > Azospirillum > Azospirillum picis. Next base: position 299,764 of record NZ_JAGINO010000001.1, read on the forward strand.
ACATGCGCCATGTGCTGGACGGCGCGATCGGCGACGAGATCCTGGCGGCCATGGAAAGCCAGGGCATGATCGGGCTCGCCTTCTACGACAGCGGCTCGCGCAGCATGTATTCGGCCGCCAAGCCCTACAAGACGCTGGCCGACATGAAGGGCGCCAAGATCCGTGTCCAGCAGTCGGACCTGTTCGTCGCCATGATCCAGGCGCTGGGCGCCAACGCCACGCCGATGCCCTTCGGCGAGGTCTACACCGCGCTGAAGACCGGCATCGTCGACGCGGCCGAGAACAACTACCCGTCCTACGAGTCCTCCCGCCACTTCGAGGCGGCCAAGTACTTCACCCTGACCGAGCACGCGATGGCGCCCGAGGTGCTGGTGTTCTCCAAGGTGGCCTGGGACCGGCTGTCGAAGGACGACCAGGCTCTGATCCGCCAGGCGGCGAAGGAGTCGGTGCCCTACATGCGCAAGCTGTGGGACGAGCGCGAGGCCAAGTCGCGCGAGATCGTGACCCAGGCCGGCGCGCAGATCGTCGAGGTCGCGAACAAGCAGGAATTCATCGACGCGATGAAGCCGGTCTACACCCAGTTCGCCAACACGCCGAAGCTGCAGAGCCTGGTCCAGCGCGTCCAGGAAGCCAAATAAACCCGAAGTAACGCAAAAGGGGTGACGCGCGGCGCCGTCCCCGGGCGGGACGGGCCGCGCCTCGCAAGGAGAGCAGCGGCATGGATATCGAGCTGCAAGCAATGGACGTCAGCCCGCCGCACGCAGGCGGCTGGCTGACCCGCATGAACGCGGTACTGGCGAAGACCGGCATGTATGTCGCGATCGCCGGGCTGATGTTGATCGTCGGGGTGGTCTTCTTCCAGGTCTTCGGCCGCTACGTGCTGAACAACTCGCCCACCTGGGCGGAAAGCCTGGCCATCCTGCTGGTGCTGTACGTGACGCTGATCGGTGCCGCCGTCGGCGTCCGCGACGCCGGCCACATCGGGCTCGAATCCCTGCTGGTGATGCTGTCCGACAGCGCCCGGCGCAAGATGGACGTGCTGATCTACGCGCTGGTCGGCGCCTTCGGCGCCTGCATGGCCTACAACGGCTGGGTGCTCGGCAACTCGGTCTCGGGCTACCTGATCCCCAACCTCCACATCTCCGAAGCCTTCCGCTACGTGCCGCTGGTGCTTTCGGGCGTGCTGATCGTCCTCTTCTCCATCGAGCACATCGTGGCCATCGTCCGCGGCGAGGAGGTCGCGCCGTCATGGAACTGACCATCCTCACCATCACCTTCTTCGGCTTCCTGATCCTCGGCATCCCCGTCGCCTTCGCCATCGGCCTGTCGGCGCTCTGCACCATCCTGTACGAGGGCCTGCCCGTCGCGGTGGTCTTCCAGCAGATGATGTCGGGCATGAACGTCTTCTCGTTCCTGGCCATCCCCTTCTTCGTCTTCTCCGGCGAGCTGATGCTGCACGGCGGCGTCGCCGACAAGATCGTCGCCGCCGCCAAGAGCACGGTCGGCCACATCCGCGGCGGCCTCGGCATGTCCAACGTGGTCGCCTGCACCCTGTTCGGCGGCGTCGCCGGCTCCCCGGTCGCCGACGTCTCGGCGATGGGTGCCGTGATGATCCCGATGATGAAGCGGGAAGGCTACCACGCCGACTACGCGGTCAACGTCACCACCCACGCCGCCCTGGTCGGCGCGCTGATGCCGACCAGCCACAACATGATCATCTATGCGCTGGCGGCCGGCGGCAAGGCGTCGATCGGCGCGCTGATCGCCGCCGGCCTGGCCCCGGCGGCGCTGCTGATGATCTGCAACCTGGGTGCGGCCTATTACGTCGCGGTCAAGCGCGGCTATCCCAAGGGCACCTTCCCCGGCTGGGACATCCTCATCCATTCCTTCGCCGCCGCCGCACCCGGCCTGCTGATCGTCGTCATCATCCTGGCCGGCATCACCAGCGGCGTGTTCACCGCGACGGAATCGGCATCGGTGGCGGTGATCTACGCGCTGCTGCTGACCACCTTCGTCTACCGCACGCTGAGCTGGGAGAAGTTCCTGGCCGCCGCCGCCAAGACGGTGAAGACCACCGGCGTCGTGCTGCTGCTGATCGGCGTGTCGACGATGTTCCAGTACCTCATGGGCCTCTATGAGGTGGCGGACATGACCGGCGAGCTGCTGGCCGGCGTGTCGACCAATCCGCTGGTCATCTTCCTGCTGATCAACATCATCCTGTTCCTGCTGGGCACCTTCATGGACATGGCCAGCACGATCCTGATCTGCACGCCCATCTTCCTGCCGATCGCCATGCAGTACGGCATGGACCCGGTGCAGTTCGGCATCGTCATGCTGATCAACTGCGCGCTCGGCCTCAACACCCCGCCGGTCGGCACCACCCAGTTCATCGGCTGCGCCATCGGCGGCGTCTCGGTGGGCGAGGTGATGCGCTCCATCACGCCGTTCTACGGGGCGCTGTTCGTGGCCTTGCTGCTGGTCACCTATGTCCCGGCCTTCTCGCTGTGGCTGCCGCGCCTGCTGATGCATTGAGGCGTCCCGGGGCGCACGGGCAAGGACGCCCGGCGCTCCTGAATGGCGGCTCTCCTGAACGGCTTCTCTCCTGGACTGGGCTATCGGACGCTTCCGATGGCCCATTTTTTTGGACCGCCTTTCCCCGGCCGCGGCGGGCCGCGTCCGGAAAAAGCAATCCCTGATTGAATGCCATCCCGGAATACGCTATAGGCGCAGAGAATCGAGGCGTTCTGCACAGTGTCCGAACACGGTCCAAGGTCATGCCGGCCGTGTGACTGAGAACCGCCGCCCGATGATGCCGGTCCGGCCGTTCGACAAGTGGAGAAATTCCATGATCTGCTTTCCGGCTCCCGTCCCGATGCCAGGATGGATTTCACCACGACTCTCGGGATCGCGTCGGTGGCGGACGGTTCGGAAATGACGGGCGGCGGGGAGCTGATCGTGTCGGGCGACGGCGCCGTGCCGACGGATGTCCGCGATATCCGCCATGTGATCGTGCAGGCGGGCGGGCGCGGGTCGCGCCTTGAGCATTATTCGTGGAACAAGCCGAAATGCCTCGTGCCGGTGGACGGCAAGCCGCTGATCTACGACCTGTTCGACAGCTTTCCGAATGCCCGGTTCACCGTGATCCTCGACCACAAGGCCGAGGTCTTCGAACGGTTCATCCAGGAATTCAAGCCGGCTGTTCCCGTCACCTTCGTCCGTTCGCAGGGCACCGGCACATGCAGCGGCATCCGGCTGGCGATGGAGCATCTTCCCGACGAGGACACCCCCTTCCTGCTGGTGTGGAGCGACCTGAAGTTCGATCGGGTTCCCGGCGGGCGCATCGGCGACAGGCTGCTCGTCGGCCTGACGGACGGCTTCTCCTGCCGCTGGTCCTGGAGCCCCGCCGGCGGGCTGGCCCCCGTGCCGTCGGGCGAAGCCGGGGTCATGGGGATGTTCGGCGTTCCCGGCCGCCGGGTCCTGTCCGGCCTGCCCGACAGCGGCGAGTTCGTGCGCTGGCTGTCGGAAGCGGCGCTCCCCATCGACGTCGCGTTCGTCGAAGGGGCGCGGGAATACGGCACCCTGGCGGCGCTGCACGCCCATTGGGCCGGCAGCGCGCACGCCCGCTTCTTCAATGATGTCCGCATCCGCGACGACAGGGTGGAAAAGCGCACCCGCACGCCGCGTTTCGCGCATCTGATCGAGCGCGAGGCCGCCTGGTACCGAAAGATGGAGCAGGTGGGCTTCCGTCACGCTCCCGCCCTGTTGGCCGAGCACCCCCTGACCCTGGAGAGGCTGCACGGCGAGCATCCCTGCGACCTGCCGGCGGAACCGGCGGAACAGCGCCGGATCCTGGAGCGCATCATGCTGGCGCTGGAGGACCTCCACGGCCGCGAGCGGCGACCGGCCAATGCCGAGGCCGCCGATGCGCTGTATCGGACAAAGACGCTGGAGCGGCTGCAGACCGTCCGGCGGCTTCTGCCCGAGCTGACGGCACGCGAGTCCCTGCGGGTGAACGGCGTTCCCTGCCGCAACATCCTGCACGACCGCCATCGCGGCTGGTTCGAAAAGCTGGTCGACGGATTGGTTGGAGAGCCGGTTGGGGGGCTGGCCGCCCTCGGCTCTTCGCTGCCCGGGGGCGGCGGAGCACATGGCCGCTTCACCCTGATCCATGGCGACCCGACCTTTTCCAACATCCTCGTCGACAAGACCGGAAAGCCGTGGTTCATCGATCCCCGTGGCTCCTTCGGCGGCATCGACCTGTTCGGCGACCCACGCTACGACTGGGCCAAGCTGTACTACTCCGTGGTCGGCGACTATGACAGCTTCAACCGAAAGCAGTTCCTGCTGCAGATCACCGGCGACGGCGCCGAGATCGAGATCCGCGAGAATGGCTGGAGCCACCTGCGCGGGCTGTTCCAGGAACGTCTCGCTGCCGATCTGCCGGCGATCCGGCTGATCCATGCGCTGGTCTGGCTGTCGCTGAGCGGCTATGTCGAGGACGATTACGATTCCATCGTCGGCGCCTATGTCCGGGGATTGCAGGTCCTGAACGAGGCGGCGGCATGACCGGCCTGCGGCTGAGCCGGCTGGGCAAGACCTGGCTGATCGACATCGACGGCGTGCTGGTCCGCCATAATGGCCATAAGCAGTGCGGCCACAAGCAGGGCGGGGACCAGCTCCTGCCGGGCGTGACGGAATTCTTCGCCAGGCTGGAGCCGGATGACCGGGTCGTCCTGCTGAGCGCCCGCAGCGAGGCGGAGCGGGAGGCGACGCTTGCGGCACTGGAGCGGTTCGGCCTGCGCTGGGATCATGCGCTGTTCGGGCTTCCGACCGGCGAGCGCATCTGCATCAACGACAGGAAACCGTCCGGGCTGACCACCAGTCTCGCGGTCAACCTGGACCGCGACGCCGGCCTCGGCGGCATCGACGTCGTGATCGATCCGCACCTCTGAACGCCGCTCGCGCCCTCCTTCCCGCAGACAAGAACCAACAGGCCCGCCATGCCCCTCGATCCCGACGCCCCCCCGATGCCGGCAGAGGATCCGTCCGCGGCGCTGCGCGCGGCGCTCGGCCGGCTGCGGCAGGCGACACAGGAACGCCGGCCGGACGAACTCGGCGAGGCGGTGGAGGCGGTCCGCCGCCTCGATCCCGACCATCCCCATATGCATCTGGCTCATGGGCTGCTGCTGCGATCGCTTGGCCGTCCTCACGATGCCGTCGCACCGACGATCCGCGGCTATGAGCGCCTGATCAACCTGCGTGGCGATCCGGCCGCCGCGAACCGCCTGGACGCGCTGCTGCAGGCAATGCGGCAGGACGGGAACGGCCATGTCATGATGAGGCCGGCGGCGCTGGTCTCCAAGAATGCCGCGGTCCTCAGGCTGTTCGTGCAACTCGCCTGCGACGGCGGGCATTTCCAGGATGCCGATGAGGCTGCCCGCCGGCTGCGGGAGCTTACCGGACAGGCGTGGCGCGACGCCGAGGACGCCATCGCCATCGGGATGGGCGTCACCACCGTCTTCACGCCCCCCCCCGACGTCGCCGTGACGCTACCCGCCGGCCTGGAGCCCGGCACGCTGCACCACAGCCTGGTGGTTCCCGGGCTGATCGTCCAGGCCGCCCGGACCATCGGCCTCGATGCGTCCGCCGGGCCGCTGCTGGCGGCGTTGGACGCCTTCGGGATCTTTTCCGACGCCTCCGCCCACGACTGCCTGAACCAGCTTCTCCGCCATGGCGCCGATGCCTGCGCGTTGCGTTTCTACGACGCGGCGGAGCCGCGGCTGTCACTGCAAAAGCGCGTGGAGATGCTGGACGACGCCATCGGCTCGGCCATCCTGCGCGGCAAGCCGGCCGCGTTCAACGGCTACCAGCAGCGCTTCGCCAAGGCGACCGGATGCCGGACCGGCGGCCTGACCCGGCTGGCGTCCCATGTCGGCGTGAACAGCCGCAAGGCGCCGGGCTGGTCGCCGATCCTGGACGAGTTCTACAGGATCGCCGCAACCCAGGCCGCTGCCCAGGCCACCTCCCGGTCACGGACCGCGTCAGGAGCCGGAGCACCGCCATTCCGGATCCGCCAGTTGGCGGAGGCCCGCCCGGTTCAGCCGCAATCGGCCGACGGCAAGATCGACGTCTTCCTGAAATGCGTGAAGCGGCCCTTCGACATCCAGCCTTTCGTGTCCTTCTGGATGGAGTGTTTCGGACGGTCGGACCGTTACCGCATCCGCCTGCTCGACGATACCGGCCTCGACCTGAAGCAGGCGTTCCCGCAGCACGCCATCCATGACAGCCGGAGCCTGCGCGCCGGCCGCAACCTGGCGCAGGAGATGATCGGCGAGGCACGGCGGCCGCTGAACATGCTGGGGTGGGAGAGCATCGCCAACCTCACCCCCTTCATGCTGTCGGACAGCGAATGGTTCTGGAACATCGATGCCGACGACATCGCCCCGATGCTCGACCTGCAGTCCGGCCCCGACCTCGTCCGCAGCAAGCTCGAAGAGGTGGAGGTCTTCTCCCGCCGCAGCGGCGTCATGGCGATGTCCTACGATCTCTGGGCCTCGGTCCACTATCTGCTGAACCACAGCTATCATTGGACCTTCGGCATCAGCCTGTGCCGCAAGGATCCGCCCCTGCTCGACCGCCTGCTGACGTCCTTCGCTGGCGTCGACCTGCCCATCTTCAGGATCAACATCGACCATTTGTTCTCCCGCCTGTCCGACGGCTCGCTGGCGCAGGGCGCTTATGCCGACCTGTTCGCCAGCTTCGTCTTCAACGGCGTCCGGGTCCTGCAGCTCGACCCGCAGGGCAACCGCATCCATCATGGCGGCGGCGGGCTGAGCAAGCGGCTGTCCTTCCACGAGGACGACCGGCTCTACGTCCAGCAGCGTCTGCATGGGAAGACGCTGATCGTCTGAGGGGAAAGGGGCCCTGCCGCGCCGGCGCCCCCTTCCCCACCAGATCAGGCTGTCAGGTCAGGCCGTGAGATCCAGCACCACGCGGCCGCGGATCTTGCCGGCCATAATGCGGTCGGCCAGTGCCGGAAGATCGGCAAAGGGATGGACCTCGTACATCACCGCAAGATGGCCGGGGTCGAGGTCGCGGGCCAGCCGCGCCCAGGCCGACGCCCGGCGGTCGACCGGAGCCATCACCGAGTCGATGCCAATCAGTGCGACGCTGCGCAGGATGTGCGGCAGAACGGTGCCCGGAAGATCCGCCGAACCGGCCAGGCCGCAGGCAGCGACCGCGCCGCCCCACACCGTCTGTGCCAGCGCGTTGACCAGCGTCATGCCGCCCACCGAGTCGACGCCGCCGGCCCACCGCTCCTTCTGCAGCGGCGCTCCCTTCTCCAGAAGCGTGGCACGATCGATGAAGCCGCCGGCCCCCAGGGAGCGCAGATAGTCGTGCGTCTCCGGCCGGCCGGTGGAGGCGGTGACCGCATAGCCGCGCTTGGCCAGCAGCGCCACCGCCACCGACCCGACGCCGCCGGCTGCCCCGGTCACCAGCACCTCGCGGTCACCCGGCCGGACGGCTCCCCAGCGCTCCAGCGCGTCGACGCAGAGCGCGGCGGTATAGCCGGCGGTGCCGATCCCCATCGCCTGCTCCAGGGTGAAGGCGTCGGGCAGGCGGATCAGCCACTCCGGCTTGACCCGTTGGTAGCGGCTGTAACCGCCCCACTGGGTTTCCGACAGCCCCCAGCCGTTGACCACCACCCGGTCACCGGGCTTCCAGTCCGGACTGCGCGACTCCACGACCGTGCCGGCAAGGTCGATGCCGGCCACCATCGGCAGCTTGCGCGCGATCTTCGCCTTGCCGGACGCCGCCAGCCCGTCCTTGTAGTTGACCGTCGAATAGGCGACCTCGACCAGCACCTCGTGATCAGGCAAATCGGCGGGCGTGAGGCTGCTGAAGGAGCCCTTGGGCTTGCCGTTGTCCTCGGCGATGACGAAGGCATCGAAGGAGTTGGGGATCGGCATGGTGGCTGCACTCCCTTTCGTATTTGAGGTTGCAGGAAACGATGCGCTCCATTCCGCTATAGGTCAAACAAATTAACTTATCCCTCTGCGTAGGAAACTCTCCCGATTTGGAGGTAGGAAAACGAGCCCCTAGCCCTTGTGGCCAGGAAAGCCGCAGATCCAGCCAATAAATAGAGGTATCCGGTCCTCACCGACATCGACAACCGCAACCCTCTTTCTGGCCATCGGGAGAAAACAGGTCGCCCCCGCCGGACAGGACCTTTCCAAGGAATGATCGTCTTATTCGGCATTGTTGGCGCGCTGTATTTGCGTACATCAAAGTAACCGAAATCGCTTTCCAACAACTCCCCAGAAAGGGGTTTTCATGCACGGGATCATTCTTGCCGACGCCGGTCTCGCCGACATCGACACCCTGATCGGCCGGCACGCGTCGGACCTGACGGTGATCCGGGTCGCCGCCGATGAGGACGCGCTGGCGCTGCTCGCCGAAGCCCTGGAACAGCGGCCGGCGGCAGTCCATCTGATCGCCCATGGCGCGCCGGGTGTGGTGCGTCTCGGCGCCCTGCCCCTCGACGGCAGCGCCCTCTATGATCGCCGCTGGCCCGATGCGACCGGCACCGAGATCCTGATCCATGCCTGCGACGTCGGCGTCGGCGGCAACGGCCGGCGGTTCGTCGAGCGGCTGGCCGCCGTGACCGGCGCCCGCGTTGCCGCCGCCAGCCACCCCGTCGGCCACCCCGACCAGGGCGGCTCCTGGGACCTCGACGTGGTCACCGGCCCGATCGCCGCCACCCGCCGCTTTGCCGGAGCCGACGCCTGGGTCCACGTGCTGGCTTATAGCGGCACCCCCACCAGCGGCAACGATACGCTGGTCGGCGACAATTCCGGCAACACCATCAACGGGCTGGCCGGCAACGACGTCATCACCGGCGGCACCGGCAACGACAGCCTGGTCGGCGGGGCCGGCGACGATACGCTGGTCGGCGGCGGCAACACGGGGGTGTCCGGCGGCGACACCCTGAACGGCGGGCTCGGCGCCGACCATTATGTCGGCGGCAACGGCTTCACCATGGTCACCTACGAGAACGCGACCAGCGGCCTGACATTGGACCTGCGCAACCCGTCCAACAGCACCGGCGAGGCGGCGGGCGACAGCTTCGTCGACATCCAGCGCTGGATCGGGTCGGAGCACGACGACGTACTGACCGCCGGCGACAGCCCGGTCTGGTTCTGGGGCCACGGCGGCGCCGATCTCGAGAACGGCGGGGCCGGAAACGACACGCTGGAGGCCGGTGACGGCAACGACACCATCTTCGGCGGCGGCGGCACCGACCTGATCTATGGCCGTGCCGACAACGACCAGGTGCATGGCGGCCTCGGCAACGACACGGTGGCCGGCGGCGGCGGCGACGACATCGTCTACGGCGACGACGGCAACGACCTGCTGAAGGGCGACTGGGGCAACGACACCGTCTATGGCGGCAATGGCGACGACACCATCGTGGCCGGCATCGTCGGCTCCGGCTCCTACCTGCAGACCCAGGCCGACGTGGTCTACGGCGATGCCGGCAACGACCGCTACATCGTCGTCAACCAGATCGACGCCGGCACCGTCGCCTTCAACGGCGGCGAGGGCACCGACACGCTGGAACTGCGGTCGGACAACATGACCAGCCTCAACGGCTACGACCTGGAATACTACACCGACGTCGCCTCGCCGAAGGTCGACATCAGCGGCATGACGCTGACCAGCGTCGAGACGCTGGCCCTGACCGGCAGCCAGCGCCATACGGTGACGATGACCGCGGCGCAGGCCGACGGCTTCACCAGCGTCACCGGCGCCGTCGCCGGCGACGCCTTCGCCATCAAGGGGGCGACGCTGTCCGGCACCGTCGGCAGCGGCACCGGCAGCCAGCTTCTGGCCGGCCAGGTCCAGGCCGAAACCGTCAACGGCGTCACGCTGCTGCACATCGGGCTCGACTCGACCGCCGGGGCCGACGCCACGCTGCGCATCGCCGGCACCTTCGCCGCTTCCGGCTTCCAGCTCTCCGGCAACACCATCACCCTGGGTGCCGGGGGCGGCTCCACGGGAGGCGGCTCGGACGGCGGTTCGAACGGCGGCTCCAATGGGGGCTCCAACGGCGGCTCCAATGGGGGTGGTTCGACGGGCGGCACCACCGGCCAGGTCCTGACCGGTACCGGCGACCGCGATTACCTGGCCGGCGGGGCAGGCAACGACACCATCACCGGCAACGCCGGCAACGACTACATGACCGGTGGCGCCGGCAGCGACAGCTTCGTCTTCAAGCCCGGCGACGGCTGGGACTACATCGGCGACTTCAAGGCCGGCAGCGGCGGCGACGTCATCGCGCTGTCGGGCTGGAGCGGGCTGACCGACTTCAACTCGGTGATGGCGGTCACCGTGCAGGAGGGCGCCGACACCATCGTGCGCTTCAACGACACCAACAGCGTGAAGCTCGCCAATGTCGATCGCAGCGCGCTGACCGCCGCCAATTTCTCGTTCACCGGCGGTTCGGCGGGTGGCTCGACCGGCGGGAACACCGGTGGGTCGACGGGTGGCTCCACCGGCGGGAACACCGGCAGGACCATTGTCGGCACCTCGGCCAGCGAATACCTCGCCGGCGGCACCGGCAACGACACCATCACCGGCAACGGCGGCAACGACTACATGCTCGGGGGCGCCGGCGTGGACACCTTCGTCCAGAACGCCAACGACGGTTGGGATTGCGTCGCCGACTTCCAGTCCGGCAGCGGCGGCGACATCATCGACCTGCGGTCGATCGCCAGCTTCGCCAACCTGGGTGACGTGATGGCCCACTCCGCCCAGGAGGGTGCCGACACCGCCATCGACTTGGGCAGCACCTCCACCATCAAGCTGATCGGTGTCGACCGCTCCACCCTGACGGCGTCGAACTTCCTGTTCTCGTCGTCGATCGGGTAAGCACCGGGACCGGCCGATCGAGCACTGCCCTCCGAAGGCAGTGCTCGATCGTTTACCTCCTGCACTCCAGAACGGCGCGACCTGGGCCTCCAGGCGCGCCGTTTCCGTTTGACCAAGCTCGGGCGTTCGCACGCGCCCCCTCCGCATCCGCGCGGTATGCCGGAGGTCCGCGCAAGGCCCGGGCCCCAAACGCCCCTACCGGCCGGCTCCGTCGCCGCACCGAACCTGGGATCGGGCAAAAGCCCAAGAACGACAGGGACGCGCCACAGCGAAACTGACCGCCTGGTCATTTTTTGTTTGACATAAATGACCTTCGGGTCATTTCTTTCCTGTACCATCCGGATGCAAGGAGCGAGGCGATGGATCAGGCTGACATCACCTGCGAGGTGCTGGTCGTCGGGGCGGGACCCACTGGGCTCATGGCGGCCAACCTGCTGAAGCTTGCCGGCGTCGACGTGCGGATCGTCGACCTGCGGTCCGGACCGTCCAGGGAATCCCGGGCGTTCGCCGTCTCGGCCCGGTCGCTTGAACTCTTTGCAAGCATCGGCCTGGCGGACCGGCTGATCGAACGCGGCGCCATCACAAGCGGGGTCGACTTCCACGTCTCCGGCCGGCGGGTCGGCGGGCTCGATTACGACAAGGTGCAGGCACCGGACACGCCCTTCCCTTTCATCCTGATGGTGCCGCAGTCGGAAACCGAGGCGGTGCTGATCGACGCGCTCGGGAAGGCCGGGCTGGAGGTCGAGCGCGAGATCGAGGTTACCGGTCTCGACCAGGCATCCGATCAGGTTCGCGTCACGGCAAGGCGCGCCGACGGTGCGCCCGTGGCGATCTCGGCCCGCTATGTGCTCGGTGCGGACGGCGCGCACAGCATCGTCCGCCGCGCGCTCGATCTCAGCTTCGAAGGCGCCAAATACCCGCAAAGTTTCCTGCTGGGCGACGTCGAGGTCGACTGGCCGCTCGGCCACGGCCGCTTCCGCCTCTTCATGCAGGGCGAACGGATCGGCCTGTTCTTCCCGCTGCAGGGCACGAGGCTTTCGCGTGTCATGACAACCGACCTGCATGCTAGCGACCTGCATGCCGACGCCCCTCATGCCGGCGACGACCCGTCACACCCGGAGCCGCTTGCGCTGGAGGAGTTGCAGGCGTCGTTCGCCGAGGCAACGGGCCAGCCCGCCAGCCTGCGCAACCCAACATGGCTGACGCGCTTCCGCACGCACCACCGGGTGGTCGACAGGTACCGCGCCGGCCGTGTGTTCGTCGCGGGCGACGCCGCTCATATCCATTCGCCGGCGGGCGGCCAGGGCATGAACACCGGGCTCCAGGACGCCGCGAACCTCGCCTGGAAGCTTGCCTGGAAACTGGGCGGGACAATGCGCGCCGATGCCGGCGAGGCGATGCTCGACACCTACGAGACGGAGCGGCTGCCGGTGGCGCGGCAGGTGTTGCGCATGACCGATCGCATGTTCACCGTCGCCGCCGGACAAAGTGGCTGGCGCGCGCATCTTCGCGACCTGGTGGCACCGGCCGTGCTGGCGCCGGCGTCGGGCGTCGGGGCGATCCAGACTGCGGTTTTCCGCAGGCTCGAACAGATCGACATCCGGTATCCGCCGAGCTGCGCCGTCGCGCCGGGAGCGGGCATGCGGGCTCCCGCGGCGCAGCTCTCCCGGCATCGCGACCTGCTGGACGTGCTCGCCGGCTACCGCTTCCATCTGCTCGTGCTGTCGCGCGGCGCACTCGAGGCCGATGCCGCGGACGGGATTCTCGGTCGCTTTGCCGCCGTCTCGGCCCTGGGCGTCGAGCCGCATCTGCTGACCCGCCAGGCCGGCGGCAGGCGGGACGGCATCGAGATCATCGAGCGCGGCGACGTCTTCGATCGCTACGGCGTCCCGCCGGATGATGGCCAGGCTTCCGTGCTGATCCGGCCCGATGGCCATATCGCCTGGCGCGGCGACGGGGTCGGCGTTGCGGGATGCATGGATTTCCTGACCCAGAGCATCGGCTTGGCGGGATCCGGCCGGCCTGATTGCCGCTGAGGACATCCCGCCTCCGGGGACATCCGCGGCGGCACCCGGCCCTCAGCCGAACAGCCCCTCCCCCACCACCCGCGTCTCCACCGTCCGGCCGGTGGCGCGGACGGCGACCGCGGCGATGGTGCCGGGCAGGATCCGGCGGTCGAACAGGCTCCACTCCTCCGGCGTTCCGACATCGGCCCGCAGACGGTCGTCGATGGCCAGCACGGCCGGCGGCGCGCCGGGCGCCACCTCCACCGCGAACTGGTCGAGCGGCATCGACAGGCCGACGCCGGCCGCCTTGATGAAGGCCTCCTTGCGGGTCCAGGCCAGCAGGAAGCCTTCGTCGCGCCGGTCCGGCGGCAGGGCCTTCAGGGCCGCGCGCTCGATGTCGTGGAAGAACCGCTCGGCGATGCCCTCGCCGCTCTCGATCGGGCGCAGCCGCTCGATGTCGGCGCCGACCGGCCCGTCGGCCGACACTGCGATGGCGAGCGACTCCTCGCTGTCGGCGAGATTGAAGAACGGGCCTCCGGCCAGCGACGGCTTGCCGTGGCTGCCGTAGTCGAAGCGCAGTCCGCCCGGATCGCGCCCGGTCAGCCGCCCGAGCAGAAGGCGCAGCAGCCCGCGGCGCAGGATGAAACGCTCGGTCAGCCGCTTCATCAGGAAGCGGTCGGCCCGTTCGATCTCATCGTCGGACAGCAGGGCGCGCAGGGCGCCGCATTGCATGGACAGGCCGGCGAGGTCGGCATACCAGACCCGGACGACGCCGGGCGGCATCCGGAAATCCTCTGCCGCCGCGGCGGCGGTCCTCATCGTCATGCCGTCGTCGATCATCGGACAGCACTCCTCCCCCATATCGGGTCCCGGCATACGGGACCTCGGAAATTAGCGTCCTGGCTCCGGCAGGGGTTTCGGGTATCATGCGCGCCTCTTGCATTCGCCCCCATCCGGATCCGGCCCAATGGTTGATACCGCCCTGCTCGCCCCGCACCTGACCAACGTTCTTCGCGACGCCTTCATCCCGGAACTGCCCAATCATTACCGCGGCAAGGTGCGCGAAAACTACGATCTTCCGGACCGGGGAGAGGGCGCGCGGCGGATTCTGATCACCACCGACCGGCTGTCCGCCTTCGACCGCATCCTGACCGCAATCCCGTTCAAGGGACAGGTGCTGACGCAGACCGCCCGCTTCTGGTTCGAGGCGACGAAGGACATCTGCGCCAACCACGTGCTGGACTACCCGGATCCCAACGTCGTGCTGGCCAAGCGGCTGAGCATCATGCCGGTCGAGGTGGTGGTCCGCTCCTACATGGCCGGCACCACCGGCACCTCGATCTGGTCGATGTACAAGCAGGGCCGGCGCGAGATGTACGGCCACGTCTTCCCCGACGGGCTGCGCCAGAACCAGAAGCTGGACGCCCCCATCATCACCCCGACCACCAAGGCGTTCGACGCCGGCCACGACGAGGAGCTGACCGCGGCGGAGATCGTCGGCCGCAACCTGCTGACCCGGGCCCAGTGGGAGGAGGTGTCGGAGAAGGCGCTGGCCCTGTTCGCCCGCGGCCAGGCGATGGCGGCCGAGCGCGGCCTGATCCTGGTCGACACCAAGTACGAGTTCGGCTTCGACGAGGACGGCAACATCCTGCTCGCCGACGAGATCCACACCCCCGACAGCTCGCGCTACTGGTTCGCCGGCAGCTACCTGGAGCGGTTCGAGACCGGCGGCAAGCCCGAGAGCTTCGACAAGGATTTCGTCCGCAACTGGGTGGTCGCCCGCTGCGACCCCTATACCCAGGACGTTCCGGAAATCCCCGCGGACGTCGTGCTGGAGGCCGCCCGCGTCTACATCGAGGCCGGCGAAACCATCACCGGGCGCCCCTTCGAGGTGCCGGCGACCGCGGTGCCGGTCCTCGACCGCATCCGCGCCAACCTGGCCCCCTACTTCACCGAGTGAGGGGGGAGGGCTCCATGCGCGTCGCCGTTCTCGACGACTACCAGGAGGTCGCCCGCGGCCTCGCCGACTGGTCGCAGTTGCCGGAAGGCAGCGACCTGACCGTCTTCCATGCCCCCTTGGGGGAGCCGGATGCGGTGGCGACGGCGCTGGAGCCCTTCGACGTGCTGGTCATCATGCGCGAGCGCACGCCCTTCCCGGCCGCGCTGATCGAGCGGCTGCCGAACCTGAAGCTGCTGGTCACCACCGGCGCCCGCAACAACGCGGTGGACCTGCACGCCTGTGCGGCGCGCGGCATCACCGTCTGCGGAACCGGCATGGTCGGCACGCCGACGGCGGAGCTGGCCTGGGGGCTGATCCTGGCGCTGGCCAAGCGCATCCCGGCGGAGGAGCGGGCGCTGCGCGAGGGGCGCTGGCAGACCTGCCTGACCGGCGACCTCGGCGGCAAGCGCCTGGGGCTGGTCGGGCTGGGCAAGCTCGGCACGAAGGTCGCCAGGGTCGGCCAGGCCTTCGGCATGGACGTGGTGGCCTGGAGCCCCAACCTGACCGCCGAACGTGCCGCCGAGGCAGGGGTGGCACGGGTGGAGAAGCGGGAGCTGTTCGCGACCTCCGACGTGGTCAGCGTCCATCTGGTGCTGAGCGAGCGCACCCGCGGCGTCGTGGGGGCGGCGGAGATCGGCGCGATGAAGCCGACGGCATTGTTCGTCAACACCTCGCGCGCCGGCCTGGTGGATGAGGCGGCGCTGGCCGATGCCTTGCGGCAGGGCCGGATCGGCGGCGCCGGCATCGACGTCTTTCCCATCGAGCCTCTTCCGGCTGACAGCCTTTGGCTTGACCTTCCCAACACCGTCCTGACACCCCATCTCGGCTATGTGACGCGGGAGAATTACGCGGTGTTCTACCGCGACGCGCTGGCGGATATCCTGGCCTGGAGGGCCGGTGCGCCGGTGCGGTTGCTCTCGCCGGGCTAGCGTGTGATCGGCTCGAGCGGCTCCGCCCGAGCCGGGAATCACAGGCTCAACGGCGGCGGAGTGGGCCGGTGGTGGACTGGAGGGCCAGGGGCGGCGACAACGCCCCGCACGGGAACGGGATTCTTGCCAAGCTGGGCCGCCACCAGCTCGGGCTGCTCATCGGCCTCTCGGTAACGGCCGGACTGGTGTTCGCCTTCGTCGAGCTGGCCGGCGAGGTGATGGAAGGCGAGACCACCGCCTTCGACCGATGGCTCCTGCTGGCGCTGCGCGATCCACTGAATCCGGAACAGGCCGGCGGCCCCTGGTGGCTGGCGCGGGTGGCGCGCGACATCACCTCGCTCGGCAGCACCACGATCGTGACGCTGGTCACCATCGCGGCGCTGGGCTTCCTGCTGCTTCTGCGCAAGCGGGCGGCGGCGCTGCTGGTGCTGGCATCGGTGGGCGGCGGCGGAACGCTGAGCACGGTGCTCAAATCCCTGTTCGACCGCGCCCGTCCCGACCTGGTGCCGCATGGCGACCAAGTCATCTCCGCCAGCTTCCCGAGCGGCCACGCCATGTTGTCGGCGATCGTCTACCTGACGCTGGGCGCCCTGCTGACGCAGTTCGTCCAGGGCCGGCGGACCAAGGCGTACCTGCTGATCTGGGCGATGATGCTGACGCTATTGGTGGGATCGACGCGCGTCTATCTGGGGGTCCACTGGCCAACCGACGTGCTGGCCGGCTGGTGCGTCGGCGCCGCCTGGGCCGCCTTGTGCTGGGTGATCGCCGAGTGGCTGCAGCGGCGCGGCGCGGTGGAGCAGGACCGGCCGGAGGCCGGAGCCGGCCAGTGACGGGCCGGCACGGCGGCACCGCACAAGCGGGTTGAACCGCCGTATGTTCCTGTCGATAGTGGAGTGTGTACCACTTTCGGATCAGGACGTTCCATGCCGCACGGCACCCTCGACCGCGAAACCCTGGAAGCCGTGGGCATCCTCGCCCGTGCGGTGGAACGCGAGCGGGTGCCCGGCGTGCTGGAATGCCGGCTGCTGGCGAGTGCATTGCACCGCACCCTGGAATCCGGACGAGAAAGCGACCTCGGCGAGGCGTCGCGCATCTTCCGGACGCTGGACTCCGAACTGCGCGATCGCATCGTCACCCGCTCCCGGCTGGAGGCGCATCAGGCGCGCAGACGGACGGCGGCGGCCGTGGCGAAGCCGGTCGCCGAAGCCGTCACCGTCGAGCCCGCCGTCCACCGCAAGCCGGAACCCAAGGACCGCACCGGCTCCAGCTTCCTCACGGCGCTCAACGGCCTGCGGCCGGGCAAAACAGCCCCCACCAGCCGCTGCGCCGCCCGCGACCGGCTGCGTGCCGCGGTCGATAGCCAGCGCCGGGTCGGCGAACGGGTGAAGCCGGCGCTGAAGTGACCTGCACCAGCAACGATCACCGATGGCGGCAGCGGGAACGACGGGTTGCACGGTGATGGATCGATGTGGCAATCCAGGCGTCTCCGGCATGCGGAGCGACACGAGCGGCGCCTGTGGTCGCTGGACGGTGGGCTGTTTCGACCCACGCCCCCGCATGGGGAGCGACGCCAGCCCAAGCGACTGCCCGGTGGTGGACATGGCGTTTCGATCCACGCCCCCGCATGGGGAGCGACCACGAAGCGCTGCTGAGCGTTCTCCCACTCGTGTTGTTTCGATCCACGCCCCCGCATGGGGAGCGACACTCCGCCTTGTACCTCTTGCGCTCCTCCGGCAGCAGTTTCGATCCACGCCCCCGCATGGGGAGCGACGATCAAGGCAAAGTTCCCCACCAATCCCGACTGCTGTTTCGATCCACGCCCCCGCATGGGGAGCGACTCTCGTCCTCTTCGTCCAGGCTGGCCACGTAGGCGTTTCGATCCACGCCCCCGCATGGGGAGCGACCCTGCTTGGGGGCCTCCATTGCAGGCGTGGGCAGTTTCGATCCACGCCCCCGCATGGGGAGCGACGCTGGCCTCCCCGGTCCGTTCGCAGCTCGGCCCGGTTTCGATCCACGCCCCCGCATGGGGAGCGACGAAACGAGCGCGCCGGCCGTGTGCCAGGCGTTGAGTTTCGATCCACGCCCCCGCATGGGGAGCGACCCGGGGCCAAGGCTGCGGCGGCCACCCTGTTCCCGTTTCGATCCACGCCCCCGCATGGGGAGCGACCCTCACGCAGCTCCTCCCAGTCGGTCACCGGTTGTCCGTTTCGATCCACGCCCCCGCATGGGGAGCGACAGTTCACGGACAGCGTGGACGTGGCAGTCCTGCTGTTTCGATCCACGCCCCCGCATGGGGAGCGACCTGCGGGGCGCGGTGTTGACGCCCAGCAGGCGGTTGTTTCGATCCACGCCCCCGCATGGGGAGCGACGGTCCGCGCGCTCGCCCTCGCCAACGCCGACCTGCAGTTTCGATCCACGCCCCCGCATGGGGAGCGACGCTTCCGCAACCGCTCCGCCAAGGGCGAGGCCAAGTTTCGATCCACGCCCCCGCATGGGGAGCGACGCTCGCCGCGCCGATAGGCCTCATAGGCGCCATGGCCAAGTTTCGATCCACGCCCCCGCATGGGGAGCGACACGACGTCGTCCAGCGCGAAGCCGGGAGGGAGCGGTTTCGATCCACGCCCCCGCATGGGGAGCGACGGTCTGGATGGGCAGGAAGGCGCATCAGGTCCATTGTTTCGATCCACGCCCCCGCATGGGGAGCGACACGAACAATTCCATCTGATCGGAGGCGGAAGCGCCGGTTTCGATCCACGCCCCCGCATGGGGAGCGACACATCGGCGACGGCGCGGTCGACCAGCCAGCGATGTTTCGATCCACGCCCCCGCATGGGGAGCGACCCCCTGGATCGCGTCATCCGTCTTGGCCTGCTGACCGTTTCGATCCACGCCCCCGCATGGGGAGCGACCCGATTTGCTGCGGAACGCCGTCGACCGTGTCGTGCCGTTTCGATCCACGCCCCCGCATGGGGAGCGACTCACGGCATTCCAGATGCTGCCGATGACGGACGTGTTTCGATCCACGCCCCCGCATGGGGAGCGACCTGGAGACCCACATGCCGATGACCACCGAGCAGATGTTTCGATCCACGCCCCCGCATGGGGAGCGACCCATACGCCGCGCAGTGGATAAAGGGTCCTCGGAGGTTTCGATCCACGCCCCCGCATGGGGAGCGACGCGTCACCTGCGCAGACATCGAGCATCAGCGTGGCATGTTTCGATCCACGCCCCCGCATGGGGAGCGACCCGAGGCGGCGGAGAACGACATCATCAAGCGCCTGGTTTCGATCCACGCCCCCGCATGGGGAGCGACCGCCGCGCTTCAGCTCATCCAAGTCCACTTCGATGTTTCGATCCACGCCCCCGCATGGGGAGCGACCCTGTCCTGAACAGGTGTCAGCTCCCACCGCCAGCGTTTCGATCCACGCCCCCGCATGGGGAGCGACGGGGTGTCCGCGCTCGTGCGTGCTGCGAGCGGTTGTGGTTTCGATCCACGCCCCCGCATGGGGAGCGACCCTGGGTGATCGTGGCGGAGATGACCTCGCCGGGCGTGTTTCGATCCACGCCCCCGCATGGGGAGCGACCGCCGCTACTTCGACATCGCCTGCCGCCGCATCGTTTCGATCCACGCCCCCGCATGGGGAGCGACAGGATCGCGGCCGCCCGATCCGCGTCGATGATGCCGTTTCGATCCACGCCCCCGCATGGGGAGCGACCCGGCCCCCGCGTCACGGCGATGATCTTCGCTCTGTTTCGATCCACGCCCCCGCATGGGGAGCGACCTGCCGCGAAATTCAGAAGTCGATCAAGGACAGCGTGTTTCGATCCACGCCCCCGCATGGGGAGCGACTGCCAAGCTGTAAGTGACCGTTTTTATTGGCAGTGTAACCGTGCCCGCGCGAACCTGCCAGCCGACATCGTTTCGGAGGCCGCCGTTCCAGGCAACCGTCCATCACCACCCAGTGTTTCCAATGGCTTCCGGACCGCGCGAACCTCCCGGGGAATTCCTGTGCACTTGGGGTTCGCGCCGGCCGTCCGGCGCAACTCCCGCAACATCCCCGGGAAACCGCGGGCGGAGCGCCCGCGGCTATTTCAGGAAGAACTGCACCGGAACAACCAGCTCGATGCGGTCCTGCGCCATCTCTTCGGGCGGGGCCGGCAGCGGCGAGGCGCGGCGGACCATCTCGACGGTTTCCTCGTCCAGCAGGCTGGAACCGGAACTACGGTCGAGCTGGACCGACAGCACCTTGCCCTCGCGGTCGATCGTGAAGCGGACCTGCGCCACCCCCTCCTGCCGACGTGCCTGGGCCGCGCGCGGGTAGCGCTTGTGCCGCTCCAGATGGCCCAGCACCCGTCCCTGCCAGGACGGAACGGCCCGGCTGGGCGCCGCTGACGGTGCCGGGGCGGCCGGCATCGCGGCCGGAGCCGGGGCGGGAGCGGCGGCCGGGGCCGGCTGCACGGTGGCGCGCGGCGGCTGGGGCTTCGGCGGCTCAACCCTCTTCTCGGGCGGCTTCTCGAGCTTTGGCGGCGGTTCCTTCTTGACCTCCGGCTTGCGCTTGGGGGGATCGGGCGGCGGCTTGGGCAGGACCACCTCGGGCTCGACGACGGGCGGCGGCTCCGGCAGCGGCGGTTCCTCGATCACCGGCTCCGGCTCGGGAGGCGGCGGTTCGGGCAGCGGCTCGATGACCGGCTCGGGCATCGGCTCCGGCAGCGGGATGTCGATCGACGGGGGAATGGGCTCCGGCGGCGCGGCAGGAAGCGGCGCCAGTTCGAGCAGCACGGCCGGCGGCTCCGCGGAGACCGGCTCGACCGGAACGTGCCAGGCGATCATCGCCACGCCGGCCGCGGCATGGACGCCGAGCGCGACCAGCAGGCTGCCGCCCCAGCGGGCGGCGCCGGCCGGTTCCCGTTCCTCCCCCCAGTCCGGGGAGCCCCAGTCCGGGGAGTCGAACCCGTTGGACGCCGCGCTCATGGAGCCGGTGCCGCCTGGGCAGGGGCCGACTCGAGGCCGACCAGGCCGATCTTCAGGTAGCCGGCGGCGCGCAGGCTGTTCATCACCTCGGTCAGGGCACCGTAATCGACCGTCTTGTCGGCGCGCAGGAACACGCGCTGGGTCTTGTCGCCATGGGTGGCGGCATCCAGCGCGGCACCCAGTGTGTCCTTGCTGACCTTGGCCTCGCCGAGCGACAGGCTGTGGTCGGCCTGGACGCTGAGGAACAGCGGCTTGTCCGGCCGTGGCGTCGGCGTGGCGGTGGAGGCCGGCAGGTCCACCGGTACGTCCACCGTCGCCAGCGGTGCCGCCACCATGAAGATGATCAGCAGGACCAGGACGACGTCGATGAAGGGCGTGACGTTGATCTCGTGGGTTTCGGTCAGATCATCGTCGCCGCCGGAGCCGGAACCGAGACGCGCACCCATGGCCTTACTCCGCCGCGCGGGACTTGGAGGCCGCGTGCGGCAGCACGTGGCGGTCGATGTCACGGCTCAGCAGCCGCAGCACCGCCGCCGAGGCGTCGGTCAACTGGGCCTTGTGCCCGCCGATGGCGCGGCTGCACGCGTTGTAGACGACCACCGCCGGAATGGCCGCGACCAGGCCGATGGCGGTGGCGAGCAGCGCCTCGGCGATGCCGGGCGCCACCACGGCGAGGTTGGTCGTCTGCGCCTTGGAGATGCCGATGAAGCTGGTCATGATGCCCCACACGGTGCCGAACAGCCCGATGAAGGGGCCGGTGGAACCGATGGTGGCGAGAATGCCGGTGCCGCGGGCCATGCGGCGGCCGGCGGCCGCCTCGATCCGTTCGAGCCGCGAGGCGGCGCGGTCCATCAGCCCGTCGCGCGACGGCGCGTCGGCCGACAGGTGGGTTTCGGCGATCACCGCGCGCACCAGGGTCGCCGCGGTGCCCTGGCTGAAGCCGACGCGTTCCGCCGCCTGCGACAGCGACCGGGCCTCCTCCAGCATCGCGAGGGCCGCACGGGCCTTGCGCTTGGCCGAACTCACCTCGACCGCCTTGGCGATGGCGATGGTCCAGGTGACCACCGAGGCCAGCGCCAGCCCCACCATCACCGCCTGCACCACCGGGCTGGCGGTGACGAACATGCCCCAGGGCGACAGGTCGTGCGGGATGGTCGCCAGGGCCGCGGCCGCGGCGTCGGCAGCCGGCAGGACCGTCGGCTGGACGGCAGCAGCCCCCTCGACAGCCGACTGCGCCGGAGCCACGGCGGCCGGAGCCGCGGGAGCGGCCTCCTGCGCCCGGGCGACGCCACCGGCCAGCAGCGCCGCGGCGCCGGCGGACACGCCGGCCAGGACAGCGGTCATGGCAGGACGATGGCGAAACGATATCGGCATGGCGGTCGAACTCCCCCTCATCGCGCGGCAGGCCACGCGGCGGTGTAAAAAACCCGATGACACTCCAGAGCAAAGCCCCCAGCGGGGTTATAATGCGAATGAGTATCAATCGCACTCAAAATCGACCGGCCCGTCGAGGAAATCCGCGGTTTTTCAAGGCATTCAATTCGCATCGCAGACTATCCGCCCCATGAACAGGCAGGCGCCCGCGTGCCCCTCGGCCTCCGGAGGGAAACGCGACTAAGTCTCAATACCATCCGGTGCCCGCAGTGTCGCGGGGAATCTCGTATGGCCCGTTCACGAATTCCACCGGTGGTTTTGCAACCTTCCAGCGGTTTCGGCGGTTGAACCGGCACTCAGCACCATCCGCAACGACAGCGACGGACAGAAAGGAGAATGCCGATGGACCCCGTTTCGATCCTGGAGGAGAATGGCAGCTTCCGGCTGGTTGCCTGCGAGGGCCGCTACGCCGTGGTCGAGGCGCGGGCCGGACAGGTCTTCGGCCTGCCGCACGACCCCGACGGCGGACGCAGCGGGGCGGCCGAGGGGGCCGACGGCATCCGCTCCGTGGCGCATTGGATGGATGAGGCGCAGGCACGGGCGCTGATGCGCGACCTGTCCCAGCGGGGCGACGATTTGGCGCGCCGGATGCTCTGAGCGGCTGGCGGGCCGGGCCGGGCTTCGCGCATTCCGCGGGGGCGGAGGGTCCGGCCGCCCGCTCACCCGCCGGCCATCATCAGCCCGAGCCGCTGTTCGTCCGCCTCTTCCGGCCTGACCTCGCCCACCAGGTGGCCGTCGAACATCACCAGGATGCGGTCGGACAGGGCACGGATCTCGTCCAGCTCCACCGAAACCAGCAGGATCGCCTTGCCCTGGTCGCGCAACGCCACCAGCCGGCGGTGGATGAACTCGATGGCGCCGATGTCGACGCCTCGGGTGGGCTGGCCGACCAGCAGCAGGTCGGGATTGCGCTCGATCTCGCGGGCCAGCACGATCTTCTGCTGGTTGCCGCCGGAGAAATTGGCCGCCGCCAGCGTGCCGTCGCGCGGGCGGGTGTCGTAGTCCTCCATCCGGCGGGCGCAGTCGGCGGCGATGGCGCCACGGTCGAGCAGGACGCGCCCGTTCCAGGCCGGATCATCCTGGAAGCCCAGGATCGAGCACTCCTCCGCCGAGAAGCTGGTGACCAGCCCCACCCTCTGGCGGTCCTCCGGCACATGCCCCACGCCCAGCCGGCGCAAGGCGCGGGCGTTGAAGCGGTGGGGGCGGCCGGCCAGTTCCTCGCCGCGCAGCCGGACCGAGCCGCCGGCGATGGGCCGCATGCCGGCCAGCGCCTCCAGCAGTTCCGACTGGCCGTTGCCGGAGACGCCGGCGATGCCGACGATCTCGCCGGAGCGCAGGGAGAAGCCGACGCCCTTTACCCGCTCCACGCCGGAGGGGTCGCGGACGCGCAGCCCCTCGACCCGCAGCACCTCCGCCGCCGGCCGGGCCGGCGCCTTGTCGACCCGCAGCAGGACCTTGCGGCCGACCATCAGCTCGGCCAACTGCTCGCGGCTGGTGTCGCGGGTGACGACGTCGGCCACCACCTGCCCGCGCCGCATCACGGTGACGTTGTCGGTCAGCTCCATGATCTCGCGGAGCTTGTGGGTGATGATGACCACCGTCTTTCCCTGGGCGCGCAGCGCCGCCAGGATGCGGAACAGGTGGTCGGCCTCCTGCGGGGTCAGCACTCCCGTCGGCTCGTCGAGGATCAGGACGTCGGCGCCGCGATAGAGCGCCTTCAGGATCTCCACCCGCTGCTGCGCCCCGACCGGCAGGTCGCCCACCGGCCGGTCGAGGTCGACCTCCAGCCCGTAGTCGCGGGCGAGGCGGGTCAGCTCCGCGCGCGCACGGGCCAGCCCGGCCGACAGCGTCAGGCCGCCCTCCGCCCCCAGCAGCACGTTCTCCAGCACGGTGAAGGGGTCCACCAGCATGAAGTGCTGGTGGACCATGCCGATGCCGGCGGCCAGCGCGTCGCGCGGGCTGCGGATGGCGACCGGCCGGCCGTTCACCCGGATCTCGCCGCTGTCGGCGCGCAGATAGCCGTAGACGATGCTCATGATCGTCGACTTGCCGGCGCCGTTCTCGCCGATCACGCCGTGGATGGTGCCGGCCGGCACCGACAGCGAAACGTCGCGGTTGGCGTGGTTGGCGCCGAACCACTTGTTGATCGTCACCGTTTCAAGGGCGGCCGGCGAAGCTGCCTGCTGGGTCATCGGGGCCTCCGCCTAGGGCTGGTAGGGCTTCACCGCCAGCGTCCCGTCGATGATCTGCTTCTTCGCCTCCTCGAGCTTCGCCTCCATCTCCGGGGTCACCAGCTTGCGGTTGTTGTCGTCGAGCGCGTAGCCGACGCCGTCGTCCTTGAGGCCGACGACGCGGTGGCCGGGCTTCCAGCTTCCGTCCTTGGCCGCCTTCATGCAGTCGTAGACGACGACGTCGACCCGCTTGACCATCGAGGTCAGGATACGGCCGGGATGGACGTGGTTCTGGTTGCTGTCCACGCCGATGGCGAGCTTGCCGTCGTCGGCCGCCGCCTGCAGCACGCCGAGGCCGGTGGCGCCCGCCGCGGCGAACACCACGTCGGCGCCGCGGACGAACTGGCTCTTGGCCAGCTCCACCCCGCGACCGGGATCGTTCCAGGCCGCCGGCGTGGTGCCGGTCATGTTGACGAACAGCTCGTCCTTGGCGTCGACATGCTTCACCCCCTGCTCGTAGCCGGTCAGGAAGTTGCGGATCAGCGGGATGTCCATGCCGCCGACGAAGCCGACCTTGCCGGTCTTCGATGCCAGCGCCGCCGCCATGCCGACCAGGAAGGAGCCCTCCTCCTCCTTGAAGGTGACGGACTGGACGTTGGGAGCGTCGAGCTTGTCGTCGATCAGGCAGAACCTGGTCTTGGGCGACTCCTTCGCCACCTTCTCCACCGCGGCGGTCTGCGAGAAGCCGACCGCGACGATCACCGAGGCGCCGCGGCGCACCAGCGTGCGCATCGCCTGCTCGCGCTGGCCCTCGTTGGTGATCTCGAACTCCCGGTAGGCGGTGCCGGTTTCCTTCTTGAAGCGCTCGGCGCCGTTGTAGGCCGCCTCGTTGAAGGACTTGTCGAACTTGCCGCCCTGGTCGAACACCACGGCCGGCGCGAAGTCCTCGGCCCGCGCCTGCACGCCGAGGGCCGCCACCGCCAGCACGCCAAGGGCCGCCATGGGGGCAAGAATACGCGTCTTCATGTCCCACCCACTCCCGAATGCCGAAACTTGACCCGAAGGATAGCCGCGCCATCATTCCACACAACAGGGAAAGCGGCCTGCCCGGCACCGGTGCCGGAGCCGGTGCAGCGAATCGCGGTGCCCCCGGTTGACGACAAGGGCGGGGACGTTTATCACCCGCGCCGATCGTTTCCGCGACCAACCGGTCGCGGCGACCACACACTGCTTCGGGGGGCGACGCTCGGTGGACGAAGTCTGGGTGCTTTTGCAGGGGATCGTTCTCGGATTCGCCATCGCCGCCCCGGTCGGCCCGATCGGCCTGCTGTGCATCCGCCGCACGCTGCGCTACGGCCCGCTGATGGGTTTCTTCACCGGCTTCGGCGCCGCGGTCGCCGACACCTTCTACGGCGCCATCGCCGCCTTCGGCGTGTCGGCGGCGCTCAGCTTCCTGCGCGGGCACGAGATCGCCTTCCAGTTGATCGGCGGGATCTTCCTGCTGGTGGTGGCGGTCCGCACCTTCCGCCAGCATCCGGTGGCGCAGGAACGCGAGGCCGCCGCCGCTCCCGACAGCCGGTCCTGGTTCACCGGCTTCATGACCGGCCTGTCGCTGACGCTCACCAACCCGGCCACCATCATGGCCTTCATCGCCATCTTCGCCGGCTTCGGGCTGGGCGGCACGCTGAGCCGCCTGGAGGCGTCGACCCTAGTGCTGGGGGTCTTCATCGGCTCGTCGCTGTGGTGGATCACGCTGGCGATGGGCGTCGCGGCGGTGCGCAACCGCATCTCGGACCGCGGGCTGACGATGCTGAACCACTGCACCGGCGTGGCGCTGGGCGCCTTCGGCCTGTGGGCGCTGGGCATGGCCGCCACCGGCATCGCGGGAATGGCGACGACCTGAGCCTCCCCGCCTTCGCCCCCCGCCTTCGCCGCGAACTCCCCAGTGGTCGCCTCAGCAGCCGGGGGACGGCGTGATCGTCGGCGCCTCCTCCGCGGCCGTTCCCTTGCGCAGCAGGTGCAGGTGCCCGGCCAGCCGCCACAGGTAGAGGCCGACCAGCACCACCAGCAGACCGACGGTGAAATAGCCGACCAGCCGGTGGGCGAAGGGCCAGGTCGACAGCATGTAGCCGGTCCAGGCCAGCAGCAGCGTCCACAGGATCGACCCGATGCCCGACGCCAGCGAGTAGTTGAGGATCGACATCTTGCAGGCACCGGCGGGGATCGAGATCAGCGTCCGCACCCCGGGGACCGGCTGCGAGAACAGCACGGCGATGCCGCCGCGCTTGGCGAACCAGTCGGTGCTCTGCCGCACCTTCTTCGGGTTGATGGTCAGCCAGGGACCGTATTTCTTCAGGAAGGCTTCCAGCCGGTCGCGGCTCATCAGCCGGCTGGGCAGGAACCACACCAGTTGCCCGGCGAGCGAGCCGAGCCCCCCGGCCACCGCGACGCCGACCAGCGTGAACTCGCCGGTGGCCGCGCCGATGCCGGCCAGCGGGATCACCGACTCGGCGGGAAGCGGCGGGAACACCCGCGCCAGGGCTACCAGCAGGAAAATCCCGACATAATGGAGGTGGTGCATCACCTGCACCAGCCAGTCCGTCAAGCCGCCATCCATTCCGAACCACCCTCCGCCACCGGACTCCACCACAAGTCCCAGGAGAACGGTCGGTTGTGGCGGGCGGTTCCCGCCCCAATCGGCAGAGGCCGACTGAGCGGCCGGTCAGTGCCCCGCTCCCGGAAGGGCGGGAAAGCCGGGACGCTGGATTGAACGTGCCCGGACATCCCCGTGCGTTCCCGCCTTCCGGGTGGGTCCGGCCGGCCGTCCTTGGCACCGGACAGGCAGCCGACCGCGACAGCGCCCTCCCGGAACGGGAGAACTGTCTATAACGGTTCAAAAGATATGGGTAAGCCCCTGTAACGTCCAATGGTTTTTGCAGCAGGGCGCGATAGCGAAAGGCGGTCGGCCGGGCGACCCGGCGGATCCATGCCCGACAGGAGTGCGCGGTGCGGATTTCCTCCCCCGGCTCCTACTGCGTCGCCCCGAGGCCGAGCGATACCATGCGTTCGTACAGCGTGGCGCGCGAAATGCCCAGCAGCTTGGCAGCGCGGGCCTTGACGCCGTTCGCCTCCTCCAGCGCGGCGGCGATCGCGTGGCGCTCCGCGGCGTGCAGCACCTCATGCAGCGGCCGGGCGCCACCGGGCAGCGGCAGGGCGGAGGCACCGGCCGGGTGCTGGGCGCTGGGCAGGACGCTGCGGATGTAGGGCGCCGTCAGGATCGGCGCGTCGGTCAGCGCCACCACCCGCTCCAGCGTGTTGTAGAGCTCGCGCACGTTGCCGGGCCAGTCGTAGTCGCGCAGGACCTGCACGGCGGACTCCAGCAGTTCGCGCGGCGGGGTGCCCTGCTGGATGGCGAGCTGCTCCAGGATGCGGTCGGCGATGCTCTCGATGTCCTCCGGCCGCTCGCGCAGCGGCGGCAGGGTGATCGGCACGACGTTGAGCCGGTAGTAGAGGTCGGCGCGGAACTGCTTGTCGCGCACCAGGGCGTGCAGGTCGCGGCTGGTGGCGGCGATGATGCGCACGTCGACCCGGACCACCTTGTTCGAGCCGAGCGGCTCGATCTCGCGCTCCTGCAGCACGCGCAGCAGCTTGGCCTGGACCGGCAGCGGCATGTCGCCGATCTCGTCCAGGAACAGGGTGCCGCCGTTGGCGAGCTGGAACTTGCCCTCGCGATTGCGACGGTCGGCACCGGTGAAGGCCCCCGGGGCGGTGCCGAAGAACTCCGCCTCCAGCAGGGTTTCCGGAATGGCCGCGACGTTGACGCCGACGAAGGGCTTGGAGGCGCGCGGGCTGGCGGAGTGGATGGCCTGGGCCAGCAGTTCCTTTCCGGTGCCGGTCTCGCCCAGCAGCAGGACGGTCGAGTCCATCTGTGCGGCGCGGCGGCCCAGCCGCTTGATCTCGCGCACCGCCTCGCTGGCGCCCAGGAACTGCGAGAAGGAGTATTTGGCGCGCCGCTCGTGCGCCAGCTCCTGCTGGGCGCGGGCCAGCTCCTCCTGCATCTTCTCGTATTTGCGGACCAGCGGCCGCAGATACTCGGCGCGGTCGAACAGCACGAAGCCGATGGCGCCGATGATGGCGCCGTCCGGCCCGAACAGCGGCATCCGCGTCACCACGAAGGAGCGGTCGTCGAACTCCATGATGTCGAGCGGCTGCGGCTGGCCGCTGTCGATCACCCGGCGAAGCTGGCTGTTGGGGATCACGTCCTCCACCGGCCGGCCGCGGGGGTCGCCCGGAACGCCGAGGAGGGCCTTGTACTTCTCGTCCATCCAGGCGATGCGGGCATTGCGGTCGACGGCGACGGCGCCGACGCACATCGACTCCAGATGCTCGAACAGGGAGTGCACCGCGCGTTCGCGCAGCGCCTCGAAATCGACGGCGTCGCCCACGTCTCCCTCCCAAACAGGACCTATTCTCGTTGTCCCGGCATCGAGGCCCGCTGCGGTGCAGCGCAATTTGCCAGCAATATCAGAGGTCAACATAGTAGCCCATCCGTCCGGTTAAAAGGAAGGCACACAGGTTCGCGAGGGCACGGCGGTGAAGCCGCGCCCGATTTCCAGACCTTTTCTCGGTGGCGCCGCGGCTGGTCGTTCCGCGTCTGCGCGACCTCCGCCGCAACACGATATTCCCTTGGCCGCCACAACCCGGACGCGTGCCGGGAAAAAAGAGGGGGACCTTGCGGTCCCCCCTGGGGAAGTGCCGAGGGAGGTGACGGCGGATCGCCGGCGGACTCAGCCGCCCCGCTTGGGCATGCGGGCCAGCAACTCGCCGATGATGCCGCGGCGGAAGAGCAGGACGCAGACGACGAAGATGCAGCCGATGACGACGGGGACCGGCAGGCTGGTGGCGGCAAGGTAGCTTTCCAGCGTCACCACCAGGGCGGCGCCGACCACCGGGCCGAACAGCGTGCCCATGCCGCCGAGCAGGGTCATCAGCACGACCTCGCCCGACATCTGCCAGGTCACGTCGGTCAGGCTGGCGAGCTGGAAGACGATCGCCTTGGTCCCGCCGGCAAGGCCGGCGAGGCTGGCCGACAGCACGAAGGCCAGCAGCTTGTAGCGCTCGGTCCGGTAGCCCAGCGACACCGCCCGCGGCTCGTTCTCGCGGATGGCCTTCAGCACCTGCCCGAAGGGCGAGTGCACGGTGCGCCAGATGATCGCGAAGCCGCCGACGAAGATCGCCAGCACGGTGTAGTACATGGTCAGCGGCTGGGAGAGGTCGAACAGACCGAACAGCAGGCCGCGCGGCACCGCCTGGATGCCGTCCTCGCCATGGGTGAAGGGGAGCTGCAACGCCAGGAAGAACACCATCTGCGACAGCGCCAGCGTGATCATCGCGAAGTAGATGCCCTGGCGGCGGATGGCGAGCAGCCCGAACACCAGCCCCAGCCCGGCCGCAACGACGGTGGCGGCCAGCAGCCCGAGTTCCGGCGACCAGCCCCATTCCTTCACCGTGTGGGCGGCGATGTAGGCGGCACCGCCGAAGAAGGCGGCATGGCCGAAGCTGAGCAGGCCGGCATAGCCGATCAAGAGGTTGAAGGCGCAGGCGAACAGCGCGAAGCACAGCACCTTCATCAGGAAGACGGGGTACAGCACATAGGGCGCCAGGCCGGCGACCAGCAGGAATCCTGCCGCCGCCAGCGCCGTGCCGGTCGCGCTGCCGCGCACCGTCAGGGCGGCGGACGACCGGCCGGAGCCGCCGGCGGGCGTTTTGGCGGAAGTGTGGGCAGTCATGGGATCAGCGCTCCCGTCCGAAGAGGCCCGCGGGCTTGATGAGAAGAACGATCGCCATGATGACGAAGACGACGATGTTGGAGGCTTCGGGATAGAAGACCTTGGTCAGCCCCTCCAGCAGCCCCAGGCCGAGCCCGGTGACGATGGCGCCCATGATCGAGCCCATGCCGCCGATCACCACCACCGCGAAGACGATGATGATCAGGTTCGAGCCCATCAGCGGGCTGACCTGGTAGATCGGCGCCGCCAGAACCCCGGCCAGCCCGGCCAGAGCCACGCCGAAGCCGTAGGTCAGCGATACCATCACCGGCACGTTGATGCCGAACGCCTGCACCAGGGTCGGGTTCTCGGTGGCCGCGCGCAGGTAGGCGCCCAGCTTGGTCCGCTCGATGGCGAACCAGGTGCCGAAGCAGACCACCAGCGAGGCGACGATCACCCAGCCACGGTAGTTGGGCAGGAACATGAAGCCGAGGTTCTGGCCACCCTTCAGCAGGTCGGGGATGGGATAGGGCTGGCCCGACACGCCATACTGGTGGCGGAAGGCGCCCTCGAAGATCAGCGCAAGCCCGAAGGTCAGCAGCAGGCCGTAGAGATGGTCGACCTTGTAGAGCCGGCGCAGCATGGTGCGCTCCAGCACCAGCCCGACCAGCCCGACCGCGATGGGCGCCAGCACCAGCGCTCCCCAATAGCCGACGCCGGCATAGGTCAGCAGCAGCCACGCCACGAAGGCGCCGACCATGTACAGCGCGCCGTGCGCCATGTTGACGACGTTGAGCATGCCGAAGATCACCGCCAGCCCGAGGCTGAGCAGCGCATAGAAGGAACCGTTGATCAGGCCGAGCAGAAGCTGCCCGAACAGCACTTGGGACGGAACTCCCAGCAGGCTGAACATCTCCGCGTCTCTCCCGGTTCGTTGTGGACGGTTGTTGTTATTGGTGGTTGTTGCATCGACCTCCTCCCCCGCCCCTCTCGCAAGGGCGCAGGAGGGATGGGAAGGGGGCGGGAGCCGCCCCCTCCCCCGTTCACTTCACCAGGGTGCAGCCGCTCTGCTTGGGATCCATGAAGGCGGTGTCCGCCGGAATGGTCTTGACGATCTTGTAATAATCCCACGCCCCCTTCGATTCGGCCGGCGTCTTCACCTGGACCAGATACATGTCGTGGAACATGCGGCCGTTGGCGGCGACCTTGCCCTTCCTGGCGAACATGTCCTCGACCGGCAGCTCGCGCATCTTGGCCGCGACCTTGTCGGAGTCGTCGGTCTTGGCGGCCTCGACCGACTTCAGGTAGTGCTTCACGGCCGAATAGACGCCCGCCTGCACCATGGTCGGCTTCCTGCCGGACTTCTCCTCGAACTTCTTCGACCATTCGCGGGTCTGGTCGTCCATGTCCCAGTAGAAGCCTTCGGTGAACATCAGCCCCTGCGCCGCCTGGAGTCCCAGCGCATGCACGTCGGAGATGAACATCAGCAGGCCGGCCAGGCTCTGGCCCGCCTGGGTGATGCCGAACTCGGCGGCCTGCTTGACCGCGTTGACGGTGTCGCCGCCGGCGTTCGCCAGGCCGATCACGTCGGCGCCGGAGCCCTGGGCCTGCAGCAGGAAGGACGAGAAGTCGGAGGTGCCGAGCGGGTGGCGCACGGCCCCGGCGACCGTGCCGCCCAGCGACTTGACCATCTTGGTGGTCTCCTCCTCCAGCGACTGCCCGAAGGCGTAGTCGGCGGTCACGAAGAACCACTTCTTCTTGCCCTGCTCGACCAGCGCGCGGCCGGTGCCGGCGGCCATGGCGTAGTTGTCGTAGGTCCACTGGAAGCCGTAGGGGCTGCACTGCGCGCCGCTGAGCGCGGTGGCCCCCGGACCGGACATCAGGAAGATGCGCTTCTTGTCCTTTGTGATGCCCTGCACCGCAAGGGCGGCGGCCGAGTTCGGCACGTCGGCGATGGCGTCGACGCCGCCGGTGTCGACCCACTCGCGGGCCTTCGAGGCGGCGATGTCGGCCTTGTTCTGGTGGTCGGCGACGATGATCTCGATCGGCGCGCCGGCGACCTTGTTGCCGAACTCCTCCGCCGCCATCCGCGCGGCGATGGCGGACCCCTCGCCCGCCAGGTCGGCATAGATGCCGGAGCGGTCGTTCAGCACGCCGATGCGGACGACGTTGTCCGACACCTGGGCATTGGCCTGGACGGCGGTCCCGGCGAGCGTGAGCAGGGCGGTGCCGGCGAGTAGAAGGCTGCGCATCAGACGGTTTCTCCCTCTTGGGACTGTTATTGGCGACTGTTATTGGGGGGATTGCTATCGCGCGGCGCCGGTGGCGGGTGCTTCCGCCGCAGGCCGGAAGCCTGCCGCCCGAAGGCACCCGGACCGTCGCGCCTAGACGCCGAGATAGGTGTGGAGCTTGTCCATGTTGGCGGCGAGCTGGTCGTTGGGGATCATGTCGACGACATGTCCCTCCTCCATGACGTAGTGGCGGTCGGCGATGGTGGCGGCGAAGCGGAAGTTCTGCTCGACCAGCACGATGGTGAAGCCGCGGGCCTTGAGCGCGCGCACCGCGACGCCGATCTGCTCGATGATCACCGGGGCCAGCCCCTCGGTCGGCTCGTCCAGCAGGATCAGGGTGGCGCCGGTGCGCAGGATGCGGGCGATCGCCAGCATCTGCTGCTCGCCGCCCGACAGCCGCGTGCCCTGAGTGCTGCCGCGGCCCTTCAGGTTGGGGAACAGGTCGTAGATCTGCGGGACCGTCATCCCGCCGTCCTTCACCACCGGCGGCAGCGTCAGGTTCTCGTCGACGCTGAGGCTTGAGAAGATGCCGCGCTCCTCCGGCACATAGCCGATGCCAAGGCGCGGGATCCGGTGCTGCGCCATGCCGATCAGCTCGGTGCCCTGGAAGCGGATCGAGCCGGTGCGCTTGCCCATGATCCCCATGATGGCGCGCATGGTCGAGGTCTTGCCGGCCCCGTTGCGGCCCAGCAGCGTCACCACCTCGCCCTGGCGCACCTCCAGCGAGACCCCGTGCAGCACGTGGCTCTCGCCGTAGAAGCCGTGCAGGTCGGCGATCTCCAGCATCGCAGTCCCCGTTTTGGCCGTCTTGGTCATCGCGCCGTCAGGCATGTCCGGTCCCCATATAAGCTTCCATCACCTGGGCGTTCTTCGAGACCACCTCGTACGGCCCCTCCGCCAGGATCTCGCCACGGCGCAGCACGGTGATGGTGTCGGACAGGTGGGCGACGACCGACAGGTTGTGCTCGACCATCAGCACGGTGCGGTCGGCGGCGACGCGCTTGATGAGAGCCGCCGTGCCCTCGATGTCCTCATGGCCCATGCCGGCCAGCGGCTCGTCGAGCAGCATGACCTCCGGGTCGAGCGCCAGGGTGGTGGCGATCTCCAGCGCGCGCTTGCGGCCATAGGGCAGTTCGGCGGCGAGATGGTTGGCCCAGGGGCTGAGGTTGACCGCCTCGATCAGTTCCAGGGCGCGGTCGTGCAGGTCGTAGAGCGTCGCCTCCGACTTCCAGAAATGGAAGCTGGTGCCGAGCGGCCGCTGCAGCGCGACGCGGACGTTCTCCAGGACGGAGAGGTGGGGGAAGACGGCCGAGATCTGGAAGGAGCGCACCAGCCCCATCAGCGCGATGTCCGCCGGCTTGGTGCGGGTGATGTCGCGGCCCTTGTAGAGGATCTGGCCGCGCGTGGGCGTCAGGAACTTGGTCAGCAGGTTGAACACCGTGCTCTTGCCGGCGCCGTTCGGGCCGATCAGCGCATGGATGGTGCCCCGCCTCACCTGCAGGTTCACCTCCTTGACCGCCACGAAGCCCTTGAACTCCTTCGTCAGGCCGCGCGCTTCCAGGATGATGTCGTCGTTGGGTGCAGCGTTCATCGGTCGTGAATTCCCCTCCCTTCGTCCTTCGTTGCCGTCCGGCTCGTTGCTGTCATGCGGCGGGACGTTCCACAGATTGTTGTACGCACGAACCGTGCCAAGCCATCCTCTCTGTTATGCCGGCCGGCCGGCCCCACGGTTTCCCGAGCGGTCCGCCGGCGCGCCGTCCGCAGCCCGTGCGACCAGCGGCACCGGAAAGTGTCGGACTTCCGGACACTCTGTCTGATAAACATGACAACACCCAAAGGATTTTGACGCAAGATCGTCCGTTGGGCCGACACAACACTGCGGGCTTGCCAAACGGTGTGCGCGCTGCAATGGTGACCGTCCGACGGTGCCCCGTCCGCCTCGACCGGCGGCGGGGATAATAGGGAATGCGGTGCGGACCCCTCCGGGATCCAAGACCGCGGCTGCCCCCGCAACTGTGAGCGGCGAGCGTCCCGTCCATCATGCCACTGGCCCCCTGGCCGGGAAGGCGGACGGCGATGCTGTGACCCGCGAGCCAGGAAACCTGCCGACGGACACCGCAACCTTGACTGTACCCCGCCGGGTGTGGCGGGAGAGGGAACAGACCGATGTCGACCAATTCCATCCGGACCGCCGGTTCCGCCGCGCCCAGCACGGCCCAGACCACGGCGCAAACCACGGCCCAGACCGCAGTTGCCGCCTTCGCCGCGATCCTGCTCGGCAGCTTCCTGCTGTACGGCGTCGGCTTCGCCCAGCCGCAGCAGATCCACGACGCGGCGCACGACGCCCGCCATTCCTTCGCCTTCCCCTGCCACTGAGCGCAGGCAATGGATCTGATTCGGCGGCTGTTCACAGCCGCTCTGGTCGCGGGCGTGCTCTCCGGCACGGCCGCGTCCGTCGTTCAGCAGGCGACCACCGTCCCGCTGATCCTGGAAGCCGAGAAGTACGAAGTGGTGACCCCGCCGCCCGCGGCCGACGGCCATCAGCACGGCCCGGTCCGCGAGGTCGGCGAGGGCGTGCCGACCAGCGCCGGGGAGGCGATCCAGCGCGTCGGCCTGACCATCGCCGCCAACCTGCTGACCGGCGTCGCCTACGCCCTGCTGCTCGGCGCCGCGATCCTGCTGGCCGGACGGCCCGTCGATGCCCGTCGCGGGCTGGTGTGGGGCATGGGTGGCTTCGTCGCCGTGTCGCTCGCCCCCTCCTTCGGGCTGCCGCCGGAACTGCCGGGCATGGCCGGGGCCGAACTGGAGCTCCGCCAGCTCTGGTGGCTGGCCGCCGCGGCCGGGGCCGGGGCCGGGATGCTGGCGCTCGCCTTCGCCCGCAACCGCGCCGTCATTGCCGCCGGCGTGCTGGCCGCGGCCCTGCCCCACGTGCTGGGCGCGCCGCATCCCGAGAGCGCCGAGGGTGCCGTCCCGCCGGCGCTGGCCGCCCACTTCGTCGCCCAGTCGCTGGGCTGCGCCGCCCTGTTCTGGGCGATCCTGGGAGCGTCCTGCGGCTGGCTGATGGGCGGGTTGGCCGGTGCCGCCGAACCGCGCGCCGCCGCCCTGCCGCAGGCCGGCGCCCGCTGAGGAGCAGACACCCATGACCGCAACTGCCAAGACGGCCGCCGGAAAGGTTCCGGCGACCGTCGTCACCGGCTTCCTCGGCGCCGGCAAGACCACGCTGATCCGCGGCCTGCTGGAAAAGGCCGACGGGCGCCGGCTGGCGCTGATCATCAACGAGTTCGGCGACGTCGGGATCGACGGCGACATCCTGCGCGCCTGCGGCAACCCGACCTGCACCGAGGACGACGTCATCGAGCTGGCGAACGGCTGCCTGTGCTGCACCGTCGCCGACGATTTCGTCCCGGCCATCGAGAAGCTGCTGTCCCGGCCGCAGCCGCCGGAGCACATCATCATCGAGACCAGCGGCCTCGCCCTGCCCAAGCCGCTGGTCCAGGCCTTCCACTGGCCGGCGATCAAGACGCGGGTGACGGTGGACGGCGTGGTCGCCGTCGTCGATGCCGCCGCCGCGGCCGAGGGGCGCTTCGCCCCCGATCCGGCGGCGCTGGCGGCCCAACGCGACGCCGCCGGCACCGTCGACCACGAGACGCCGGTCGAGGAGGTGTTCGAGGACCAGCTCCTCTGCGCCGACCTGATCGTCGTCAACAAGACCGACCTGGTGGAGGCCGCCGACCTCGCCCGTGTCGAGGCTCTGATCCGCGCGGCGCTGAACCGCGACGCCAAGCTGGTCCGTGCCGCCCAGGGCGCCGTCGACCCGCTGGTGCTGCTCGGCGTCGGTGCCGCGGTGGAGGACGACCTCGCCAACCGCCCCAGCCACCATGACGACGAAGAGGGCCACGACCACGACGACTTCACCAGCTTCGTGGTGGAGCTGCCGTCGCAGCCCGATCCCGCCGCGCTGGTGAAGACGCTGGAGGAGGTCGCGGGCCTGCACGGCGTGCTGCGCCTGAAGGGCTTCATCGACGTGTCCGGCAAGCCCATGCGCCTGCTGGTCCAGGGCGTCGGCACCCGCGTCCAGACCCACTTCGACCGCCTGTGGAAGCCCGGCGAGGAGCGCCGCAGCCGGCTGGTGGTGATCGGCGAGACCGGCCTGGACCGCGAGGCGGTGACCAGGGCGATCGCCGGGTAAGGTATAGTCGCTGCGGCGCTTGCCCCCTGCCCCTCCCTAGCATCGCAGACTCCCCCTCTCCCGCGATCGGACGGACCTTCGGTCCGCCGAGGGGGGAGGGAGGGACCCGCTCGCAAGAGCGGGAGGGAGGGGGCCGCCGCCCCTGGATGTGACCGACCATGCACCTGCTCGCCGCCCGCCAGGATGAACTGGACGCCGCCCCCCAGGCGGAAGACCTGGGGCAGACGCCGGGCGACCTCGTCATGCTGTCCTTTTCCGACAGCGACCTGACGGCGCTGGCCGCCGCCTGGCGGGCGGGCCGGGACCGCTTGCCCAGCCTGCGGCTGGCCAACCTCAACCGGCTCGGCCACCCGCTGTCGGTCGACCTCCATGCCGACGGCGTCGTCGCGCACGCGAAGCTGGTGGTGCTGCGCCTGCTGGGCGGCGGCGGCTACTGGCGCTACGGCCTCGACCGCGTGTCGGCCGTCTGCCGCGCGCGGGGCATCCCGCTGGCCGTGCTGCCGGGGGAGGCGCAGCCGGACCCCGGCCTCACCGCCTTCGGCACCGTTCCGGCCGAAACCGCCGACCGGCTGTGGCGCTACTTCACCGAGGGCGGCCCCGCCAATATGGCCAACCTGCTGGCCTGCGCCGCCACGCTCGCCGGCACGCCGCTGCCCTGCGAGGATCCGGCGCCGGTGCCGCGCTTCGGCGCCTACGAGGGGTGGACGGGTGCCGTCGCCGCCGGTGCGCCGGTGGCGGCGGTGGTGTTCTACCGCTCCCACCTGCTGGCCGGCGACCTCGCCCCGGTCCACGCGCTGTGCGACGCGCTGGCCGAACGCGGCCTCGCCCCCCGACCGCTGTTCGTCGCCAGCCTGAAGGAGCCGGACTGTGCCGCCTGGATGCGCGCCAGCCTGACCGGACGGGACGCCGCCGTGGTGGTCAACACCACCGGCTTCTCCGCCGCGCGCGAGGACGGCTCGCCGCTGGAGGCCAACGGCACACCGGTGCTGCAGGCGATCCTGTCGACCACGCCGGAGCCGGGCTGGCGGGCATCGGCGCGCGGGCTGGCGCCGTCCGACCTCGCCATGAACGTCGTGCTGCCGGAGATGGACGGCCGCATCATCGCCCGCGCCATCGCCTTCAAGGCGGCGGGGGAGCCCGACCCTGACCTGCAGTTCGCCGCCCCGGCCCTGCGCCCGATCGCCGACCGGGTGGCCTTCACCGCCGACCTCGCCGCCGCCTGGGTGCGGCTGTCCCGCACCCCGCGGGCGGAGCGCCGGCTGGCGCTGGTGCTGTCCGACTATCCCGGCCCCGGTGGCGGCATCGGCCATGCGGTGGGGCTGGACAGCCCGGCCAGCGCCGTGGCGATGCTCGGGCGGCTGTCCGCCGAGGGCTACGGCCTGTCCGGATTTCCGGACAGTGGGCCGGACGGTGGCGCCGCCCTGATGGAGGTGCTGACCGCTGCCCCCCGCCCCGCCCTGACGCTGGCCGACTATGAGCGTCTGGTCCCCGCTGGCGTCCGCGCCCGCATTGCCGCGACCTGGGGCGAACCGGCCGCCGACCCGGCGCTGCACGGCGACGCCTTCGCCTTCCGCCTGCTGGACTGCGGCAACGCCGTGGTCGCGGTGCAGCCCAGCCGCGGCCATGGCGCGCTGACCACCGCCCAGCATCACGACCCCGACACGCCGCCCAGCCACGGCTATCTCGCCTTCCACCTGTGGCTCCGCCATGTCTTCAGCGCCGATGCCCTGGTTCAGATCGGCGCCCACGGCACGCTGGAATGGCTGCCGGGCAAGGCGGTGGCGCTGTCGGCCGACTGCTGGCCGGAGATCGTCGGCGGCGCCCTGCCGGTGCTCTATCCCTTCATCGTCAACAACCCCGGCGAGGGGGTGCAGGCCCGCCGCCGGATCGGCGCCGTGCTGGTCGGCCACCTGACGCCGCCGCCGGTGGAGGCCGGGCTCCACGGCGATCTGGCGGCGCTGGAAACCGCCATCGACGAGTATTCGCAGGCGACCGGGCTCGACCCGCGGCGGCTGGGGATGCTGCGCGAGACGATCCTCGACCTCGCCTGGAAATCCGGGGTGGCCGCCGACTGCAACCTACGGCCGGACGACGACCCCGACGCCATCCTGTCGCGGCTCGACGCCCATCTCTGCGACGTCAAGGAACTGCAGATCCGCGACGGGCTCCACGTCTTCGGGCAAAGCCCGGCGGGCGAGCGCCGCGACCGGCTGGCCGCCGCCGTCGCCCGCGCCGCCGACCCGGCCGCCGTAGCGGACGCGCTCGATGCCTGCGGCGAGGCCGAGATGCGGGCGCTGCTCGACGGGCTCGACGGCCGCTTCGTCCGCCCAGGCCCCGGCGGTTCGCCGGCGCGCGGGCGCGCGGACACGCTGCCGACCGGGCGCAACCTCTATGCGCTCGACCCGCGCGGCGTGCCGACGCCGACCGCCTGGACGCTCGGCTGGCAGGCGGCGGACGCGCTGATCACCCGCTATCTCCAGGACCATGGCGACTGGCCGCAGCGGCTGGTGGTGGATTGCTGGGGCACCCCGGCCATGCGCACCGGCGGCGACGAGCTGGCCCAGGCGCTGGCCCTGCTGGGGGTGCGGCCGCTGTGGGAGAACGGCTCCGGCCGGGTCACCGGCTACGAGATCATGCCGGCCGGCGTGCTCGGCCGGCCACGGGTCGACGTGACGCTGCGCATCTCCGGCCTGTTCCGCGACGTCTTCCCCCAGCAGATCGCCCTGTTCGACCAGGCGGTGCGCGCGGTGGCCGGACTGGACGAGCCCGGCGACGTCAACCCGCTGGCCGCCGCCGCGCGGGCCGAGGCGGACCGGCTGGCCGCCGCCGGCACCAATGCCGAGGACGCCCGCCGCTGGGCCACCGCCCGCATCTTCGGCTCCGCCCCCGGCGTCTACGGCACGGCGCTGTCGGGCATGATCGCGCGGGGCGACTGGGCCGTTCGCGCCGATTTCGGCGCCGCCTATTTGGAAGGCGGCTGCCACGCCTATGGCGCCGGGATGGAGGGGGTGCCGCTGCCGGCCCTGTTCCGCCGGCGGGTCGGCGGCGCCGACGCGCTGGTCCACCACCAGGACCAGCGCGAGCACGACGTGCTGTCGACCGACGGCTTCATGCAGTATGAGGGCGGCTTCGCCGCGGCGGCGGCGCTGGAGGACTCCGAACCGGCGCTCTACCATCTCGACAGCGCCGATCCGGAAAAGCTGGCCGTGCGCACGCTGGCGGAGGAGATCGCCCGCACCCTGCGCGGCCGGGCCGCCAACCCGCGCTGGATCCGCGGCATGATGCGCCACGGCTATCGCGGGGCGGCGGAGCTGGCGGCCGGCGTCGACACGCTGTTCGCCTTCGCCGCCACCACAGACGCGGTGCGCCCGGCCCATTTCGACCTGCTGTTCGACGCCTATGTCGAGGATGCGGAGGTCTGGGACTTCCTGTCGCAGGCCAACCCGGCCGCCGCCCGGCACATTGTGGCGCGGATGGGCGAAGCGCTCGACCGTGGCCTGTGGCATCCCCGCCGCAACTCCACCACGGCGGATCTGCAGCGCCTGCGCGAGGCCCCCGAATGACGAACCCCGTTCCCAACCAGCCACCCAGCCGGCCGCCCAACCAACCACGGCGGCGCGGCGCCTGCCCCGGCGTGCTGGCGCCGATGGAGGTCGGCGACGGGCTCCTGCTGCGCGTCCGCGTTCCCGCCGGAGTGCTGCCCGCCGGGCATGCCCGCCGCATCGCGGCGTTGGGGGATCGTTACGGCAACGGCCTGATCGACCTCAGCCAGCGCGGCAACCTGCAGCTTCGCGGCCTCTCCGCCGAGGGGCTGGAACCGGTGACCGAGGCCCTGCGCGCCATGGGCTACGTCGCGACGGATGCGGCG
This sequence comes from Azospirillum picis, assembly GCF_017876115.1. Lineage (GTDB taxonomy): Bacteria > Pseudomonadota > Alphaproteobacteria > Azospirillales > Azospirillaceae > Azospirillum > Azospirillum picis. The sequence continues at coordinate 340,324 of NZ_JAGINO010000001.1, forward strand.
AGCGAGGCGGTGCGCAACGTGCTGTGCTCCCCCACCGCCGGGCTCGACCCCACGGCGGCGCTGGACGTACGGGGGGCGGCGCGGTCGCTCGACGCCCGGCTGGCGGATGACACCGGCCTGCACCGGCTGCCGCCGAAGTTCGGCTGGCTGGTCTGTGGCGGCGGGATCGGCCATCTGGCGGACAGCAGCACGGACGTACGCTTCGACGCGGTGGACGGCGGGCGATTCCAACTGTCGCTGGGTGGGGCGCTGGCGGAGGCGGCGGTGCTGGGCGTCTGCCGGGAGGACCGGTTGGCCGACGTCGCCTCGGCCCTCGGCCGCGCCTTCCTGGAGTTGCGCGACAGCCTGCCGGAACCGCCGCGCCGCATGGCCGGGCTGGTGGCGGCGCTCGGCACCGAAGAGATCGGGAGGCGCCTCTCCCCGCAGATTTCTCCTCTCCCCCCCGGGGAGAGGATCACGGTGAGGGGGACGCACCTCATGGATGTCTTCGGCTGCGCCGAACCCCCTCATCCCATCCGTCTCCCCGGGGGGGAGATGGAGCAATCCCCGGCGCTGGTCACCGCCTTCCCCTTCGGCCGGCTGACCGCCGCTGCCCTGGCCGCCCTGGCGTCCGCCTGCGCGGAGATCCGCCTCACCCCCTGGCGCGCCCTCCTGCTCGTCGCCCCATCCAAGGACGCAGAGCCCACCGCCCGCGCCCATGGCGCCATCCTGTCCCACGACGACCGCCGGCTGAAGCTGACGGCCTGCAGCGGGGCCGGCGGCTGCGATGTCGGCACCACCGATACCCACGCCACGGCGCTCGCCGTCGCCGGGCGCGCAGGCCCCTTGCTGGAGCACGTGCGAATGGTGCATGTGTCGGGCTGCGCCAAGGGCTGCGCCCATCCCGCCCGTGCCGATGTCACCCTGACGGCACGCGACGGGCTGTATGACGTCGCCCTGAACGCCAAACCCGGCGAGGCCGTGCTGCGCGCCGGGCTGTCCCCCGACGACGCGGCGGCCTGCGTCGCGGATCTGCTGACCGAGGAGTCCTCCGGTGCCTGAGCCGCTCTACGACTATATCCGCGACGGAGCGGCCATCTATCGCCAGTCCTTCGCCACCATCCGGGCGGAGGCCGACCTGTCGGGCATTCCCGACGACCTGAAGCCGGTGGCGGTGCGCGTCATCCATGCCTGCGGCATGGTCGATGCCGCCCGGGACCTGCTGTTCTCGGCGGATGTCGGCAGCGCCGCCCGCGCGGCGCTGCGGGCCGGCGCGCCGATCCTCTGCGACAGCGAGATGGTGGCGCACGGCGTGACCCGCGCGCGGCTGCCCGCCGACAACGCGGTGGTCTGCACGCTGCGCGACGCCGCGGTGCCGGAGCTGGCCAGGAGCATCGGCAACACCCGTTCGGCCGCGGCGCTCGACCTGTGGGGCGGGCGTCTCGGCGGCTCGGTCGTCGCCATCGGCAACGCGCCGACCGCCCTGTTCTACCTGCTGGAGCTGCTGGCGGCCGGCGCGCCGAAGCCCGCTGCGATCCTGGGGTTCCCCGTCGGCTTCGTCGGCGCCATGGAAAGCAAGGAGGCGCTGGCGGAGAATCCCTTCGGCGTCCCTTATCTGGCGATCCGCGGCCGGCGCGGCGGCAGCGCCATGGCCGCCGCCGCCGTCAACGCGCTGGCGAGCGACGTCGAATGAGCGGCATGCCCTTCACCCCTGGCACCCTGTTCGGCGTCGGCGTCGGCCCCGGCGACCCGGAGCTGATGACCCTGAAGGCGGTGCGCACCATCGGCGCCTGCCCGGTCGTCGCCTATTTCTGCAAGCGCGGCACCAGGGGCCAGGCCCGCCGCATCGCCGATCAGGCGATCGCGCCCGACCAGATCGAATTGCCGATGGTCTATCCGGTGACGGTGGAACTGCCGCCGAACCATCCGGACTACGGCCGCCAGATCGAGGCGTTCTTCGACGAGTCGGCCGAGCACATCGCCGGCCATCTCGCAGCCGGCCGGTCGGTGGCGGCGCTGAACGAGGGCGACCCGTTCTTCTACGGCTCCTTCATGCACCTGTTCCTGCGGCTGTCCGGCCGCTTCCCGACCGAGGTGATCCCCGGCGTCACCAGCATGGTGTGCAGCGCCTCGCTGCTGCCGCGGCCGCTGATGCTGCGCGACGACGTGCTGTCGGTGATCCCCGGCACGCTGGACGAGGCGGCGCTGCTGCGCGCCCTGACCGGCGCCGACGCCTGCGTGGTGATGAAGCTGGGCCAGAACCTGCCGAAAGTCCGCCGCGCCATCGCCGCCGCCGGGCTGGCCGGGCGCGCCTGGTACGTCGAGCGCGCCAGCATGGAGGAACAGCGCGTGATGCCCTTCCTGGAGGCGCCGGACAGCGCCCCCTACTTCTCGCAGATCGTCATCCCCGGCGAAGGCAAGCGCGGATGAGCGGGATCGAAGCGGGAGGCTGGCTGAAAATCGTCGGCCTCGGCCCCGGCCCGGAGGACTGGCTGACGCCGGAGGCGCGCCGCGACCTCGCCGAGGCGACCGACCTCGTCGGCTATTTGCCTTATGTGGAGCGGGTGCCGCCGGGGCCGCAGCTGCGCCACGCCTCCGACAACCGGGTCGAGCTGGACCGCGCCCGCTTCGCGCTGGACCTCGCGGCACAGGGCCGGCGGGTGGCGGTGGTGTCGGGCGGCGATCCCGGCATCTTCGCCATGGCCGCCGCCATCTTCGAGGCGCTGGACGATCCCGAGGCGCCCGCCGCCTGGCACGCGGTGCCGCTGTCGGTCGATCCCGGCGTCTCGGCGATGCAGGCCGCCGCCGCCCGGGCCGGCGCGCCGCTCGGCCACGACTTCTGCGCCATCTCGCTGTCGGACAACCTGAAGCCATGGGAGGTGGTGCTGAAGCGCCTGCGGCTGGCGGCCGAGGCGGATTTCGTCATCGCGCTCTACAACCCGATCTCGCGCGCCCGGCCCTGGCAGCTCGGCGCCGCCTTCGAGGCGCTGCGCGAGATCCGCGAGGCCGGCACGCCCGTCGTGCTCGGCCGCGCCGTCGGCCGCCCGGACGAGGCGCTGACCGTGACCACGTTGGGCGAGGTGCGGGCGGAGCAGGCGGACATGCGCACCCTCGTCATCATCGGCGCCTCCCACACCCGCCTGGTGCCGCGCGCCGACGGCGGCGCCTGGGTGTACACGCCCCGGCACTATCGGGGGTGAGGGATGGGAGCGATGGCAGTGCGGCCTTGCATGCCCCCTCCCCATCCCTCCCCCGCTTTGCGGGAGAGGGGGCAGGATGCTGGTCGGCGTTCGGCGGCAGTCCCCACTCCTGCGAAGCGGGGGAGGGTTAGGGAGGGGGCACCGGTTTCACAGCCCCTCCAGCCACGCCACCGCCGCGTCGACGTCGTGCAGCTCCGGCACGCCGTTGCCGGCCGGGCGTTCGACCATCACCACCGGCAGCCCCAGCTCCCGCGCGGCCTCCAGCTTCGCGTCGGTCGCCCGGCCGCCGCTGTTCTTGCTGACCACCACCTCGACGCCGTGCCTGCGCATCAGCGCCAGCTCGCCCGCCACGGTGAAAGGGCCGCGGTCGAGGATCAGGGTGGCCCGCGGCAGGGCCGGCATCGGATCGGGGGGGTCGACGGCGCGGATCAGGTAGCGCTTGTCGGGCACCACCTCGAAGGCGGCGACCTCCTGCCGGCCGACGGTAAGGAAGACGCCGTCGCCGAGGTCGCGCACGGCCAGCGCGGCGGCGGCCATGTCGGGCACGCCGATCCAGCGGTCGCCCGGCCCTGCCGTCCAGGCCGGCCGGGTCAGCAGACGCAGCGCCATGCCGGCCTGCGCGCAGGCCGCAGCGGCGTTGGCGGAGATCCGGGCCGCGAAGGGATGGGTGGCGTCGATCACCGCGGCGATCCCCTCGGAACGCAGGTAGCCCGCCAGGCCGTCCACCCCGCCGAAGCCGCCGATGCGGGTCGGCAGCGGCGGCAGCACCGGGTTCTTCGTGCGGCCGGCCAGCGACACGCGGGCATCGACGCGCGGATGGCCGGCGAGCCGCCTGGCCAGCGCCGTCGCCTCGGTCGTGCCTCCCAATATCAACGCCTTCAGCACCGCAATCCCCTCCCCGCCCGTCAGGACCGCCGCCATGGATAGCACGGCATCGCCCCGCTGGCTCACCATCGTCGGCATCGGCGCGGAGGGCTGGGACGGTTTGCCGCCCGCCGGCCGCGCCGCGGTGGAGAGCGCCGCCGTCCTTTATGGCGGCGAGCGCCATCTCGGGCTGGTGCCGGCCGTTGCGGGACAGGAACGGCTTTCCTGGCCCTCGCCGATGACCGGCGCCTTCCCCGACCTGCTGGGCCGGCGCGGGCAGCGGGTGTGCGTGCTGGCGAGCGGCGACCCGTCCTGGTACGGGGTGGGCGCCACGCTGTCGCGCCTCGTTCCGGCATCGGAAACGACGGTGATCCCGGCGCCCTCGGCCTTCAGCCTCGCCGCAGCCCGGCTGGGCTGGCCGCTGCAGGACTGCCGCTGCCTGACCGTCCATGGCCGCCCGCTGGAGCTGGTCGTTCCGCATCTGCAACCGAATGCCAAACTGCTGCTTCTTTCCTGGGACGGAACGACGCCAGCCAAGCTGGCGGCCCTGCTGCGCGCCCGCGGCTTCGGCGCCTCCCGCCTCACGGTGCTGGAGGCGATGGGCGGCCCGCGCGAGGAGCGGCACGAGGCCACCGCCGACGGCTGGAGCATGGATCGCGTCGGCGACCTGAACACCATCGCGCTGGATTGCGTCGCCGCCCCCGGCGCCCGCATCCTGCCGCTGGCCCCCGGCCTGCCCGACGACTGGTTCGCGCATGATGGCCAGATCACCAAGCGCGAGGTCCGCGCCGTCACCCTGTCCTTCCTGGCGCCGCGCCGGGGGGAGCTGCTGTGGGACGTCGGCGCCGGGTCGGGCTCGATCGGCATCGAATGGATGCTGCGCGATCCTGCCAACCGCGCCGTCGCCGTCGAGCATCACGAGGAGCGCATCGCCCGCATCCTGGCCAACGCCTCGGCGCTCGGCGTCCCCAGCCTGGCGCTGGCCCGCGGCCGGGCGCCGGCGGCGCTGGCCGGGCTGGAGCGACCGGACGCGATCTTCATCGGCGGCGGCCTGACCGGCGACGGCGTGCTGGAGGCCTGCTGGGAGGCGCTGGCCCCCGGCGGCCGGCTGGCCGCCAACGCGGTGACGCTGGAGAGCGAGGCGGTGCTGATCGATGCGCACAGGCGGCTGGGCGGCGAGCTGGCGCAGGTCGCGGTGTCGCGCGCCTCCAGCGTCGGCGGTTTCCGCGGCTGGCGACCGGCGATGCCGGTGACGCTATGGCGGGTGGAGAAACCATGGACGGCCTGACCCCCGAAAGCCTGCTGTTCGGCCCGGTCTTCGTCGGGCTCGGCTGCCGCCGCGGCTGCGGCTGGGAGGAGATCGCCGGCTTGGTGGTCGCCGCCTTCGACGAGGCCGGGCTGCCCGGCACCGCCCGGACACTGGCAGCGCTCGCCGCACCGGCGATGAAGGCCGGCGAGGCCGGGCTGGCGGAGGCCGCCCGCACACTCGGCCTGCCGCTGCGCTTCGTCGGCGAGGACGCCATGCTGGACGCGCAGGACCGGGCGCAGACGCGCTCGGCCACCGTGCTGGCCGCCGTCGGCCTCGCGTCGGTCGCCGAGGCCGCGGCGCTGGCCGCCGCCGGGCCGGGATCGCGCCTGCTGCTGCCGCGCCGCTCCACCCCCCGCGCCACCGTGGCGCTCGCCCTGCCGGCGATCGCCCTGCCCAAAGCCGATTCGTCCGTAGCCGATTTGCCGGAGACCCGTTCATGACCGTCCATTTCATCGGCGCCGGACCGGGGGCTCCCGACCTGCTGACCCTGCGCGGCCGCGACCTGATCGCGCGTTGCCCGGTGTGCCTCTATGCCGGCTCGCTGGTGCCGAAGGAGATCATCGCCCACGCCCCGCCCGGCGCCCGCATCGTCGATACCGCGCCGATGACGCTGGAGCAGATCGTCGGCGAATTCCGCGCCGCCCACGAGGCAGGCCGGGAGGTGTCGCGCCTGCATTCCGGCGACCTGTCGGTCTACAGCGCGCTCGGCGAGCAGACGCGGGCGCTGCGCGAACTCGGCATCCCCTACACCATCACCCCCGGCGTGCCGGCCTTCGCCGCCGCCTCGGCGGCGCTGGGCCGGGAGCTGACCCTGCCGGAGGTCAGCCAGACGCTGATCCTGACCCGCACCGAGGGGCGCGCCTCGGCGATGCCGGCCAACGAGACGCTGGAGGTGCTGGGGGCGTCGGGCGCCACGCTGGCGATCCACCTGTCGATCCACGTCATCGACCGGGTGGTGGAGCGGCTGACCCCGCTCTACGGCGCCGGCTGCCCGGCCGCCGTGGTCTACCGCGCCACCTGGCCGGACGAGCGGGTGCTGCGCGGCACGCTGGCGGACATCGCGGCGCAGGTCGCGGCCTCGCCGATGGAACGCACCGCGCTGATCCTGGTCGGCCCGGCGCTGGAGCACGAGGAGTTCCGCTGCAGCGCGCTCTACGACGGCAGCCATGTCCGCCGCTACCGGGGGCTGGGGGAGTGACGCTCACGGCAACGGGCGCTTTTCCCCTTCTCCCCCCTGGGGAAAAGGCCGGGATGAGGGGGTTCGGCACAGCCGAAGATGTCCTCGCGGCGCGTCCGCCTCACCCTGCCCCTCTCCCCGGGGGGGAGGGGGAACGCCATGCGGTCGCGTCAAATGCCGCTCTTTTCAAAGGGCGCGCCGCCGACGATCCTGCCCTGGCGGTCGGTGACCAGCACCTCGACCGCCACCGGCGCGCCCTCCAGCACCGCCAGCGCGGCATGGCGCGCCAGTTCGGCGACGTGGTCGGCGAGCGGCAGGCCGGCGGCGGCGGCCATGCCCAGCACCTGGGCGGCGGTGTTGGCGCCCCGCGCCCCGGCGACCAGCTCCGGCCCGGCGCCAAGCTCCGCCAGCCGGTCGGCCAGCCAGTCGAAATCGACGCTGCCGCGCTTGGAATGCAGGTCCATCAGCCCGCGCGCCAGCTTGCCGAACTTGGCGAAGCCGCCGCACAGGGTCAGGCGCGGGACCGGGTGGCGGCGCAGGTATTTCAGCGTGCCGCCGGCGAAGTCGCCCATGTCGATCAGCGCCTGCTCGGCGAAGCCGTAGCGCGCCACCACCGCCTTTTCCGACAGGTCGCCGGTGCAGGCGGCGACATGGGTGAGCCCGGCGGCCCGCGCCACGTCGATGCCGCGCTGGATCGAGGCGATCCAGGCGGCGCAGGAATAGGGCACGACGATGCCGGTCGTCCCCAGGATCGACAGGCCGCCGACGATGCCGAGCCGGCCATTCATGGTGCGCCTGGCCAGCACCTCGCCATTCTCGACCCCGACCTCCACCACGAGGTCGGGAGACAGGCCGGCGGCTTGCGCCGCCTCGCCGACGGCGTGCGCGATCATGGTGCGCGGCACCGGGTTGATGGCGGGCTCGCCCACCGGCAGCGGCAGGCCGGGCAGGGTCACCGTGCCGACGCCGGGACCGGCGCGGAAAGTGACGCCGCTGCCGGGCGCCCCCGCCCAGACCCGCGCGCGCACCAGCGCGCCGTGCGTCACGTCGGGATCGTCGCCGGCGTCCTTCACCACCCCGGCCATTGCCCAGGAGCCCTCGGGTCCCTCCCCACGCTCCGTCACCGCCAGGGCGAAGGCCGGCGTCTGGCCGCCGGGCAGGGTTACGGCAACCGGGTCGGGGAAGTCCCGGCCGAACAGCGCCTCGGCCGCCGCCCGTGCCGCGGCGGTGGCGCAGGTTCCCGTCGTCCAGCCGCGGCGCAAGGGTGTAGCATGCTCCGGTACAGCACCGTCGCCAACCGTTTCCCCGCCGTCCGAACCCGAGTCCGCGTTCATGTCGTCTGAGTCGTCCATTCCCGAAAGCGTCCTGGTCCCCTTCGCCCCCGGCAGCGTCTGGCTGGCCGGTTCCGGCCCCGGCGACCCGGGCCTGCTGACCCTGCTGGCCCTGCAAGGTCTACGGCAAGCCGACGTCATCGTCCACGATGCGCTGGTCGGCGAGCGGATCATGGCGCTGGCCGGCCCGGCGGCGCGGCTGGAGTTCGCCGGCAAGCGCGGCGGCCGCCCCTCCGCCCACCAGGACGACATCACCAACCGCCTGATCGAGCTGGCCAGGGAAGGCCACCGGGTGCTGCGGCTGAAGGGCGGCGACCCCTTCGTCTTCGGCCGCGGCGGCGAGGAGGCGCAGGCGCTGGCCGCCCACGGCATCCCGTTCCGCATCGTGCCGGGCATCACCTCGGGCATCGCCGGCCCGGCCTATGCCGGCATCCCGGCGACCCACCGCGACACCAACCAGGTGGTGATCCTGGCCACCGGCCATTCGCTGGGCGGCGGGCCGGACTGGCGGGCGCTGGCCGCCACCAGGGCGCCGCTGATCCTCTATATGGGATGGAAGGCGCTGCCGGCCATCGCCGCGGAGCTGATGGCGGGCGGCCTGCCGCCCGACACCCCGGTCGGCGTGGTGACGGAGGCGACCACTCCCGGCCAGAAGAGCCTGGTCACCAGCCTCGACCGCTGCGTCGCCGACCTCGCGGCGAGCGGGCTGGAACCGCCGGCGATCATCGTGGTCGGCGAGGTGGTGCGGCTGCGGCCGGCGCTGGACTGGCTGCCGGCCCAGGCGGCGCTCTCCAATGACTGACGGCACCCTCACCAGGGGCCTCATCGTCGCCGCCCCGGCCTCCGGCACCGGCAAGACGACGCTGACGCTCGGGCTGCTGGCGGCTTTCCGTGCCCGCGGCGTGGCGGTTGGCGCGGTGAAATCGGGACCGGACTACATCGATCCGGCCTTTCACCGCGCCGCCACCGGCCGGCCGAGCGTCAACCTCGACACCTGGGCGATGGGGCCGGACCTGCTCGACGGGCTGATCGCCCAGGCGGGCGACGGCGCCGACCTGCTGGTCTGCGAGGCGCTGATGGGTCTGTTCGACGGCGTCGCCGGGATCGGCGCCACCGGCACCGGCTCGACGGCGGAGGTCGCGGCGCGCACCGGCTGGCCGGTGCTGCTGGTGGTCAACGCCAAGGGCCAGTCGCAGTCGGCGGCGGCCCTGGTGAAGGGCTTCGCCACCTACCGCGACGACGTCACCATCGGCGGCGTCGTGCTGAACAATGTCGGCAGCCCGCGCCACACCGCGCTCGCCGGCTCCGCCATCGAGGCGCTCGGCATCCCGCTGCTGGGCGCCCTGCCCCGCGCCCCGGACCTGACGCTGCCCGAGCGCCATCTCGGCCTCGTCCAGGCCGACGAGACCGAGGGGCTGAACGATCGCCTGGCTGCGCTGGGCCGCTTCGTCGGCGAGCATGTCGACCTCGACCGCGTCGCCGCCCTCGCCCGCCCGACGCGGACCGGCCGCGGCACCGACGCCCCGGCCCTGGCTCCGCTCGGCCAGCGGATCGCCGTCGCGCGCGACGCCGCCTTCACCTTCGTCTATCCGCACCTCGTGGCCGGCTGGCAGGCGGCGGGAGCGGAGCTGTCCGTCTTCTCGCCGCTGGCCGACGAGGCGCCGCCGGCCGACGCCGACGCCGTCTATCTGCCCGGTGGCTATCCGGAGCTGCATGCCGGCCGCCTCGCCGCCAACGGCCGCTTCCTGGCCGGCCTGCGCGCCGCGGCGGAGCGGGTGCCGGTCTACGGCGAATGTGGCGGCTACATGGTGATGGGCGAGACGCTGGAGGATGCCGGCGGCGTCACCCACGCGATGGCCGGGCTGCTCGGCGTCCGCACCTCCTTCGCCAAACGCCGGCTGCATCTCGGCTACCGGCGGGCGGAACTGGCGGCCGGCGGACCGCTGGGACGGGCGGGCACCGTGCTGATGGGGCACGAGTTCCACTATGCCTCGACGCTCGACCGCGGCGGCGACGAGCCGCTGCTGGCGGCGCGGACGGCCGACGGCACCGACCTCGGGCCGCTCGGCGGGCGGCGCGGGCGGGCGCTCGGCTCCTTCGTCCATTTGATCGCCAGAGGCTGAGGGGAGGATCGCCGGGATGGACGACGCCTTTACCGCCGCCGAGCGCGACGCGCTCTACAAGGCGATCTTCTCCCGCCGCGACGTGCGCGGGCAGTTCCGCCCCGACCCGGTGCCCGACGAGGTGCTGGACCGCATCCTGCTCGCCGCCCACCATGCCCCGTCGGTGGGCTTCATGCAGCCGTGGAACTTCATCGTCGTCACCGACCCGGCGGTGAAGTCCCGCATCCACGCCGACTTCGCCCGCGCCAACGAGGAAGCCGCGGCACTGTTCGAGGGCGAGCGCCGCGCCCTCTACGGCCGCCTGAAGCTGGAGGGCATCCGCGAGGCGCCGGTGAACCTCTGCATCACCTGCGACCGCGAACGCGCCGGCCCGGTGGTGCTCGGCCGCACCCACCTGCCGGCGATGGACCTCTACAGTTGCGTCTGCGCCGTGCAGAACCTGTGGCTGGCGGCAAGGGCGGAAGGGCTGGGGGTGGGCTGGGTCAGCATCCTGCACGAGGACGTGCTGAAGCAGGCGCTGGGGATCCCCGAGCGGATCGTGCCGATCGCCTACCTGTGCCTCGGCCACGTCAGCCATTTCGAGACGACGCCGGAGCTGGAAACCAAGGGCTGGCGCAAGCGCCTGCCGCTGGAGGATCTGGTGTTCCGGGACCGGTGGGAGGGGGAGTAGGGCGGACGTCCCTGCCCCCTCCCCGACCCTCCCCCGCGTTCCGCGGGAGAGGGTGCCTTCTGCCAAGCGGCGGCAGTCCCCGCCACCACCGAAGGCGGGGGAGGGTCAGGGAGGGGGCAGCCGCTGCCGGAACGCGGCTGTTGTTTTCAGCTCAGGAGGCCGCAGACACTGCCACCTCACGCGGAGTTTCTACAAAAGTTTCACTGCTCAAAGTTGATTTTCGCCGCCCCGTCATTATCATAGCCGCTGATGCCAGTTGGTTGATCGCGGGTCGACATGAGACCACCCATCCGAACCCTGTCAGGTGTCACGAAAGTCGAACGGCGCCAAGCGATGATGGCCGTCTCCGAGGCGATCTCCGCCAGCGGCGGGTGGATCGTCGATCACACGCTGTTTTCCAACATCATGGCGACGATCCGCTTTGCCATTCCGCCCGCAGGGCTGGACGACCTGAAAGGCCGCATCATGGCTGCGGGCATAAGGCTGGAGACCGCCGACAGGCCCGAGCCGCAACAGGCCGGCTCCAAGGATCCGCGCCCGCAGGACGAGATCCTTGGCTCCCTGAACCTGACCTTCATCCACAACGACCCCGACCTCCGCATCGAGCTGCCGGCCGTTCCCGGCTGACCCGCCCGGAAGGAGCCGGCGCACCATCGGGTCGGCGACCCATCGCCGGCGCCCCGCCCCCACCGCAGCCTCACCACATGCTTCACCTCCTGGAAGGCAAGCACCGCGCGACAGGACAATGGCAGGGTCTTCGGGCCGGAGTCGCTCATCGGTCCACTTTGGCCGGCAGCAAAGTGATGGGCCACCCGCATGACGTGCGGGTAGAGTATGCGCCCCGTCAATCATCCGCGTTTCAGGAGACCAGCGCCATGGCCGCCGTCCCCCCGTCCCCGCCCGCCCTGTTCGACCGGCTCGTCGCCGGGGCGCCGACGGACTGGGCAGCCTATGTCGAGCATGCGTTCGTGGGCGGGATGGCCGACGGAACGCTGCCGCAGGCATGTTTCCGCCATTACCTGGTGCAGGACTACCTGTTCCTCAGCCATTTCGCCCGCGCCTATGCGCTGGCCATCTACAAGGGGCGCGACCTGCGCGAGATGCGGGCGGCACTGGGCGGGCTGAAGGCGATCCTCGACGTGGAGATGGACCTGCACGTCTCGCTGTGCGCCGGCTGGGGCCTGCCGGCCGACGAGGTCGAACAGGCGGCGGAGGCCAAGGCCACCATGGCCTACACGCGCTATGTGCTGGAAACCGGGCTGCGTGGCGACCTGCTGGACCTGCATGTCGCGCTCAGCCCCTGCGTCATCGGCTATGCCGAGATCGGCCGGCGGCTGTCCGCCCTGCCAGGGGCGCTGGACGCGGCGAACCCCTATCGCGCCTGGACCGCCGAATATGCGGGAGAGCCCTACCAGGCGGTGGCGCGGGCGGCCCGTGACACCCTGGACCGGCTGGCGGCGGACATGATGACCGAGGCGCGCTTTCCCCGGCTGCTGACCATCTTCCGGCAGGCGTGCCGGCTGGAGGCCGATTTCTGGCAGATGGGGATGACGCTGGCGGAGTGATGGGGGGCGGAGTGAGGGGGGGCGGAGTGAGGGGGCGGCTGCGGGAGAGGGTCGGGTTGGGGGCAGCGTCAGCCCAGCGTGTGCTCCAGCAGGATCTTCGCTCCCAGCCCGATCAGCACGGCGCCGCCCGCCATCTCCGCCCAGCGGCCGAGGCGGGCGCCGGCGGCGCGGCCGATCAGCACACCGCCGAAGGCGACGGCGAAGGTCACGGCACCGATCAGCGCCGAGGTCGTCACCATGTCGACGTCGACGAGCGCGAGCCCGGCGCCGACCGCCGCTGCGTCGATGCTGGTGGCGACCGCCGTGGTCAGCAGGGCCAGCCATTCGCTGCGCACGCTGCGCTCCGGACCGCACTCGACCTCGTCCCCGTCATCCATGACGGCGTTGCGCAGCATGGCGCCACCGACCGCCAGCAGCAGGCCGAAGGCGATCCAGTGGTCCACCGACTCCACCAGGCTGGCGAAGGCGATGCCGACGCCCCAGCCGACCAGCGGCATGGCGAACTGGCAGATGCCGAATGCGGCGCCGACGCGGACCGCCTCGGGCAGGCCGTTGCGGCGCGAGCAGGCCCCGCGGCCAAGCGCGGCGGCGAAGGAATCCATGGACAGGCTGAAGGCGAGCGCGAGGGACGTGGCTAGCATGGCTATTCCCGGGCCAGACGAACACAGTGGACCCGGACGGACTCCGGCTGGCTGCGGAGATATCCGGTCCACTGGTCTCGCCGGGCTGGCCGAACGGCCGCCGTGCGCGCCATGGCGGAACCGGCCGGAGGCCGGAACCGTCCAAGTCTGTTGACGCGAACCCCTGCCGGCGGTGGTGCCGGCGGGTGGCTACTCCCCAATGACGGCGGTAGTGCTACAGGCGCCGGGGGCTTCGGTCAAGCGCCCTATTGCCGCAGGTGCGAACTGCGCCCGCGCAGGTAGGTGGCGGCCACCGAGCGGTCGTCACCCAGCGTGACCTGGATGAACAGCTCCTCCTCCAGGTCGCCGTCCACGGTTTCCATGCGATGGTTCATCGCGGGGGTGGCGTGGCTGTCCAGCACGACGAGGTCGGCCCAGCGGCCGGGCTCCAGGCTGCCGATCTCGCCGGCCATCCCCAGCGCCTCGGCATTGCCGCGGGTCATCCAATGGAGGGCGGCGAGCGCCGGCAGGTTGCGGCGGCGCAACTGCAGCACCTTGTAGGCCTCCGCCGCGGTGCGCAGCATGGAATAGCTGGTGCCGCCGCCGACGTCGGTGGCGAGCGCCGTGCGCACCGGCCGGCGTCCGGCCGACAGGGCGTCGAGGTCGAACAGGCCGCTGCCGATGAACAGGTTGCTGGTCGGGCAGAAGACGGCGACCGACCCGCTCTCCGACAGCCGCGCCATCTCCGCCTCCGACAGATGGATGCAGTGGCCGAACAGCGAGGTCGGACCCAGCAGGCCGAAGCGGTCGTACACGTCGGTGTAGTCGCGGGCGGCGGGGAACAGGCGGCGCACCTCGGCGATCTCGTCGGTGTTCTCCGACAGGTGGGTCTGCATGTGGACGCCGGGATGCTCGCGCAGCAGCGCGCCGGCCGCCTCAAGCTGCGCCGCGGTCGAGGTGATGGCGAAGCGCGGGGTCACGGCATAGCGCTGGCGCCCCTGCCCGTGCCAGCGCTCGATCAGCGCCTTGCTGTCGCGGTAGCCACTCTCCGCCGTGTCGGTCAGGGCGGCCGGGGCATGGCGGTCCATCATCACCTTGCCGGCGATCAGGCCGGCGCCGCGCGCCTCGGCCTCCGCGAACAGGGCGTCGACCGACTGCGGATGGACCGAGCCGTAGACCACCGCCGTGGTCGTGCCGTTGCGCAGCAGTTCGTCGAGGAAGAAGGCGGCGTTGGCGGCGGCATGCGCCGGGTCTGCGTATTTCTGCTCCTCGATGAAGGTGTATTTCTCCAGCCAGTCCAGCAGTTGCGTGCCGTAGGAACCGATGACCTGGGTCTGGGGGAAATGGATGTGGGTGTCGATGAAGCCCGGCAGCACCAGCCGCCCGCCATGGTCGTCGACCGTCACGCCCTCCGGCACCTGCCCGCGCAGTTCTTCCCACGACCCGACCGCGGCGATGCGCCCGTCGGCCCCGACCAGCAGCAGCCCGTCCTCATGGTAGGTCAGGCAGTCGAGGTCGCCCGGCCCGGCGGGGGCGCGGGTGAAGCTGAGCAGGCGTCCGCGGATGGCGGCGGTGACGGGTTGGCTGGGCATGGGGATCCGGGTTCGGGGAAGGACAGCATGCATCCCCTCCCGGCCCGGGAGAGGATCAGAACATTCGTCTACTTAACGTCTCCGGGCCATGCCGCCAACACCGCACGCTCCTCCGGCGTGATGCCGGTGACGTTGGCCGGGGGCATGGCGCTGCTGAATCCCGCCTGCAGCCGGATCTGCTGGGCATGGCGGCGGATGCCGTCGCCCTCCAGCACCACGCCGCGCGGCGGGGTGGCGATGCCCTCCCACACCGGCTGGGCGGCGTGGCACATGCTGCAGCGGGTGGAGACGATCTCCTCGACCTGGGCATAGCCGACCGTCGCCGGCCGGGCGGCGGCGGTATCGACGGCGGCGGGGCCGAGGGTGCTGAGCCAGGCGCAGGCCAGCATGCCGGCGGCGGCGACCCCCCAGGTCCACCAGGGCGTCGGCTTGCCGGCATGGCGGCTGTTGAAGAAATGGCGGATCGCCGTGCCGACCACCAGGACCAGTGCCACCATCACCCAGTTGTAGCGGGTGGAGCTGACCAGCGGGTAATGGTTGGACAGCATCAGGAAGACGACGGGCAGCGTCAGGTAGTTGTTGTGCAGCGAGCGCTGCTTCGCCTTCTTGCCGAGCGACGGGTCCGGCGTCTCGCCGCGCAGCATGGCCGCCACCGTCTTGCGCTGGTTGGGAATGATCAGCATGAAGACGTTGCAGGCCATCATGGTCGCCATCAGCGCGCCCACCTGCAGCATGGCGCCGCGGCCGCTGAAGACCTTGGTCATCGCCCAGGCGGTCGCCACCAGCATCACGAAGCCGGCGAGCGCCAGCGCCCCGTCGTTGCGGCCGAGCGGCGACCTGCACATCAGGTCGTAGGCGACCCAGCCGGCCACCAGCGCCGCGGCGCTGATCGCCACCGCCTGCCAGTGCGCCAGCGCCAGCACGTCCTGGTCGATCAGGAACAGGTCGGCGCCGCGGTAGTACAGCACGCACATCAGGAAGAAGCCGCTGAGCCAGGTGGCGTAGGATTCCCATTTGAACCAGGTCAGCTCCTCCGGCAGTTGCGGCGGCGCCACCATGTATTTGGTCATGTGGTAGAAGCCGCCGCCATGGATCTGCCAGGCGTCGCCGGCGGTCCCGGCCGGCGCCCCCGCCCGCCGGCGCAGCGAGGCGTCGAGATGGATGAAGTAGAAGGACGATCCGATCCAGGCGATGGCGGTGACGACGTGCAGCCATCGCGCCAGGGCGTTGATCCACTCCCACAGGATGGGCTCCATCGCGCGCACGCTCCTTCCGGTCAGGTCGAGGTTTCGACTGTACGGCGAGTGTGCAGTTGCGGAAAACCGTTCGTCCATCCCAACAGCTTCAAAAAATGACGAAAGATGGTGGCGACGCGCCGGCTTGACGCCCTTTCGCCGACGGCAGGATGGACCATCGGAACCGGGGAGCCCGGCCTCGGCAGGGCAGCGCCGTCACCCGATGGCGCGGAACCGACGCAAAATGGCCTGCCGCCAAGTCGCTCCCGGATTCCACACGCCTCCCCGTGCCATGCCCTCGGCCCAGTCGCCAGCCCAGCCGCAACCTCGGCCCCCGCACAGGCCGCCGGTGTCAGGGGCCGGGCAGGAGACCTTGCGCCGGTGCAGCGAAGACCATGGACAGGATGTCGCAGCGGAGCTATATCTTTGCCGAATTCTGGTGAGTAAGCACTCACTTATCACTAGCGACCGGCTTCCAGCACCTCCGATGCCACGACGCCTCGACAGCAGCGCCCGCCGGCGGGCGATCCTCGACGCCGCCTTGCCGCTGTTCGCGCGCAAGGGCTTCGCCGCGACCACCACCAAGGAGATCGCGCAGGCCGCCGGCGTGTCGGAGGCGCTGATCTTCAAGCATTTCCCGACCAAGGCGTCGCTCTACGAGGCGATCTTCCTCTGCTGCATCGACGAGGATCCGGACTATGAGCGGCTGCTGTCGCTGCCGCCGTCGACGGCCTCGCTGGTGCAGATGATCCAGGCGATGGTCGCGCATTTCGTGATCGAGGTGCCCCGCGACGCGGAGGAGCGGGCGAGGCACCGCCTGTCGATCATCAGCCTGCTGGAGGACGGCGAGTTCATGCGGCAGGTCTACCAGGGCATCAGCGACCGCTTCATGCCCTGCTTCATCGCGTCCCTCGACGCGGCGGTCGCCTGCGGCGACCTCGTGCCGGGACCGGTCCAGCCCGAGAACGGCATGTGGCTGGGGGAGCACCTGTGCGAGACGATGGCGACCGTCTGCCTGTCCGGCGGCGCGCTCGTCCCCTACGCCTGCGACCGTCCGGACCTGGCCCGCCAGACCGTCTGGTTCATCCTGCGCGGGCTCGGCCTGCGCGACGAGGCGATCGCCGCGCAGGAGCGCGTCGGCCGCTTTCCCCATGCGCCCCATCCGCTGCCCGCCGACGGCGCGGACCACCAGCATTCCACCTTCGAGAGACCGGAGTAGCCCACCGTGACCCTGGATCATCCGCCAAAGACCGAGACATCCTTCGGCCATCCGGCGTCCGAGCCGGGCCACGCCGCTCCGCCGCCCCGGCGGCCGCGCAAGCCGGTCACCCGCGGCCGGTTGACGCTGCGCATCGTCATCATGCTGGTGGTGCTGGGGCTGCTGGGGGCCGGGCTCTACGGCTTCAACAGCTTCCGCAACAAGGCGATCTCCGACTTCTTCGCCAACAACAAGCCGCCGCCCACCCCGGTGGCGCTGGCCGAGGCGACGGTGCAGACCATCCCGAAATACCTCACGGCCATCGGCACGCTGCAGGCGGCGCGGCAGGTGACGGTGTCGCCGGAGCTCGCCGGCCGGGTGGACCGCATCCCCTTCGAATCGGGCGCCCGCGTCAAGGCCGGCGACCCGCTGGTGCAACTGAACGACGCCACCGAGCAGGCCGACCTGCTGGCCCAGCGCGCCCAGGCCCGGCTGGCCGAACTCAACCTGGAGCGCTACCGCGACCTGCGCCGCAGCCAGGCGACGCCGCAGAGCAACGTCGACCAGTACCAAGCGCAGCTCGACGAGACCAACGCGAACATGAAGCGGACCCAGGCGCTGATCGGCCAGAAGCTGATCAAGGCGCCCTTCGACGGCGACCTCGGCATCCGGCAGGTCAATGTCGGCGACTACGTCAATCCCGGCGCCGCGCTCGTCACGCTGACCGACCTGTCGCAGCTCTACATCAACTTCACCCTGCCGGAGCAGAGCTTCACCAAGCTGTCGGTCGGACAGGCGGTGCTGATCAACGTCGACGCCCTGCGGGGCCGCGATTTCGAGGCGACGATCACCACCATCGAGCCGCAGGTCAGCGCCGACACCCGCGCCATCAAGGTGCAGGCGACCATGGACAACCGCGAACGCCAGCTACGGCCGGGCATGTTCGCCAATGTCCGCGTCGTGCTGCCGCCGCAGCCCAACACGCTGACCGTGCCGGAAACCGCGGTCGACTACACCGTCTACGGCGATTCGGTCTTCGTCGCCCAGTCGCAGAAGACCCAGGACGGCAAGGAGCAACTGGTGGTGGAGCGCAAGCCGGTGAAGATCGGCGACCGCCTCGCCAACCAGGTGGAGATCCGCGACGGCATCAAGGCCGGCGACCGCGTCGTGGTTTCGGGCCAGTTGAAGCTCGCCAACGGTGCGGCCGTCGTCCCGGCGGAGAAGAATCCGCTGACCCCGCCGCAGACCCTGCCGCAGAACTGAGGCCGACGCCATGGGCAGTTTCACCGACATCTTCATCCGCCGGCCCATCCTGTCCGTCGTGGTCAGCCTGCTGATCCTGCTGGTCGGGGCCCGCGCGATGCTGGAGCTGCCGATCCGGCAGTATCCGCAGCTCCAGAACACGGTCATCACCGTGACCACCAGCTATCCCGGCGCCTCGCCGGAGCTGATGCAGGGCTTCATCGCCACGCCGATCGAACAGGCGGTCTCCTCGGCCGAGGGTCTCGACTACCTGACCTCCTCCTCCACCCAGGGGCAGAGCGTGGTCACCGCCTATGTCCGGCTGAACTTCGACCCCAACGTCGCGATGACCGACGTGATGGCCAAGGTGCAGCAGGTCAAGTACCAGCTCCCGCGCGAGGCCAACGACCCGGTCATCCTGAAATCGACCGGCGAGACCACCTCGATCCTCTATATGGGCTTCTCCAGCCCCGAGCTGTCGGGGGCGGCGATCTCCGACTACCTGACGCGCGTGGTGCAGCCGGTGCTGTCCACGGTGGAGGGCGTCGCCCGCGCCCAGATCCTGGGCGGCCAGACCTTCGCCATGCGGCTGTGGCTCGACCCGGTCAAGATGGCGGCGCGCAACATCTCGCCGGCCGACGTGTCGGCGGCGGTCGCCGCCAACAACTACCAGTCGGCGCCCGGCCAGACCAAGGGCGTCTTCGTCATCTCCAACGTCACCGCCAACACCGGCCTGACCGACGTCGAGCAGTTCCGCGACATGGTGGTGAAGGCCAAGGACGGGGCGCTGGTGCGGATGCGCGACATCGCGACGGTCGAGCTCAGCTCCAAGAGCTTCGACGCCAGCGTGGCGATGAACGGGCAGCAGGCGATCTTCATCGGCGTCGACGCCACCCCCACCGGCAACCCGCTGAACATCGTCGCCGACATCCGCAAGATGGAGTCCGACCTGCGGCGCAACCTGCCGCCCAACATGAACATGGAGATCGTCTACGACAGCACCCGCTTCATCCAGGCCTCCATCGACGAGGTGGTGAAGACGCTGCTGGAGGCGGTCGCCATCGTCATCGTCGTCATCTTCCTGTTCCTCGGATCCCTGCGCTCGGTGCTGATCCCGGTGGTCACCATCCCGCTGTCCATCGTGGGCGCGGCCACCTTCATGCTGGCGCTGGGCTTCTCGCTGAACCTTCTGACGCTGCTGGCGATGGTGCTTGCCATCGGCCTCGTGGTCGACGACGCCATCGTGGTGGTGGAGAACATCCACCGGCATATCGAGCATGGCAAGTCGGCGGTCGCCGCGTCGCTGATGGGTGCGCGCGAGATCGTCGGGCCGGTCATCTCGATGACCATCACGCTGGCGGCGGTCTACGCCCCGATCGGCCTGCTGGGCGGCCTGACCGGCGCCCTGTTCCGCGAGTTCGCCTTCACGCTGGCCGCCTCGGTGATCGTGTCGGGCATCGTGGCACTGACGCTGTCGCCGATGATGTGTTCCGTCATCCTGAAGGAGGGCAACCCGGGCCGCTTCGCCGCCTTCCTCGACCGCCAGTTCGAGAAGCTGGCCGGCTGGTACGAGCGGCGCCTGCACGGCACCCTCGACTACCGCGCGGCAACGCTGCTGTTCGCCGTCGGCATCCTGGCCAGCGTCGGCTACCTGTTCGCCAACACCATGTCGGAACTGGCGCCGGAGGAGGACCAGGGCATCCTGTTCGGCATCTCCAAGGGGCCGCAATACGCCAACCTCGACTACATCGACAGCTTCGGCAAGCAGATCGACGAGACCTTCGCCGCCTTCCCGGAGACCGACACCCGCTTCGTGCTGACCGGCTTGCCGACGCTGAACCAGGGCTTCGCGGGCATGATCCTGAAGCCGTGGGGCGAGCGCGAGCGCTCGGCCAAGCAGTTGCAGCCGCTGGCCCAGGGTGAGCTGGCCAAGGTGACCGGCATCAACGTGTTCCTGGTGTCGCCGCCGGCCCTGCCGGGTTCCACCGGCGGCCTGCCGGTGCAGATGGTGATCTCCAGCCCCGGCGATTACCGGACCATCTTCGACGCCATCGAACGGATCAAGGACGCCGCCACCAAGAGCGGCATGTTCATCGTCACCGACAGCGACCTGCAATATGACAGCCCGGTCGTCCGGCTGAAGATCGACCGCGCCAAGGCGGCCGATCTGGGGCTGACCATGCAGTCGGTGTCGAGCACGCTGGCGGTGCTGGTCGGCGGCAACTACGTCAACCGCTTCAACCTGAACGGCCGGTCCTACGAGGTCATCCCGCAGGTGCCGCGGGCCGAGCGGCTGACGCCGGAGTCGCTGACCAACTACTATGTCACCTCGGGCTCCGGCGCCCAGATCCCGCTGTCCACCGTGGTGTCGGTAGAGACGGCGGTCGAGCCGAACGCGCTCAACAAGTACAACCAGCTTCCGTCGGCCACCTTCTCGGCGGTGCCGATGCCGGGCGTCTCCATGGGCCAGGTCGTCGAGTTCCTGGAGGAGCAGGCGCGCACCCAGCTACCGGCCGGCTTCAACCACGCCTACCTGTCGGAATCGCGGCAGTTCGTGACCGAGGGGAACCAGCTCATGGTCACCTTCGCCTTCGCGCTGATCGTGATCTACCTGGTGCTGGCCGCGCAGTTCGAATCGCTGCGCGACCCGCTGGTGATCCTGGTGTCGGTGCCGATGTCGATCTGCGGCGCGCTGCTGCCGCTGTTCTTCGGCGTCTCCACCATGAACATCTACACCCAGGTCGGGCTGGTGACGCTGGTCGGCCTGATCTCCAAGCACGGCATCCTGCTGGTGGAGTTCGCCCGCGAGATGCAGCTCAACGAGGGGGTGGACCGCCGCACCGCCATCGAGCATGCGGCCCGCGTCCGCCTGCGCCCGATCCTGATGACCACGGCGGCGATGGTGGTCGGCCTGCTGCCGCTGCTGACCGCGGCGGGCGCCGGTGCCGCCAGCCGCTTCTCCATCGGGCTGGTCATCGTCGCCGGCATGCTGATCGGCACGCTGTTCACGCTGTTCGTCCTGCCGGCGGTCTACACCCTGCTGGCCAAGGACCATCTGGCGGCTTCCCGGTCCCAGCGGGCGGAGCAGCTTCGCACGATGAGCTGACCGGGCAGCGGACAAGAAGGCCGCGCCGGCGCGCGAACCGGACGGCCTTTCGGTCCTCCTCCGTCCGGCCATGGACGGGCGAAGGGGGCTGGCGGAAGAGCCGGGCGGAAGAGCCGGGCGGAAACATGGGCCGGAAGGGCCGGGAGGGAGCGAATGGCCGATCAGCTTCACGTCGTCACCGGCGGCCCCGGCTCCGGCAAGAGCAGCCTGATCGCGGCCCTGGCGGCGGAGGGGATCCCGCACATGCCCGAGGGCGGCCGGGCGATCATCCGCGACCAGGCCGCCATCGGCGGCGACGCCCTGCCCTGGGCCGACCGCCAGTCCTTCGCCGCGCTCATGCTCGGATGGGAGCTGCGCTCCCACCGGGAGGCGTCCGCAAGCTCCGGCCCGGTCATCCTCGACCGCGGCCTTCCCGACGTGATCGGCTATCTTCGGCTCTGCGGCCTTCCGGTGCCGCAGCACCTGTACAGGGCGGCCGACCTCTTCCGCTACAACCGCAGGGTCTTCATCGCCCCGCACTGGCCGGAGATCTACACCGGGGACGCCGAGCGCAGGCAGACCGCCGGAGAGGCGGAGGCAACCTGCCGGGCGATGGCCGAGGTCTATGCCGAACTCGGCTACGACCTGCTGCCGCTTCCCCGCGCCCCGGTCCGGGAACGGGTCCGGTTCGTGCTCGCGCACATCGGCAGGACGGGACCGTAACGGCGGCGGGAAAGGCGGGCGGCACTGCCGTCATCCCGCGATCTCGGCGGGCAGCGGCAGGTCCTCTCCCTCGCACCCCTCCTCGATCCGGCGCAGCATCCAGACCATCCAGCGTTCGGTCTTGATCAGGAAGTGCCGTGTTTCGATGCAGTCGCAGCCGCGGCTGTGCTCGCGCAGCCTGCGGATCGCACGGTGGATCGATACTTGCGCGTCGGCGGCTCGCTCGGGCACGTCGGCTCCTCGGGATTGTCGGCCTGTGTTGTCGGCCCGGCGTCGGAAGCGCCGACACATAGCGAAGCGAGCGCAACCGCAGCGTGATCTTTTTCGGCCGGGCGGCGACGCCCGCGCTGCGGATCGCATGATGCAACCCGACACTGTCGACGTCTGAACGGATAGGACGGCGGCCGTCCGACGCATGCGGACACCCTCCTCTGCCTCCTTCGGTCGGATTTCCGCGGCACAAAAGCCGATCTGCGGCGTTGTCCTGTCAGGACCATGACCAGTGAGGGGACATGAGCGAACTTGCGGATGAGATCGACCTGCGGATGGAGACGCGGACCGCCACGCGCACCAGCCCGCTGCGCGCGGCGGTGCGGGACCTGCTGGCCACGGCCGGCTTCAGGCCGATGGAACTCGGCGGCGGCGGCGAGGCGTGGTACCGCTGGTCGGACGACGGCACCCATGCGCTGATCTCGCACAACGGGGCGCTGTACGGCGACCCGGAGGTGAAGGACTGGATCGTCGGCCAGTACGGCGAGCGCGGCGGCTTCGTCGAGGTGGGCGGCCTTTCGCTGTCCCGGGCGCTGGAGGGGGCGGACACGCTGCCGTCGCCGGTGCGGCCGGACGGGTCGCTGGTCGAGGCGCTCTACCCGTCCCTGCAGCAGGCGCTTGACGATCTGGGGTGATAGAATCCGGCGGCCGGATCTTGTCCAATGGGCGATGACCAAGGTCAGGCTGGACAATGGGGCGGAGGAACGAAAAGCTCACGGCGGTTGCCGCAGGCGATCGTCGTTCCCATCTGCAAACCCGCCATCCAGTTCAGCCAACCCCGATTGCGAGCGAGCCGCCCGTCCATGGAAGCCGACCAACAGAAGCCCTTGCGCATCCTGCTCGTCGAGGACGAGCCGCTGGTGGCGATGGCCATCGAGGACTCGCTGGAAGTGCAGAATGTCGGGGTGATCGGCCCGGCCGGAACGGTGGCCGAGGCCCTGGAGCTGATCGCCAAGGGCGGCATCGACGCCGCGCTGCTGGACGTCACCCTGCGCGGCGAGCGGGTGGACAGCGTCGCCGACGCCCTGAGCACCAGGGGCATCCCCTTCGTCTTCACCACCGGCCATGGCGCCGCCGGCCTGCCGAAGGGCCACCAGGACCGCCCGGTCCTGACCAAGCCCTTCCGCGAAGTCGAGATGACCGACGCCATCAACCGCTTTTTCCGCGGCGCGGCGTGACGCGGCGCCCGCCGGCTCAACCTGGCCGGCCGTCGGCGCGCGGGGACAGCAGGATCGGGGCGTAGGCCGCCAGGAACAGGGTGAAGGACGCAACCCAGCCGTAGCCCGACCATTGCAGCGCCGGCCACACCCAGTCCACAGGCAGCATGGGCGACGCGCTCCGGGCGGCCGCGGCGACGGTCAGCAGGACGTAGGCGGCGACCGTCGTCCCCGACACCGTCAGCGGTCGGCCGGTATGGCCGAGCGAGGCTCGGCTCATCACCGCCAGGATCAGGGTGGCGAAGGCACCGACCGTCATCGCATGGATGCCCGCCGCGGCCGGCAGACCGGCCAGCGCATGCAGCGCCCGCAGCAGCAGGGCCACCGGCACCCACAGATAGCCGACATGCAGGATCCACAGGATCGGTGAACGCCACGCCTTCCAGCCGCGCCAGCCGGCCAGCCTCACCGCATGCGCCGCCGCGGCCGCCAGCGCGAGGACGCCGGTCGGCACCGACTCCGCGTCGATCATCGCCGCCGGGATCAGGGCCAGGGTCAGCAGCAGCACCGCCTTCTCCAGCCGCGGGCAGGAGCGCACCGAGGCGCCGGCCGCCCCCAGCCCGTTGCGGGTGAAGGCCGGCAGGATACGCCCGCCGATCACCGTGACCATCATCAGCACCACCCCCAGGCCGAGCGTCAGGCCGGCCTCGGCGCCGCCGGCAAGCACGTCCAGCCACTCCAGGTGGATCAGCAGGTTGCCGGCGGTCATCAGCGCCAGCAGGACGAGGAAGGCGCTGTTGCGCCACTTGCCGGCGGCGAACAGCGGCCGGGCGAGCGCCACCCCGAGCGCCGGCAGGAAGGCGAGGTCGACGAGGGCCGCCAGCGCCTCCGGCACGCCGCTCCAGGGGAAGACGGCGGCGCGGCCGGCCAGCCACAACGCCGACAGCGCCATCAGCGGCGCGCCCGACACCGCCTTGGTGCCGGTCCAGCTCGGCACCGCGGTCAGCAGGAAGCCGGCGACGGCGGCGACCACCATGCCGTAGAGCATCTCGTGCGCATGCCAGGTGCCGGCGCCGGCCGCTCCGCTCGGCCAGCTCCCGGTCAGCAGGACGCCGAGCCAGGCCGCCAGCAGCCCGACCGCGGCGAGGCCGCTGAACAGGAAGAAGCAGCGGAAGCCGTATTGGAACAGGATTGGGGTTGCGCGACCGGGCAGGCGGTCGGTCAGGCTGGGTGACGACATGAACGGGCACTCCCATCGGGTGCTGCACTGCAGGAACTGTCCTCAGCTTGATGCGCGGGACGGTCCGCCTCCTTGACGAAAATCAAACGCATTTGCAGGAGGCGGTCCCCTCGAAAACGGAGGGGCAAGGGGCCGGCCGCGCGTGTATCGTAGGCCCCCCTCCTTGTCGCCCGCCCCTTCCCGCCCCAGCCTTTTCCGGGTCCATGCCACGCTCCGACACGCTGTCCCTCCGCGAGGCCCGCCGCGTCGCCATCGCCGCCCAGGGCTTCCCCAACACCCGTCCCGAAACGCCGGTCGAAGCCCGCCATGCCCGGCGCCTGCTCAACCGGCTCGGGCTGGTGCAGATCGATTCCGTGAACGTCCTCGTGCGGTCCCACTACCTGCCGCTCTTCTCGCGCCTCGGTCCCTACGAGGCCGGACTGCTCGACCGGCTGGCCTATGGCGGCAGGAAACGGACGCTGTTCGAATATTGGGGCCATGAGGCGTCGCTGATCCCGGTGGAGCAGCAGCCGCTGTTCCGCTGGCGGATGGCGCGGGCGGAGCGCGGCGACGGCATCTACGGCGAACTGGCCCGCTTCGCCGCCGAGCGCCGCCCCTACATCGACTCGGTGCTGGCGGAGGTGGCGGCCCGCGGTCCGCTCGGCGCCTCGGAGCTCAGCGAGGCCGGGCGCGGGGCCGGCGGCTGGTGGGGGTGGAGCGACGGCAAGCGGGCGATGGAGTTCCTGTTCTGGGCCGGCCTGGTCACCACCGCCGGCCGCCGCGGTTTCGAGCGGCTCTACGACCTGCCGGAACGGGTGCTTCCCCGCGCCGTGTTCGACGCGCCGACCCCGGAGGAGCCCGAGGCCCAGCGCGCGCTGCTGCGCATCGCCGCCCGCGCCCACGGGGTCGCCACCGAACGCGACCTGCGCGACTACCACCGGCTCGACGCCGGCGACGCCCGGCTGCGCATCGCCGAGCTGGTGGAGGCCGGCGAGCTGCTGCCGGTGGCGGTGGAGGGCTGGAGCCAGCCCGCCTACGCCCCGCCCGACCTGCGCGTCCCGCGCAAGGCGGCGGCCTGTGCCCTGCTGTCGCCCTTCGACTCGCTGGTGTGGGAACGCCAGCGCACCGAACGGCTGTTCGGTGCCCGCATCCGGCTGGAGATCTACACCCCCGCGCACAAGCGGGAGCATGGCTATTACGTGCTGCCCTTCCTGATGGCGGAGCGCATCGCCGCCCGCGTCGACCTGAAGTCCGACCGCAAGGCCGGCGCCCTGCTGGTCCAGGCCGCCCATGCCGAATCCCATGCCCGGCCGGAGGCGGTGGCGCCGCCGCTCGCGGCGGAACTGCGCCGGCTGGCGGGCTGGCTGGGGCTGGAACGCCTGACGGTAGCCGGCGCCGGCGATCTCGCCCCCGCACTCGCGGATGCCCTGGCGGTCACGGCCTGATCCCGCAGGCGCCGCCCGCCGCCCTCCGGCAGGCTCCCGCTCCGGGGGCCTGCGCGCGGCGGGGTGCCGTCACTCCAGATGATCCAGCGGCAGGCGGGTCTCGAACTTGACCTCCTTCAGGGTCACGCTGGATTTGACGTGCGAGACGGCCGGGATGGAGAAGATGCGCTCGCTGAGGAAGCGGCCGTAATCCTCGGTGGTCGGCACGACGATCCGCAGCAGATAGTCGGCGTCGCCGGTGACGGCGAAGCACTCCAGCACCTCCGGCATGCCGGCGATGGCGCTTTCGAACTGCTCGACCGCGTTCTCCTTGTGGCGTTCGAGCGTGACATGGGCGAAGACGCACTCGCCCAGCCCGAGCTTGCGCGGGTCGAGCTGCACCGTGTAGCGGCGGATGACGCCGATGTCCTCCATCGACCGCACCCGGCGCCAGCAGGGCGAGGCCGACAGCCCGACGGTCTCGCCCAGCTCCTGCATGGTCAGGCGGGCATTCTCCTGCAAGGCCGCCAGGATGCCCTTCTCATGCCGGTCGAGCTTGATCGCCGCCATTCACGCCACCTCCTCTTTCGCCGCCCCGATCGTTGCTCTCCCGAACATAAGCGGCGCCGGCCCCGGCTGCGAGTCCCGCCGGGCGGCCGGCGGCGCGCAACCAATCCCCCGCGGCGGTGTTGTCCGGTCGGACGCTGCGGGAGGACGGACGTGTTCGATTGGATCGTGAAGACGGTGGAGCAGACCGGCTATGTCGGCATCGCCCTGCTGATGCTGGCGGAGAACCTGTTTCCGCCGGTGCCCTCCGAACTGATCCTGCCGCTGGCCGGCTTCAGCGCGGCGCGGGGCGAGCTGAACATCGTCCTGGTCGTGGTCTCGGGCACGGCGGGTGCCGTGCTGGGCGCCCTGTTCTGGTATGCGATCGGCCGCTGGGTCGGCTGCCGCCGCCTCAAGCAGTGGGCCGCGCGCCATGGCCGCTGGCTGACCATCGCGCCGGAGGAGGTGGACGAGGCCACCGACCGCTTCCGCCGCCATGGCGGCCGGTCGGTGCTGGTCGGCCGGATGATCCCGGCGGTGCGCACGCTGATCTCGATCCCCGCCGGCGTGTCGGAGATGCGGCTGCTGCCCTTCCTGCTCTACACCACCATCGGCACCGCCGGCTGGAGCAGCCTGCTCGCCGCCGCCGGCTACCTGCTGGAGGACCAGTACCAGCTCGTCGCCGGCTACCTGAACCCCGTTTCCACCGCCGTGGTCGCCGGCATCGCCGTCTGGTACGTCTGGCGGGTGTCCACCTTCGGACGGCGGGCGGCGAAGCAGCCGGCGGAATAGCCGCCCCTCCCCGCCATGGTTTCCCGCCCCCGTTTTCCGCCCTCATTTTCCGCAGGGAGGAAAACCACGCCATCCCGGCTGGACGGCCATGGGCCGGGCATGCTGAAGACCGGGAGGATCCGACCCTCCAGGCGGGAGCAGCAGCCATGAGTTCCACCCCGACCATCATCCTGGTTCACGGCGCCTTCGCCGACGGCTCCTCGTGGGGCCGGGTGATCCCCCACCTGCAGGCGGAGGGGCTGGCGGCGGCCGCGGTGCAGAATCCGCTGGTGTCGCTGGACGACGACGTCGCCCATCTGCAGCGCGCCATCGACCGCAGCAAGGGGCCGGTGGTGCTGGTCGGCCATTCCTGGGGCGGGGCGGTGATCACCCAGGCCGGCGGCCAGGACCGGGTGGCGGCGCTGGTCTATGTCGCAGCCTTCGCCCCCGACATCGGCCAGTCGCCCAACGACACGCTGAAGCCCTATCCGCCCTCGGCCGGCCTGACCGGCGTCTCGGTGGACAGGGGCCGCTTCCTGACGCTGACGCCGGACGGCATGGCCCGCAACTTCGCCCAGGACCTGCCGGCCGACGAGGCGGCCCTGCTCGCCGCCGTTCAGGGTCCGGTCGCCGCCGCCTGCTTCGCCAGCAAGGTGTCGGCCGCCGCCTGGACATCGAAGCCGTCCTGGTACGTGGTCGCCACCCAGGACCGCATGCTGCCGCCGCCCTTCCTGCGCGACACCGCCGCCCGCATCGGCGCCCGGACGGTGGAGGTGGAGTCCGGCCATGCCCCTCACCTGTCCAACCCGCGGGTGGTGGCCGCGGTGATCATCGAGGCCGCGCGCACCGCGACGCCCTGATCCAGCCGTCCCGATCAGCGCTCCGCCCGCCGCACCGCTCCGGGAGTGACGCCGCGGCGCCGGCGCAGGCTGCGGGTGAGCGCGCTCTGGTCGGAGAATCCGACCGCCAGCGCCACCTCGGCCAGCGGCAGCGTGCCGTCGCGCAGCAGCGCCTCCGCCCGGTCGAGCCGCAGGTCCGCCAGCATGCCGGCGGGGGTGGCGCCGGTGCGGGCGCGGAAGCGCTCGTGGAACCGGCTGGGTGCCAGCCCGGCCGCCGCGGCCAGATCGGCGACGGTCAGCGCCTCGCCATACCGCTCCGCCATCAGGGCCAGCGCGCGGTCGATGGGGTCGGCCACCACCGGGACCGCCGATTCCGTTGCCGGGCGGCGCTTCTCCAGCGCCCGCAGCAGCAGGCCGGCCGCATGGTGGGCCAGCATCGGGTCGAGCGGCCGGCCGGCCGCCTCCGCCGCCAGGTAGCGCACCAGCCCGTCCAGCGCCTCGTCCACCGGGAAGAAGGCGTCGCCGCCGCGCAGCGCTGCGTCCGGAAGCAGGGCGCCGGACGGCACGTCGAGCACGACGAATCGGTTGTCGCCGACGCTGCGGAAGCTGTGCGGCGTGCCGTCCGCCACCAGAACGCCCCGGCCCGGCCCGACACACCCGCGGGTCCCGCCGACCTCCATGTCGAGCGCGCCGGCGACGGCCAGGACGATCTGGTGATGCTCGTGCGCGTGCCGCCGTTCATGCCCGTCATAGCTGCGGGTGCTGACGGCCGGGCGCTGCGGGGACGCCACGCCGGCGGACTCCTCGGTTGCGGGTCAACGGGCCATGCTACGCCGCCACAGGCCGGCAGGTACAGGATCAGGTTCGCCCGGACAGCGCGTTCCGGCGGAACCCCGCCGGAGTCGTGGTCAAGGCGCGCCGGAGGCCGGGACAAGACTCCGGCCCCGCCCGGCCGCTATGGTCGGTCCCCCATCCCAACCTCCGGCCCGCCACGACCATGCTCGCCCCCTCCCCCGCCGCCGGCCGCAGCGCCGTCAACCGCGCCACCCTGGTCGGCTTCACCGCCATCCTGATGTGGGCGACCCTGGCCCCGCTGGCGACCCTGGCCTCGACGGTTCCACCCTTCCAACTGGTGGCGACCTCCTTCCTGCTGGCCTTCCTGGTCGGCAGCGGCTGGACCCTGGCGCGCGGCGGCAATCCCCTGCGCTACTTCCGCCAGCCGGCCGCCGCCTGGGCACTGGGGGTGGGCGGGCTGTTCGGCTTCCATTTCCTCTACTTCATGGCGCTGCAGGCCGCCCCGCCGGTGGAAGCCAACCTGATCAACTATCTCTGGCCGCTGCTGATCGTGCTGTTCTCGGCCCTGCTGCCGGGGGAGCGGCTGCGCTGGTGGCATGTCGCCGGCGCGCTGGCCGGCCTGGCCGGGACGGCGCTGCTGATCGCGCGCGGCGGCAGCGGCGGCTTTTCCGTCGAGGCCGCGCATCTTCCCGGCTATGCCGCGGCACTGGGCAGCGCCGTCACCTGGGCCGGTTATTCGGTGCTGCGCCGCCGGCTGGGCCAGGTGGGAGAGGCGCCGACCGACGCGGTCAGCGCCTTCTGCCTGGTCACGGCGCTGCTGTCGCTGCTCTGCCACCTGATGCTGGAGCGCACGGTGTGGCCGGAGACCGCCGCCGGCTGGACGGCGATGCTGCTGCTCGGGCTGGGGCCGGTGGGGGCCGCCTTCTTCGTCTGGGACTTCGGCGTGCGCCACGGCGACATCCGGGCGCTGGGGGCGCTGTCCTACCTGGCGCCGCTGCTCTCCACCCTGCTGCTGGTGCTGTTCGGGCTCGCCCCCAACAGCGGCGCCGTCTGGGCGGCCTGCGCCCTGATCGCCGGCGGGTCGCTGCTGGCCAGCAAGGACCTGCTGCGGCGGGGGTAGGGCGTGATCGGCAAGCGGACCCGCCCGAACCGTGAAGCGCACGGAGGGCTCCAGGGGCGGCTCACGCCTCCACGCCGTGTGCCGCCGCGGCGACGTCACGGCGGGCGCGGGCGCCGGCCTCCAGGCCGTTGAAGTACCAGTTCAGCGCCACGGCGGCGAGGGTGCCGAGCAGGATGCCGCTGTGGAGCAGCGGCGACAGGAAGGCCGGCATCCTGTCGAAGAACCGCTCCGACACCAGCGGGATCAGGCCGAAGCCGATGCTGACGGCGACGACGATCAGGTTTTCGCGCCGGCCGGCATAGTCGACCTGGGCCAGGATCCTGACGCCGGTGGCGGCCACCATGCCGAACATCACCAGCCCGGCCCCGCCCAGCACGAAGGCGGGGACCGAGGCCACCACGAGGGCCAGTTTCGGCAGCAGCCCGAGCAGCAGCAGGATCGCCCCGCCCGCCGCGCAGACCCAGCGGCTGCGCACGCCGGTCACCGCGACCAGCCCGACATTCTGCGAGAAGGACGTGTAGGGAAAGGTGTTGAAGACGCCGCCGATCAGCGTGCCCAGCCCGTCGGTGCGCAGGCCGCGGACCAGATCCTCGCGGCTCACCGGGCGGCCAACCGTTTCGCCGACGGCCAGGAACATGCCGGTCGATTCGATCATGACCACGATCATCACCAGCGACATCGTCACGATGGCGACCGGGTCGAAGACCGGCCAGCCGAACTGGAAGGGCCGGACCAGGGCCAGCCACGGCGCCTCGGCGAGGCCGGAGAAGCCCACGAGACCCAGCGCCATCGCCAGCAGCATGCCGGCCACCAGCCCCAGCAGCACCGCGACGTTGCGGACGAAGCCGCGGCCATGCTTCATCAGCGCCAGGATCACCAGCAGCACGAAGGCGGCCACGCCCAGGAAGGCCGGGTCGCCGAAGTTCGGGTTCCCGACGCCGCCGCCGGCCCAGCCGACCCCCACCCGCATCAGCGAGATGCCGATGATGGCGATCACGCTGCCGGTCACCACCGGCGGGAACAGCGGCAGCAGCCGCCCGACCAGTGGCGCCGCCAGCATGGCGAAGATGCCCGAGCCGATCACCGCGCCGTAGATGCCGAGCAGCCCCAGCGACGGGTTGCCCGCCATCGCCACCATCGGGCCGACCGCGGCGAAGGTGACGCCCATCATCACCGGCAGCCGGATGCCGAAGCGCCAGACGCCCACCGCCTGGATCAGCGTGACCACGCCGCAGGCGAACAGGTCTGCGTT
The DNA here is from genome assembly GCF_017876115.1 of Azospirillum picis. Classification (GTDB taxonomy): domain Bacteria; phylum Pseudomonadota; class Alphaproteobacteria; order Azospirillales; family Azospirillaceae; genus Azospirillum; species Azospirillum picis. The sequence continues at coordinate 371,630 of NZ_JAGINO010000001.1, forward strand.
GATCAGCATCGCGACCTGGTCCTTGGGCAGCTTCAGCGCCCCGCCGACGATCAGCGGCACTGCGACGGCCCCGGCATACATCACCAGCACATGCTGGAGCCCCAGCGCCAGGAGCCGCCAGGGCGGCGGCAGTTCATCCACCGGATGGATCGCTCGCGGGGTCGGGGATGTCATGGCGTGGCCTTTCCTGCGGGTGTGCCGCCATGGCGATGCATGGCCCATGCCGCCCCCTTCCCGGCGGCGGAGACGGCCTCTCGCAGGGCCGCTGCCCCCCGGCTCTGCCCAAACGATGGGCGGCGCCGGCCGCCATTGCCCGCACAGGTGGCATTTCCCGCGCGGTTTTTTGCCGCGCCGGGGAGCGCCTGCATCATGGGCTGCGCTATTCTTTAACGAAAACCCCGTACAGTCCCCCGCGCCCTACCCCTTTCGCACAAGCCCGGACGAGTGACGCGATGAGCAAGTCGATCGAGGGTGTATCCAACTGGATGCACATGTTCCGCTGGATCGTGAAGCTGATCCGCGACGAATATGGCATCGACGAGGGGTTGCTGACCCGCAACGCGACGCTGGAGACCGACATCCGCCTGTCGATCGATCAGGTCGAGCAGGTGCTGGAGTTCATTTCCGACAGCTTCGGCATCCGCTTCCCGGACGGAACGCTGGACGAACTGGTGAAGCTGGAAGAGCTCTGCCTGCTGGCAAGCTGGATCAAGGGGTATTACAAGCGCCCCGAGTTCATTTCCGACGACTTCGAAACCCGCTGCCGCGGCATCAACCAGATCGCCGCCTGAACGGATCGGCGCCCGATGTGATCGGCCGCACCGCGCGAGGGCACGGCGGACGCGGACGGTGACCGGCCGGTCCCGCCGGGATGCCCGCATGCCCTGCCGCCGGAGCCTTTCCTCAGCGCCGCCGCACCTCGGCACAGAAGCCTTCCGCGCCGGCCGGCGCCTCCACCGATACCGCACCCGCCATGCCGCGCAGCAGCAGGCTGTGGCCGGCCGGCACGGCCATCGCCTCTCCGCCATCGACGCCGATCGCCAGCGTGCCGGCCAGCGCATGGACCAGAACGACGTCGCCTTGCGCCTGCCGGACGGCGCCGCCCCCCGCCCCGGTCAGCAGCGTCAGGGCGCCGGCGGCGGACGCGCGGTCGAGCATGAGGTTCACGTCGCGGATCGGGCCTCCGGTCGGCTCGCACCAAACCGCCGCCTCCCCGGGAAAGGCGAAGGCCGGGCCCATGCGGCGACACTCCACCGGCGGGGCGCCGTCGACGGACAGGCGCATGCCGTCGCCCTCGACCACGGCGATCAGCCGGTCGTAGCCGGAGAAGGATGAAAAGGGTCCGGCACCGGATATGTCCGCGATGCTGACCCGCCACAGGAAGCGGGTCTCGCCGCCGGGAAGGCTGCCGGCGTCCGGAAGATGCTCCACCGCCAGTTCGGTGGTGACGCCACCGCCGTTCCTCCAGGGGACGCGGCGATGGTCGGCGGGGCTCAGGCGGATGGCGGATGGCAAGGCGGACCTCCGATGCGGGACGCTTGCCCCGTCATAGCATGGCGTCCGCCGCCGGGCCTCAGATGAACAGGTCGAAGCTGCCCATCAGCTTCTGCGTTCCGGTCTGGCCCGTCGGGATCGAGTTCATCGTGCCGATGGCGTTGTTGAGGCCATCGAGCATCGCCTGCTGCCCGGTGCTGAGCGTCAGGCCGGTGTCACCCTTGGCCGGCTGCTTGGCCACGGTGTCATAGTCCTTGCTGTAGTTGCCCATCACGACCTGCAGGGCGTAGTTCTTCGGATCCTTGTCCGACTGGCCCTTGTCGCGGGTGACGCGGATCGTGTAGTCGCCCTTGTCGATGGTCAGGTTTCCCGCCTGCAGCTTCTTGAAGGCGGCGTAGTCGTCGCCCGAATCCTTGTTGCTGTCGGCCATCACCCGGCCGTACTTGTTCATGAGCTGAACACGCACGCCGTCGTCGCCGACCTGCCCCATGGTCAGTTCGCCCTTGGTGGTGGCCTTGAACTTGTAGAAGTCGACCTTGTCGTTCGCGGCAAGGCTGCTGGCGACGTTGAGGCGCGAGACGTTCTTCGTGACCATGCCGATGTCGGTGGCGCTCCCCGCCGTGGTCAGGGGAGACTTCTTGACCGTCTTGGAAAAATCCTGGACTTCGCCGATGGCTTGGTTGCTCTGCGAGCGCTGGATCGCGTCGACCGCATTCTTGATCGACGCGTTGAGGCTCGACACCATAGAGTTGACGCCTGAGAGAGCATCATCCGCCATGATCCGTCATCCTTCTCCCGTACCGATCGACTGAACCGCGTCGAACCTGCGGCCGCCCACAATCCTGATCCTGCCCTGATCCTGCCCCGGGCCCGCTCCTGCCCCGGGCGGACGCCCGGGCCGTGGGCGTGTCCCGCGACACCACCGCGCGGCCGGCTGTGCCGGTCCCCGAAGCTCAGACCTTCGATAGGAGTATACGACAACAGCCGGCGGATGATACGCAGGATTCGTGATTTTTTTGTGCGAACCCCCTGGGGAAAACCCTGGGAAACGCTGGGAAACCCGGCGGGAGGCCTCGCAAGGCCCGGTGGAAACCGGCCGGCCCGTCAGGACGGGCGCTTCGCCGGGGCTGCCGGGCGCGACTCGGCTGGTCCCGCCTGGACGGAACCGGGAGCGGAGCGGACGGCTGCGTGCCCCTCGGCAACGACCGCCGACGGTTCGGGGGCCGGGGCGACGGGCGGATGGGTGGGACCGGTGACGACATCGAAATCGAACATGGCGACCTCTCTTGCTGGTGGGAGGCCGCCCGGATCGCCCGTGCCGGAATTTCAGGATGTGCTGCCCGCAAGGGGCGAGGGTGACACATGCGAAAGCCGCCGCGGATCGGTCCGGGCGGCTTCGGGAATGAGCGACAGATGCGCGTTCCTAGGCCGCCGGACGAAACCAGCGGCCAAAGTATCGGGAGCGTCCGGGGACGGACTGGGAAAGCGCGTGTCGCATGGACGGAACCATAACGCGCCCTCCCCGGCCTGCCAAGGGCCTTTTTCGCCCCCGGCAGTCCAAGGCGTACGGTTCAGCCGGCCTTCCGCTCCCCCACGGTGTCGGCGACATAGGCGTCGCGCCGGCCCATCGGCCGGGCTGGTCCGCCATCGCGGTCCGTGGTGTCCCGTGCGGTCTGGTGCTCGATCTCGGCGTTCAGTTCGGCTCCCAGCAGCACGACGTAGGAGGTGAGGTTGAACCACAGCAGAAGCACCACGACGGCGCCGACCGACCCGTAGGTCTCGTTGTAGCTGCCGAAGTTGGACACGTAGATCGAGAAGCCCAGCGATCCCAGCAGCCACACCACCGTCGCGGCGGCGGAGCCCCAGGTCACCCAGCGCCATTGCGGTTCGCGCCGGTCGGGGGCGTAGCGGTAGAAGACCGCCAGGGCGATCATGATCGCGACCGCCAGGATCGGCCAGCGGGCGAGGCTGGCGATCCAGCCGATCGGCGTGTCCTGCAGGCCGACGATGTTGATGGCGGCCGGAACGGCGACGATCAGCACCATGGCGACGATGACGAACAGCAGCCCGCCCACCGTCAGCCCCATCGACAGGGCCGCCAGCGTGATGAAGCCGCGCGTCTCCTTCTCGCCATAGGCGATGTTGAGCGCGTTCACCAGGGAGTTGGTCCCGCGCGAGGCGCTCCACAGCGTCAGCAGCAGGCCGAAGATCAGGCCGAAGCTCAATCCCTGCGACGGTGCGGTCGCCACCTTGTTGGCCTGGTCGCGGATGATCGACAGCGACTCCGGCGGCAGCAGGCCGGCAAGCTGGCTCAACTGGTTCTCGATCATCGACGGATCGGCGACCAGGCCGTAGATCGACACCAGCGCCGCCACCGCCGGGAAGATGGCGAGCAGCGCATAGTAGGCGACTCCGGCCGCCAGCATCGACACGTTGTCCTTGCTTTGCTCGTCCCACACCCGCAGCAGGATGTCCTTCCAGCCGCGCTTGGGGATCTCGCTCGGCGAGTCGGCCGTCCGCCCGCGCCCGTCGTTGGCGGCCTGCCGATATCCGTAATGATGGCGCCGGCTCAATCCCAGCATCAGCCCCTCCTCAGGCCACGGCTTCGCGCAGGGCGCCGACGCTGTGGCGCGCCGTCTCGATCGCATGGAACTGGGCGCCGATCACGACCTGCAGGTGCTCGTCCGTCTCGTCGTGCAGCGCGTCGCGGAACAGCGAGAGCGTGCCGTCCAGTCCGCTTTCGAGCTGGGCCAGCACCTCCGCGCGCGCCGCCGGGCCTTCGGCGCCGGCGACGATGCTGCGCGCGCTGGCTCCGGCCAGCCCGTGCATCGGCGACCAGATGCGGCGGGCCTCGCCGTCGCCCTCGATCCAGCCGCCGCCGTCGCGCAGTTCGGCATCCAGCATCTCGGCACTGCGGTCGAACTGGTCCGCCAGGCTTTCCAGCCGCGGTGACAGGCGATGGTCGGCGATGCTCATGTCTGCATGGCGCAGCGCGGTGGCGCCGTCGCGGCAGGCGGCGATCAGGTCGCCAAGGGCCTGCCGGCTGCGCGGGGTGAAGCGGCGGCCGCGAGGGGCGTAATCGTCGAACTCCGTCGCCGACTCCGGCGTGCGGGCGACGGCCCAGCCCAGCCACAGGGCACCGATGCCGATCAGCGCCACCGGGATCGGGTTGGCGCGGACCGCCCGCGCGACGCGCCCGGACAGTCCCTCGCCGTCACCCTTGATGACGTCCTGCACCACCTGCAGCACCCCGCCCGACATTTGGCCGGGCGACAGGCGGAATTCGATCTCGTCGATCACCGAATCCATGCGGGCACGGATCGACTCGATCTCGTGCTCGATCTCCTCCGGCCGGCGGCTGCCGGGATCGGCCGAGCCGTGGGCGGAAGGATCGGCGGACGGGGCCCCGGTGGTCGAGGCGGACGGAATGGCGTCGTTCTGGTGGGTCATGCCGGACGTCTCCTGTGGAGGCTGCCGGCTTGCAACACCGCGAGGGGGCGATTGTTCCGGCCTCACCCCAGATGGTGGGAGTAGGCCATGACCTCGATGCTGCCGTGGTAGATCATGCGCAGGGCGACATAGACGATGACCAGGAGCCCCAGATAGGCAATCCAGTGGAAGCGGTTCAGCAGCCGGGCGATCACGCTGGCCGCCGCCCCCATCAGGGCGACCGACAGCAGCAGCCCGGCGGCCAGCACCCACAGGTGCTCGCGCGCCGCCCCGGCCACCGCCAGGACGTTGTCGAGCGACATCGACACGTCGGCGACGATCACCTCCCAGATGGCGGTGCCCACCGGCTTGCCGCCGCCCGCGGCAGCCGCAACGCCCTCCGCCCCGTCCTGCTCGGCGATCAGCGCCGCGGCCTCCGCCTCCTCGCGCTGGCCGCGCAGTTCGCGGAACAGCTTCCAGCACACCCAGAGCAGCAAAAGCCCGCCGGCCAGCGTCAGCCCGATGATGTCCAGCAGCCTCGTCGTCGCCAGCGCGAAGCCGATGCGCAGCATCACCGCGGCGGCGATGCCCCAGAAGATGACCTTCGTCCGCTTCTCCCGCGGCACCCCGGCGGCGGCCATGCCGACGACGATGGCGTTGTCGCCCGCCAGCACCAGGTCGATGAACACCACCTGGCAAAGCGCGATCAGTTCCGGAAGCAGCGAGTCCACGGTCGGTCCGTCGGTGTCGAAGGGAGGCGGATGCAGGACGGGTCGGAAGCCATATCGCGCGCAGGCCGGCATCGGCAACCCGGCCCGGCGAGCCGCAGCGTCCGCCGGGCGGCACGCGGAACGGGAGCCGGGCGGGAAAGCCCGCCCGGCGCGCGCGCCGGTCCCGCCGCGGACGGCGGCGGGGGTCAGCCCAGCGCCACCAGGGCAACGCCGCCGATGCCGATGGCGGCACCCAGGCCGCGCAGCACCAGGGCGCCCCTGCCGCCGACGACGATGCCGCGCAGCGACAGGGCGGCGGCAACGCCGGCGCCGTGGAGCAGCGCGGTGGCGAGCGCGAAGCCGAGGCCGTACAGCAGCGGCTGCGCCGCCTCCGGCATCTCCGCACCATGGGCATGGCCGTGGAACAGGGCGAACAGGGCGACCGCGGCCAGCGAGGCCGGCAGCGGCAGGCGCGACTGCGCCGCGATCAGCGCACCGAGCGCGACCACCGACCCGGCGATCCCCAGCTCGACCCCCGGCAGGCCGATGCCGGCCATGCCCAGCAGGCCGCCGCCGATCATGGCGGTGACGAAGGCCGCCGGCAGCGCCCAGACGGCGGCGCCGCCGCGTTGCGCCGCCCACAGCCCGACCGCGACCATGGCGAGGAGGTGGTCGAGGCCGCCGACCGGGTGGAGGAAGCCGTGGGCGAAGCCGGCGTCATGCACGCCGAAGGTGTGGGCGTCGGCGGCCGCCGGCAGGACCAGCGCGGCCAGCGCGACGGCCGAGGCGAGGGAAAACCGTTTCATGAGAAGCATCCTCTGGTGTCGTGTCGCGCCGGCCCGCCTCTCCCGATCGAGGCATGGCCCACCCGACGCATGGCCCGCCCGACGCATGGAAGACCGGCGCCACGGCGCGGTTGGCGGCAGTGTAGCAGAAAGCGTCGGCGCGGCCATGGCGGAGAGGCCGGGCAGGGGACGGCCGACCTACGTCTTTTGACGCAGGTCATTGCACACGGACACCGATGCGGCAGGATGGTCCGCAGGGTTCCTCCCCCGCCTTTCCTCCCCTTCCCGCCCCAATATCGGCCGATATCGAAGGACCAGACGCGCAGATGGGTCACGCCGGTGCTCACGGCAGTCCGATGCAGCTTTCCGGCGGGGGCGCCGTCTCGGTCCGCCTCGCCGTGGCAGGCGGACGCATCGCCGCTGCCGAGGTGGCGGCACGCCGGCCCCGCGCGGTCGCTGCACTGGTGGGACGGCCGGCGGACGAGGCGGCGAGGCTGGCACCCTTGCTGTTCAGCCTGTGCGGCACGGCGCAGGGGCTGGCGGTGGCCCGCGCCTGCGAGGCGGCGCTGGGGCTGGCGCCCGGCATGGACGCCGGCGCGCATGAGCCGGCGCGCGGCCTGCTGACCGACGCCGAGGCGCTGGAAAGCCACGGCTGGCAGGCGGTCGTCGAGTGGCCGGCGCTGCTGGGCGCCCCGCCCCGCCCCGCGGCCCTGCGCGACCTGCGCGCGGCCACGGCCGCGGTGGCCCCGGCCCTCTATCCGGCCGGGGACGGGCTGCGGATCGGCGGCGGCGCGCTGCGGCCGGACCCGGCGGCGCTGGACGGCGCGCTGGCGCGGATGTCGGACTGGCTGGAGACGCAGGTGTTCGGCGGCCCGCCGCCCGGGGATGCCGACGCCCTCGCCGCCTGGGCAGCCGGCGGACGGACGGATGCGGCCCGGCTGGCCGCCCGGCTGCTGGCACCGGATCTGGCGGGATGGGGAGCGTGCGGCGTCGGTGCGCTGGTGGAACGCTCTGCCGAGTGGTTCGCCGCGGCACTGGGCGGCGACGCCGATTTCGCCGCGAGGCCGCACCATCGCGACGCGCCGGCACTGACCGGCCCGCTGGAGCGGCAGGCCGGCCATCCGCTGGTGGTGTCGGCGACGGCGCGCCACGGCGACGGGCTGGCCCGGCTCTTCGCCGCGCGCCTCGCCGACATGGCGGAGATGCCGCGGCGGATGGCCGGCACCGTCACGGCCTTGGGCCAGGCCGATCCGACCGACCGCCGGGCGGCGGACGGCCCGGCGCAGGCCGGCACCGGCTGCGGCGTGGCGGAGACGGCGCGCGGCCGGCTGGCGCACTGGTTGCGGCTGGACGGGACGGGACGGCTGGCCGACGCCCGCATGGTGGCGCCGACCGACTGGAACTTCGCCGCCGACGGGCCGCTGGCGCGCGGGCTGGCCGGCGCCGAGGTTCCGGATGCCGCCGCCGCGGTGGCGAGGGCGCGGCTGCTGGTCGCGATGCTCGACCCCTGCGTGGCCTGCGAAATCGATGTGGTGTAAAGGTTGCGGCTGCTGCGGCGGCGTTGCGAAGTCAGAGCGGGAGATCGGGTGATGTGCACGGTTTGCGGATGCGGCGAGGGTGAGACCAGGATCGACGGCACCGCCGCGACGGCCGTCACGGGCGACGCCGGACACGAGCATGTCGGGCCGGACGGCAAGATCTACCGCCACAGCCACGGCGGCAGCGGCAGCGGCAGCGGCAGCGGCGGCGCGCACCATCATCATCCCGCGCAGGACGGCAGCCACGAGCATGTCGCGCCGGACGGCACCGTCTTCCGCCACAGCCACCATGGCCATGAACACGCCCACGCCGACGGGCACGGGCACGAGCACGGGCACGAGCACGGGCCCCACGAAGACCATCATGCCGGCCATCATCACGGCGGGCATCATGATGATGGGCATGGCCACCACCATCCCGACAGGCCGGACGCCATCGACGGCGGGGCGGCGCTGAACCAGCCGCGCCTGGTGACGATCGAGCGCGACATCCTGGCGAAGAACAGCGCGCTGGCGCAAACCAACCGCCGCGGCTTCGCCGGGCGCGGGGTGTTCGTGCTGAACCTGATGTCCAGCCCCGGATCGGGCAAGACGACCCTGCTGACCCGCAGCCTGACCGACCTGAAGGGCCGCTTCCCGGTCGCGGTGATCGAGGGGGACCAGCAGACCAGCTTCGATGCCGACCGCATCCGCGCCACCGGGACGCCGGCGGTGCAGGTGAACACCGGAAAGGGCTGCCACCTCGATGCCGCCATGGTGGCGCAGGCGACCGACCGGCTGGCCGCCGGCGGCGGCTTCGCCGACGACGGCGTGCTGTTCGTGGAGAATGTCGGCAACCTCGTCTGCCCGGCCGGCTTCGACCTCGGCGAAACGCACCGCGTCGTCGTGCTGTCGGTGACCGAGGGCGAGGACAAGCCCCTGAAATACCCGGCCATGTTCGCCGGCGCCGACCTGCTGGTCGTCAACAAGATCGACCTGCTGCCCTATCTGAGCTTCGACGTGGAGCGGATGATCGGCTACGCCCAGCGCCTGAACCCCTCCCTGGCGGTGATCCAGCTTTCCGCCACCACCGGCGAGGGGCTGGAGTCCTGGTACGAGTGGATCGCCGACGGACTGGCGGAAGCCCGCGCCGCCCGCGATGCCGCCGGGAAAGACGCCGAAACCGCCGCCGAAACCGCCTGATCGCCGAGGGTCCCGCCATGTGCCTAGCCGTTCCCGCCCTGGTCACCGCCCTGCTGCCCGACGACCGCGCCACCGTCAGCCTCGGCGGCGTCAGCTCCACCTGCTCGCTGGAGCTGGTCGAGGGGGTGGCGGTCGGCGACTACGTGATCGTCCATGTCGGCTACGCCCTCTCCCGCCTCGACGCCGAGGAGGCCGAGCGCACGCTGGCCCTGCTGGCCGAGCTGCCGGCCGACGCCGCCTGAGCCACCACCCCACCCGGATCCGACCATGACCGACCGCCGCCTCTTCGCCCGAAAGCTCGACATCGCCCGCGGGGCGGTTGACATGACCCACGGGTCGGGCGGCAAGGCGATGGCGCAGCTCGTGCGCGAGCTGTTCGCCGCCGCCTTCGCCAATCCCTGGCTCGACCAGGGCAACGACCAGGCAGCCTTCGACGTGCCGGGCGGACGGATGGTGATGACGACCGACGGCTTCGTCGTCTCGCCGCTGTTCTTCCCCGGCGGCGACATCGGCTCGCTGGCCGTGCACGGCACGGTCAACGACGTCGCCATGGCGGGGGCGGTGCCGCTGCACCTGACCGCCGGCTTCATCATCGAGGAGGGCTTCCCGCTGGCCGACCTGAAGCGGGTGGTCGACAGCATGGCCGCGGCGGCGCGCGAGGCCGGGGTGGCCATCGTGTCCGGCGACACCAAGGTGGTGGAGCGCGGCAAGGGCGACGGCATCTTCATCACCACCACCGGCATCGGCATGGTGCCGCCGGGGGTGGCGCCGTCCGGCGACCGCGCGCGGCCGGGCGATGCCATCCTGGTCAGCGGCAGCATGGGCGACCATGGCGTCGCCATCATGTCGACCCGCGACAATCTCGGCTTCGAGACGGCGATCCTCTCGGACAGCGCGGCGCTGAACGGGCTGGTCGCGGCGATGGTGGCGGCGGTGCCCGGCGTCCATGTGCTGCGCGACCCCACCCGCGGCGGGCTCGCCACCACGCTGAACGAGATCGCGCACCAGTCCGGCGTCGGCATGCGCCTGGCCGAGGCGGACATCCCGGTGCGCGCCGAAGTCGCCGCCGCCTGCGAACTGTTGGGGCTGGACCCGCTCTATGCCGCCAACGAGGGTAAGCTGATCGCGATCTGCGCCGAAGAGGAGTGCGACCGCCTGCTCGCCGCCATGCGCGCCCATCCCCTGGGACGCGACGCCGCCCGCATCGGACGGGTGGTGGAGGATGCCCATTGCTTCGTTCAGATGGAGACCCGCTTCGGCGGCCGCCGGATCGTCGACTGGCTGACCGGAGAGCAGCTTCCCCGGATCTGCTGACCCGTACCGCCGGGCTAACCCACCGTTTCCATTGATCCGGTCCCGACGGGAGGACCCCTTTCGCGCGCTGGCTGTTGCCTCTCTCGGATGGTCCTATGCTCTGACCCGAGACCATCAGAGACGAAGGATTCCGATGGCGTTGTCCAACACCGCCCTTTTGGGCGCCCCCCGTCTGGACCCCGGGCGGCTTGCCGGGACGCGCTCGGCCATGCAGGCGATGGACCGGCTGCCCGGCTGCCCGCCCCTGCACCGTCACCGTGTGAAGCGTGCCTTCGACATCGTCGGCGCGCTGGGACTGCTCATGCTGTTCGGCCCGCTGATGCTGGCGCTGGCCTGGCTTGTCGCACGCGACGGCGGCCCGTCCGTCTTCGGCCACCGCCGCGTCGGTGCCGACGGCCGCCCCTTCACCTGCCTGAAATTCCGCTCGATGGTGGTGAATTCCGCCGAGGTGCTGGAACGGCTGCTGTCCACCGACGAGGCGGCGCGCGAGGAATGGCTCGCCACCCGCAAGCTGCGCAACGACCCGCGCATCACCCGGGTCGGCCGCTTCCTGCGCAAGTCGAGCCTGGACGAGCTTCCGCAGCTCATCAACGTCCTGCGCGGCGAGATGAGCCTGGTAGGCCCGCGCCCGATCATCGACGACGAGGTGCCCTACTACCGTGCCTGCTTCCCCTTCTACACCCGCTGCCGCCCCGGCCTGACCGGCCTGTGGCAGGTCAGCGGCCGTAGCGACGTCGACTATGTGCGCCGGGTCCAGCTCGACACCGCCTATGTGGTCGGCTGGTCCTTCTGGGCGGACATCGGCATCATGCTGCGCACGGTGCGCGTCGTGGTGAAAGGCAGCGGCGCCTATTGACCGGTGCCGGCGCCCGCCGGCGGCCTTTCCCGCCGGCCCTGCAACTGGCCCGTCATAGCACGGCCCATAGCACGACCGGCCGACCCCCTCCGAAAGCAGCCACCCGTTCCCCCCGTCGCGCGTCCCATCCGGGCGCGCGACAAGCCTGTCCGCGCTCCCCATCTGGCACTTGCGGTGCGGCATCCCCCCTCCTGGTCCGGGGGTGCTTTGAGAATGGCCGAACGACGTGATAGGGTCGCAACGACCGGCGAAACCCCTGGTAATGTGAACGATGCGTTTGAGACTGCCGGCCGGACCGGCCAGTGAAAAGGGGCCAAGGATGGCGAAGCTGCTGGCTGCCCTACTGCTGATGATGGTGGCGATCGGGCCTGCCTGCGCCGTGGCGCCGACCAGCCGTGCCGACACCGTCGCGGCGCTCGACCGATACCGCACCGACTTCGCGAAGGTCCGCGGCTACGGATCGCTGTCCACCGCCGACCGCAACTACGTGCTGTTCGCCGACGCCATGCGCCGCGTCCTGACGGAGCATGTGAAGCCCTACGACCCGCAGGTGCTGGTCGACAAGGCCGAAGAGGGCCTGAAGAAGAAGAAGGCCGAGGCCCCAAAGGCCAGCGACCGCATGCTGACCGAGGCGGCGCTGGACAGCATGCTGGGGTCGCTCGACCCCTATTCCAGCTTCCTCGACCCCGAGCGCTACCGCTACCTGCGCGAACAGACCCAGGGCGAGTTCGGCGGGCTCGGGATCGAGGTGACGATGGACGAGGAGAGCGGCCTGATCAAGGTCGTCTCCCCCATCGACGGCTCGCCGGCCGCCCGGGCCGGCCTGCGCAGCGGCGACCTGATCGCCCGCATCGACGACACCGCGGTCAAGGGGCTGAACCTGCACGACGCGGTGGCGCGGATGCGCGGCCCGGTCGGCACCTCGGTGGCGCTGACCATCCGCCGGCCCCCCTCGTCGGAGGCGAGCACGCGGGTGTCGCTGACCCGCGCCGTCGTCAAGATCCATCCGGTCCGCTACCGGCTGGAAGGCACGGTCGCCTACATCCGCATCGCCACCTTCAACCAGTCGACCTCCTCGGCGCTGGATGCGGCGATCGAGGACATGCGCAACCAGGCCAAGGGCCGGCTGACCGGCGCCGTGATCGACCTGCGCAACAACCCCGGCGGCCTGCTGGAGCAGGCGGTCCAGGTGGCCGACCGCTTCCTGGAGGCGGTGGAGATCGTCTCGGTGCGCGGCCGCGATCCGGAGGAATCCCGCACCTACCGCGGCACCGCCGGCGACCTGCTGGCCGGACTGCCGATGGTGGTGCTGATCAACAGCGGCTCGGCCTCGGCGTCGGAGATCGTCGCCGGCGCCCTGCAGGACCACCACCGGGCGCTGCTGTTCGGCTCCCGCTCCTACGGCAAGGGCTCGGTCCAGACGATCTCCTCGCTCAGCGCCGACACCGGGATCCGGCTGACCACCGCCCGCTACTACCGCCCGTCCGAGGCGCTGGTCGACTGCTTCGGCATCTCGCCGAACCTGGAGGTGAAGCCGACCCACGGCAGCACCGAGGAGACGCATCCCGACCCGGCGACCTGCGACGCCAACGCCGTGCCGCCGCCCAAGCCGCGGACCTGGACCGCCGAGGAGATGTGCCCGGACGTCATGAACCAGCCGCCGCGCCCGGACGACGACCGCCCCTTGGAATGCGCGGTCGCGGCCATCCGCACGCGGCTGACCGGAACGCTGGCGGGCAGCGGGGAGTAGCGGCATCTCCGCAGGTCGGCCGCCCCTGCCAGGATGCATGGCGGCTGGATTTTTTCCCCTCCCCGCCCCTCCCCCCGCCTTTGGCGGGAGAGGGAACCGGAGGCTTAGGCGGCGTGAGACGATCCGCAGAGGGAGGTCCGCGGAATGACGGCAGTCCCCTCTCCCGCCTCGGCCGACCGAAGGTCGGTCCGACAGCGGGGAAGGGTGAGGGAGGGGGCACAATCGCCGCCGAGGCGCCCTGCGGGTGCGTCAATCCCCCGCGCAGGCCGCCGCCATCCGTGCATCGGTCGCCCGGGCGTCCAGCACCGCCACCGCCCAGACCGCCAGGCCGCCAAGCGCCAGGGCGCAGCCGACCCAGCCGGTGGAGGTCCAGCCCCAGCCGGCGGCGATCGCCATCCCGCCCAGCCAGGGGCCGAGCGCGTTGGCCGCGTTGAAGGCGCTGTGGTTGAGCGCGGCGGCCAGCGTCTGCGCATCCTCCGCCACGTCCATCAGGCGCGCCTGCAGCGGGGTGCCCAGCCCGCCGCCGCAGCCGATCAGGAAGACCACCAGCGATATCGTCCAGATGTTGCCGGCGGCGAACGGGTAGAGCGCCAGCGAGGCGGTGCTCCACAACAGGACGGCGGCGACGGTCGGCATCAGGGCGCGGTCGGCGGCCCATGCGCTGACCAGGGTGCCGACGGTCATGCCGCTGCCGAAGACGGCCAGCACCACCGGCACCATCGCCGGCGACACCTGCGTCACCTCCATCAGCGTCGAGGCGACATAGGTGTAGACGGCGAACATGCCGCCGAAGCCGATGGCGCCAATGCCCAGCGTCAGCCAGACCTGGCGGCGCTTCAGCGCCCCCAGTTCGCGCAGCGGGCTCGATTGCGGATGCGGACGGTCCTTGGGCGCGAAGACGGAGACCAGCGCCACGGTCAGCAGGGCGAGCAGGCCGACGACGCCGAAGCCCCAGCGCCAGCCCAGCGCCTGCCCGATCCAGTTGGCGAGCGGGACGCCGATGATGGTCGCCACGGTCAGCCCGAGCATGGTCCGCGCCACCGCCTGCGCCCGCCGGTGCGGCGGCACCAGCGAGGCGGCGACCAGGGCGGCGACGCCGAAATAGGCGCCGTGCGGCAGGCCGCTGAGGAAGCGGAAGACCAGCATCCAGCCGTAGGTCGGCGCGAAGGCGCTGGCCACGTTGGCGGCGGCGAAGATCGTCATCAGACCGATCAGCAGGGTGCGGCGGGCCAGCCGCGCCGCCAGAACGGCGATCACCGGCGCCCCCACCACCACGCCCAGCGCATAGGCGCTGATGACGTGGCCGGCGGTCGGCTCGTCGATGCCGAGGCCGCGGGCGAAATAGGGCAGCAGGCTCATCGTCGCGAATTCGGTGGTGCCGATGGCGAAGCCTCCCATGGCGAGCGCCAGGAGCACCAGCCCGGGCCGCACCGCCGCCACGGCCCCCGTCTGCGTCCCGGCCCCTCCGCCCGGACGCAAATCGCCGTCTTGCCCGGCAGAAGCCATGGTCGTCTCTCCGCTGTCGCTGCTGTGGGTTTTCCGTGACTGGATCCCGGCGGCCGAAGGAATGGGGCACGACCGGGGCCACGCAGGATATTTGCGATGACGGCGATGAGGCAATCGGCCGCAGACCGACAATTCCGCAGATGCGAGATGAGCGCCAGGCATGGCTGCCCGAGGATTTCAACGACCTCGCCCCGGCGCTGGTGCCGGGGACGCGGTCACAGCAGGTCGAGCTGGGCCGGCGGTTTCGCCGGCTTCGCCGGCTTGCGGGATCCCGCCTTGCCCTTGCCGGCCGGCTTCGAAGCCGCCTTCTGGTCCGCGTCCTCCGCCGGCGGAACGAGGGCGTCCGCCGGCGTCGGGATGGGCAGCTCGCCGGCCGGCGCCGCAGGCACCGGTGCGGGTTCCTCCACGGGCAGCCCGGCGGACGGCGCGCCGGCGGCCTTGGGGGCAGGCTCGGGGGCGGCTGCCTCGGGAATGGCCTCGGAAGCGGCGGTTTCCGGTTCGTCGACGGGCTGCTGCTCCGCCTCGGGGGCCGGCGGAGCCGCCACGGACGCCGGCGCCGGGGCCGGTTCCACGGGAGACGGATCGGCCGCGACCGCATCGGCGGGAGTGGCGGCGGGAGTGGCGGCGGGAGTGGCGGCTGGAATTGCGGTGGGAGCGGCGGCGGCAGGACCGGCATCACCGGAACCGGCATCGGCCGGACCGTCTGCGTCGGTTCCGGCGACCGGATGCGGGGTGAAGCCGACGCCCTCCTTGGCCCGCTGCTTGGCCTTGTCGCGGGCCTGGGCCTCGGGGGCGTCCGGATCGTCGTCCAGCCACTTGCGGCGCTTGATGACCTCGTTCACGCGGCCCTGGTTCACGCCCAGCTCGAAGGCGATCTCCTGCTGCGTCATCTCGGTGGTCTGATGCAGGCGCAGGATCTCGGCGGCCAGTTCGGGGGTCATCTTGCGCCCGGTGATCCGCCGCGCCGGCCGGATGGAGCGCTCGCCGCGGTCACGGGCCCGCAGGGTGGCGAGAATCTCGAGGGCCGCCGTGTTGCCTGCCGCCCGCAAGGCTTCCTCGAACTCCTTCAGCGTCGCCATCAGCCCCCCCTTCCCGCCGTCGTCCACCGGCCCTTGCCGCAACAACCGTCAGCATCACAGATAGGTCCGGCCCTGGCGATGAAAAAGGGCGGGACCGGCGGCCGGACTGCAGGACTGCCGCCCCGGCCTTCCCGGCTGCACCCTGTCCAAAGCTGTTCACAATTCCGCCACTTCCGTTCAAGACCGCGGGGCACTTTGTTCAAGCCGCCGCGTCAAGGTCGAGGGCGCCGGGGTAGGCGGGCATCCGCCCGCCCCGGCGCCCCGGAATGAACAAGGCTGAAGGATCCACGACCCGTGAAGACCTCCCTGCGCTCGCTCGCCGCCGCGGCGACCCTGTCCGTCTCCGCCATCGCCCTGTCGGCCCTCACCATGGCCGGGACCGCCCAGGCCGGCGCCACCTTCGACGGCGTGAAGCAGAAGGGCTATGTCCAGTGCGGCGTCAACCTCGGCCTCTACGGCTTCTCGGCCCCCGATGACAAGGGCCACTGGGCCGGCCTCGACGTCGACATGTGCCGCGCCGTCGCCGCCGCCATGTTCGGCGATTCCGAGAAGGTGAAGTACACCCCGCTGTCGGCGCAGCAGCGCCTGCCGGCGCTGCAGTCCGGCGAGATCGACCTGCTGGCCCGCAACACCACGCGCACCCTGACCCGCGACACCGCCAACGGCCTGAACTTCGGCCCGACCAACTACTATGACGGCCAGGGCTTCATGGTGTCGGCGAAGCTGGGGCTGAAGAGCGCCAAGCAGCTCAACGGCGCCACCGTCTGCGTGCTGCCCGGCACCACGACCGAGCAGAACGTCTCGGACTACTTCCGCGCCAACAAGATGAACTTCAAGCCCGTCGTCATCGAGAAGAACGAGGAGCTGAACAAGGCCTTCTTCGCCGGCCGCTGCGACGCCCTGACCTCCGATGCGTCGCAGCTCGCCGCCATCCGCGCGGCCGAGGCGCAGAACCCCAACGACTACGTCATCCTGCCCGAGCTGATCTCCAAGGAGCCGCTGTCCCCGGCCGTCCGCCAGGGCGACGAGGAGTGGACGAACCTGGTGACCTGGGCCTTCTACGTCATGGTCCAGGCCGAGGAGAAGGGCCTGACCTCCGAGAATGTCGACAATGCGCTGACCTCCCCCGATCCGGACGTGAAGCGCCTGCTGGGCGTCACCGCCGGCAACGGCAAGGCGCTGAACGTCGACGAGAAGTGGGCCTACAACATCGTCAAGCAGGTCGGCAACTACGGCGAGAGCTATGAGCGCAACGTCGGCGCCGGCTCCAAGCTGAAGATGGCGCGCGGCCAGAACGCCCTCTACACCGATGGCGGCCTGATGTACGCCCCGCCGCTGAAGTAAGGCGCCCGCGCGGATCCTCCTCCGCGGCCCTCCCCCGCTGCCGGACCGACCTTCGGTCGGCCGAGGCGGGCGAGGGGCCGGGAGGGGGGCCGCACCCTCACGCCGCCTCTCCCCCGCACGGAGCATCATCATGTCCAACCTGGCCAAGGCGCTGAATTCGGCGCGCGTGCGGGGATGGCTGTATCAGGGGCTGTTCCTGGCCTGCGCCCTCGCCGTCGCCTGGTACCTCGTCTCCAACACGCTGACCAACCTCTCCACCCGCGGCGTCGCCACCGGCTTCGGCTTCCTGGAGCGCGAGGCCGGCTTCGAGATCGGCGAGAGCCTGGTCTCCTACTCCGCGTCCGACACCTACCTGAAGGCGCTGGCCGTCGGGCTGCTGAACACGCTCGCGGTGTCGGCCGCCGGCGTGGTCCTGGCGACCGTCCTGGGCGTCCTGATCGGCGTGGCCCGCCTGTCGTCGAACTGGATGGTCAGCCGCTTCGCCACGCTGTATGTCGAGACCATCCGCAACGTGCCGCTGCTGCTGCAACTGGTGGTCTGGTACACCATCATGAACCGGCTTCCGAGCCCGCGCGAGGCGCTGGAGGTGGTGCCGCACGTCTTCCTCAGCAACCGCGGCATGAAGTTCCCGGTGCTGGCGGAGCATGCCGGCCATGGCTGGGTGCTGCTGGCACTGGTCGCCGGCATCGCCGCCGCCATCGCCGCGGTGCGCTACGGCCGCCGCCGCCGCGAGGCCACCGGCAGGCCCTTCCCCACCCTGCCGCTCGCCATCGCCGCCGTGCTGCTGCCCCCTGTCGCCGCCTTCGTCGCCACCGGCGCGCCGCTGGCCTTCGACGTGCCGGAGCTGACCGGCTTCAACTTCGAGGGCGGCGGGTCGGTCACCCCCGAATTCACCGCCCTGCTGGTCGGCCTGTCGGTCTACACCGCCGGCTTCATCGCCGAGATCGTGCGCTCCGGCATCCTCGCGGTGCCGCACGGCCAGACCGAGGCGGCGCTGGCGCTGGGCCTGAAGCCCGCGCAGATCCTGCGCCTGGTCATCCTGCCGCAGGCGCTGCGGGTGATCGTGCCGCCGCTGACCAGCCAGTACCTGAACCTGACCAAGAACAGCTCGCTGGCGGTCGCCATCGGCTACCCGGATCTGGTCAGCGTCTCCAACACCTCGGCCAACCAGACCGGCCAGGTGGTGGAAGCGGTGGCGATGATGATGGCGGTCTACCTGATCATCAGCCTCTGCATCTCGGGCTTCATGAACTGGTACAACCGCAAAGTGGCGCTGGTGACGAGATGAGCAAGGACACCCGGACAGACTCCACCACCACGTCCGCTGGCGCCACCCCCGCCGGCGCCATCCCCACCGGCCCGGTCCAGCCCGTCACCTGGGCGGCCTCCTACGAGGAGGAGCCGTCGCAGGCCTCGGTCCCGCCGCAGCCCGGCGGCATGACGGCGCTGAAGCCCTTCGGCTGGGCCAAGGACAACCTGTTCAACACGCCGCTCAACACGGCGCTGACCGTCGCCTGCCTCGCCGTCCTGTGGTACGCGGTGCCGCCGATGGCGAACTGGCTGCTGCTGAACGCCGTGTGGACCGGCGGTTCGGAGATCTGCCGCGAGGCGGCCGGCGCCTGCTGGTCGATCATCGCGGTGAAGCACCGGCTGATCTTCTTCGGCACCTACCCCTACGACGAGCAGTGGCGCCCCTTCCTGGCCTGCGGCCTGTTCGTCGCGCTGCTGGGCGCCAGCGGCGTGCGCGCCTTCTGGCGGCCCTGGCTGGCCGGCGTCTGGGCGCTGGTGCTGGTCGCCATGGGCGTGCTGATGTGGGGCGGCGTCTTCGGCCTGACCTATGTCGCCAACGACAAGTGGGGCGGGCTGCCGATCACGCTGATGCTGTCGGTCTTCTCAATCGCCATCGCCTTCCCGCTGTCGATCCTGCTGGCGCTGGGCCGCCAGTCGTCGCTGCCGGCGATCCGGACCTTCTGCGTCGGCTTCATCGAGACCATGCGCGGCGTGCCGCTGGTCAGCGTGCTGTTCATGGCCTCGGTCATGTTCCCGCTGTTCCTGCCGGAAGGCGTCACGGTGGACAAGCTGCTGCGGGCGCTCGCCGGCATGACCCTGTTCACCGCGGCCTATCTGGCCGAGGCGGTGCGCGGCGGCCTGCAGGCGATCCCCAAGGGCCAGTACGAGGCGGCCGACGCGCTCGGCCTGTCCTACTGGCAGAAGACCAGGCTGATCGTCCTGCCGCAGGCGCTGCGCATCGTCATCCCGCCGATCGTCAACCAGTTCATCAGCGCCTTCAAGGACACCTCGCTGGTCACCATCGTCGGCCTCTACGACCTGCTGACCGCGGCGACGGTGGCGACCACCGACCCGGAATGGCGCCCCTTCTTCGCCGAGGTCTACATCTTCGCCGGGCTGATGTTCTGGATCTTCTGCTTCAGCATGTCGCGCTACAGCCAATGGCTGGAGCGTCTGGCCAACCGCTACAACCGCCGCTGACCGGCCCCGGGAGAGTCCCACATGACCGAGAACGCCATCATCGAACTCCGCAAGGTCGGCAAGTGGTACAACAGCTACCATGCGCTGCGCGACGTCAGCCTGAAGATCGGCAAGGGCGAGAAGGTCGTCGTCTGCGGCCCGTCGGGATCGGGCAAGTCGACGATGATCCGCTGCATCAACCGGCTGGAGGCGCACCAGACCGGCCACATCATCGTCGACGGCACCGAGCTGACCGACGACGTGAAGTCGGTCGAGACCATCCGCCGCAAGGTCGGCATGGTGTTCCAGAACTTCAACCTGTTCCCGCACCTGACGGTGCTGCAGAACCTGACGCTGGCGCCGATCTGGGTGCGCGGCATGGCGAAGTCCGAGATCGAGGAGATCGCCATGATGTACCTGCGCCGGGTCCGCATCCCCGACCAGGCGCAGAAGTTCCCCGGCCAGTTGTCCGGCGGCCAGCAGCAGCGCGTCGCCATCGCCCGCGCCCTGTGCATGAAGCCGGAGATCATGCTGTTCGACGAGCCGACCTCGGCGCTCGACCCCGAGATGGTCAAGGAGGTGCTGGACGTCATGACCGAACTGGCCGGCGAGGGCATGACCATGGTCTGCGTCACCCACGAGATGGGCTTTGCCCGCCAGGTCGCCGATTCCGTCGTCTTCATGGCCGAGGGCTCGATCATCGAGAGCGGGACCCCCGCCGAGTTCTTCGAGAACCCGAAGAGCGAGCGCACCCGCCAGTTCCTCGGACAGATCCTGGAACATTGAGCGGCTGCGGGCGTATGGTCGGACCGGCATAGGCGCGGAGCGGAACGGGGGATCGGGAAGGGTCATGGCGGCGACCATTGCCATCACCGACGACGATGCGGTGACCCGCGAGACGCTGAAGTCCTACCTGACGGACGAGGGCTTCAGCGTCGTGCTGGCGCGCAGCGCCGAGGAGCTGAAGGAGCTTCTGGCGTCGACCGCGGTCGACGTGGTGCTGCTGGACATCCGGCTGCCGCGGCAGGACGGCCTGACCCTGACCCGCGAGCTGCGCGCGGTGTCGGAGATCGGCATCATCCTGGTCAGCAGCCGGGCGGAGAAGCTGGACCGCATCATCGGCCTGGAGATGGGGGCCGACGACTACATCGCGAAGCCCTTCGAGCCGCGGGAGATCCTGGCCCGCGTGCGCAACCTGCTGCGCCGGCTGAAGGCGCCCGGCGACCAGCGCGACGACCGCCGCCGCAGCTTCGGCGGCTGGACCCTGTTCCTCGACCGCATGCGGCTGACCGGGCCGGACGGGCAGCCGGTGCGGCTGACCGGGGCGGAGTTCGAACTGCTGTCGACCTTCGTCTGCAATCCCGGCCGGGTGATGAACCGCGACTACCTGCTGACCGCCACCACCCGGCGCAAGAGCGACGCCACCGACCGCACCATCGACAGCCTGGTCCGCCGGCTGCGCCGCCTGATCGAGGACGACCCCGCCGACCCCCGGCTGATCGTGACCGTCCACGGCACCGGATACCTGTTCGCCGGCGACGTCACGCAGGATCCCTGACGGCCGGCGCCCGGCACCGCACCCCGAGCCAATTCCCCCGCCGCCAGGATCCGGCAGCGGACCGGCAGCGGCCACGCGCTCGGCAACCTTGGCCACGGGCATCGTGAAGCTTTTCCTTCACTGTGCCCGTGGCCTGATTTTCATGCATTCAACGATCAATCCCGCCTGTCTACAAGACAATCATAGATCGTCTGCTGGGCGGATACTCTTGGCATGCGCGGCATGGTCCTATTTCCTTCGGCCATTTTCGCAGCACTATTTTCGAAATCGGCCGCTTCTTCACAAAAAAGGAAGGGAAACATACGAGCTGTTCACATTTGAGCACTATGCCGTTCAAAAAACCGGGTGAGAATGGGCGCTGGCCGGGACGATCGCAGTCGCCAATCCCCGCACTCCTCCGGCGCATGGCGCCGCGCCCTTCCTCCAAGGCGGGGAAAGGGGACGACTGCGATCGCCACAGGCCCGCGGCATTGCGTGAAACCATACTCTGCGGTGAGGGGGTTTGGGCATGAGGGCTATCGCGACGGTGGACGATCCGGGCGTCCGTTTCCGCTTCTGGACACTGCGGCGGGCGATGGTGTCGGTCGTGGGGGTTCTGGTGGCGGCGCTGATCGCCAGCCAGGCCTGGGTGTCGCAACGCTACACCGACTTCGCGGTATCGACCTTCAACAGCAGCGCCGCCGCCACGCTGCGCGTGCTGGTCAACGACCGCATCCGCAAGAACTATACGGAATGGCTGCAGGGCCACGCCAACGAATGGAGCCGCGACGGCTTCCTCGTCGACAGCGTCCAGCAGAAGGAGTTCTCCAAGGCGGCGCTGGCGCTGAAGAACATCTATTCCCGTCCCGTCGTCGTCGACCGCGAGGTCCGCCTGGTCGCCGTCACCCTGTTCGACGCCGACATGCGTCGGGTGGCCGGGACCGGCGCCGACCAGGACAGCGTCGCCGCCGTTCCCACCCTGTTCGAACCGCTGAAGGCGCGCGAGATCGCCGACAAGCGCCGCCCGGCCAGCCTGCTGTGGCGCGACGGGCTGGGCCGCCCGCTCCACAGCATGATCGTGCCGATCGGCGGATTCCGCGTGCTGGGCTTCCTCGAGGTGGTGACCGACCCGCTGCCGGCGCTGTCCACCCTGGGGACCGTGCTGGACGCCGACATCCGCTTCACCGACGCCAAGGGCGAGGCGCTGTACGAGACCAAGGGCGGCGACCCGTCGGACCATGCCCGGCTGTCCACCACATCGGTCACCATCGGCGGCGACGGCGGCCTGCCCTGGGCGACGGCGGAGATCTCGCGCGACGTCGCCGATTTCGTCGGGGCGACCGAGGAGCTGCGCAACGGCGCGCTGACGATGGTGGCCGCCTTCGCCCTGGCGGTCGCGCTGGCCGCCGCCCTGCTGCTGCGTGTCGCCGTCTTCGCCAGCCTGCGCAAGTTCGCCCGCGCCATGGAACAGATCGCCGCCGGCGACCTGTCGATCGAGGTGCCGCACACCGGCCGAGACGAGCTGGCGGTGATGGCCGCGGCGCTGCGCCGGCTGCGCGGCAGCGTCGAGCAGGTGCTGCTGATGAAGCGCATGGTCGATTCCAGCCCGGTTCCGACGGCGCTGCTGCGCACCGGCGGGCAGGTCGGCGGCGCCCACGTGGCGTTCGTCAACCCGGCCGCCCGCGCCTTCTGCGACGCCCATGGCATCGACCCGGCCGGCCCCGACCTGCTGGCGCAGGGGCCGGACTTCACCGCCGAATGCACCGACCCCTCGCGCCCGCCGGTGCCGCGCCGCACCCTGAGCGTGGACGACACCACGGTGGAGGCCCATGTCGACACCGTCTTCGACGACCGGGGCAACGTTCTGGGCAAGACGCTGTCCTGGACCGACGTGACCGAGCAGGTGCGGTCCGCCACCCTGGCCCGCCGGCTGATGGAGGACGTCCATCAGGTGGCCTCCAGCGTGGCGACGCAGTCGGGCCAATTGCGCGAGCTGGCCGACGCGCTGCGCCAGCAGTCGGCCGGCACCATCGACAGCACGGTCAGCGCCGGCAGCTTCGTCGCCGAGAGCAACCGCAACGCCCGCACCTGCAACGACAGCACCGCGACGCTGATGGACACCATCGGCACGGTGTCCGGCCTGACCGGCGAGGCGGCCGGGGTGGTGGGCGCCACCATCGGCGAACTGGCCGCCGCCCGCGGCGTGGTCGGCCAGCTTGGCGAGAACACCGAGCAGATCCGCCGCATCGTCGACGTCATCACCGGCATCGCCCACCAGACCAAGCTGCTGGCGCTGAACGCAACCATCGAAGCGGCGGTCGCCGGCGAGGCCGGCCGGGGGTTCGCCGTGGTCGCGGCGGAGGTGAAGAAGCTGGCGGAGGAAACCGCCAACGCCACGGTGCAGATCGCCGGGTCGGTCACCGCCATCAACGGCAGCATCCAGGACACGGTGGGCAGCTTCACCCGCATCTCCGCCTCGGTCGACCGCATCAGCACGGTGCAGGACCTGATCGGCGGAGCGGTGGCGCGGCAGACGGAAGCCTCGACGGAAATCCGCGAGCGGGTGGGCGTGATCGCCGGCAACACCGGCGAGGTGGCGGCGCTGATCGACGGGGTGAGCGCGCAGGCGGCGAAGACCGGTGACATCGCCGGCTCGCTGACCGGGACGGCCAACACGCTGGCCGAGAAGGCCGCGTCGCTGCATAGTCTGCTCAGCACGCTCCGCGCCCAGCAGGCGGCCTGACCCGCCGCCTTTCCCCTCCCCACCCCTTCCCTGTCTAGCGGAGGACGTGTGGAGAGGGGGTGGAACCCGCATCCGGCAGCGGCGCGGCGGAGGCGAACGTGGTCGGGGGGATCGGAGTGGGGGAGATGATTCGGCGGGCCGGCCGGCGCCTGGGCACCGCCCTGCTGCTTGCGCTGCTGGCGGCCCCGGCGTTGGCCCCGGCGGCCCATGCCGAGGACGGCGAGACGCTGGACCGCATCCGCAGCCGGGGCGTCCTGGTCTGCGGGCTGCGCAGCGGGGTCAGCGGCATTTCCTTCACCGACCCGCAGGGACATCTCGACGGCTTCCTGGCCGACGTTTGCCGGGCTCTGGCGGCGGCGACGCTGGGCAGCGCCCAGGCGATCCGCGTCGTCCGCCTGCCCGACAAGCCGCAGGAGTTCGAGGCGGTGGAGAAGCACGAGGTCGACATCGCGCTGACCACCACCACCTGGACCTTCAGCCGCGACCTGTCCCACGACGTGGAGTTCCTGCTGCCGCTGCTCTACGACGGCCAGGGCTTCGCCATCCTCGCCGACGGCACGCCGCCACCGCTCGACCGGCTGGGGCCGCAGACGGTCTGCGTCAAGACAGCCACCACCACCGTCCGCAACCTGGAGGACCATATCCGGCAGGCCGACCGTCCCTGGACCCTGCGGACCTTCAAGACCTTCGACGAGGCGCTCCAGGCCTTCCTCGCCCACGAATGCGGGCTGCTGACCACAGACCGCACCGTTCTGGTCACCTCGCTGGCGGGCTACCGCAGGGCGGGGCTGGGGATCCACATCTATCCCGACGTCATCTCGCGCGAGCCGCTCACGCCCTACATCGTCCGCGGCGACCGCAACTGGTACGACATCACCCGCTGGATCCTCCACGCCCTGATCCTGGCGGACGCCCGCGGCCTTGCCGCCGCCGACATCCGCGCCGGCCGCATCCCCGACGACCCGGAACTCCAGGCCATGCTGGGCCATGCCGGCAGCGCGGCCCGCATGCTCGGCCTGCCCGACGACTGGGCGGTGCAGGCGCTGGCCCAGGTCGGGAATTACGGCGAGATCTTCGACCGCAATCTCGCGATTCCCTACGGGATGGACCGCGGGTTGAACAGACCGTGGACGCAGGGCGGCATGCTGTACGCGCCGCCCTTCCGCTGACCCAGGCCCGCCCGCCCCGTCCGGGCCTGGGTCAGCCCGCCAGCGCCGCCGGTGCCGCCGCGAAGGAGCCCAGCTTGGACATTTCCTTGCGGAAGCCGGCAAGCCCGGCGTCGCGCTCGTCGAAGCGGACGTGGATGGCGCCGTCGCTGACCGCCTGGACCACGATTTCGACCTGGGCGTCGAAGCCGTCCGGACGCAGCTTGGCGGTATGGCCCGCCGCCATCAAGGCCATCTGCGGCGGCTGGGGCACCAGGATCTTGGCCCCGTCCAGCGACAGGTCGGCGATGCGGACGCGCCATTCCCCTTGCGCGGTCCTCAGCCGGGCGGCGTGATCCAGCGCGCGGCGCGGGCTGCTGCGGCGGTCGGCCTCGTCCGTCGAGGTCCGCACCACCCGCACCAGCGTGCTGCGCAGCGCCGCGATGCTGTGCGCCACCTCGTCCGACCCCCGCCTGACATGGGCGGCCTGCGTCCCGGTCAGGTCCGCCTCGTGCGACACCGCCGCGATGCTGACCGACATCTCATGGGCCGCCCTGGAGGTCTCGACCACGTTGCGGCTGATTTCCTGGGTGGCCGCCGCCTGCTCCTCCATCGCCGCGGCGACGGCGCTGGTGACCTGGTCGATCTCGCCGATGGTGCTGCCGATCCGGCCGACCGCGCTGACGGCCGTGCCGGTCACCGCCTGCACCTCGGCGATCAGGCGGGTGATCTCCTCGGTGGAACGGGCGGTCTGGTTGGCGAGGGACTTGACCTCGCCAGCCACCACCGCGAACCCCTTGCCGGCCTCGCCGGCACGGGCGGCCTCGATGGTGGCGTTCAGCGCCAGCAGGTTGGTCTGGTTGGCGATGTCGTCGATCAGCCTGACCACGTCGCCGATCCGTTTCACCGCCTCGGACAGCGACGTGATCGTCTCCTGGCTCTCCTGGCTCGCGGTGACCGCCCGGCGGGTCACCGAGCTGGAATGCGCAATCTGCGCCGAAATCTCGCGGATCGATGCGGCCAGCTCCTCGGTCGCCGCCGCCACGGTCTGGGCGTTGGACAGCGCCTGCTCGGCCGCGGCGGCGACGGTCTGGGCATTGCCGCTGACGCGCTCGGCCGCTCCGGCCATGTCGTCGGCGTCCGCCGCCATCCCGCTCATGCGCCTGGCCACCTCCTCGACCGCCTGGCTCGCCTCCTGCTCCACGGTGGCCGCCATGCTCAGCATGGCGGCGGCACGCTCCTCCTCGGTCTGGCGCTGCCGTTCGCTGCGCTCCTGCACGGCATAGCCCAGCTTGGCCTGGACCGCGCTCAGGGTCGAGCGCAGGCGCCGGAACTCGGCGATGCCGGAGACGGGATTCCGTGCCTGGAGGTCGCCGCGCGCGATGGCCTCCAGTTGCTCCTCGACCAGCGCCAGCGGACGGCGGATGCTGCGCAGGACCAGATAGCCGGCGCCGAGGGCGAACAGGATGCCGCACAGCATCAGGCCGATGGCCGCCGGTGCCGGGATGTCGACGCCGAACAGCTCCTCGCCCGACAGACCGACCATCACCAGGACCAGCACCGCGAAGGCCGCGGCCAGGCGCCCGGTGATGCTCAGCGCCCAGGTCCGCAAGGCGACCCCGACCCCCTGGCGGATGATGTCGCCGTCGGACAGCGTGTAGCCGTGCGCGGCGCCCGACCGGAAGGCCGCGTAGATCCGTTCCGCCTCGGCCACGGCCTCGCGCGCCGGCTTGGAACGGATGGAGATGAAGCCGGTGATCCTGCCGCCTTCGGTGATGGGGGTGACGTTGGCTTTCACCCAGTAATGGTCGCCGGTCTTTGTCCGGTTCTTGACATGGCCTTCCCAGGCCCGGCCGCTCCTGACCGTCGCCCACAGGTCGGCGAACGCCTCCTTGGGCATGTGGGGATGCCGGACGATGTTGTGGGCGGCACCCATCAGCTCTTCCCGCGAGAAGCCGCTGATGTCGACGAAGGCCTGGTTCACGAAGGTGATGCGGCCGCCGGCGTCGGTGCGCGAGACGAGAAGCTGGTCATCGAGCAGTTCGATTTCCCGGTCGGTGACCGGTCCGTTGTCACGCATTGCCCAACCCCGCAAGTAAGAACAACCGATGGCGGAATGCCCGTAAAGGCCAGACGCAATTTCGATGCCGCGTCCTGTCCCTGGAAAAGCCGGGGAGCGGCAGGAGGGCGGCAGACGGTTTCAGGATTGCGGAATAAAACGTAATTTTAGGTAAATTAGCGCTGGGCAATCTGCGCCTGGTTCGCAGGGCGCGAAGCAAAATGCGAGTCATCGGATGGGAAGGCTGCCAAGGCGGCACTCCGGCGGCCCCTCCCCCTTCCCGTCCGCGGCGGCCAGGAACCTGCCGGCCGATGGCCGGTTGAACCAGCACGCACGCCCGGCCCCGTTCCACAGGACATCGCCGGCACCGCCTGGCGCCGCGGCGCCGGAAGCCTCCGGCCCACCCCTTCACGCATCCTCCGCACGGAGACGGACATGACCCCCGAAGACACCTCCCGGCGCACTGTCGTCGGCGGCATCGCGACCGGCCTCGTCGCAGCCATCGGCTCCCCGGCCTTCGCGCAGCAGGACGGCGCCCGGTCCGCCGGTGCCGGATCGGGCCAGGGAGCGGCCCACGGAGCGGCAACGGGAGCGGCTGCCGGGCCAGCCACCACGCCGCCGCTCACTCGGAATCCGGTGACGGAATATCCCAAGCCGCCCTTTCCCCGCCAGGAACAGGAATGGCCGGGGCTGGCGAGCCGGATGGACCCGCGGCCCGACCACGGGGAAACCAGCTACCGGGGATCGGGACGGCTGGCCGGGCGCAAGGCGCTGATCACCGGCGGCGATTCCGGCATCGGCCGGGCGGCGGCGATCGCCTTCGCCCGCGAGGGCGCCGACGTGGCCTTCAACTACCTGCCGGCCGAGGAGCCGGACGCGAGGGAGGTGGTCGAGCTCATCCGGGCCGAGGGGCGCAAGGCTGTGCCGCTTCCCGGCGACATCCGCGACGAGGCCTTCTGCGGCAGGCTGGTCGCCGACGCCGTCCGCGAGCTCGGCGGCCTCGACATCCTCGTCAACAACGCCGCCAAGCAACACACCGTCGCCAGGCTCACCGACCTGACCACCGAACAGTTCGACCAGACCTTCAAGACCAACGTCTATGCGATGTTCTGGATCACCAAGGCGGCGTTGCCGCACCTGGGCGCCGGCGCCACCATCATCAACACCAGTTCGGTCAACGCCTACGACCCCTCGGAAACGCTGCTGGACTATGCGGCGACCAAGGCGGCGATCATGAACTTCACGAAGGGACTGGCAAAGCAGCTCGCCAAGGACGGCATCCGCGTCAACGCGGTGGCGCCCGGCCCCTTCTGGACCCCGCTCCAGCCCAGCGGCGGCCAGCCGCCGGAGAAGCTGGTCGATTTCGGCGGGGATTCGCCAATGGGGCGGCCCGGCCAGCCGGCGGAGCTGGCCCCGGTCTACGTGCTTCTCGCCTCGCAGGACTCCAGCTATGCGACGGGACAGGTCTACGGCGCGGTCGGCGGGCGCGGCGGCCCCTGAGGACGCTCCCTGGGGGCCGGCCGGCGGACGCAGGCGGGGACCGGCCCGCCGCTATTTCGCCAGCGCCACGCCCAGATGCCGTTCCAGCAGCGCCGCATCGGCCTTCGCGGTCCCGGCCGGCCCGGAATGCACCACGCGGCCGCGGTCGAGGAAGACCACGCGGTCGGCGAAGTCCAGCGCGCGGTCGACCTGCTGCTCGACCAGCAGCACGGTCATCTCCAGCCGCGACAGCGCCGCCATCAGCGTGTCGCAGACGACCGGGGCCAGCCCCTCCAGCGGCTCGTCGAGCAGCAGCGCCGTCGGCCTGCCGAGCAGCGCGCGGGCGACCGACAGCATCTGCTGCTCGCCGCCCGACAGCTCGCCGCCGCCGTTGCGCCGCCGCTCACCCAGGCGGGGGAACAGCTCGTAGGCCTCCTCCAGGGCGCGGCGCGGGCGGCCCTTCAGCCCGGCGCCGAGGTTCTCCTCCACCGTCAGCGACTTGAAGATGTCGCGGGTCTGCGGGACATAGCCCAGCCCGGCGGCGGCCCGCGCCGACGATGACAGGCCGCCCAGCTCCACGCCGCCCAGCCGGATGCTGCCGCCATGGCGGGTGGTCTGGCCGACCAGCGTGGCGAGCGTCGTCGTCTTGCCGACGCCGTTGCGCCCCAACAGGGCCAGCCGCCCGCCGGCGGGGATGGTGAAGGACACGCCGTCCAGGATCTGCGTCCTGCCGTAGCCGGCATGCAGGTCCGAAACCTCCAGCGCCCCGGCCGGTTCAGCGGGCATCGGCACGACTCCCCAGATAGACCTCGCGGACCTGCGGATCGGCGGCGATCTCCGCGGCGGTGCCGCTGCACAGCAGCCGGCCCTGGGCCAGCACCACGATCGAGCTGGCGAAGCGGAAGACCAGATCCATGTCGTGCTCGATCATCAGCACCGCCAGATCCGTCGGCAGCCGGTCGATGGCGTCGAGGATGCGCTGGCTTTCCGCATGCGGCACCCCGGCCGCCGGCTCGTCCAGGATCAGCACCTTCGGTTTCATCGCCACCGCCAGCGCGATCTCCAGCAGCCGCTGCTGACCGTAGGGGAGCGAGCCGACGGCGGTGCTCGCCACCGCGCCCAGGCCCATGGCATCCAGCAGCTCCGCCACCTCGCCGGCCAGCCCGGCGACCCTGGCAACGCTGGCGAACAGGCGGAAGGTGCGGCGGTCGCGCTGGAGGACGGCCAGTTCCAGATGCTCGCGCACCGTCATCGATCGGAACAGCCGTGCCACCTGGAAGGAGCGGATCAGGCCGAGCCGCACCCGCTCGGCCGCCGGCAGGCCGGTCACGTCGCGGCCGGCCAGCCGGATGGTGCCGGCACTGGGCGGGATCACCCCGGTGACCAGGTTGACGAAGGTGGTCTTGCCGGCGCCGTTCGGACCGATCAGGGCGCAGCGGTCGCCCGCCCTCAGCGTCAGGGAGATGTCGGAGGCCACCTGGAGCCCGCCGAAATTCCGGCTCAGCCCCTCGACCTCCAGCAGCGCGGCCCCGCTCATGCGCGGCCTCCGTCACGTCCGGGCCGCGCCAGCGCCGAAAGCAGCGCCGACAGGCGGCCGGCACCGGACGCGATGCCGCCCGGAAGGAACAGGACGATGCCGATCAGGAACAGGCCGATGAAGCCCATCCAGTGGAACGGGTCGCTGGAGGCCAGGATGTGATGGATGCCCATGAAGACGGCGGTGCCGATCACCGCGCCGTACAGCCGGCCGGTTCCGCCCAGCACCAGCATGACCAGCGCCTCCGCCGACCAGGGGAAGCCGGCGCTGTCCAGGCCGACGATGCCGCTGGTCACCGCGGTTAGGGCGCCGGCCACCCCGGCGAAGACGCCGGCCACGGCATAGAGCGCCACCAGATAGGATTTCGGCGAGCCGCCGAGCGCCGAGACGCGCAGCGGATCCTCCTTCACGCCGCGGCAGGCGAGCCCGAAGGGAGAGCGCACGATCCGCCGCGCCACCATCAGCGCCACCACCAGCACCGCCAGCGCGAACAGGAAGGCGGTGCGGCCGTAGAGGTCGAAGCGGAACAGCCCGAGCACCGGCGCCGGGTCGATCCCCGACAGCCCGTCGCTGCCGCCGGTCCAGTCGCGCGCCTTGTTGGCGATCTCCTGCACGATCTGCCCGACCGCGATGGTCAGCATCAGCAGGGTCAGGCCGTGGGCATGCAGGATCAGGGCGCCGGTCACCAGGGCAATCAGCCCGCCGGCCAGGCCGCCGACCGCCAGCAGCGCGAAGGGATCGGAGATCCAGTTCACCGCCGCGATCCCGGCGGCATAGGCGCCGGTGCCGTACATCGCCGCCTGCCCCAGCGTGGCGATGCCGCCGTAGCCGAGCACGAGGTCGAGCGACAGCACGAACAGCGCCGAGGCGGCGATGCGCGTCAGCAGGGCAAGATCGTCCGGCAGCAGCCAGAAGGCGGCGAGCCCCGCTACCGCCACCAGGGGAATGCCGATCCAGCCGAGATCGCGGCGGGCGGCGGGCGGCGGGTGGGCGCCGGCCACGCCGGTCCGGGAAGCGGTCCGCCCGGCCATGGTCATGCCGTCCTCCCTTTGAAGAAGCCGTACGGCCAGCGGAACAGGATCAGGATCAGGGCGGCATAGAAGAAGAATTCGCCGAAGCTGGGGATCAGGTACTTGCCGGCGGTGTCGACGATGCCGAGTGCCAGCGCCGCCGCGGCGGAGCCGAAGATGCTGCCCGCCCCGCCGACGGCGACCACTGCCAGGAACAGCACGATGTAGCGGATGGCGTAGTAGGGCTCCAGCGGCAGCAGCTCGGCCCCCAGCACGCCGCCCAGCGCCGCCAGGCCGCTGCCGAGCGCGAAGGTCGCCAGATAGAGCCGCTCGGTGCGGATGCCGAGCGCGGCGGCCATCGCCGGATCGTCGACGGCGGCGCGCAGCCGGATGCCGAAGTCGGTGCGCTCCAGCAGCCACCACAGGGCCAGCAGCGTCAGGCCGCCGGCGACGATCACGAAGGCACGGTGGGCCGGGATCGCCTTCGACCCGATCTGCACCGTGCCGGTCAGCAGTTCGGGCAGCGGGATGCGCTTCAGGGTCGGGCCGAACAGGTAGTTGATGCCGGCGACGATCACGAAGGTCAGGCCGATGGTCAGCAGGACCTGCGCCAGCTCGTTGGCGGAGCCGTAGATGCGGCGGTAGAGCAGCCGCTCCAGCGGCAGCGTCGCCAGCACCGTCAGCACCACCGCCACCGGCAGCGCCGCCGCATAGGGCAGTCCCGCCCCCTGCGCGGCGTAGGAGGCGATGTACCCCCCGACCATGGCGAAGGCGCCATGCGCCAGGTTGACCACCCGCATCAGGCCCAGCGTCACCGACAGGCCGACGGAGATGATGAAGAGGATCATGCCGTAGGCGACGCCGTCGACGGCGATTCCGAACATCGTTTCCATGCGTTGCGCCTGCCTCGGTCCTTCCCTGCCGGTCCCGGTGTACACCATCCTCCGCCACCGCGGCACCATCGGGTGCCCACGGCCCGGCGCCGCCCGGCCCACCGGATGAGGGGAGGGTTCCCGGCCGCCATCCCCGCGGCGGCGGGGCCGGCGTCAGGTACTCCCGATCGAACGGCCGACCGGCGGAGGGAGACCCACGCGGAGCATGGTAACCAGGACCCTTATTTCCCGACCTTGTACCCGTAGTCGGGCTGCTTCTCGAAGGCGACCTTCTCGACATTCTCCAATTTGCCGTCGACCTTCTCCACCGTGCGCAGGTAGATGGTCTGGGTGACGTGGCGGCTTTGCGGGTCGATGGTCAGCGGGCCGCGCGGGCTCTCCCAGCTCATCCCCTTCACCGAATCGACCGCCTTGGCGCCGTCGGACTTGCCGCCGGTGTTCTTGATCATCTGGTAGATGACATGCACGCCGTCATAGGCGCCGACCGAGGAGAAGGTGACGCTGTCGGTGGAGCCGAACATCTCCTTGTGCTTGGCCAGGAAGGTCTTGTTCAGCGCCGAGTCATGCGCGCGGCTGTAGTTGAAGCTGGTGGTGATGCCCAGTGCCGCGTCGCCCAGCGTCGGCAGATCCGGCTCTTGCGTCAGGTCGCCGGGTCCGAAGAACTTGATGCCGGCGTCCTTCAACCCGTTGTCGGCGAATGCCTTGGCGAAGGCGAGCGTCGTCGGCCCGGCCGGCAGGAAGGCATAGATGGCCTCCGCGCCGGAATCCCTGATGCGCTGCATGAAGGGGGCGAAGTCGGTCGACTTCAGCGGCATGCGGATGGTGTCGACCACCGTGCCGCCGTTCTTCTCGAAGGTGGTCTTGAAGGCCGTCTCGCC
Organism: Azospirillum picis; assembly: GCF_017876115.1. GTDB lineage: Bacteria > Pseudomonadota > Alphaproteobacteria > Azospirillales > Azospirillaceae > Azospirillum > Azospirillum picis. The sequence continues at coordinate 404,367 of NZ_JAGINO010000001.1, forward strand.
GTCGATGCCGGGACCGTAGTCGCTGACCGCGCTCACCACCTTCCTGATCCCCTGCTTGGCCATGTGTTCGGCCAGAGGCACCGTATTCTGCCACAGCGTGAAGGAGGTGCGGACGTAGCGCGGCGACTTCTCGGTGATGGCCGAGGTCGCGGCGTTGAAGATCACGCAGGGGATGTTCGCCTCGTCGATCAGCGGGGCCACGGCCAGCGCATCGGGCGTGAAGTAGTAGCCGGCGAGATAGCCAACCTTCTCCTTGACGATCAGCTCCTGCGACAGCGCCTTGGACTGGGCCGGGTTGGCCTGGTCGAGGTCCTTGTAGATGAATACGACCGTATCGTCGCCGACCTTGTCGCCGTGCTGCGCCTGATAGACCTCGATCGCCTCCTTGAAGGTCTTGCCGACCAGCGCGAAGGGACCGGAGAAGGGCGCCACGACGCCGACCTTGATGGTCGCCGCCGCGGCCGGACCGGCCAGCGGGCCAAGCAGCGGACCTGCTGCGGCCATCAGCAGGCCGAACGCCGTTCCCAGCAGCGCGGTGCGCAGAGTGCTCGTCATTGTCCCTCCCAGATGCGATCTTGGACATGCCGGGGCCGCGGCCCGGTCGTTCGCCTGTTCCGCAAACCGTACTGAGGGAGCGGCGAACCGTCAAGTTCGATATATGGATCAAAGTTCGATAATCGCACAAAATGGTTGTGGTCTCTAAACCCTGGGCCGGCCTGCCTTTTCCAGAACCATGGATGGCCGGATGCAGGAAAAGGTGCTTGTTGCGGCGCAATAAGGGCGGTTAACGCCCTAATGGCATCATTTCCGCCCTTGACACCCCGGCGCAGCCACCGCCACTCTGTTCGCGACACTGATGATGGTGCGTTCCCCGCACGGCCGGGAGGTGACATGGCGAAGATCACGCCATTGCGCGAGGCGGTGGCGAGCCTCGTGCGCGACGGCGACACGGTCGCCCTGGAGGGCTTCACCCATCTCATTCCCCACGCCGCCGGGCACGAGATCATCCGGCAGGGCCGCCGCGACCTCACCCTGGTCCGCATGACGCCCGACCTGATCTACGACCAGATGATCGGCATGGGGTGCGCGGCGAAGATGGTCTTCTCCTGGGGCGGCAATCCCGGCGTCGGCTCGCTGCACCGCTTCCGGGACGCGGTGGAACAGGGCTGGCCGCGGGACCTCGCCATCGAGGAGCACAGCCATGCCGGCATGGCGAACGCCTATGTGGCCGGCGCCTCGGGCCTGCCGCTGGCGCTGCTGCGCGGCTACACCGGCTCCGACCTGCCGAAGGTCAACCCGAACATCCGTTTCATCGACTGCCCCTTCAGCGGCGAGCGGCTGGCCGCCATCCCCTCGGTGCGCCCCGACGTGACGGTGATCCACGCCCAGAAGGCCGACCGCCGCGGCAACGTCCTGCTGTGGGGCATCCTCGGCGTGCAGAAGGAGGCGGCGCTCGCCGCCAGGCGCGGCGCCATCGTGACGGTGGAGGAGGTCGTCGAGGATCTGCAGGCGCCGCCGAACGCCTGCGTGCTGCCGGGCTGGGCGCTCGCCGCCGTCTGCCCGGTGCCGGGCGGCGCCTACCCTTCCTACGCCCAGGGCTATTACGAGCGCGACAACCGCTTCTACATCGCCTGGGACCGGGTCGCCCGTTCGCGCGAGGCGTTCCGCGACTGGATGCGGCGCCATGTCCTGGACACCGACGACTTCGCCGGCTTCCGCCGCGTGCTTGCCGAAAGCATGAGGGAGGCCGCATGACGCCCGGCGTCACCGCGACCGAGATCATGACGGTGGCGGCCAGCCGCCTGCTGAAGGACGGCACCGTCTGCTTCGTGGGCATCGGCCTGCCCTCGGCCGCCGCCAACCTGGCGCGGCTGACCCACGCGCCCGAGGTGGTGCTGATCTATGAATCCGGGCCGATCGGCGCCAAGCCGGCGGTGCTGCCGCTGTCGATCGGCGACGGCGAACTGGCGCTCACCGCCGACACCGTGGTCGGCACGCCGGAGATTTTCCGCTATTGGCTGCAGGGCGGCCGCATCGACGTCGGTTTCCTCGGCGCCGCCCAGATCGACCGCTTCGCCAACATCAACACGACGGTGATCGGTTCCTACGACGAGCCCTCGGTGCGGCTGCCCGGCGCCGGCGGCGCGCCGGAGATCGCCTCCCAGGCCAAGGAGGTGTTCATCGTCCTGAAGCAGAGCCCGAAGGCCTTCGTCGCCACCCTGCCCTTCGTCACCTCGGCCGGCCATCTGGACGGCGGCGACGCGCGGGCCAGGGCCGGCATCCCCGGCGCCGGCCCGACCGCGGTGATCACCGACCTCGGCATCCTCACCCCCGACCCGGTGAGCCGGGAACTGGCGCTCACCGGCATCCACCCCGGCGTGACGGTGGAGCAGGTGAAGCGGGCCACCGGCTGGGACCTGAAAATCTCGCCGGACCTGACGACGACGGACTTGCCGGACGCCGCGACGCTGGCGGCCCTGCGCGACCTCCAGGCCCGCACCGCCGCCGCCCACGGCACCGCCCCCGACAGCACTCCCGGCACCACCCCCATCACCACCCCCATCACCACCCAAGGCCGGGCCGGCGGCGGGGCCAGCGGCAGGGAAGGATAGGACCATGCCCTTCATCGAAGCCGCCGGCATCACCCAGCATTACGAGCTGAGCGGCCCCGCTGATGCGCCGGTGCTGCTGTTCGCCAATTCGATCGGCACCAGCTTCCACATCTGGGACGCCGTCGTTCCGCGTCTGCGGCAGCGCTACCGCATCCTGCGCTACGACATGCGCGGCCACGGGTTGACCCAGGTCACGCCGGTGGTCGGGGGGGCCGGCTACAGCATGGACCTGCTGGCCGGCGATGCCGCCGGGCTGCTCGACGCGCTCGGCATCGCGCGTGCCCATGTCTGCGGCCTTTCGATCGGCGGCATGATGGCCCAGCGCCTCGCCGTCAGGGAGCCCGGCCGGGTGCAGGGGCTGGTGCTGTGCGACACCGCCGGCCTGATCGGCCCGCCATCGGTGTGGACCGACCGCATCGCCGCGATCCGCGCCCGCGGCATGGCGGCGATCGCCGACGGGGTGATGGCCCGCTGGTTCACCGCCGCCTTCCGTGACGGCCGGCCCGACCAGATCCGCGGCTACACCGCGATGCTGGCCCGCACGGCGGAGGACGGCTATGTCGGCTGCGCCATGGCGATCCGCGACGCCGACCTGCGTGCCGATGCCGCGGCCATCGCCGCCCCGACCCTGGTGATCTGCGGCGAGGAGGACGTGGCCACGCCGCCGGATCTGTCCCGCGCGCTGGCCGCCGCCATTCCCGGCGCCCGCCTCGCCCTGCTGCCGGGGGCCGCCCACCTCCCCGGCGTCGAGAAGCCGGCGGAACTGGCCGCGCTGATCGACGGCTTCCTGGGCGGCATCCCTGCGGAGCCCCGGTGATGGAGGACGACATGCAGGACAGGGACCTCTACGACCGCGGGCTGGCGGTGCGCCGCTCCGTGCTGGGCGATGCCCATGTCGACCGCTCGCTGGACCGTGCCGGCGCATTCGACCGCGACTTCCAGGAGTTCATCACCAAGACCGCCTGGGGCCAGATCTGGACGCGGCCGGGCCTGGACGTGAAGACGCGCAGCATGCTGACCATCGCCATGCTGGCGGCGCTGGGCCGGGACGGCGAGCTGGCGCTGCACATCCGCGCCACCCGCAACACCGGCGTCAGCCGCGACGAGGTGAAGGAGATCCTGCTGCAGGCCGCCGTCTATGCCGGGGTGCCGGCGGCGAACCACGCCATGGCGCTGGCCCGCGCGGTTTACGAAGAGATGGACGGCGAAGCGGCGAAGGGGTGAGGAGACCATGACCGGGGCCATCCACGCCGACCCGCTGCTCGACCCGCTCTTCACCACCGAGGCGGCGGCCGCAGCCTTCTCGCCGGCGGCGAGGCTGCAGGGGATGCTGGACTTCGAGGCGGCCCTGGCGCGGGCGGAGGCGGCGGAGGGGGTGATCCCGGCCGGCGCCGTGCCGGCCATCGCCGCCGCCTGCCGGGCGGAGCTCTACGATGCCGGCGCGCTGGGGGCGGAGGCGGCGCTGGCCGGCAACCCCGCCATCCCGATGGTCCGCCACCTGACAGGCAAGGTGCAGGAGACCGACGCGGAGGCCGCGCGCTTCGTCCACTGGGGAGCCACCAGCCAGGACGCCATGGACAGCGGGCTGATGCTGCAGCTCCGCCGCTTCCTCGACGGGCTCGACGGCGACCTGGCCGGCCTCGCCGACGGGCTGGCCGACCTGGCGGAGCGCCACCGCGGCACGCCGATGGTCGCCCGGACCTGGCTGCAGCACGCGCTGCCGACCAGCTTCGGGCTGAAGGCCGCCGGCTGGCTCGACGCCCTGAACCGCGACCGCCGGCGGCTGGCGGCGGCGCGCGGGCAGCTCGCCCTCCAGTTCGGCGGGGCGGCGGGGACGCTGGCGGCGCTGGGCGACCGGGGGCCGGCGGTGGCGGCGGCGCTCGCCGCCGGGCTCGGCCTTCCCCTCCCCGCCCTGCCCTGGCACGCCAGCCGCGACCGCGTCGCCGGCCTGGCGGCGGCGTTGGGCATCCTGGCCGGCACGCTGGGCACGCTCGGGCGCGACGTCTCGCTGATGATGCAGATGGAGGTGGGCGAAGCCTTCGAACCCGCCGCCCCCGGCCGCGGCGGCTCCTCCACCATGCCGCACAAGCGCAATCCCGTGTCCTGCGCGGTGCTGCTGTCCTGCGCCATCCGCGCGCCGGCGCTGGTCGGCGGGCTGCTGGCCGCCCAGGTGCAGGAGCATGAGCGCGGGCTGGGCGGCTGGCATGCCGAATGGCAGGCGCTGCCCGACCTCTGCCGCCTGGTCGCCGGCGCCGCCCGCCATGGCCGCGACACCATCGCCGGCCTGACCGTCGATGCGGTGCGCATGCGCGCCAATCTCGACCTGACCCGCGGCCTGATCCTGGCCGAGGCGGTGACCATGGCGCTCGGCGAGCGCATGGGCCGGCTGGCCGCCCATTCCCGCATCGGCGAGGCGAGCCGCCGTGCCGCCGCCGACGCCCGCCCGCTGCGCGACGTGCTGGCGGAGGATGCCGGGGTGGTGGAGGCGCTGGGCCGGGAGGGACTAGACCGGCTGTTCGACCCGCTCGGCTACACCGGCGCCGCCGGGCACTTCATCGACCGCGTGCTGGCCGATCACAGGCAAGCCGGCCACAGGCCGGCCGGCGATCGGCGGGATGCGGACGGGACGGGCTGAAAAAGGCCGGCAAGGACGAGGCGCGCGGCAGGCCGCGCACTGGAAACGGACCAAGGCCAACCCCCAACGGAGGCATCCCCGAGATGGACAGCGTCGTTCACGAGGCGGAGGGCGATTTCGGCCCACGCGACTGGGCGCAGCACCCGCCCTTCCTGTCGCCGCTCTACAAGTCGACGGTGCTGCGCTCCCCGAGCAAGCCGCTGATCCCGATGAAGCAGTGCCTGTCGGTGCGGACCGGCCCGGTGTTCGGCCACGACAGCCTCGATCCGCTGGACGACGACCTGACCAGGAACGGCCGCGTCAACGGCGAGCCGGTCGGCGAGCGCATCATCGTCACCGGGCGGGTGCTCGACGAGAGCGGCCGGCCGGTGCCGCACACCCTGCTGGAGATCTGGCAGGCCAACGCCTGCGGCCGCTACGTCCACCGCGGGGACCAGCACGACGCGCCGCTCGACCCCAACTTCTTCGGGGCCGGCCGCTGCATGACCGACGCCGACGGTCGCTACCGCTTCACCACGGTCAAGCCCGGCGCCTATCCCTGGGGCAACCACCACAACGCCTGGCGCCCGGCCCACATCCATTTCTCGCTGTTCGGGCCGTCCTTCCTGACCCGGCTGGTCACCCAGATGTATTTCCCGGGCGATCCGCTGCTGCCGCTCGACCCGATCTACAACGGCGTGCCGGAGGGGGCGCGCGAGCTGCTGGTCTCGCGCTTCGCCATCGAGGTGACCGAGCCGCTGTGGGCGCTCGGCTACGAGTTCGACATCGTCCTGCGCGGACGCCAAGCCACGCCGATGGAAGGGTGAACGCCATGAGCCAGACGCTGAAACAGACCCCGTCCCAGACCGTCGGCCCCTATTTCGCCTATGCCTGGACACCGGAACGGTATGGCCGCCGGCCGCTGGCGACCAACCGGCTGGCCGCCGACCTTCTGTCGGCCGGCGGGCCGCCGGGCGAGCCTATCCGGATCGAGGGCATCGTCCGCGACGGCGAGGGCGCACCGATCCGCGACTGCGTGGTGGAGATCTGGCAGGCGCGCACCGACGGCACCCACGCCCCCGGCGCCGCCGGCTTCGGCCGCTGCGGCACCGACGACCAGGGCCGCTATGCCTTCGACACGGTGAAGCCGGGCACCTGCGGCGACGACCACGCCCCGCACATCGCGGTGACGGTGTTCGCCCGCGGCATGCTGAGCCACGTCTTCACCCGCCTGCATTTCTCCGACGAGGCGGCGGCCAATGCGGAGGATCCGGTGCTGGCGACCGTCCCGGCCGACCGCCGCGACACCCTGATCGCCCGGCGCGGCGAAACGCCGGGCAGCGTGGTCTACCGCTTCGACATCCGTCTCCAGGGCGAGGGGGAGACCGTCTTCTTCGACTGCTGAGCGGGAGAATCGCCGGCTTCGTTGCCCCCTCCCTGTCACCCCTGCCGGATCGTCGCGACGAAACGCTGGACCTCCTGGCGCAGTTGCACCGATTGCTGGGACAGCGCGTCGGCCGCGGTGCGCGCCTGGGAGGCCATGCCGCCGGTCTCGCCGGCGGCGCGGGTGACGCCGTCGATGTTGGTCGACACCTCGCGGGTGCCGGTGGCCGCCTGCTGGACGTTGCGGCTGATCTCGCGGGTCGCGGCCCCCTGCTCTTCCGCGGCGGCGGCGACGGCGGTGACCGTCTCGCTGATGCCGAGGATGGTCCGGCCGATCGACTGGATGGCTCCGACGGCGTTGCCGCTGACCGCCTGCATCTCGGCGATCTGGGCGGCGATCTCCTCCGTCGCCTTGGCGGTCTGGTTGGCGAGGTTCTTCACCTCGCTCGCCACCACGGCGAAGCCCTTGCCGGCTTCGCCGGCGCGGGCCGCCTCGATGGTGGCGTTGAGCGCCAGCAGGTTGGTCTGGCCGGCGATCGACTGGATCAGGTTGACCACGTCGCCGATCTTCTGCGCGGCCTCGGCCAGCCCGGCGACGGTGCCGTTGGTCCTCTCGACCTCGCCCACCGCATTCTCCGCCATCCGCGACGAGGCGGCGATGCGCTGGTTGATCTCCTCGATGGAATGCGCCAGTTCCTCCGCCGCGGCGGCAACCGTCTGGACGTTGCCGCTGGCGATGTCGGCGGCGCTGGCGACGGCGGATGCCTGGGCGTTGGTCTGCGCCGCGATCGCCGACAGGCCTTCCGAATCGACACGGATCTGCTCCGCCTGCCGGGTCACGCTGGCCACGACGTCGCCGACCGAGCCCTCGAAGCGGTCGGCCAGGCGGGCCAGTTCCTGCCTGCGCTCCCCGGCGGCGCGCTGCTCGTCCAGGCGGCGCTGCTCCTCCATCTCGGCGACGCGGCCGGCATTCTCCTTGAAAAGCTGGAGCGCCTTGTTGATGGCGCCGATCTCGTCGGCGCGGTCGCGGTCGGCGACCTCGACCATCCTGTTGCCGGCGGTCAGGGCCTGGACCGTGGCGATGATCCGGCGCAACGGCTGGCCGATCACCAGACGGCTGGTCAGCCACAGCGCCAGCAGCAGGCCGGTAATCAGCAGCACGGCGCCCACGACGATGAAGGTGCGCAGCTCCCGTTTCGGCACCTCGACCTGATTGATCGGCAGGTTGACCAGGATCGACCAGGGCGTGCCGGTGTTGCCGACGACGACCGGCCTGAAGAGCTGCTTCACCTCGGTCTTCAGGCTGGCCGACACCGAGAAGTGGGCATAGGGCCTGCCGTCGCGGATGGCGGGCATCGCCTCCTTCAGGCGGTCGTTGGTCTGGAGGATCGGCTTGCCGAGATGGTCGGGGTTGCTGTAGGCCGCCCAGGCGCCGCCGTTGGAGATCAGGAAGACCGACCCGGTGGTGAAGGGCTTGGCCGACTTCAGTTCGTTCCAGATGTCGTCGGTGGCGATGTCCACGCCGGCGACGCCGATGACCGTGCCGCCGTCCATGATCGGGACCGCCAGCGATACCATCAGGATGGACTTGCCGGCGACGGCATAGAGGTAGGGCTCGACGATCACTTCCTTGCCGGTGCGCTTGGCCTGCTGGTAGTAGAGCCCGTCCTTCCCGGCATCGTCGTAGCCGACCAGCGCCTCGAGCTGGATCTTGCCGCCGCCGCGGTTCCAATAGGGAATGAAGCGCCCGCTGGCGTCGCTGCCGGGGGTGTTGGCGAAGGCGGCGTCGTTGCCGTCCAGCGCGTTCGGCTCCATGCCGATCCAGACGCCGATCAGGCCGGGGTTGGCCTCCAGCAGGCCCTTCAGCCAGTCGCCGAGCTTGCCGCGGTCGACGACGCCGCTCCGCTTCAGGCTGAGCAGGGTGGTCCCCATCATCCGGCTGATGTCCAGGGCGTCGTTCAGCCGGCGCTCGACGGTCGCCGCATGGTACTTGCCCAACTCCTCCCCGACCTGGAAGGACAGCGTGTCGGTGTCCGCCCCGCTCTTGACGGAAATCACCACCGACCCGGCTCCCAGCGCGACCACCAGGACCAGCCCGATCGCCAGCATCAGCTTGGTCACCAAAGGCAACGTCTTGAACATCGGTACTCTCCGCGGCACGTCCGGACAGGGAAACGGCAATCCCCGCGGACTTTCTCGCAATTATATTAAATTGAAGTAAATTGTCCGACGGTCTATCGGCAAAGCTGACAGATGCGGGGCGCAATTTTTGCAAACGAGACAAGTTCATTCCCATGGACGCCGACGGAGCGGCCCTTGCCGCCGGCCCGCCAAGCCATTTGTTTGCATGCAGAATATGCGCCGCACAGCGCCGCCCCGAACCCGGCAATCCGGAAAGAAAAAAGGGGGCGGGCCGGTCTTCCCGGCCCGCCCCCTTCTCTCCACAGGGAAAGCGCGTCGCTGCGGTTACTTGCGGACTTCGGCGATGGCCGCCTGCAGGTCCTTCAGCACGTCGGCACCGCCGTCGGCGGCGTACTTGTCGAAGGCCGGCTTGACCATCGCGCGCATGCGGTTCAGCTCGTCGGGACCCAGCTCGTTGATCTGCATGCCCTTCTCCTTCAGGTAGGCCACGCTCTCGGCCGAGGCGGCGCGGCTGTCCTTGCGCTCGAAGTCGCGCGAGGCGACGGCGGCCTCCTGCAGGATCTTCTTCTCGTCCGCCGACAGGCCGTCGTACCAGCGCTTGCTGGCCAGCATGATCCACGGGCTGTAGACGTGGCGGGAAATGGTCAGGTACTTCTGCACCTCGTAGAACTTGGACGACTGGATGGTGGTCACCGGGTTCTCCTGGCCGTCGACCGTGCCGGTTTCCAGCGCGGTGAACAGCTCGGAGAAGGCCAGCGGCACCGCGTTGGCGCCGAAGCCGTTGAACATGTCGATGTAGACCGGGTTCTGCATCACGCGCAGCTTGATGCCGCTCATGTCCTCGACCTTGGTGATCGGGCGCTTGCTGTTGGTCAGGTTGCGGAAGCCGTTCTCCCAGTAGACCAGCCCGACCAGCCCCTTGTCGTTCAGCGACTTCAGCAGCTTCTCGCCGAAGGGACCGTCGAGGACGGCGTCGGCCTCCTTCTCGTTGTTGAACAGGAAGGGCAGGTCGTAGACGCCGAAATCCTTGACGATGCCGACCAGCGTGGCGGTCGAGCCGACCATCATCTCCTGCGCGCCGCCGATCAGGGCGTTCTGCATCTGGATGTCGCTGCCCAGGCTGGCGTCGCCGAAGCCCTTGGCCTTGAACTTGCCGCCGGTGCGCTTGGAGAGTTCCTCGACGAAGAACTTCACGGCGCGGCCCTGGTTGCTGTTCTCCGACAGGCCATAGCCGAAGCGGATGATGCGCGGCTTGATGTCCTGGGCGGCGGCGCCGGTCGCGGCGGCGACCGGGGCCAGCAGGGCGGCGGCGAGGCCGGTGGCCAGCAGCAGTTTGCGGAACATGGTGTCCTTCTCCCCTTTGGGCGTTTCGTTTGGGTTTTGTCGGGAACGGTCAGCGGAACAGGTGCAGCGGTGCGGTGACGATCTCCGGCACGGCGATCAGCAGGCCCACCAGCACGATGTAGGTCAGCAGGAAGGGCCAGATGCCCCTGGTGGCGCTTTCCAGCGAGATGCGGGCGACGCCGCACACCACGTTCAGCACCGTGCAGACCGGCGGATGGATCAGGCCGAGCGTGCCGATCAGCACGAACATCACGCCGAAATAGGTCGGGTCGATGCCGGCCTTGATCGCCAGCGGCGTCAGCACCGGCCCCAGCACCAGGATGGTCGGGGTCAGGTCCATCACCGTGCCGACCGCCAGCAGCAGGAAGGCGATCGCCAGCATCAGCAGCTTGGGATGGCTCATCAGCGGGGCCAGCAGCTCGGTCATCTGCTGCGGCAGGTCGGCCAGCGTCACCATGTAGGACGAAACCAGCGCCGCGGCGCACAGGAACATGACGGTGGCGGTGGTGCGCGCCGCCTGGACCAGCAGCGGCACGATCTGCGGCAGGGTCACCTGGCGGTAGACGAACAGCGCCACGAACAGCGAGTAGACGGCGGCGACCACCGCGGCCTCGGTCGGCGTGAAGATGCCGCCGCGCAGGCCGCCGATGATGATCACCGGCAGGGCCAGCGCCCAGACGCCGTCGCCCAGCGCCTTCAGCCGCTCGCCCCCGCTCGCCTTCGGCTGCAGCTTCACCGTCATGTCGCGGACGACGAACATCCAGGCGCCGATGAGGCCGAGGCCCATCAGCAGGCCGGGGACGATGCCGGCCATGAACAGCGAGCTGATCGAGGTGTTGGTGGTCACGCCGAAGATGATGAAGGGCATGCTGGGCGGGATGATCGGGGCGATGATGCCGCCCGAGGCGATCAGCCCGGCGGAGCGCGGCACCGGATAGCCGTGGTCGCGCATCATCGGGATCAGCAGCGTGGCGAGTGCGGCGGTGTCGGCGATGGCCGAGCCGGACAGGCTGGCCAGCATCACCGAGGCGCCGATGGTGACGTATCCCAGCCCGCCCTTGATGTGGCCGACCAGGCTGACCGCCAGGTTGATGATGCGCTGCGAGATGCCGCCGGCGTTCATCAGCTCGCCGGCCAGGATGAAGAAGGGCACCGCCATCAGCGGGTAGTTGTCGGCGCCGCTCAGCATGTTCTGGGCGACGAGCTGGGCGTCGAAGAAGTCGAGGTGGACCATCAGCGCGACGCCGGTCAGCATCAGCGCGAAGGCGATGGGCATGCCGAGCAGCATGAAGCCGAACAGCGAGCCCAGGAAGATGGTGAGCGTCATGGCGGCGTCTCCGTCCGCAGAAGTCTTGGTCTGGGCTCAGTGCTTGGCGACCGCCGCGCCGGCCGAACGGCCAGCGGGAGCGGGGGATGGGGAGGGCGGCGCCACGGCGGGTCCATGCGACTCCGGATGGTCCATCATCGTGTCGGGGTCGCCGGGGATCCGGGCGCCGGGCTGGCCGGTGACGATCCGCCACAGGTTGGCCAGCACGGTCAGCGCCATGGCGATGGCCGGGAAGAAGCCGGCGGCGGCATAGAAGGCCATGGGGAAGCGCAGCACGGTGGAGAAGGTCTCCATCCCGATCAGCAGTTGCTGCCAGCTTCCCTCGACGAACAGCCACAGGGCGTAGAGCATCAGCAGATGCGCCAGGACGGCGCAGGCGCGCCGCGCCTTGGCCGGCAGGCGGCTCTGCAGGATCTCCAGCCCCAGGTGGCGCTGGTGGCGCAGGGCCACGGTGGCGCCGAGGAACACCAGCCAGACGAACATCAGCCGGGCGATCTCCTCCGCCGCGACGATGCCGCTGTTGAAGACGTAGCGCAGGACGACGTTGCCGAAGACCAGCGCGACCATGACCGCCAGCATCAGCGCCATGATCCATTCGGTGATCCGCTCCAGCAGATCCGCCACGCGTTTCATGCTTCCTCCCCGGCGGCACCGCCGCCAATCTGCTGTTTCTTGCCACGCAGGCGGGCGACGGCGTCGGCGACGATGGTTTCGGCCGGCAGGGTCACCTCGTAGGACAGGGCCTGCTCGTCCGGGCCCGGCGGCTCCAGGTCGGCGAACTGGCTGTCGACCAGCGCCGTCGGCATGAAGTGGGCGGTCCGCGCCGTCATGCGCGAGGCGATCAGCGCCTTGTCGCCATGCAGGTGCAGGAACACCACGCGCCGGCAGTCGCCGCGCAGCCGGTCGCGGTAGCGCCGCTTCAGCGCCGAGCAGGCGACCACGAGGCTGCCGCCGCCGCGGTCGGCCTCGGCGATGAAGCCGGCAAGCGTGCCCAGCCAGCCGTCGCGGTCGCCGTCGGTCAGCGGGATGCCCGCCGACATCTTCTCGATGTTGGCCGCCGGATGATGGGCGTCGCCCTCGACGAAGCCGCAGCCCAGCGCCTCGGCCAGCCGCCGCCCGACGCTGGACTTGCCGCAGCCGGCAACCCCCATCACCACGACGATCGGCGGCTCCTGCGCCGCGGGGGTTCCGGGGATCGGGACGGCGGCGGACGGCAATCCGGAGGAGGGCGCGACCCGGGGACCTTTCATGAGCCTGTGCTTTCCGTGGCGGGCATGGCGCCCGCGAGGGCCCACCCGCTCAAAAAGTTATGTTAGCGCTATCATCACCCTGCCGCCATGGCGTCCGGGACTTGGAAGCCGAACGGCGTGAATGACGACCGAGGCGAGATGGCGCTACTGTTAGCGCTAACCTTGACCGGCGTAAAGCATTTTGTTTGACTGGCTGACGAACGGGGCGGCGGCCGGTTTTCCGCGCCTGCTTCCGGGTCCGGCACCCCCCTTCCTTGTGGGGGCTTGCCGGCCGCCTTGCGCAACGCTAATCAGCCTCGCGGCCCGGCGCCTCGTCCGGCACCGGCCGCAATCGGAAGGACGGGCACCCAGTGACGACGAACGGCGGCGATCGGACGGATCCCTCGGCAACATCCCCGGCGACCGGCCCGGAGGCGGCCATGCCGGCGAAGACGCTGGAGGAGACCGTGGCGAAGACGTTGGCGAAGACGCGCAAGCCGCGCTCCTCCCGCACCGGGCGGGCCACCATGGCCGACGTCGCCGAGCGGGCCGGGGTGAGCGCCATCACCGTGTCGCGCGCCTTCAAGCGGCCGGAACTGGTGGCGCCGGAACTGCGGCAGCGCATCCTCGACACCGCGCAGTCGATGGGCTACGTGCCCAACCAGGCGGCGAGCGCCCTTGCCTCCGCCCGCTCGATGACGGTGGCGGTGCTGATCCCGTCGATGACCAACATGGTGTTCGTCGAGACACTGGCGGGCATCCACGACCTGCTGCTGCCGCGCGGCTACCAGGTGCTGATCGGCGTCTCCCACTATGCCCCGCTGGAGGAGGAGCGGCTGATCCGCACCTACCTGCAGTTCCAGCCCGACGGCATCCTCCTGACCGGCACCGACCACACCGAGGTGACCCGGACCTATCTGGCCGCCCTGCGCAGCCCGACCGTCCACATGATGGAGCTGCTGGACGATCCCGACTGCCTCAGCGTCGGCTGCTCGCAGGAGGAAGGCGGACGGCTGATGACCACCCACCTGCTGGAGCGCGGCTACCGCCGCATCGGCTTCGTCGCGGTGCAGCTCGACCCCCGCACAATGGCGCGGCTCGACGGCTACCGGCAGACGCTGGAGGAGGCCGGGCTCTATGACGAGGCGCGGGTGTGGCGCCTGCCCGACCCGTCCTCCATCCATCTCGGCGCCGCGATGATCGACCGCATGATGGCCGAGGGGAGCGATTGCGACGCGGTGTTCTTCTGCAACGACGACCTGGCGCAGGGCGCGCTGTTCCAGTGCCAGCGCCGCGGCATCCGCGTGCCCGACCAGCTCGCGGTCGCCGGCTTCAACGACCTGCCGGCCTCGGCCTGGACCACCCCCACCCTGACCACGGTGGCGACCCCGCGCTACGCCATCGGCCGCCATGCCGCCGCCATGCTGCTCGACCTGATGGAGGGCCGCGAGCCCGCCCAGCGGCGCGCCGACCTGGGGCTGACCTTCATCGCGCGGGAAAGCACCTGATGGGGCGGGCGCCCGGGCGCCAACCGTCCGGTGCCGGTGCCGGGACAGGCTGCCCCGCATTGACAAGGCGGCCTGCAGATCATTACATCTTTACAAGTAGTCGGCGCCACGCGTCATCGGCGAGCAGATTGGAGCAGCGGAATGGGATCGAGGGAAAACGGCGCCGCGGCCCCGGAGGCTTGCGATGTGGCGATCGAGGAGGACCGCGCCGGCCCGCGGCTCCCCCGCACGCGCCAGACGCCGCTCGTCACCCAGGTCTACCAGCTCCTGCTTGCCCAGATCAGCGCCGGCGATTTCCGGCCCGACGAGCGGCTGCCTGGCGAGAACGAGCTCGCCGCCCGTTTCCAGGTGTCGCGTCCGGTGGTCCGCGACGCGCTGAAGCGGCTGCGGGACGACGGCCTTATCTATTCCCGCCAGGGTGCCGGCAGCTTCGTCCGCGTGGCGGCGGAGGAAAGCCAGCCGGCGCTGGGGTATGCCCCGGTGGAGACCATCGCCGACATCCAGCGCTGCTACGAGTTCCGGCTGACCATCGAGCCGGACCATGCCTATCACGCCGCCCTGCGCTGGAACGACGCCGCGCTGGACAGGATCGCGGCGGCGCTCGCCCTCATGGGCGATGCGACCCGCGCCCACCGCCATCGCGAGGATGCCGACTACGCCTTCCACACCGCGATCGCCGAGGCGACGAACAACCACTATTACATGTCGTCGATGCAGGCGCTGAAGGACCACATCTCCGTCGGCATGAAGTTCCATGGGGTGTCGCTGATGGGACCCAGTTCGGGCCTGTCGGGCGTGTATGAGGAGCATCGCGGCATCTTCGACGCCATCCGGGAGCGCGACGGCGAAACTGCCCGCTCGCGGATGCGCCGCCATCTGGAAGGGTCGCGCGACCGTGTCTTCGAGGGCCGGGCCCTGGATCTTTCCCTGTAGGCCGCCCCGGCGCGGCTGCCTCTCCAGCCGGCGCCTCCCGCTTTCCCCGTTCCGCCCCCCCGCAGCCGCCACCGGCTCGCGGGGGTTCGTGCTTTTGGTGCCCTGCCGCGAACATGTAAACATGTGATGGGCGGAAGCGGCATGCATGCGGCTTATCTTCCGCCTACAAGATTACAACATATTGACATCTCCGCAGCGCTGTGATGAAGTGAGGCATCGTCGGGGGCGACGGGAGCGCCCGGCTGCGGATCGTCGCTTTGCGATGGCCACGGCTTGCAAATATGGGGACCACCCATGGACAGCATGGTTCCACAGACCGGATCGCCGGGCGGCAGCCGGACGTCGGACGGATCACCGGCCTCGCGCCGTCCCTACCTGATCGCCGACGACCTGACGGGAGCGCTCGACACCGCCGCCCAGTTCGCCGCCATCCGGTCCGCGCCCGGCCCGATTCCCGTTTACTGGCGAACCCCGCCGCACGCCGCCCTGCCGGCCGGCGTCGCCATCGACAGCGGCACGCGCGAAGCGACGCGGGACGAGGCGCGCCGCCGGGTGGCCGCCATCGCCGCCGCCATCGTCGCCGGGGTGCCGAGCACCGCCGGCGCGCTGCTGTACGCCAAGCTCGACAGCCTGCTCCGCGGCCACGCCGGGGCGGAGATCGCCGCCTGGACGGCGGCCACCGCCGCCGACCACGTCATCGTGGCGCCGGCCTTCCCCTATCAGGGCCGCGTCACGCGCGGCGGCATCCAGTTCGCCCGTGGGAGCGACGGGCGCAGTTGGACGCCCGCGGCCGGCGACCTGCGCGCGGACCTGGAACGGGAGGGCCGGCGCGTCCAGCTCCGCTCCGCCGGCGAGGCGGTTCCGGCCGGCATCAGCCTGTGGGATGCCGAGACGGACGCCGATCTCGACGCCATCGCCGCGGCGGGGCTTGCGCTGGGCGGCCGGGTCCTGTGGTGCGGCAGCAGCGGGCTGGCCGGCGCCCTGGCCCGGCGGATGGGCGGCGGCGGCGACGCCGCTCCACCGTGGCTGCCGCCCTCTCCCCTGCGGCCCGTCCTGGGGCTGTTCGGCACCAACCATCCGGCGATGGCGGCCCAGCTCGCCGCCTGCCAGGAGCATGTGCTGACGCTGCCCGACGGCGGCCCGGCCGCCGCCACGGTGCTGGCCCGGCGGCTGGACCAGGCCGGGATCGCCCTCGCCACCCTCGGCCTGCCCGACGGGCTCACCCGTGCCGACGCGGCGCTGCGGATCGAGCGGGAATTCGCCCGGCTGGTCCGCCGGCTCGATCCGCCCGGCACGCTGCTGGTGGCGGGCGGTGAAACCCTGCGCGGCCTGTGCTTGGCGCTGGAGGCCGAGCGGCTCGACCTCGACGGCCATGTCTGGCCAGGCGTGCCCTGCTCCGTCCTGCGCGGCGGGCGCTTCGACGGGGTCCGCGTCATTTCCAAATCGGGCGCGTTCGGCGACCCGGCGCTGCTGCGCCGGCTGCTCGCGCCGGGTGCGCCGCCTCATCAGGGAGAACAAGCATGACACCGCATCTGGCCATCACCATGGGCGATCCGGCCGGCGTCGGGCCGGAGATCATCGTGAAGGCCTGCGCGCGTCTGAAGGACCGGCTGGCCGACGGCTCGCTGCGCCTGCTGGTCATCGGTAGCAACCCGGCCCTCCATGCCGCACGCAACGCGCTGGGCAGCGACCTGGAATTCCCGGAGGTCACCGACATCGGCGGCGCGTGGCCGGCGCTGGCCTGCCTCCAGGCAGGCCCGGAGGGCGAACCGATCCGTCCCGGCGTGCTGTCGGTCGACGGCGGCCGCTTCGCCTATCTGGCGGTCGAGCGCGCGGTGCGGCTGGCCGAGGCGGGCCGCATCCACGGCATCGTCACGGCGCCCCTGAACAAGGAGGCGATGAACAAGGCCGGCTATCACTTCGCCGGGCACACCGACCTGCTGGCGGAGCTGACCGGTGCCCGTGGGTCGGTGATGATGCTGGCCCACGGCAACATGCGGGTCAGCCACGTCACCACCCACATCGCGCTGGAGGACGTGCCGAAGAAGCTGACGCCGGAACGGCTGCGCTACGTCATCGACCGCACCGACGAGACGCTGGCCGGGCTCGGCCTGCCGCGCCGCCGCATCGCCATCGCCGCGCTGAACCCGCATGCCGGCGAAGGCGGGCTGTTCGGCCGCCAGGACATCGAGGTGACCGAGCCGGTGGTCCGCCAATGCGTCGCCGACGGGCTGGACGTGGTCGGCCCGGTGCCCGGCGACACCATCTTCGTCAAGCTGCGCGCCGGCCAGTACGATGCGGTGGTCGCCATGTACCACGACCAGGGGCACATCCCGGTCAAGCTGCTGGGCTTCAACGTCAATCCGGAAACCGGCACCTGGGATGCGCTGAGCGGCGTCAACATCACGCTCGGCCTGCCGATCATCCGCACCTCCGTCGACCACGGCACAGCCTTCGACATCGCCGGCAAGGGCATCGCCAACGAACTGAGCCTGATCGAGGCCATCGATTACGCCGAGAAGCTGGCCGCCGCCCGCGTGCGCGTCGCCGCCTGAGGAGCCGATCCAAATGAGCACCATCGACCTGACCACGCCCATCGAACTCCTTCGCCCGCCGCGCGTCGTCTTCGGCGCCGGCACCGCGGCGGAGAGCGGACGCTGGGTGCGCGAGCGCGGCTTCACCCGCATCCTGGTGGTCGCCGACGCCTTCAACGCAGCGCGGGTGGACCGGCTGGGGCTGGAGGGTGACGTCACAATCTTCGCCGACATCAAGCCGGAACCCGACGTCCCCAACCTGGAGGCACTGCTCGCCGTCGCCGAACGGGTGGAGCCGCAGGTGGTGGTCGGCTTCGGCGGCGGCAGCGCCATGGATCTGGCCAAGCTGGCCGCCGTGCTGCCCGGCAGCGGCCAGACCATCCGCGACGTGGTCGGGCCGGAGAAGGTCGCGGGCAAGCGCGCCATCCTGGTGCAGGTGCCGACCACCGCCGGCACCGGCAGCGAGGTCGGCACCCGCGCCCTGGTCACCGACCCGGCGACGATGAGCAAGCTGGCGGTGCAGAGCGTCCACACGCTGGCCGACCTCGCGGTGGTCGATCCCGACCTGACGCTCAGCGTGCCGGCCCCCGTCACCGCCGCCACCGGCGTCGACGCCCTGGCCCATTGCGTCGAGGCCTACACCAACCGCAAGGCCCATCCGCTGATCGACCTCTACGCCCTGGAAGGCATCCGGCTGGTCGGCCGCTTCCTGCCGCGCGCCATCGCCGACGGCGGCGACCGCGAGGCGCGGGCCGGCCTGTCGCTGGCCTCCTTCTACGGCGGCATCTGCCTCGGCCCGGTCAACACCGCCGCCGGCCATGCCGTCGCCTATCCGCTGGGCACCCGCCACCATATCCCGCATGGCGCCGCCAACGCGCTGGTCTTCCCGCATGTGCTGGCCTTCAACGCGCCGGCCGCGCCAGCCAAGACGGCCGCGGTGCTGGAGGCGCTGGGCCTGCCGGCCGCCACCGATCCGGCCGCGGTGTTCGAGGCCGCTTACGGCTGGTGCCTGGAACTCGGCTGCACCATGCGGCTGTCGGCGTTCGGCGTGCCCGAGGCCGACCTGCCCCGCATGGCCGAGGAGGCGCACGCCATCCGCCGGCTGCTCGACAACAACCCGCGCGACCTCAGCCGCGAAGACATCCTGGGCATGTACCGCGCCGCCGCCTGACGGCGCGGCGCGAGCCCCATCCGTTTCGTTGAAAGGCAAAAGCCCATGAGCAAGTCTGGCAAGATCGGCGGCCCCTTCGTCGCGATCGTCACCCCCTTCGACCGCGATGAGCGCGTCGAAATCGCAGCGCTGCGACGGCAGGTGAAGCGGCAGGCGTCCGCCGGCAACGGCATCTTCTGCGCCGGCACCAACGGCGAGTTCTACGCCCTGTCCTTCGAGGAGAAGCTGGCGGTGGCGGAGACCTGCGTCGAGGCGGCCGCCGGCAAGGTGCCGGTGCTGGCCCATATCGGCGAGATCTCCACCCATCAGACCATCGCGCTGGGCAGGGCGGTCGAGCGGCTGGGCGTCAAGGCGGTCTCCGCCATCACCCCGTCCTTCATCGCCTGCTCGCAAGCCGAGCTGGTCGCGCATTACCGCCGCGTCGCCGACGCGCTGACGGTGCCGGTCTATCTCTACAACATCCCGGCCCGCACCGGGAACACGCTGGAACCGCAGACCGCCCGCATCCTGGCCGACCACCCGAACATCATCGGCATCAAGGACAGCGCCGGCTCGCAGGAGAGCCTGGACGGCTTCCTCGCCGTCGCCCGCGACCGCGACGACTTCGACGTGCTGGTCGGCCCGGATTCGCTGGTGCTGCACGGCCTGCGCAACGGTGCGGCCGGCTGCATCTCCGGCCTCGGCAACATCGCGCCGCTCACCCTCAACGGCATCCATTCGGCCTTCGTCGCCGGCGACGACGCCGCGGCCGACGCCCACCAGACCCATTTCAGCACGCTCCGCAAGGAGCTGTACGCGCTGGGCTTCCCGCCGGCGATGGTCAAGCGCGCGCTCTGCCGCGCCATGCCGGAGGTCGGCCTCAGCCGCGCCCCGGTGCTGATCGCCGACGAGGTCGACGCCCAGGTCGGCGCGATCGCCGCCCGCTACGCCGAGGCGGTGTGAGGCCGGCCCGCACACCCATTCCCTGCGCCATGCCCTGCGGGGCGCCCCGCAAGCCGGCGCCCCGCCCCTGAACAATACCGAAGGCGGAGACATCCGCCCGTTAGGGAGACCCGTCCATGAACCATTTCACCAGTGGAGAAAGTGCGCTCATCCTGGGGATCGTCGTCCTCTACATCCTCTTCACCTCCTGGCTGACGGTGCGGCTGCGCAGCCGCAACAACGGCGAGTTCATGAACGCCGCGCGGTCGATGCCGGCGGCGGTCGTCGGCGTGCTGCTGATGTCCGAGTTCATCGGCGCCAAATCCACCGTCGGCACGGCGCAGGAAGCCTTCAGCTCCGGCATGGCGTCGGCCTGGTCGGTGCTGGGCGCCTCGATCGGCTTCCTGCTGTTCGGGCTGTTCTTCGCCAAGCGCATCTACGGCTCGGGCGAATACACCATCTCCGCCGCCATCGCGAAATACTACGGCACCTCCACCATGCGGACGGTGTCGATCATCATGATGTACGCGCTGCTGCTGGTGAATGTCGGTAACTACGTCAGCGGCGCCGCCGCCCTGTCCACCGTCATGAACCTCAACCTGACCTGGGCGATGGTCATCATCGCGGTGGTCAGCACCTTCTACTACGTGTTCGGCGGGCTGAAGGGCATCGCCTACGTCACCATCCTGCACAGCGCGCTGAAGCTGCTGGGCATCGCCCTGCTGCTGGGCACCGCGCTCTCGCTCAGCGGCGGCATCGGCCCGATGGTCGAGAAGCTGCCGGCCCATTATTTCACCATCGACGGCACCATCGGCATGCCGACGATCTTCGCCTGGGTCATCGGCACCGTCGGCGCCATCTTCTCGACCCAGTTCGTCATCCAGGCGATCTCGTCCAACCGCAGCGCCGGCGAGGCCCAGCGCTCCGCCTTCTACGCCGCCATCTTCTGCCTGCCGCTCGGCATCATGCTGGCGCTGATCGGCGTGACCGCGCATTACCTCTATCCCGACATGAAGAGCCTGTACGCGCTGCCGGTGTTCCTCGACGCCATGCACCCGCTGATGGCCGCCGTCGTCACCACCTCGCTCGTCGCCTCGGTCTTCGTCAGCGTCAGCACGGTGGCGCTCGCCATCGCCTCGCTGGCGGTGCGCGACTTCTACGTGCCGTGGAAGAAGCCGACGCCGGAGCAGGAATTCCGCACCACGCGCATCCTGTCGCTGATCATCGGCTTCCTGCCGCTGATCTTCGTCTTCTTCGTGCCGGAAATCCTGAAGCTGTCCTTCTTCACCCGGGCGCTGCGCCTGTCGATCACGGTCGTCGCGATGATCGGCTTCTTCCTGCCGCTGTTCGCCAGCAACCTCGGCGCCACGCTGGGCCTGCTGGGCGCCACGGTCAGCACCACCGTCTGGTACGTGATGGGCAACCCCTACGGCATCGACAACATGTATGTCGCCCTGCTGACGCCGATGCTGGTGATGGTTGTGGAGCGGCTGGTCCGCGGCCGCAGCGCCCCGGTGATGGTCGCGGCCCCGCCGCAGCCCGACATACGCTGACCGCTTCGCCCTCCTCCCCCGTTTCGCATGTGACCGCCATGACCACATCCTCGACCCTGCCCTCCACCGCCGACCGCGGGCGCATCGCGCCCGCGCAAGGGGACGCCGGGCGTCGCGACTCCTACTTGCCGTCGCCCTGCGTCCAGAACCACGCCGCCAATGTCGCCGTGCTCGGCAACGGCGACCTCGGCTGCGTCTGGTTCGGCGGCACCCAGGAAGGCATTCCCGACATCTCCATCTATTTCTCGCGCTTGGCCAAGGGCTCCGACCGCTGGACCGATCCGGTCAAGTTGTCGGACGACCCGACCCGCTCGGAACAGAACCCGGTGCTGTTCCCGGCGCCGGACGGCACGCTGTGGCTGTTCTACACCGCGCAAGTCTCCGGCAACCAGGACACCGCCGTCGTCCGCTGCCGCAGCTCCGCCGACCATGGGTGGAGCTGGGGGCCGATCCGCACCCTGTTCGAAGGCACCGGCGGCGACGGCATCTTCATCCGCCAGCCGGTGGTGGTGCTGCCGACCGGCGACTGGCTGCTGCCGACCTTCCTCTGCCACGGCACGCCGGGCGAGAAATGGGTGGGCGACAACGACACCAGCGCGGTGCGCATCTCCGGCGACCGGGGCGAAAGCTGGAGCGAGCATCCGGTGCCGGACAGCGTGGGCTGCGTCCACATGAGCGTCGTGCCGCTGCGCGACGGCACGCTGGCAGCCTTCTACCGCAGCCGCTGGGCCGACCATGTCTACCGCAGCGTCTCCACCGACA
Source organism: Azospirillum picis (assembly GCF_017876115.1). Classification (GTDB taxonomy): domain Bacteria; phylum Pseudomonadota; class Alphaproteobacteria; order Azospirillales; family Azospirillaceae; genus Azospirillum; species Azospirillum picis. The sequence goes on from NZ_JAGINO010000001.1 coordinate 426,400, forward strand.
GCGGCCGGACGTGGAGCGCGCCCGTTCCGACGGAGCTGCCCAACAACAACTCCTCCATCCAGGTGACCGCGCTCGCCGACGGCCGGCTCGCCATCGTCTTCAACGAGTCCAGCGCCGAGAACGCGACCGAGCGCCGCGCCTCGCTCTATGACGAGATCGAGGACGACGTTCCGGCCGGCGGTGCCGCTGCTGTCGCCGTTGCCGCACCGCCGGCGCAGGCACCCGCCCGCAAAGCCTTCTGGGGGGCGCCGCGCGCGCCGCTGACGCTGGCCCTGTCGCAGGATGGCGGGCTGACCTGGCCGTTGCGCCGGAACCTGGAGGTCGGCGACGGCTACTGCATGACCAACAATTCCAAGGACAGCCTGAACCGGGAATTCTCCTATCCGTCGGTCACCCAGACCGCGGACGGCGACCTGCACATCGCCTTCACCTATTTCCGGCAGGCCATCAAGTACAGCCGCGTCTCGCCGGACTGGGTGGGCGGCGGCCGCTGAACGGCGCCGGGGGCGCGGCCGCCGCCCCCGACCGCCCCGCTCCATCGCCACCTCCCATTGCCTTCGGGGACCCGTCCCATGACCATGACCGCCGAGGCCGTTGCCGAGGCCGCCGCCGCGCTGCTCGCGGCACGGCGCGACAAGCGCCCGCTCGATATGCTGCCCGCCGCTGCGATGCCGGCCGACAAGGCCGACGCCTACGCCATCCAGACCGAGGTCGCCCGCCGCATCGGCCCGGTCACCGCCTGGAAGGTCGGCGCCTCCGGCCCCGGCGCCGAGCCGTCCAGCGCCCCCATCCATGCCGAAACGCTGTTCTCCGGGGTCGAGACGCTGCACGCCGCGATGTTCCGGGTCATCGGCATCGAGGCGGAGATCGTCTACCGCCTGAAAAGCGACCTGCCGGCCCGTGACGAGCCCTGGACGCGGGAGGAGGTGCTGGACGCTGTCGGCTCCCTCCATCCGGCGTTCGAGATCTGCGACACCCGCTACGCCACGTACGGGTCGCTGGGTCCGCTCGCCTCGCTGGCCGACCAGGGCAACCACGGCGCTCTGGTCGTCGGCCCGGCGGCCGCCGACTGGCGCGGCATCGACCCGGTGACCCAGCCCCTGACGCTGGACATCGACGGCGAGCGCAGGATCGACGTGGTGGGCGGCAACAAGGCCGGCGACCCCATCCGCCTTCTGGCATGGCTCGCCAATGCCGGCGCCCGTCCATTCGGCGGCCTGCATGCGGGAGACACGGTGACCACCGGCTCCTGCACCGGCACCATCTTCATCGCGCCGGGCAGCCGCGCCGTCGCAGATTTCCCCGGCCTCGGCCGCATCGCGCTGACCGTCGCGTAACAGGAGGGGGTGGAGATGAGCACCGAGCTTCCCGGCCGGCGTGCGCTGGTCACCGGAGTCAGTTCGGGGATCGGCGCGGCCATCGCCGAACGGCTGCTGCAGGACGGCTGGATGGTCGAGGGGATGAGCCGCTCGGCCCCCGCGATCGACCATCCGCGGCTGCGCTTCACGCCGGCGGACCTGCTGTCGCCGGAATCCCTGGCCGGCGCGCTCGCCGGATTGCCGCCGGTCGACGCGCTGGTCCATGCCGCCGGCGTCATGCGCGTCGGCAGGCTCGGCGAGCTTGCCGCGGATGAGGCACGGACGATGTGGCGCCTGCATGTGGAGGCCGCGACGCAACTGGTCGAGCATGCGGTTCCGCGCATGCCCGGCGGCGGCCGGGTCGTCCTGATCGGCAGCCGCACCGCCCAGGGGGCCGCCGGCCGCGGCCAGTATGCGGCGACCAAGGCGGCGATGGTCGGGCTTGCCCGCTCCTGGGCGCTGGAACTGGCGCCGCGCGGCATCACGGTGAATGTGGTGGCGCCGGGGGCGACCGACACCCCGATGCTGAAGGACCCGAACCGCACCGGCCTGCCGCCGAAGCTTCCGCCGATCGGCCGCTTCATCAAGCCGGAGGAGGTGGCGGCGCTGACCGCCTTCCTGCTGTCCGACGCCGCGACCGCCATCACCGGGCAGCAGATCCTGGTCTGCGGCGGCGCCTCGCTCTGACGCACCCTTTCGGCCCTTCCGCCCGCAGCCTGGAAGATGAGGAAAGGCGCGGGCACGGGAGGGCGCCGGGGCGGCCTCCAAGAGCACGCCCCGTCCGCCCAGCCAATGATCCGCGTCAACCCCGGCCCACGCCGGCCGGCATGGCTGCCGCGCAGGCTCGTCGACGCTGACCGGCAGGGCCGGGCGTAGACTGTGCCCATGCTGACCTTGCGACATCTGGCGATCGACACCGTCCGGGAAAGCGTCGCCTTCCTCAACCGCCGCTGCACCGGCTACCATGTCGAGGATTTCCTCGGGCTGGGCCGGGTGGAGCTGCGCAGCGGCGGCCGTTCGCTGCTGGCGGTGCTGAACATCGTCGACGACGATGCGATCGTCCGGCTGGACGAGATCGGGCTGTCCGGCCCGGCCTTCCGCCAGTTGGCCCTGGCCGAGGGATCGCCCGTCCACCTCGTGCCCCCCACCCCGCCGGAAAGCTTCGAACTGGTGCGCGCCAAGGTCGGCGGTGCCGCCCTGACCGAGAACGAGCTGGCGGCGATCATCCGCGACGTCACCGGCCAGCGCTATTCCAAGATCGAGATCGCCGCCTTCCTGATCGCCTGCGCCAGCTTCATGACCACGGCCGAGGTGCTGGGGCTGACCCGCGCGATGATCGCCGCCGGCAGCCGGCTGTCCTGGGACGGGCCGGGGCCGGTCACCGACAAGCACTGCATCGGCGGCATTCCCGGCAACCGCACCTCGATGATCGTGGTGCCGATCGTCGCCGCCCACGGCCTGCCGATCCCCAAGACCTCCTCGCGCGCCATCACCTCGCCGGCCGGGACCGCCGACACCATGGAGGTGCTGGCGAACGTCGACGTGCCGGTGGAGCGCATGCAGGCGCTGGTGCGCGAGGCCAAGGGCTGTCTGGTCTGGGGCGGCCATGTCCGGCTGTCGCCGGCCGACGACATCCTGATCTCGGTCGAACGGCCGCTCGCCATCGACACCCGCGAGCAGCTCGTCGCCTCCATCCTGTCCAAGAAGGTGGCGGCCGGCTCCACCCACCTGCTGATCGACATCCCCGTCGGCCCCAGCGCCAAGATCCGCACTGCCGGCGAGGCGGTGCGGCTGCGCAAGCTGTTCGAGCATGTCGGCGACCGGCTCGACCTGACGCTGGAGGTGGCGATCACCGACGGCTCGCAACCGGTCGGCCGCGGCATCGGCCCGGTGCTGGAGGCGCGCGACGTCATGGCGGTGCTGCGCAGCGACCCCGCCGCTCCCGCCGACCTGAAGGACCGCGCCCTGCTGCTGGCCGGCCGCATCCTGGAGTTCGATTCGGCGGTGCGCGGCGGCGCCGGCATCCGCCGGGCGCGCGAGATCCTGGAATCGGGCGCGGCCCTCGCCGCCATGGAGCGCATCATGGCGATGCAGGGGCCGCCGCCGGCCGTGGCCCGGCTGGGATCGCTGGCCGCCGAGATCGCCGCACCGGCGGACGGGACGGTGGCGGCGCTCGACTGCTACCGCCTCGCCCGCATCGCCCGGCTGGCCGGAGCCCCCAACGACAAAGGCGCCGGCATCGACCTGCTGCGCAAGGTCGGCGATCCGGTGCGCCGCGGCGAGCCGCTCTACCGCATCCATGCCGGCACCAACGCCGACTTCACCTTCGCGCAGGGGCTGGCGGCCGAGGACAACGGGGTGCGGGTGATGTGAACACGCCACCTCGCTCCTGCGGGGGGCGAGGGAGAACAGGAGGAGCCGACCCATGTCGCTGTCTCTGACCTTCCACGGCGCCGCCGGAACGGTGACCGGCTCCTGCTTCCGCCTGTCGACCCCGGAGGGGGACGTCCTGGTCGATTGCGGGATGTTCCAGGGGACCAAGACGATCAGGGAGCTGAACTACCGCCCCTTCCCCTTCGATCCGGCATCGATCCGGGCGGTGCTGCTGACCCATGCCCACATCGACCATTCCGGGCTGCTGCCCAAGCTGAGCCGGCTGGGGTTCCGCGGCCGGATCCACGCCACCGGCGGCACCGTCGACCTGCTGGACTACATGCTGCCCGACAGCGGCTACATCCAGGAGGGCGAGGTGGAGCGGCTGAACCGCCGCAACCGCCAGCGCGGCCGCGCCGCCGTGCAGGCGATCTACACCCAGGACGATGCCATCCGCTGCCTGCGCCTGCTGCGCCCGGTCGAGTACCGCCGCTGGACCACGATCATCCCGGGCATGCGCGCCCGCTTCTGGCCCGCCGGCCACATCCTGGGCTCCGCCTCCATCGAGGTCGAGGCCGGAGGCGGGGCCGCGGGCGGAGCCGGCCCCACACGCATCCTGTTCTCCGGCGATCTCGGCCCCGGCGGCAAGAGCTTCCATGCCGACGCCAGCGGGCCGGAAACGCCGGACTGGATGGTGCTGGAGACCACCTACGGCGACCGCGAGCGCACCGACCTCGACGAGTCCGGCCGGCAGGCGGTGCTGCGGGCCGAGGTGGCGGCGGCGCTGGCCGGCGGCGGCGTCCTGGTCATCCCGGTCTTCGCGGTGGAACGCACGCAAGAGCTGCTCTACGACCTCGACCGGCTGTTCGAGGGCGGGCTGATGCCGCCGGTGGACATCTTCCTCGACTCGCCGCTGGCCGACGCGGTGACCGGCGTGTTCCGCCGTCATCTGGCGGATCTGGAGACCGACGGGGATCCGTTCGGCCGCGCCAACCTGCACCACTGCCGCAGCGTGGCCGAGAGCCAGCGGCTGAACAGCTTGGCCGGCGGCGCCATCATCATGGCGGCCAGCGGCATGTGCGATGCCGGACGTGTCCGCCATCATCTGAAGAACCGCTTGTGGCGGCCGCAGGACACGGTGCTGCTGGTCGGCTATCAGGCGCCGGGCACGCTCGGCCGCCTGCTGCGGGAGGGGGCGAAGCGCGTCCGCATCCATGGCGAGGAGATCGAGGTGCGGGCCCGCGTCCGCTCCGTCGACGTCTATTCCGGCCATGCCGACCGCTCCGCCCTGCTCGCCTGGCTTGAGGCGCGGCACGGGGTCGGGCATGGCCTGTTCCTGGTCCATGGCGAGGAGGAGGCGCGTGCCGCGATCCGGACAGCCCTGCTGGAACGGGGATGGCCGGCGGAGCGCATCGCCCTGCCGGGGCTGGACGACCGGCTCGACCTCGCTGCGCCCCGGCCGGCGCTGCCGGCCGAACGGCACCCCCGCCTCGCCCCGGCGGCGATGGCGGCGGCGACCGCCGGCCGCGACTGGCACAACCGCTATGCGGAAGCGCTGCTGGCGCTGCGCCGCACGCTCGATGGCGCCCCCGACGACACGGCGCGCGAGCGCATCCTGGCGGGCGTGATGGGCGCGCTCGACGGCGCCCCGGTGGAAGGACCACGGCCATGACCCTCAAGCGCCTCCTGATCGTCGTGGTCCTGCTGGCGCTGGCCGGCGGCGGGGCCGCCTACGGGTGGCGGGCGATGCAGGGCAACCGCCTGCCAGCCGGCTTCGCCTCCGGCAACGGCCGGATCGAGGCCAACGAGATCGACGTCGCCACCAAATACGCCGCCCGTGTCCTGACCATCCCGGTCGAGGAAGGCGACCTCGTCGAGGCGGGAACGGTCATCGCCACGCTCGACACCCGCGACCTGGACGCGCAGCTCCGCTCGGCCGAGGCCCTGCTGCGCCAGGCCCGCCGCGCCCGCGAGGAGGCGAACTCGCTGGTCGCCCAGCGTGTCAGCGAGGCCGAATTCGCCGCCAAGGAGATGGACCGGGCCTTGGTGCTGTTCGGGCAGGGCCATGTCGCCGAACAGCGCGTCGACCAGGCGCGCAACAGCCGCCGCACCGCCGACGCCGCGCTGGAGGCCGCCAGAAGCCACCTCGCCAGCGCCGACGAGGCGATCGCCGCGGCGGCCGGCGACGTCGACCGGCTGCGCGACCTGGTGGCCGACGGCGTGCTGAAGGCGCCGCGCAAGGCGCGCGTGCTCTACCGGCTGGCGGAGCCGGGCGAGGTGCTGGCGGCGGGCGGCAAGGCGGCGACGCTGCTCGACCTCTCCAACGTCTACATGACCTTCTTCCTGCCGACCGCCACCGCCGGAAACCTGGCGCTGGGCGCCGAGGCCCGCCTCCTGCTCGACGCCCTGCCCGACACCGCGATCCCCGCGGCCGTCACCTTCGTCGCACCGCGCGCCCAGTTCACGCCCAAGCAGGTGGAGACCAGGACCGAACGCGACCGCATGATGTTCCGCGTCAAGGCCCGCGTCCCGGAGGCGCTGGTCACCCGCTACATCGAGCGGGTGAAGACCGGCCTGACCGGGATGGCCTATGTGAAGCTGGACGACGCGGCGGTCTGGCCGGACTGGCTGGACTCGCGGCTGACCCGCGGCGAGCCCGCGGCGGCCCCCTCGCCCGGGGAGGCGAGGGGAGGCGGAGCCCCGGGACCGCGCTCATGACTCCCGCCGCTCTCGCCACCACCGATGCCGTCTCCACGAATGCCGTCTCGCTGGCCGGCCTGCGGCACCGCTATGGCGCAACCGTGGCGCTGGAGGACGCGACGCTCGACATTCCGGCCGGCGCCAGCGTCGCGGTCATCGGGCCGGACGGAGTCGGCAAGTCGACGCTGCTCGGGCTGATCGCCACCGCCAAGCGGGTGCAGGAGGGGCGCATCCGGGTGCTCGGCACCGACGTGACCGACCGGCACGGCCGGGATCTCCTCCAGCCGCGCATCGCCTTCATGCCGCAGGGGCTGGGCCGCAACCTCTATGCCGAACTCAGCGTCGAGGAGAACCTGCAGTTCTTCGGCCGGCTGTTCGAACTGGATGCCGCGCGCCGGCGGCAGCGGATCGACGCGCTGCTGGCGGCGACCGGGCTGGCCCCCTTCCCCGACCGGCCGGCCGGCAAGCTGTCGGGCGGCATGAAGCAGAAGCTGGGGCTGTGCTGCGCCCTGCTGCACGATCCCGACCTGCTGATCCTCGACGAGCCGACCACCGGCGTCGACCCGCTGTCGCGCCGCCAGTTCTGGGAGCTGATCGCCCGCATCCGGGCCGGCCGGCCCGGCATGACGGTGCTGGTCGCCACCTCCTACATGGACGAGGCCGAGCGCTTCGAGCGGGTGGTGATGATGAATGCCGGCCGGCTGCTCGCCGACGACACGCCGGCGGCGCTCAAGGCCCGGCACGGCGTGTCCGACCTGGAGGAGGCCTTCATCGCCCTGCTGCCGGACGAGGCGCGGCGCGGCCATGAGCGGCTGGTGGTGCCGCCCCGCCCGGCCGACCGGGACGGCGCCGAACCAGCCATCGAGGCGCGTGGGCTGACCCGCCGCTTCGGCGACTTCACCGCGGTGTCTGATGTCAGCTTCCGCATCGGCCGCGGTGAGATCTTCGGCTTCCTGGGATCGAACGGCTGCGGCAAGACCACGACGATGAAGATGCTGACCGGCCTGCTGCCCGCCACGGCGGGCGAGGCGCGCCTGTTCGGACGGCCGCTGGACGCCAACGACCGGGACGGCCGGCGGCGCGTCGGCTACATGGCGCAGGCCTTCTCGCTCTACGGCGAACTGACGGTGCGGCAGAACCTGGATCTGCATGCCCGGCTGTTCGACCTGCCCGATCCCGCGGCACGGCTGGCCGGGTTGGTCGGCCGCTTCGGGCTGGTGCCCTACCTCGACGCGGTGGCCGACCGGCTGCCGCTCGGCGTGCGGCAGCGGCTGTCGCTGGCGGTCGCCGTCCTGCACGAGCCGGAGTTGCTGATCCTCGACGAGCCGACCTCGGGCGTCGACCCGGTGGCGCGCGACCAGTTCTGGCGCGACCTGATCGCGCTGTCGCGCGGGCAGGGGGTGACCATCTTCGTCTCCACCCATTTCATGAACGAGGCGGCACGCTGCGACCGCATCGCCTTCATGAATGCCGGCCGCGTCATCGCCGCCGGCCCGCCCGACGAGCTGCGCCGGCAGCAGCAGGCCGAGACGCTGGACGACGCCTTCATCGGCTTCATGCGGCAAGAAGAGGCTCTCCCTCTCCCCCCCGGGGAGAGGGTCGGGGTGATGGGGATGCAGGGGGGGAAGTCCCGGGAAAATCTCGCCACGCCCTCCCCTCTCCCTAACCCTCTCCTCGGGGGGGAGAGGGGATCCTTGGTTTCCCGGCGCCGCCTGCTCGCCTATGCCTGGCGCGAGACGCTGGAGCTGCGGCGCGACCCGGTGCGTCTCACCGTCGCCCTGCTGGGCACGGTCCTGCTGATGCTGGTCTTCGGCTTCGGCATCACCATGGACGTGCAGGACCTGACCTTCGCCGTGCTCAACCACGACCGCACGCCGGAAAGCCGCGCCTACGTCGAGCAGTATGACGGTTCGCGGACCTTCCTCGCCACCCCGCCCGCCGCCGACGCGCGCGACCTCGCGCTCCGCCTGCAGCGCGGCGAGGCGGCGCTGACCGTCGAGATCCCGGAAGGCTTCGGCCGCGACCTGCGCCGCGGCCGGACGCCCGAGGTCGCGGTGCGCATCGACGGTGCCATGCCGTTCCGGGCGGAGACGATCCAGGGCTACGTCGCCGGCATCCACCAGCGCTTCATCGCGGAGGCCGCCGCCAGGGCCGGGGTCGCGCTGCCCGCCGGCGCCGCCGGGCTGGAGATGCGTTACCGGTACAACCAGGCCTTCCGCAGCCTGGACGCCATGGTGCCCAGCACCATCGGCCTGCTGCTGGTCTTCATCCCGGCGATCCTGGCCGCGCTGGGCGTGGTGCGGGAGAAGGAACTCGGCTCCATCACCAACCTCTACGTCACGCCGGTGACGCGGCTGGAGTTCCTGCTGGGCAAGCAGCTCCCCTATGTCGGGCTGGCTTCCTTCAACCTGCTGCTGATGATCGTCCTGGCGGTCACCCTGTTCGGGGTGCCGGTGAAGGGCAGCCTGGTCGGGCTGCTGCTCGGCGGGCTGGTCTACGTGGCGGCGACGACGGCGCTCGGCCTGCTGATCTCGGTCTTCACCGCGACGCAGACGGCGGCGGTGTTCGGCACCGCCATCGTCACCATGCTGCCGGCCACCCAGTTCTCCGGCATGATGCAGCCGGTCTCGACGCTGGAAGGCGGGGCGCGGCTGATCGGCACGCTGTTCCCGACCACCCATTTCCTGAAGGTCTCGATCGGCGCCTTTACCAAGGGGCTGGCCTTTCCCGAACTGCTGCCCTTCATCCTGGCGACCGCCGCCTTCGTGCCGGTCCTGCTGGCGCTCGGCGTCGCCTTCCTGCCCAAGCAGGAGCGCTGAATCATGGAACGCTTCCTCCGCAACAGCCTGACCCTGGCGCGCAAGGAGTGGATCAGCCTGCTGCGCGACGCCTTCATGCTGGGCTTCGTCGTCTATTCCTTCACCGTCTCGGTCTACAGCCAGGCGACCGGCATCTCGCACGACCTGCGCAACGCCGCCATCGCCATCGTCGACGAGGACCGCTCCACCCTGTCGCAGCGGCTGGCCTCCGCCTTCCGCGAGCCGGAATTCCAGGCGCCGGCGATGATCGGCCATGCCGAGGTCGACCAGGCGATGGATTCCGCCCGCTTCACCTTCGTGCTCGACATCCCGCCCGGCTTCGAGGCCGACGTGCTGGCCGGCCGCGGCCCGGCGCTGCAGTTGCTGATCGACGCCACCGCGATGATGCAGGCCGGCATCGGCGCCGGCACCATCCAGGGCGTGGTCGACGACGAGGTCGGCCGTTTCGTCCGCCGCGGGGCGGAGGGGGCCGTGGCACCGGTCGCCCTGCAGGTGCGCATCGCCTACAACGAGGCGCTGGACACCAAATGGTTCACCGGCACCATGTCGGTGGTCAGCAACATCACCATGCTGGCGGTGCTGCTGGCCGGCGCCGCCCTGATCCGCGAGCGCGAGCACGGCACGCTGGAGCATCTGCTGGTGATGCCGGTGCGGCCGGCCGAGATCATGGCCGCCAAGGTGCTGGCCAACGGCGCCGTCATCCTGGTGATGACGCTGGTGGCGCTCTACGGGGTGCTGCGGGCGCTGCTATCGGTGCCGCTGGCCGGATCGGTGCCGCTGTTCCTGGCCGGGACGGCGCTCTACCTGTTCTTCGCGACGGCGCTCGGCATCTTCCTCGGCACCGTGGCGCGGTCGATGCCGCAGATGGGCCTGCTGTTCATCCTGATCGTGCTGCCGATGAACATGCTGTCGGGCGGCTTCACCCCGCTGGAAAGCGAGCCGCCATGGCTGCAGGCGGCGATGCAGCTCTCACCCTCGACCCATTTCGTCGCCTTCGCCCAGGCGATCCTGTTCCGCGGGGCGGGGTTCGACGTGGTGTGGCCCAGATTCGCCGCGACGGCGGGGATCGGCGCGCTGTTCTTCGCCTGGAGCCTGGCGCGGTTCCGGCGGCATCTGGCGAGTTTCCGGTGAGGAGGCGTTTTTGCCCCCTCCCCGGCCCTCCCCCGCCGTTGGCGGGAGAGGGAGTAAATTGCAGAGCGGCGGCAGTCCCCTCTCCCTCGAAGAGGGGGAGGGTTAGGGAGGGGGCCCCCGCTTTGCGAGGGTCGCTCAGTGCGCCGACCCGCCGTCCTCGAAGGACGGGGCCGACAGCCCGGAGGCCACGAGCTGTTCGATCAGCGCGCCCTTCAGCCGCTCCAGCCCTTCCTCGCTGTAGGACTCGGCGCGGGCCACCAGCACGTCCTGGGTGTTGGAGGCGCGCAGCAGCCACCAGCCGTCGTCGGTCGTCACGCGGACGCCGTCGATGTCGTTGACCTTGGCGCCCGATGCCTTGACGCGGCCCTTGACCTCCTCGACGACGGCGAACTTGCGCTCCTCGTCGATCTGGAAGCGGGTCTCCGGCGTGTTGACCATCTCCGGCAGGCCGTCGCGCAAGCTCGCCAGCGTGGTGTCCAGCTTGCTGACCAGGCCGGCGAGGCGGACGCCGCAATAGAGCGCGTCGTCGAAGCCGTACCACTTGTCGGCGAAGAAGATGTGGCCCGACATCTCGCCGGCCAGCGGCGAGCCGGTCTCGGCCATCTTGGCCTTCAGCAGCGAGTGGCCGGTCTTCCACATCAGCGGCGTGCCGCCGGCCTTGGCGATCTCGTCGAACAGCGCCTGGCTGGCCTTGACGTCGGCGATGATGGTGGCGCCGGGGTGGCTCTTCAGCACGTCGGCGGCATAGATCGCCACAAGCTGATCGCCCCACACCACGCGGCCCTTGTGGTCGATGGCGCCGATGCGGTCGCCGTCGCCGTCGAAGCCGATGCCGATGTCGCAGCCGTTCTCCGCCACCGCCTTCTTCAGGTCGACCAGGTTCTTCTCGACCGTCGGGTCCGGGTGGTGGTTCGGGAAGTTTCCGTCGATGTCGTCGAACAGCAGGATGTGCTTGCCCGGCAGCTTGGCGGTCAGGCGGCGCAGGATCTCGCCGGTGGCGCCGTTGCCGGCATCCCAGGCGATCTTCAGGTCGCGGGTGCCGTCATAGTCCTTCAGCAGGCGGGTGACATACTCGTCCTGGACGTCGATCTTCTCCGACGAGCCCTGGCCCTGCACCCAGTCGGCCTTGGCCGCCAGGGTGCCGATGTCCTGGATCTGCTGGCCGTAGACCGGCCCCTTGCCCAGCATCATCTTGATGCCGTTGTAGTCCGGCGGGTTGTGCGAGCCGGTGATCATGATGCCGGCCGCAGCCTCGCGGTCGCGGGTGGCGAAATACAGCATCGGCGTCGGGCCCAGGCCGATGCGCAGGACGTGCAGCCCGGTCGAGACCAGACCCTCGACCAGCGCCTCCTCCAGCTCCGGCGAGGAGAGGCGGCCGTCATAGCCGACGCAGACGGTCTTGCCGCCGCCGCGCACCACCACGGTGCCGAAGGACCGGCCGACCGCGCGGGCATCGGCGGGGGTCAGCGTCTTGCCGACGATGCCGCGGATGTCGTACTCGCGCAGGACCGTCGGGTGGAAGGTATGGGCTTCGCTCATCTTCTTGTTGTCCTCTGCTTGCACGCCGTCTCAGAGCTGGGCGGCCGGAGCGCTCGGCCGGCCGATGGAGCTGTACTCGAAGCCGGCCTTCGCCATGTCTTCGGGATTGTAGATGTTGCGCAGGTCGACCATCACCGGCCGCTTCAGCATCGACTTCACCCGGCGCAGGTCGAGGGCGCGGAACTCGTTCCACTCCGTCAGGATAGCCACGCAATCGGCGCCCTCCAAGGTGCCGTAAGCGTCCTTGGCCCATTCCACGCCGGGCAGCAGCTTGCCGGCCTCGTGCATCGCCGCCGGGTCGAAGGCGCGCACATGGGCGCCGGCCGCCTGCAGCGCCGGGACGATGTCCAGCGACGGGCTGTCGCGCATGTCGTCGGTGTTCGGCTTGAAGGCGACGCCCAGCACGGCGACGGTCTTGCCGTCCACCGACCCGCCGCAGGCGGCGATGATGCGCTCGGCCATCTGCTTCTTGCGCTTGTCGTTGATGTCCACCACCGTCTCGATGATGCGCAGCGGGCTGCCGACCTGCTGGGCGGTGCGGACCAGCGCCAGCGTGTCCTTGGGGAAGCACGACCCGCCGTAGCCCGGCCCCGGGTGCAGGAACTTCTTGCCGATGCGGCCGTCCAGCCCGATGCCGCGCGCCACGTCGTGGACGTTGGCGCCGACCTTCTCGCACAGGTCGGCGATCTCGTTGATGAAGGTGATCTTGGCGGCCAGGAAGGTGTTGGCGGCGTATTTGGTCAGCTCCGCCGTCTCCAGCGAGGTCACCACGATCGGCGTCTCGATCAGGTAGAGCGGGCGGTAGAGCCGGCGCATCACCTCGCCGGCGCGCTCCGACGTGGCACCGATGACCACGCGGTCGGGGCGCATGAAGTCGCCGATGGCCGATCCTTCGCGCAGGAATTCCGGGTTGGAGGCGACGTCGAACTCGGCGTCGGGCCGGACCCGGCGGATGATCGCCTCGACCTCGCGGCCGGTGCCGACCGGCACGGTCGACTTGGTCACCACCACCGTGTAGTGGTCGAGGTTGGCGGCGATCTCCTCGGCGGCGCCGTAGACGTAGGAGAGGTCGGCATGGCCGTCGCCGCGGCGCGACGGGGTGCCGACCGCGATGAACACGGCGTCGACGCCCTTCATCGCCTCCTTCAGGTCCATCGTGAAGGACAGGCGGCCGGCGGCGACGTTGCGGGCGACCAGATCGTCCAGCCCGGGTTCGTAGATCGGAATCTCGCCGCGCTTCAGCCGCTCGATCTTGCCGGCGTCCTTGTCGACGCAGCAGACATGCACGCCGAATTCGGAAAAGCAGGCGCCGGACACCAGGCCGACGTAGCCCGTCCCGATCATCGCTATGCGCATCGCGTCCCCCTCATGTCCTCTAGAATATCATCCTGGCAGCCCGCGCGGACGCCCTGTGTGGACGCCCGCAAGGGTTGCCCTGGCGGAGCCTATCCTCGGGCTTGTCCCCGGCGGCCGGCCTTGCGGTGGCCGGCTCTCGCGCCCGGCCCTGTTCCCCGGCCGGGTCCCGATCCTGTCCGTCCAGCCCAAACGCGCGTACCCGCCGCCGTCCTGTTCAGGGGACGGGGCGGGCACGGCGTCATGGGGCTAGCCGGCGGTCAGCAATATTTCCGCAGCATCTCGCGCACCTTCTCCGACATGTCCGGCCGGTGCAGCGCATGGGCGAGCGTCGCCTCGATGAAGCCGACCTTGTCGCCGCAGTCGTAGCGGGTGCCTTCGAAGCGCAGGCCGTGGAACGGCTGGTTGCCGATCAGGTTGGCCATCGCGTCCGTAAGCTGGATCTCGTTGCCGGCGCCGCGCTGCTGCTTTTCCAGATGATCGAAGATCTCCGGCTGCAGGATGTAGCGGCCGATGATCGACAGGGTCGACGGCGCTTCCGCGGGCTTCGGCTTCTCGACCAGGCCGCGCACGGTGGCGAGGCGGCCGTCGTCCTTCTCGACGTCCAGGATGCCGTAGCTGCTGGTGCGCTCGCGCGGCACGTCGACGACGGCGACGACGTTGCCGCCGACCTCCTCGTAGGCCTCGACCATCTGCTTCAGGCAGGGGGTCTTGGACTGGACGAAGTCGTCGGGCAGGACGATGGCGAAGGGATCGTTGCCGATCAGGGCGCGGGCGCACCAGACGGCGTGGCCCAGGCCGAGCGGCACCTGCTGGCGGGTGTAGAAGCAGCGGCCGGGCGCGATCTCGCTGTGGCGGACCTCCTCCAGCGCGTCCATCTTCCCGCGTTCCTCAAGGGTGCGGTTCAGTTCCGTGTCGGCGTCGAAGTGGTCTTCGATGGCGCGCTTGGAACGGCCGGTGACGAACACGAAATCCTCGATGCCGGCGGCGCGCGCCTCCTCGACGGCGTGCTGCAGCAGGGGGCGGTCGACCAGCGGCAGCATCTCTTTCGGGATTGCCTTGGTGGCCGGCAGGAAGCGCGTGCCGAGACCGGCGACCGGGAACACCACCTTGCGCACGGGTTTCCGCATTGGACGTCTCTTGTGGTTGAGGCGAAGTCAAGCTCCGCGGCACCTGCGCGCCCGCCGTCACCGATGCCGGTCCGGCTGGCGCGCAAGTGGCGCGGTTCCGGCTTTCTGCCACGCCTTCCGCAGCCGTGCAACAAACCTTCCGAGACCGGGCAAAAGGCTAGTGCCGGCGGCCGAAATCAAACGGAAATCGGCCGAATGTCCTTGTCCGGATCGATCTTTATCCGTTCCGTCCAGCCTTGCACCGAACCTTTCTCATAGGCGTTAATGCTTGAATTCCAAGCACGCTACACCGCGCCGCGCCCTTCCGCACCGTAATTAGTTCGGCAGACCAATGATAATCGGCATCAGCATTACGGCGCTTGCGCCGGAGCGGCGGCGGCGGCCATGGTGCGGCGCATGACCCCCGACTCGCTGCGCGCCCGCGTGCTCCACCAGGACGAACGCTGCTTCGTCATCGACAAGCCGGCAGGGCTGGCCGTCCACAAGGCCGGCCGCATCACCGACCATCTCGACCTCTACCTGCCCTATCTGGCCGAGGCGGGCGGGGAGGCGCCGAAGCTGGCCCACCGGCTGGACCGCGACACCGCGGGCTGCCTCATCCTCGGCCGCACCCCCTGGGCGCTGAAGCGCCTCGGCCAGATGTTCGCCGCCGGCCATGTCGGGAAGACCTATTGGGCCGTCGCCGACGGCATCCCGCAGGACGATGCCGGGACCATCGACCTGCCGCTGCTGAAATCGATCGAACCCGGCGCGCCACGGTCCTCCTGGACCATCCGGCCCGATCCCGCCGGCCAGCCGGCGGTCACCGACTACCGGGTGCTCGGCACCGGCGGCGGCCGCTCCTGGCTGGAACTGCGGCCGCGGACCGGACGCACCCACCAGATCCGCCTCCACTGCGCCGCCATCGGCTGCCCGCTGGTCGGCGAGCCCTTCTACGGCCCGGAACGCCGCCCGCCCGGCAACCTGCACCTGCTGGCGCGCTCGGTCCGTTTCCGGATGGCCTCCGACCATCCGGAGGTCGTGGCGGTCGCCCCGCCGCCGGAGCATATGCGCTCGGGATTGGCCGCCTGCGGCTGGACGGATGAGGAGGGGCGCGAAGGGGGTGCCCGCGTGCCGGCCGGCGGCCTTGCCTGTTAGACCGTCGGAGCCTTCCACAACCTACGGAGCATGCAGGCATGGAACAGGGCACGGCACAGGCGGTCACCGACAACCGGGCGAAGAACCGCTTCGAGCTTGCCGTCGGCAACCAGACGGTGTTCGCCGACTACCGCCGCAACGGCCAGACCATGGTGATCTCCTATGTCGAGGCGCCGCCGTCGCTGCGCGGCACCGGGGCGGCCGGCCGGCTGATGGAAGGCGTGATGGACGCCGCGCGGTCGGAAGGGCTGAAGATCGTGCCGCTGTGCAGCTACGCGGCCCTGTGGATGCGGCGGAACCGGCGGCACGACGACCTGCTGGCGTGAGGCCGCACCGGTGCCCTCTCAGCCCAACTCGAAGCTGGTGATCCCGAACACCCGCCGCAGGTCGATGTCCGGCGCCGGCCCCAGATACATCCTGGCGGTCTCGAACTGCGGCGACAAGGCCAGCTCGCCGGCCAGCGCGACGGCGGCATGGTTGGGCTCCGGCACGTCGAGGAACACCGGTCCCTCCCCGGCCGACCGCCCCAGCGCCAGCACCAGCTCCCGCGCGATGCGGCGGTCGGCGGCATGGAGCGGCCCGATCTTGAAGCCGCTGTGGCACGGGCGGATCACGCCGAAGCCGCGCAGCATGCCGTCGCCGACGGCCGCCAGCGCGGTGGCGCCCGGCAGGGCGATCCAGTTGGCGAGGAAGGCCGGGCGCGGCGCCGGGAAGACGGCCGCGTCCAGCGCCGTCAGGCGGTCGAACGGGACCGTCCGCGCGTCCACCAGCGCGATGTCCCCGCCGGCCGAGGCCTCCGCCCCGGCCGGATCCGGCAGGTGGCCGCCGAACCGGATGTTGCGATGGGCGAAGGCGAAGCCGGACCTGCGGTAGTTCTCCTGCTGGGCCGGAACGCCGTCGAGGCCAACGGTGCAGCCCTCCAGGTGGCGCAGCCCCTCCTGCCACAACCGCCAGCCGAAGCCCCGCCCGCGCAGCTCCGGCCGCGCGATGTAGAGGCCGAGGAAGCCGAAGCCTGCCGAATAGCGGACGACGGACAGGGAGGCGGCCGGCCGGCCGTCCAGCAGCCCGACCAGGAAGCCGGCCGGGTCGGCGGCGTGGAAGGCGCCGGCGTCATGCAGGCCGGGGTTCCATCCCTCCGCCAGAGCCCATTCCATGACGGTATCCAGCTCGGCCCGGCTCATCACGCGGACATGATAGCCTTCCGTCCCCTGGCCAATCCGCCTGTGGCCCGCTTCCCGTTCCATCCACAGCCGCTCCCACCGGTCCCCGGCATTCCAATCCGGCCCGGCAAGCCTAACCGCAGCGATGCCACCGCCGCCAGCGCCGATCGCTCACGCCGGGCGGCGGCGGCTCGGCGACCGCGGCGGCGGATCGACACGGTCGGCGAGGTGGCGCGCCAGCGTCAGCAGCGCGTAGGCCAGCAGGAAGCCCAGCACCGCCGCACCGATCGGCTGGCCCCGCAGGAAAGCGGCGACAAGATCACCCGTAGCGCTCACGTTATGGTCTCCCGGCTGGAGTTGCAGGAGATTTGAGGAAAATTTGACGCAAAGGAAACCATGCGGCGATTGGCTTGGCAAGCGGCGCAGGCCGGTTCGGTGGCGGCCCCGGAATTGTCACCGTCCGGCATCCGGCCGCCCCGTCCTTCTCTCCTCCCCTCGACATTGCTTTCCCGGCGGGAGTGCGGTTAAGTCGCCGCCTGTTTCCGCCAGCCAGCGTCGAGTTCATGGCCGTCACCGCGCCGCGCCCCGCCCGATCCGTTCCGGATGCCACCGCCTCGCCCGTCGCCGCATGGCTTGACGGCGGGCACCGCATCCTGTCGGGGGTGGCTGCCCTGCTGCTGGGGCCGCTGGCGGCGCTGGCGCCACGTGGCCTTCCGCTGTGGGTGGTCGCCGTGCTGCTGCTGGCGCTCGCCGGCCTGGCGCGGCAGGGGCGGCTGGGAACGCTCCTGCGGCCGGGTCCGGCGCTGCCGGCCGGCGCCGCCTTCGTGCTGCTGGCGCTCGCCTCCTGCCTGTGGAGCCCGTCCGACCGCTCGCTGGCCACCGTGGGAGAGATCGGCTACGTGGCGCTCGCCGCACTGGCCGGAAGCGCCTGGCTGGCCGGCTTGCCGGCGGCCGAGGCGCGGCGGACCGCCGCTCTGTTCCTGGCCGGCGGGCTGGCCGGCGGGCTGCTGTTCGCCTACGAGGCGGCCAGGGACTTCCCGCTGAACCGCTGGTGGAACGCGGTGCCCGACGAGCAGCTTCCCAACCTGCTGGACGGCAACGTGCCGAAACGGACGGCGGCGCTGCTCTGCCTGCTGGTCTGGCCGGCGGCGCTGACGGTCCACCGCTTCGGCCGCCGCGGGCTCGCCCTGCTGGTGCCGGTCGCCTATGGGCTGGCCTGCCTGCCGCTGACCAGCCGGTCGGCCATGCTCGGCATCGCGGTCGGGCTGGCGACGCTGGCGGCGGCGCGGACCTCGCTGCGCTGGACCCGCCGGGTGATCGGCACCGCCATCACCGCCGCCTTCCTGCTGGTCCTGCCGACCGCCCTGCTGCTGGCCGGCCGGCTCGACCTCGACCACGCCCACTGGCTGTTCCGCTCGGCCCAGCACCGGGTGGAGATCTGGGGGCATGCGGCGACGCGCGCCCTGGAGGCGCCGCTGCTCGGCCAGGGCATCGACTCCTCGCGCTCGCTGGCGCCGCAGGGAGCGGTCTCGGAGTTCGTTCCGCTCGGCGACAGCCTGCTGCCGCTGCACCCGCACAACGCCTTCCTCCAGGTCTGGCTGGAAACCGGGGCGGTCGGGGCGGCGCTGGCGCTGGCCCTGATGCTGATGCTGCTGGCGGCGACGGCACGGCTGGAGCGGCGCGACCAGCCCTTCGCCCTGGCGCTCTACGCCACCTCGCTGGCGATGGGCAGCACCGCCTATGGAATCTGGCAGGTCTGGTGGATGGGCGGTTTCCTTGCCGCCGCCCTGATGCTGCGGCTGGCCACCCGCATCGGCGGAGACAGAGCATGACCAAGCGCCCATTACGCATCCTCGTCATCAAGCTGGGCGCCTTCGGCGACTTCTTCCTGGCCCAGACCGCCTTCGCCGCCATCCGACGCCACCATGCCGGCGACCGGCTGACCCTGCTGACCCTGCCCTCGCTGGCGCCGCTCGCCCGCATGAGCGGCCTGTTCGACGAAGTTCTGGAGGATCCGCGCGACCGCTCGCTGTCGGCCTATCTGGCGATCCGGCGGACGCTGCGCGCCCACCGCTTCGACCGGGTCTACGACCTGCAGGCGCAGACGCGCACCGACCTCTATCACCGGCTGCTGTTCCCCGGCCCCTGGCCGGAATGGTCGGGGACCGCCCGCGGCGCCTCCCACCCCGACTGCTACGACGGCCGGCGCAAGGTGCCGGTGCGCGAGCGCTACGTCCGCCAGCTCGCCCCCTTCGGCATCGTTCCCGACGAGTGCCCGGACCTGTCCTGGCTGGATGCCGACATCTCCGGTTTCGGCTTGCCGGAGCGCTTCGCCCTGCTGGTCCCCGGCTCCTCCGCCGGACGGCCGGACAAGCGCTGGCCGGTCCGCCGCTATGCGGAGGTGGCGGCGGCGCTGGCCGGCCGCGGCGTCACGCCGGCGATCATCGGCACCGGCAGCGAGCGCGACCTCGCCGCGGCGATCGCCGAGATGTGCCCGCAGGCGGTCGATCTGATCGACCGCACCGGCGCGCCGCAACTGGGCGGGCTGGCGCGGCGGGCCTGGGGGGCGGTCGGCAACGACACCGGGCCGACCCACCTGATCGCCTCCGTCGGCTGCCCGACGGTGGTGGTGTTTTCCGACGCCTCGAACCCGATCCACAGCACCGGCCCGCGCGCGCTGATCCACCACCGCCCCGACTTCGCCGACATGGACAGCGCCGGCGTGATCGAGGCATTGGAGCGGGCGCGCGGCGAGGCGGCCTAGGAGCAAGCCGGGGGATTCCTCCCGCTCGCCTTGCCCCCACCTGACCTCCCCCGCTCTCGGCGGACCGAAGGTCCGTCCGATCCCGGGGGAGGGACCGCCGCCGAACGCCAAGCGATCAGGCGTCCGCCTTGAAGTCGAAGCAGCGGAAGGGCGCGATCGCCGCCTCGTCGATCTCCGCCCCCAGGCCGGGGCCGGTCGGAACGGCCAGGCGGCCGTTCACCACGGCCTTCTCGGGGGGATTGGCGAGCACCTGCACATAGTCGTTCGCGTCGGGGAAGTAGGGATAGGTCTCGAGCGGCATCCCGATCGCCGAGGCGGCCCAGACCTGGACGGTCGCCGCCGTGCAGAGCGAACTGGCGCAGTTGTGCGGCGACACCCGCGCATTGTAGGTCTCGGCCATCGCGGCGATCTGGACGGCTTCGAAGATGCCGCCGCAATTGCCGACGTCGGGCATCACGATGTCCACCCCGCCGGTGTCGAGCAGGTTGCGGAAGCCCTGACGGGTATAGACACGCTCGCCGGCGGCGATCGGGATCGGCCAGCGGCCGGCGAGGTTGCGCAGTCCCTGGAGGTTGAAGGGGTCCACCGGCTCCTCGACCCAAGTGATGTCCAGCTCGCCGCAGGCGTCCATGAAGCGGATCAACTGGTCGTTGTTCAGGCCGCCGCTGAGGTCCAGCATCAGGCTGACCTCGGGGCCGACGACCTTGCGAAGGTTCCGGACGCGGTCGATCGCGCGCTTGAACTCCCCGGTGCCGAGGGCGCGGCGCTGCACGTGCCGCAGCGTCCCCCCCTCCTGCCGGGTCGCCAGCGGGTAGCATTTCAGGATGGTGAAGCCGTCCTTCAGCGGCCGCTCGGCCGCCTTCGCCCACTGCAGCGCATCGTCGTGCGCGCTGTTCCAGCCGTTCGCATAAACCTCCAGGGTGGGTTCGAACTTCGCGCCGAACAGTTCGTAGACCGGGACGCCGAGCGACCGCGCCTTGATGTCCCAGAGCGCCTGGTCGATGGCGCTGAGGGCGGCGAAGACGATGGCGCCGCCGCCCTTGGTCCAGAAGGAGTTGTCGTAGATCTCGTGCCAGATGTTGCGCGGGTAGGTCGCGTCGGCGCCGACCACCTTGTGCGCCAGATCGCTCAGCATCCCGGCGGCGGCGTTGGCACCGATGCCGTAGGCGACGGCCGCTTCGCCGTAGCCGCGCAGCCCGTCCTTCGTGGTCAACTCGACGATGACGGGGTGCAGGCCGCCGCCACGGATGTTGAACACGCGCATGTTGTCGATGGTGAGCAACGAAAAATCCTTTCCGCTCGAAGCGACAGGGGTAGGAGCCGGCAAAGGGACTCCGTGGCGTCACCATGGCTGACGCTGCGGACCCGCTGCCGGAGAGGGGAGGTTCAGTGCGTGAGGATGCGTCTCAGGAACAGGGCGAGACGGTCCGACGACGGAGAGTTGAACAGTCGATCCGGAGGGCCGACCTCGGCGATCGCGCCCTGGTCCATGAAGACCACCCGGTCGGCCACCTTCTGCGCGAAGCGCATCTCGTGCGTCACGCAGACCATCGTCATGCCGGACTCGGCGAGTTCCATCATGGTGTCGAGCACCTCGGAGATCATCTCCGGATCCAGCGCCGAGGTGGGCTCGTCGAACAGCATGATCCTCGGCTGCATGCAGAGCGCCCGGGCGATGGCGGCGCGCTGCTGCTGGCCGCCGGAGAGCTGGGCCGGGTATTTGTGCGCATGCTCGGCGATGTGGACGCGTTTGAGGTAGTCGAGGCTGCGTTCCTCCGCCTCCGCCTTCGACAGCCCCCGCGCCTCCATCGGCGCCAGCATGCAGTTTTCCTTGATCGTCAGGTGCGGGAACAGGTTGAAGGACTGGAAGACCATGCCGATCTCGCGGCGGACCGCCGACAGGGTCTTCGGCCCGAGTTGGACGCCTTCGACGCTGATCCGGCCGCCCTGATGCTCCTCCAGGCCGTTGATGCAGCGGATCAGCGTCGACTTGCCCGATCCGGACGGGCCGCAGATCACCACCTTCTCGCCCCGGCCGACCGAGAGCGAGACCCCCTTCAGCACATGGACGGGACCGTAGCTCTTGTTGACCTCCTCGAGGACGATGATCGGCTCGCGGCCGGAGCCGTCCGCCCGTGCGTCAGTCGCCATCGGCCGCCTCCTGTGCCTGTTTGAACACCCGCGCGCCCTCGCTCAGCACGTGATCCTCGCTGAGGCTGGCCGCGGTGGCGCCGTCGCCGGCCAGGATGGCGTCGATGATCGGCGCATGGTGGGCGATGGCGACCAGCATGTTCGGCGCCGGCCCGTAGGTCGAGTTGATGAAGAGGCGGATCTGCTGCTCGACCATCTGGTACTGGATGGCCAGCCTGCCGTTTCCGGACAGCTCGATGATGCAATGGTGGAGCGCGAAGTCGTAGTCGAGGGACGCCTTCCGGTCGGACCGCTCGCAGGCGGCGAAGAAGGAATCGCGCGCCCCGGTCAGCCGGGTTCGGCCGGCCTCGTCGATCCGCTCGGCGGCCAGTCGCGCCGCGACCCGTTCCAGGCCGCTGCGCAGCGTGTAGATCTCCCACAGGTCCTGCTGTCCGATCGTCGCGACCGACCAGCCGGCATAGGGCCGCAGCACGACGAGTCCGTCGTTGCTGAGCTGGTGCAGGGCCGCGCGGACGGTGCCACGGGACACCGCGAACTGGTCGGCCAGCGCCGCTTCGGTGAGACGCTCGCCCGGCTTGAATTCCCCGGCGAGAATCGAATTCTTGAGGGCCTGGGTAGCCAGTTGATCGGCCGGCTGCCGCTTCAGTGCCGTCAGGCTCATCGTATGCTTACTTTCACTATGGTTGGATCGGCAACTCAGGCGGCCGCCAAATCATACAGGGTCCTGCGACCCTTGGCGAAGCGGCGTTCCAGGGTTCGCTGCAGGAAGCCGTAGCCGACGGCGAGCAGCAGGTACCAGATCGCCACGACCGCGATAACCTCGAAGTACTTGAAGTTCGCACTGAAGATGTTGGTTCCGGTCGCGAAGATTTCGGGGATGGCGACCGTGAACAGCAGCGACGTGTTCTTGATGAGGTTGACGACCTGGTTGCCGGTCGGCGGGATGGCGATGCGGACCGCCTGGGGCAGGATGACCTTCATCATCATCGAGCGATAGCTCAGGCTGAGGGCCTGCGACGCCTCCCGTTGCCCGCGATCGACCGACTGGATGCCCGACCGCACGATCTCCGTCATGTAAGCGCCCTCGTTGATGCCGAGGGCGATGATGCCGGCGGCATAGGCCGACAGGTTGACCGCACCGCCGGTCAGTGCCGGCAGCCCGTTGTACCAGAACACGATCTGGACAAGGACCGGCACGCCGCGGATCGTCGTCACATACAGGCGCACCAGGCGCTGCAGCAGGGGCAGCGGCGAGTTCGAGACGATGCCGCCGATCGTACCGACCACCACGCCGATCACCATCGCCGTGGCGGACACGGCGATCACGATGGCGACGGGTTCGAAAAAGCGGGTCGAGAAGAGCAGACTCAGGAAGTAGTCGAAATCGAAGCGCATCCGAGCATCCTCATCGGCTTCACGTGATCCACGTCAGTTGACCGTGCGGCGTCAGTTGACCGTGCGGCGTCAGTTGACCGTGCGGCATCAGTTGACCTTGCGAACGTCGCCGTCGGCGAGGTTCCAGCGCGTGAGGATCTGGTCGTAAGCACCGGCGCCCATCGCCGCCTTGACGGCCGCGGCGATCGGCTCCTGCGTCGCGGTCTCGTTCTTGCGGATGACGATGCCGTTGCGGTTGCGCTCGGTGTTCGGGCCCTTGCCGCTGAGCACCGGGCTCGCCTCGACGAAGTCCTGCGGCCTCTGCTGGATCAGGTTGGCGGCGACGGGCCAGTCGACATACGCGACATTCACCGTCCGCTTGGCCACCTCGTTCAAAGCCTCGCTCTGGTTGCTGAAGACCTTGAGCGTCATCGGCTTGCCGGCCGGGCACGAGTCCTTGACCTTTTCCAGCGCTGCCATCTGCGTGGAACCGGCGACGATGCTCGCCGAATAGCCGCAGACGTCGCTTTCCGTCTTGAACGTCAGCCCGCTGTCCTTCTGGGTGACGAGGCGCAGCCCGCCGACGAAGACGGGCACGAAGTCGAACATCTCCTTGCGGGCGTCGGTGATGCCGATCTGGGAGGCGACCACGTCGAACTTCCTGGCGATCAGGCCGGGAAACAGGCCCTGGAACGTCACGTTCACGATCCTGGTCTTCAGGCACATCCTGTCGGCGACGGCCGTGATGAACTCCGGATCAAAGCCGGACGGCGTGTCGTCCTTCATGAAGCCCATCGGCGGAGCGGTGAGCGAGGTCCCGACCGTCAGGTAGCCGGCCTCCACGAGGTTCGGCGGCGCCGGCAGGCATTCGGCCGAGGATTGCGAAACAGTCCCGAAAAGCCCGGCAACCGTTCCGACGGCAGCGGCGGCCATCCAGGCGATGGTCTGTGTGCGCATGACGTGAGCCTCCGATTTTTCTGAGATGGTCAATTGTTAGCAATTGACCATCTCAGGGGAACACGTCACCGACGCCCTGTCAATCCTTCAAGCCGGCGGAACCGGCTTGGCCCGAGCCCCCATGATCCCGGAGGCCCGTTTCCACGCACGGTGGGCAAAACACGGCTCGGTGTATTCCAACAGATATAAGGGATTGCCGCTTCAGCCGTCATGGCCGTGACCCTGCTGCACGGCAGCCTGTGCGCGTCGTCACCGGCTTCGGATCACCTCCGGGATTGGGAGGCGTTCCGGCACCGGCCACCGCGCCAGTCACCCCGGCGGCGGTCATGGTCCCGGCGGGCCGGTCCCCGCTATGGCGACATGAGGCAAGTGACGGGCGCCACATGGACACATTCGGCACGATGCCCATGATCGCCGACGGGGCCGGCGTCCGTACGCAAACGCCGCCGGTGGCTGTATCGCTCGACATCGCGACGCGCGAAGCCAATGCCGCGCTCATCCGTATCCTGCGGCTGGCGGCCGTGCTGCGCCTGCTGGAACGTTCCGCCTAGCGGCAGAAGGGGAAGGGCGCGACCTTGGGCATGTAGATAGGGATCCAGTCGCAATGGGTCGCCGGGTTCGGCAGCCGGCGGGTCTCGATCAGCGGCCAGGCATGGGCGGCGACCACCACCAGCGCCACCCCGGCCAGGATCCAGCGGCGCGGGCGCGGCCGGTCGAGCAGTTCCGGCATCCGCGCCAGCACCCAGGCGGCCGACAGCACCGCAAGCGGGTCGGTGTAGGCGGCATAGGCGCGCTGGAAGCCCCGCAGCGAGAACAGCGCCTCCAGCCCCCAGGCGACCAGCAGCAGGAACAGCGCCTGCACGGCCGCCCGCCGCCGTCCGCGGCGCCACAGGACCAGCGCTCCGGCGAGGGCGAACCATTCCACGATGATGGTCTGCGGGATGTTGTCGGGGTGCAGGACGATGGTGCGGATCGCCAGGGTGCGGCCGATGCCGGCCAGCAGCAGCGCCAGCGTTCCCTCCCCCACCACCTGCCCCTGGCCCTGCAGCGCCGCGCCGTGGCGCCAGGAGGAGAAGACGAACATGTGCTCGACGAAGTTCGCCACGGCGATGGCGTTCTGCTCGTTCCAGCGCAGGTCGAGCGCCAGCAGTCCCAGCGCCAGGCCGAGCAGCACCGCCGCCGCCCCGGCGGCCAGGCGCGCGGCCGGCACCCGGTGCACGGCGCCATGGACCAGGACGCCGACCAGCACCCAGCCGGCGACGACCGTCTGGTAGCCGCCGCCCGACAGGCCGCCGCCGACGGGGGTGTACGGATAGACGGCCCGTCCCCAGCCGGCCAGGCCCGCCGCGATCAGCCCGAAGGCCGGGACCGCCGCCGCCACGGCCGCCAGGGAGAGAAGCGCCGCCATGCCCCAGCCGCCGGCAGCAGAGCCCGCAGCCGGCCCCGTCTCCCGCCGCCCGAACAGCAGCGCCGCCACCGGGATGCCCATCGCCAGGAACACCGCCTGCACCTTGGTCACCATCGCCAGCCCGACCAGCAGACCGCCCAGGGCGAGCAGCAGCAGCGAGGCGCCGCCGCAGTCCCGCCCCGCCGGCGGGCGAACCGCCCGCAGCACCAGCAGCAGGGCGAGCACGACGAAGCCGGCCGACAGCAGGTCGGTGCGCATCTGCCGCCCCTGCGCCGTCAGGCCGACCCCGAAGGCCAGCAGGACGCCCGCCAGCAGCGCCACCCGCCGGTCGCCCAGCAGCCCGCGCAGCAGCGTCGCATAGGTGACGGCGAAGGCGGCGGTCAGCAGGACGGACAGGGCGCGGCCGGCCTGCACCAGCCTTTGCCACGCCTCCGCGGTCGCCGCGGCATCGCTGCCGGGCGGCAGCGCCGACAGGCTGGCGACCGGCAGCAGCCCGACCGCATGCAGAAGCCGGTACCAGAGGTCGATCACCAGGAAATAGCCGTAGCCAGGATGGTCGAAATATTCCTGCGGCAGGCCATCCCCGAACAGCAGCCCGTGATAGGCCAGCACCAGATCCTGGTCGGCATGCACCCAATAGGGAAGCCGGAAGCCCAGCAGCAGCACCGACAGCGCCATCGCTCCCGCCAGCCCCAGGCAGAGCAGCCACCAGGGCGCCGCCGCAATCCGGTCGAGACGGGAGGCAACGGGACGGGAAGGGCCGGGACGGGAAAGGTCAGGACGGCGGGAGGAGACGGTCGGGCGGTCCGGTGTCATCGCGGGGTATGCGCTCACGCTTCGGGTCGGCGGGCGCCTTGTGGCATGGAATGCGGCCTTTGGGAACATGTCGCTTGCGGCGGTGTTTGTCCGCGCAACGGGTGGAGGCCGCCGAGTCCTCACTCTTTCGTGGTGCCCCGTAGGAGCGGCTTTGCAGCGTCAGTGGGGGGCTGCCACAAAATACGGTATGGCGGACTTGCCGGACATACAGATGAGGCACAAGATGGCCGACACCGACGATATCCAGGAGCGTATCCGACGCCGCGCCCACGAGTTGTGGGAGCGCGAGGGCCATCCGCATGGCCGCGACCATGACCATTGGGCTCAGGCGGAGGCGGAAATCCGCGGGGCCGATGTGCTGGAGCCGACCGAAAAGCTGGCGGGCTCGCGTAAGAAGGTCTCGGCCTCCAAGTCCGCCGGCAAGAGCACCCGCGCCGCAGCCGAATCCCTGTCGGTCGTCGCCGGTGGGCCGGAGGCCCCGAAGGCTCCGGACGCCGAACCTCGCAAGGCCGGCACCGCCAGGACGGCGAAGGCCAAGGCGCCCGCCGCCGCCAAGCAGGCCGATGCCAAGCCGGCCGCCACCAAGGCGCAGGACCCTGCCGCCGAGGAAGCGGCAAAGCCCGTGAAGGCCGCCCCCGCAAAGGCTGCGAAGGCCGCCAAGCCCACGCCGTCCGCGATGGCGACCGATGAAACGCCGGCCGCCAAGGCGAAACCCGCCAAGGCAGCGGTCAAGGCCGTCACCGAAAAGGCCGTCACCGATAAGGCAGCCAAGGCCGGGGTGCCTGCAGCGGGGAAGTCCGCTCCGAAGGCCGCCACCCCGAAGGCTGCTGCCCCGAAGGCCACCCCTCAGAAGACCACGCCTCCGAAATCCGGCCGTTCGAAGAAGGACGGCGGGAAAAGCGCCTCCGCCGGCTGACGCGCCGCCCCCCGGGGGGACCGATGACGGAACCCCCCGTCCTGCCGGCGGTTGTCAGATCTTTCCGCAGCGCGCAAGCCGGAGGACCGACATGACCCCGTCGATGGACGACTGCATCGGCAACTGCACCGATTGCCACGCCACCTGCCTGTCCGCCGTCGCGCACTGCCTCGGCGGGACCGCCGCGCATGCGCAGGCCGGCCACATCCGCCTGCTGCTGGACTGCGCCGACATCTGCCGCACCAGCGCCGACTTCATGATCCGCGGCTCCGGTTTCCACCACCGGACCTGCGGCGTCTGCGCCGAAATCTGTACGGCCTGCGCAGCGCAGTGCGACCGCATGGCCGACGACCCTGTGATGAAGCGCTGCGCCGAGATGTGCCGCCGCTGCGCCGAAAGCTGCCGGGCGATGTCCACCGCGACCGCCTGAGACGCGCGCCCGAGACGCTCTCCCCGCCCCCTTCCCAACCGCGGCCGCTTCCCACCGAAGCGGCCGTTTCCGCGTCCGCCGCCGGCCGCAGCGGCGGGTGCGGGGCTGCCGGCCCGGACGATCTCCGCGGTGCGCATGGCAGGGCCACGCGATCCTCGCCGTGCTGGCGTCCGCGACAGGAGATTGCTAAGGTTCCCACCTGTTTTGTTCCATTCCTTTCGCCACGCCGCTCAGAACGACCAGCCAAGGACCCATCCCGATGCCGCACTACCGTTCCCGCACCTCCACCCACGGCCGCAACATGGCGGGTGCGCGTGGCCTGTGGCGGGCGACCGGCATGAAGGACGGCGATTTCGGCAAGCCGATCATCGCCATCGCCAACTCCTTCACCCAGTTCGTCCCCGGACACGTCCACCTCAAGGATCTGGGCCAGCTCGTCGCCCGCGAGATCGAGAAGGCCGGCGGCGTAGCGAAGGAATTCAACACGATCGCGGTGGACGACGGCATCGCCATGGGTCACGGCGGCATGCTCTACAGCCTGCCCTCGCGCGAGCTGATCGCCGACGCGGTCGAATACATGGCCAACGCGCACTGCGCCGACGCGCTGGTCTGCATCTCCAACTGCGACAAGATCACGCCCGGCATGCTGATGGCGGCGATGCGGCTGAACATCCCGGCGGTCTTCGTCTCCGGCGGGCCGATGGAGGCCGGCAAGGTCAACTGGCGCGGCAAGACCAAGGCGGTCGACCTGATCGACGCCATGGTCGCCGCCGCCGACCCGACCGTGTCGGACGAGGAGGCGGCGGTGATGGAGCGCGGCTCCTGCCCGACCTGCGGCTCCTGCTCGGGCATGTTCACCGCCAACTCGATGAACTGCCTGACCGAGGCGCTCGGCCTGTCGCTGCCCGGCAACGGCACCATCCTGGCCACCCACGCCGACCGCAAGGAGCTGTTCCTCGCGGCCGGCCGGATGGCGGTCGAACTGTGCCGCCGCTGGTACCAGGAGGAGGACGCCACCGCCCTGCCCCGCGGCATCGCAACCAAGGCCGCCTTCGAGAACGCGATGACGCTGGACATCGCCATGGGCGGCTCGACCAACACCGTGCTGCACATCCTGGCGGCCGCGCAGGAGGGCGAGGTCGACTTCACCATGGCCGACATCGACCGGCTGTCGCGCCGCGTGCCCAACGTCTGCAAGGTCGCCCCGGCGGTGTCCGACGTCCATATCGAGGACGTGCATCGCGCCGGCGGCATCTTCGGCATCCTGGGCGAACTCGACCGCGCCGGCCTGCTGGTCCGCGACGTCCCGACGGTGCACGCCCCGACGCTGGGCGAGGCGCTGGACCGCTGGGACGTCAAGCGCACCCAGGACCAGTCCGTCCATACCCTCTACAAGGCCGCTCCCGGCGGCATTCCCACCGTGGTCCCCTTCAGCCAGGAGCGCCGCTGGCCGGAACTGGACCTCGACCGCGAGACGGGCGTCATCCGCGACGCCGCCCACGCCTTCAGCCAGGACGGCGGTCTGGCCGTGCTCTACGGCAACATCGCCGCGAACGGCTGCATCGTGAAGACGGCGGGCGTCGACTCCTCGATCCTGACATTCTCCGGCCCGGCCCGGGTGTTCGAAAGCCAGGACGATGCCGTCGCCGGCATCCTCGGCGACACGGTCAAGGCAGGCGACGTGGTCGTCATCCGCTACGAGGGACCGCGCGGCGGCCCGGGCATGCAGGAGATGCTGTACCCGACCAGCTACCTGAAGTCGAAGGGGCTGGGCAAGGCCTGCGCGCTGATCACCGACGGCCGCTTCTCCGGCGGCACCTCGGGCCTGTCGATCGGCCACGTGTCGCCCGAGGCGGCGCAGGGCGGCGCCATCGGCCTGGTCCAGGAGGGCGACCGCATCGAGATCGACATTCCCAACCGCTCGATCCGCCTCGCGGTCGGCGACGAGGAGATGCAGCGCCGCCGCGACGCGATGAATGCCAGGGGCGTCGACGGCTGGAAGCCGGTCGGGCGCGAGCGCGTGGTGTCGCCGGCGCTGCGCGCCTACGCCGCGCTGACCACCAGCGCCGACCGCGGCGCCGTCCGCGACGTCAGCCAGGTGGAGGGCATCGCGATCAACCGGTGACGCTGTCGGCGGGTGACGGGGCCGGATGGCGCAGAACGCCGTTGCGCGCTGCCGCAAGTCAGGTATGCCGCATACCCGGACAAGTAACGACGAAAGCGCCGCGCAAGTCGCGGCGCTTTCTTTTTGGCCAGGAGCCTCATACTCCTGTATGATGTACTGCCGCCGCGTTGAAATTTGACGCACTGAAATTTGGCGGTCGCCATCGCTCGCATGTTCGCAAAATTGAAAATGCATGCTCTAATATGTCAACGCGAATTCCGCGAAAGGGACGGGTGTGGCCGACACTGCGGCGGACACTAGGGCGGGCACTGGAGCGGACACCGGGGTGGGCACCGGCTGGAACGCGCCGACCGGCGAGGGCCGTCCCTGGCAGGACGCGTCCCGCACGGCGGGCGGCAAGCCGCGCGAGCGCAAGGTGCTCACCGCGATGTTCGTCGACATCGTCCGTTCCTCGGCCATGGTGGCGGGACGCGACCCGGAGGATGCCGACGACCTCCTGCTGTCGATCCTGACCCGCGTGTCGGAGGCGGTGCCGCGCTACGAGGGGACGGTCACCCAGATGCTCGGGGACGGGTTCCTTGCCACCTTCGGCGCGCCGGGAGCCAAGGAGGACCACGCCCTGCGCGCATGCCTCGCGGCGCAGGACATCCTTGCCGCCACCCGTGGCGAGGACGGCCGCCCGCTCTTCCACATCCGGATCGGCATCAGCTCCGGCGACGCCGTCACCCATGTGCTGACCAGCGGCCAGTGGGCCGATTACCGGATGGTCGGCGAGTGCGTGCACATGGCCGCCAAGCTGCAGCAGCGCGCCGCGTCCGACAGCGCCCAGCTCAGCCGCGACACGCTCGACCTGATCCCGGTCGGGGTCACGGTGCGGCCGATGGGGAGCGTCCAACTGGCGGAGACGGTCGAGCCGATGCCGGCCTTCCTGCTCGACGGCGCGCGGGCGGTGCGGCGCACGGCGGCCGACCTGCTGTCGGCGACCGACGCCCCCTGCGTCGGCCGTGAAGCGGAGGTGGCTACCCTGTTCGCCACCGCCGACTCGGTGGAAGCCGGGGCGCCTGCCATGCTGCTGCTGCAGGGCGAAGCCGGGATCGGCAAGTCGCGGCTGGTCGGCGAGTTCCTGCGCGCGCCGCGCAGCCGGCGCTGGACCCTGCTGCAATGGCCGCAGATGCCGGTCCGCCGGCTGACCGACCCGGACGACCTGGAAGCGGTCGCGCTCAGCCTGGCGGAGCAGGTCGCCGGCCGCGCCGGGGAGGAGGGGATCGGCTGGGTCTGCGCCGCCGCCGACCGCCGTGCCGGCCGTCTGGCCGGCGACGCGGTGCGCGCGCTGTTCCGGCGGCCGAGCCTCGACCCGCTGTGGCCGGGCCTCGACCCGGCCCAGCGGCTGTCGCTGGGCATCGACGGGCTGACGGCGGCGGTGCTGGAGATGGGGGCGCCGGAGTCCCGCGCCATGCCCGAGCCGTGGCCGGGCAAAGGGAGCGAAAACGGCTCCGGAAGCGGTTCCGGGCGTCCGCTCCTGGTGCTGGTGGAGGATGCCCACTGGGCGCGGCCGGTGATGGTCCGGCTGCTCGACCGGCTGGCCGCGGCGCTGCCCGGCAGCGGATCGCGCCTTCTGCTGCTCGCCACCCGCCGACCGCCGCCGCTGGGGCCGGAGTCGCAGGAACAGGGATGGATGGGCACGCAGGCGGGCCGGCGCATCGAGCTCGGCACGCTGACGCCGCCGCAGGTGCAGGTCTTCCTCGCCTACTGGCTGGGACCGGACTGGTCGCTGACCGAACTGAAGGCACAGGTCGCCACCCGCTGCCAGGGCGTTCCGCTCTATCTGGAAGAGGTGCTGCGCACATTGGAGGCGTCGAACGCCATCGAAGGGACGCCCGGCGCCTACCGGCTGACCGACCCTGACGTCGTCCACCGCCTGCCGCGGTCGCTGCACGGGCTGCTGGCCGAACGCATGGATCTGCTGACGGTGGAGCGCCGCCGGCTGCTGATGAACGCCGCCGTGATCGGCACCACCTTCGACATCGGGCTGCTCCAGGTGCTGACCGGCCTGCCGGTCACGACGCTGAACGGGCATCTGGACTATCTGGAGCGCGCCGGCTTCGTCCTGCGCACCCGCCTGCTTCCCAACCTGGAATATTCCTTCAAGCACGC
This sequence comes from Azospirillum picis, assembly GCF_017876115.1. Taxonomy (GTDB): domain Bacteria; phylum Pseudomonadota; class Alphaproteobacteria; order Azospirillales; family Azospirillaceae; genus Azospirillum; species Azospirillum picis. The sequence continues at coordinate 458,195 of NZ_JAGINO010000001.1, forward strand.
GCTGATCCAGGAGGTCGCCTACGCCACCCTGACCCGGGCCGACCGCAGGGCGCTGCACGCGCGGGTGCTGGACGCCCTGCGCCACCGGCGCGACGAAGACCTTCCCAACCGCCTGGATCTGCTGGCGCACCACGCCTTCATGGCCGAGAACTGGCCGGTTGCGCACCTGTTCGGCCGGCGGGCCGGTGTCCGGGCGGAACTGCGGTCGCGGCTGGAGGATGCGAGCCGGCACTACCACAACGCGCTCGACGCGTTGGGCCGCGCGCCGGACACGGCGCAGAACCGGCTGCGGCGGATCGACGGCTCCATCGCGCTCGCCCGCGCGAAGCTGCCACGCGGGCAAACCGACACCAACGGGCTGCTCGAACAGGCCCGCCGGCTCTCCTTATCGGCCTCCGATCCGCGGCGCTACGCCCGCGCGTCGTCGATGCTGGCCGCCATCGAATGGGCCCACGGCCACATCGACCGCGCGATCGAGTACAGTCAGGAGGGGCTGGAGGTCGACGACGGCGGCTTCGACCTGAACACGAAGATCCAGCTCCTTGGGCGCCTGGGTGGCATCCTGGCGGAAAAGGGGCGCTTCGCCGAGGGCTCCAACGTGCTGGAAGCCGCCAGTCTGCTGCTTTCCGGCGGTCAGTCGCGCGAGCGCTACGGCCTGGCGGTGGTCGGCGAGGTTGGCATCTGCGCCAACCTGGCCCGCACCTATGCCGAAATGGGACTGGAGGGCAAGGCGATCGCCGCCGCCGTCCGCGCGGTCGACGCCGCCGAATACAGTGCGCACAACTTCTCGAGGCTGTTCGCTTTCGAGCACATCAGCCTCGCCTTCCTTCTGTTGAGCCGCCACGGCAACGTCGCATCCTACCTCGACAGGGCGCTGGAAATCTGCGAGGCGATCAACTCCAGGCTCCACCGGGCCTTCCTCCTGGGCGCCACGGCCTACGTGCATGTGCTGGGCGGAAAGCTGGACGACGGATTCCGGCTGTTCGCCCAGTCGCTGCAGTTCGCCCGCAGCGAGAGCGCCAACGCCTACATCCATCAGGTGCATCTCTGGTTCGGGGAGACCTGCCTGCTCACCGGGCAGGTGGGAAAGGCAAGGCAACAGGCGGCACTGGTCCTGGAGGCGTCCCGGAAATCCGGCCGGCTGGGCTATTCTGCCAAGGCGCAGGCCCTGGATGCGGAGGCGGCCTTCGTCCAGAGCGGTGGTGACGACCAGGCCGTCCTGCTGTTGCGGCAGGCGGAACAGAATGCCCGGCGCCTCGGGCTGGCACCGACAGCCGAACGCTGCGCCGCCCGCCGGGAAATGGTTCCGGCGCAACGCTGACGCGGGACACCGGCCGCGCCGCGCCCGGATGCCGGCCGGCGAGGCGGCACCGCAGGCCGGAACGGCCGGAACCCTTGGTTGGAGCCCGTCAATCCGCCTCGGACTGCCGGTAGTAATCCAGGACATAGCTGCGGATGGCGCTGGTCAGCGGGGTGGTCGACGGCCGCATCGCGTCGACCTCGCGGCACAGATCCTGGACCGGCCGGCGCTCCTTCCGTGCGATGTCGTCAAGACCGCTCCAGATCGCCTTCTCCAGGCGCAGCCGCATGCGGCGGTCCGGCAGCGGAATGGTCCGGGATACGACCGTCGGCCATGCCATCAGGGCATTGAGGTCGATGGCATCGGACATGTCGAAGGTCTTCTTGTGTACGAGCATGGGGCCGCTCTCCCGTGCGTGGCGCGTCGACCGCGTGCGCTCTTTGGATTTCGCGTGAACCCGCTGTCTACATGCCGCGGGCGGTCCCGCACTGTGAAGCTTTTCACAGCCGCGCATTCCCCTGCATGTGAAGAGTTGAGGGGTCAAAGCACACCAGAAGGAGAACCCGAATGAGCGTTTCCATCTCCCAGGCCTCGATGATCCGTGGCGCCGACGGCCGTCTCTATGCGGTGACCGCCCACGGCGTGTCGGAAGTCGCCGACAGCGCCATCGCCACCGCCCGCACCCATGTCCGCTCCGGCGACCGCGCCGGCTTCCAGTCGGCCGACCACGAGGCCGCCCGCATCATGATCACCCCGGGCGTCTGACCGGGCTTCCGGGCTCCGTTCCTCGGACCGTGGCCACCAGCGCCGCCAAGCGTTGCCCCGCAAGGCGCTGACCGGCCACGGACCCGCGGACGCCCGTCCCCCGCCCTCCCGTTCCGCGAACGAGCCGCCCCGGACAAGCCGCGATGCCCTTCGATCTTCTCGATGTCAAAGCCGCCGTTTCGGATGCGGTGAAGGCCCACACGGTCGGCACCCACCGGATCATGGCGCCCGAACGGACCCTGGAGCGGGTCGCCCCGTTCCTGCCGGTGATGGGAATCACCCGGGTCGCCAACGTCACCGGGCTGGACGCCGTCGGCATTCCGGTGGTGATGGTGACGCGCCCCAACTCGCGCTCCATCTCGGTGTCGCAGGGCAAGGGGGTGACGCTCGCCGCCGCCAAGGCGTCGGGGGTCATGGAGTCGATCGAGAGCTATCACGCCGAGCGCATCACCCTGCCGCTGAAGTTCGCCAGCTACGAGGAGCTGCGCTGGACCCACCCGGTGGTCGATGTCGGCCGGCTGCCGCGCCTGGCGACCGGCAGCTTCAACCCGCACAGCCCCATCCTGTGGATCGAGGGGCAGGATTTGCTGAACGGAGGCCCGAAATGGGTGCCGTTCGAGATGGTCCACCTGAATTTCACCATGCCGATGGCCCCCGGCCACGGCGCCTTCCTGGCCGGCTCCAACGGGCTGGCGTCCGGCAACCACAAAATCGAGGCGATCAGCCACGCGATCACCGAACTGGTCGAGCGCGACGCGACCACCCTGTGGCGCCTTGCCGGCGAGGACGCGCAATCCGGGACCCGCATCGACCTCGACAGCGTCGACGATCCGGTCTGCCGGTCGCTGATCGACCGCTTCGAGGCCGCCGGCGTCGCGGTCGGCGTCTGGGAGATCACCAGCGACGTCGGCCTGCCGGCCTTCCTCTGCCGCATCGTCGAGCGCGAGGAGCTGCCGCAGCATTCGGTGCGGCCGGCAAGCGGCATGGGCTGCCACGCCGCCCGCGAGATCGCCCTGTCCCGCGCGCTGACCGAGGCGGCGCAGAGCCGCCTCACCTTCATCGCCGGCGCCCGCGACGACATGCCCCGCGCCGAGTACGAGCGGCACCTCGACCCCGGCCACCATGCCCGCTGGAAGGCCCTGATCGTCGGCGGCTCCGATGGCGGCTCCGACGGTGCGCCCGGCCAGCCCTCCCTGCGCCGGTCCTTCCGCACCTGCCCGACCAGCACCGCCCCCACCATCGAGGCCGACCTCGCCCACCAGCTCGACCGGCTGCGTGCCGTCGGCATCGACGAGGCGGTGGCGGTCGACCTGACCAAGCCGGAGTTCGGCATCCCCGTCGTGCGCGTCGTCGTGCCCGGCCTGGAGGGTGCCGACGACTCCCCCGACTATCTGCTGGGTGACCGCGGCCTGCGCGCGCTCGGCCACCCGATCACGGAGAAGGCGGCATGACCGGCATCCATGTTTTCCTCGGCCCCACCCTGCCGCGCGAAGAGGCGGCCGCCCTGCTGGACGCCACCTGGCTGCCGCCGGTCGCCCAGGGCGACGTGCTGCGGCTGTGCGCCGAGAAGCCGAAGGCGATCGGGATCATCGACGGCTTCTTCGAAAGCGTGCCGTCGGTCTGGCACAAGGAAATCCTCTACGCCATCCACGCCGGCATCCCGGTCTTCGGCGCCTCCAGCATGGGTGCGCTCCGGGCGGCCGAGCTTTATCCCTTCGGCATGATCGGCGTGGGCGCCATCTTCGAGGCGTTCCGCGACGGCCGGCTGGAGGATGACGACGAGGTGGCGGTCGTGCACGGCCCGGCCGAACTCGGCTACACCGCCCTGTCGGAGGCGATGGTCAACATCCGCCGCACCCTGTCCGACGCGGTGGCGGACCGCGTGCTGGCGATGGAAACCGCGTTCCGCCTGGAAGCGATCGCCAAGGAGCTGCCCTACCGCGAGCGCGGCTACGGGCGCATGCTGCGGCTGGCCGGCGACATCGGCCTGCCGGCGGCCGAGCTGTCGGCCTTCCGGACCTGGCTGCCGCAAGGCCGCTTCGACCAGAAGCGGGACGATGCGAAGTCGATGCTGCGCGTGATGGCGCGGCGTTTCGGCCAATCCCAATCCAAATGCCAAGCCCACTCCCGGCCCTCCGCGGCGGCCGATGCCCAGGCAGCCCGCTTCCACTTCGAGCATACCATCCTGTGGGATCGCGCGCTGCGCGATGCGGCACCGCTCGCGGCCTGAGCCCACATCGGGTAGAGTGATCCCACCGCTGCGGCGCGGCCAGGTGGCAAGCCGGCCCGGCGGGCTGCGAAACGGGATCTGGATGGACGGATGACTGCGCCGATGGATGTCGCGGCGGTGCTGCGGCGCAACCGACTGCTGGGCGAGCTTGACCCCGGCCAGATGGCGGAGCTGCTGGGACTTGGCCGTATCGTCCGCTTCGATGCCGACCGGACCATCTTCCAGAAGGGTGACCCCGGCGACAGCCTGTTCGCCGTGCTGAAGGGCCAGATCGCCATCCGCACCTCCTCGGCGGACGGCAAGACGATGCTGCTGAACATCCTGGAGACCGGCGACGTCCTTGGCGAGATCGCGCTGATCGACGGACGGGAACGCACGGCCGCCGCCGTCGCCCTGCGGCCGGTGGAGCTCTACCGCGTCGACCGCGCCGACTTCATTCCCTTCCTGGAACGCCATCCGCGCCTGTGCACCCGCATGATGGTGGTGCTGTGCGAGCGGTTGCGCTGGGTGTCGGAGAACATCGAGGATGCCGTCTTCCACGACGTTCCGCGCCGGCTCGCCCGCCGGCTGCTGCTGCTGTCCGACAGCTACGGGCAGCCGACCACGGCCGGGTTGCGGCTGACCCTGCCACTCTCGCAGGAATCGCTGGCGAACATGCTCGGCGTCACCCGGGAAATGGTGAACAAGTGCCTCGGCGCGCTGCGCCGGACTGGCGCGGTGACATACGCCAAAGGGTTCATCGTCATCAACGACCTCGCTCTCCTCAGGGACATGGCCGGTGATCCCGAGGGTGGCCTATAAGGATGATTCCTTACCTGCCGAAAGTTTTTCACAGCCGGAGTTGCAAGCGCGCTATAGTGGACACCGTGTGGGGGCAATCACACGGACAGCACGAGGAATGGGAGTCATGTCGAGCGACGGGAAAAATTCACCACGCAACAATCAATCCCCAGGGGTTGCGTCTCTGACCTCCCGCACGCTGAAATTGTCCAAGCGGGAGGTCACGATCCGCCTGGAGCCGTCCTATTGGGAAGGGCTGGAGGAAATCTGCCGCCGGGAGGACCTGACGGTGGAGGAGCTTTGTGCCGACGTCCAGGACAGGATGACCCGCCAGGGCCGCCAGTCGGTACAGGCCGGCGTGTCGCTCGCCAATGCGATCCGGGTGTTCGTGGTCGGCTATTTCCGCCAGGCGGCGACCGAACGCGGCCATGCCCGCGCCGGACACGGCCAGGGCCGCCCCTTCATCGCCACGCCCTTCGACGTCGTGCCGGCGGCCGGCGAGGGCTGACGCCCCCGCATCAGGCCCCGCACCGCCCCCCTGGCCGGGGGCGCGATGCGGGGACGCGATGCGCAGCCTCTGCGCGGCTATACCGCCGCGACGCTGTAAACCGCGCGCTTACTGCGCCGTCCAGCCGCCATCCATGGTCAGCGCCGCGCCGCGCATGTTGCCGGCGGCTTCCGAGCACAGGAACACCGCCAGCTCGCCGAGCTGCTCGGGCGTGACGAAGGATTTCGACGGCTGCTTCTCGCTGAGCAGCTCGCGTCCGGCCTCCTCGACCGCGATGCCGCGCGTGGCGGCCAGCGCGTCGATCTGCTTCTGCACCAGCGGCGTCAGCACCCAGCCTGGGCAGATGGCGTTGCAGGTGATGTTCGTCTCCGCCAGTTCCAGCGCCGTCACCTTGGTCAGGCCGATGACGCCGTGCTTGGCGGCGACGTAGGCCGACTTGTTGACCGACCCGACCAGCCCGTGGACCGAGGCGATGTTGATGATCCGCCCCCAGCCGCGCTGCTTCATGCCCGGCAGGGCGGCGCGGCTGCCGTGGAAGACCGCCGACAGGTTGATGGCGATCACCGCGTCCCAGCGCTCCACCGGGAAGGCGTCGACCGCCGCCACATGCTGGATGCCGGCATTGTTGACCAGCACGTCGAGGCGGCCATAGGCCGCCTCGGTGGCTGCGACCATCGCCTCGATCTCCTCGGGCTTCGACATGTCGGCGCCGTTGTGGGCGACGCGGACGCCGAACTCCTCGCCCAGCGACCGGCACAGCTCGGCAATGTAGCCGGCGTCGCCGAAGCCGTTCAGCATCAGGTCGGCGCCCTGCCCCGCAAGCTGCCGTGCGATCCCGAGGCCGATCCCGCTGGTGGACCCGGTGACGAGCGCGGCCTTCCCCTTCAGATTGGTCATTCTTCTTATCCCTCGAGCGGCATGGAACGGAGATCCGGGGCGATGATCAGCTCGCACCCGGTGTTGGCGAGGACCTGCTCCACCGTGACACCGGGGGCGGTTTCCTTCAAGACGAGGCCCGCATCGGTCGGTTCGATGACGGCGAGGTCGGTCACCACCAGGTCGACGCGGCGGACCGAGGTCAGCGGCAGCGCGCAGCGCTCAACGATCTTCGCCTCGCCCTTGGCGCTGTGCTGCATGGCGACGATCACCCGGCGGGCGCCGGTGACGAGGTCCATGGCGCCGCCCATGCCCGGCACCATCTTGCCCGGCACCATCCAGTTGGCGAGCCGCCCCTCGCGGTCGACCTGCAGGCCGCCCAGGACGGTGACGTCCAGGTGGCCGCCGCGGATCAGCCCGAAGGAGAGGGCGCTGTCGAAGGACGCCGCTCCCGGCAGGGCCGAGATGGGCGAGCCGCCGGCATCGGTCAGGTCGTGGTTTTCCGCCCCGGTGATCGGGCCGGACATGCCGATGATGCCGTTCTCCGACTGGAAGAACACGTGGCGCCCGGCGGGGACGTAGCGGGCGACCAGGGTCGGCAGGCCGATGCCCAGGTTGACGAGGTCGCCGTCCATCAGTTCCAGCGCGACGCGCTTGGCGATCAGGGTCTTTTCATCCATGGCTCTCTACTCCCCGGTCAGCGCGGCGTTGCGGCGACGATGTAATCGACCAGCACCGAGGGCGTCATCACCGCGTCGGGCGGGATGCAGCCGACGGGCAGGATGTCCTCGGCCTCGGCGATCACGGTGGCCGCGGCCATCGCCATCAGCGGGTTGAAGTTGCGGGCGGTCAGCGCGTAGGTCAGGTTGCCGTACAGGTCGGCCTGCTTGGCGGCGACAAGGGCGAAATCGGCCTTGATCGGCATTTCCAGCAGATAGGTGGCACCGTCGATCTCGACCGTGCGCTTGCCCTCCTCCACCGTCGTGCCGACGCCGGTGGGGGTCAGCACGCCGCCCAGCCCGACGCCGCCGGCGCGGATGCGCTCGGCCAGGGTGCCCTGCGGCACCAGCTCGACCTCGATGGCGCCGGCGATCATCTGCTTCTGCGTCTCGGGGTTCAGGCCGATGTGGCTGGTGACGACCCGGCGCACCAGCTTCTCCACCACCAGCTTGCCGAGCCCGTTGTTGGGCCGGGCGGTGTCGTTGGCGATGATGGTCAGGTCGCGCTTGCCCTGGCGGATCAGTTCATCCACCAGCCGGTTGGGGCCGCCGACGGCCATGAAGCCGCCGATCAGCAGGGACGAGCCGTCGGGAATGCGCGCGACGGCGTCTTCCAGGGAAATGAGCTTGTTCTTCATGATCAGACGATCCCGGTCAGGTAATAGACGGCGATCACGAAGAAGACCGCCAGCGTCTTGATGCAGGTGACGGCGAAGATGTCGCCGTAGGATTGCCGGTGCGTCAACCCGGTGACGCCCAGCAAGGTGATGACGGCGCCGTTGTGCGGCAAGGTGTCCATGCCGCCGCTGGCCATGGAGGCGACGCGGTGCAGCACCTCCATCGGGATGCCGGCGGCGTTGGCGGCGGTGATGAACTGGTCGGCCATCGCCGCCAGCGCGATGCTCATGCCGCCCGACGCCGAACCGGTGATGCCGGCCAGCGCGGTGACGGTCACCGCCTCGTTGACCAGCGGGTTGGGGATGGCCGACAGGGCGTCGCGGATGATCAGGAAGCCGGGCAGCGCCGCGATGACCGCGCCGAAGCCGTATTCCGAGGCGGTGTTCATGGCGGCCAGCAGCGAGCCGCCGATGGCGGCCTTGGTGCCCTCGGCGAAGCGCTGCGACACCGGCTTCCAGGCGAAGGCCAGGACCATCAGGATGCCGCAGAGCAGCGCGCCCTCGACCGCCCAGATGCCGGCGACCGACGACACCTGGGTGACCAGCGGCTTGGTGCCGGGGGTCAGCGTCACCTCGTTGGTGGCGCCGTAGACGCTGGGGATGGCCAGGGTGAACAGCTTGTTCAGCACGCCGACGGCGACCAGCGGCGACAGCGCCAGGATCGGGTTGGGCAGCGATTCGGCCGCCACCGGCTCCGGCTCGTTGCTGTGGCCGCTGCCATAGCCCTCGCCGCGCGCGATGGCCGAGCGGACGCGCCATTCCAGATAGAGGAGGCCCACCACCAGGATGAAGGCCGAGCCGATCAGGCCGAGCCAGGGGGCGGCATAGGCGTCGGTCTTGAAGAAGGTGGTGGGGATGATGTTCTGGATCTGCGGCGTGCCCGGCAGCGCGTCCATGGTGATGGTGAAGGCGCCGAGTGCCACCACGCCGGGGATCAGGCGCTTGGGGATGTCGCCCTGCCGGAACATCTCGGCGGCGAAGGGATAGACGGCGAAGACCACCACGAACAGCGACACGCCGCCATAGGTCAGCAGCAGGCAGACCAGCACGATGGAGGTCACGGCACGCTCGCGGCCGACCATCTTGATGACGGCCGAGACGATCGACTTGGAGAAGCCGGACAGCTCGATCACCTTGCCGAACACCGCACCCAGCAGGAAGACCGGGAAGTACAGCTTCACGAAGCCGACCATCTTGTCCATGAACAGGCCGGTGAAGATCGGCGGCACGGCGGACGGGTCGGTCAGCAGCACGGCTCCGAGAGCCGCGACGGGCGCGAAGAGGATCACGCTGAAGCCGCGATAGGCGACCAGCATGAGGAACGCGAGCGCTCCCACGCAGACCAGGAAACTCATTTAGGCGATACTCCCTTATGTTTTTGTTGGGCCTTATGGTCTTGTTTGGCTGGCGACGGCATCGGGCGGGACCGCGACCCGCGCCGACCGGCGCCGTCACCCGCTTGCGGGACGAAGCAGCGCGCGCAGGCGTGCCATGCCGGCCTCGTAGAGGCCGCGGACGAAGCGTTCGGAGTCGTCCTCCGGCCGCTTGAGCGGATTGAAGGTGGCTGTCCAATGCAGCAGCGCCTGGCCACCCCCGTCCGGGCTGAGCCGGATCTGGGCCAGGAGGCCGTCCACCGGGTAGGGTCCCGCCACCACCGCGTAGGTGTAGGCGTCGTCGATCCGGCTGACATGCTCCAGCCGGTGGACCACCCGCGACCCGTCGTAAAGCTGCAGCCGCCGGAGCGCCCCCTTCTCCGTTCCGTCCACCGTCATGGAGGCGGCGCCGGGATACCACTCGCCCAACGCACCGTCCCAGCGCACCAGCGACCAGACGCGGCGCGCCGGGGCGGGCAGAAGGGTGGATGCTGTGACCAGCGGCATCGCGGCTCTCCATGAGGATCCCCGGCGGGGATGCCCGCTTTCAGCAAGGCGCGTGCCAGTGCTCCGCGGGGTCGGTGAAAAGCCGTTAATGCCTTGAAAGTCCACAAAACCTCATCCATCGCCCGGCATCGGCGGTGATATTTCAATTCTCTTTTTCGAGACAAATAATAACCATACTGTCTCTATGTCGAGATATTGTCTCGAATCAGAGAACAGGGGTGGAGCGGGACGAAGCTCCCCGGGGATGGTTGAGGTCCGGGCCGGGCGGGAAGTCTCAAGTCCGGATGGGGGCTTGACCTTCCCATCGCTGGAAGCCCCATCCTCGCCCCATCGCATCATCATGCTGCCGAGGGAGAAGAGCCATGCTGACGTTGAAGGTGTCCGGGATGACCTGCGGCCATTGCGCCCAGACCGTGACCAAGGCGGTGGAGGCGCTGCCGGCCGTCGAGCGTGCCCTGGTCGACCTGAATGCCGGCGAAGTGTCGGTCGAGGGCAAGGCCGATGAGGCCACGATCCGCCAAGCCATCGAGGACGCCGGCTATGAGGTGACGGGGCAGGCCTGACCGGTTGCCGAGCCTAAAGACAATGGGCGCCTGGCCATGACGGCCAGGCGCCCATTCTCGGTGGCGTCTTCCCGGAAGGTTCGTTTGATTGTTTTGTACGCTTATTTCGTCAGGATCAGCTTGTTGGCGCGGGTCACGCGCAGGCGATAGCTCTGCCCGGCGTGCTGGATCACGATCTCGCGGCTGCCCGACATGAGGCGGGCGGATTCCACAACCGGCAGGGAAACGGCGGTGAAGGAAGCGGGAACGGAGACGGCGCTGTCGTGCATGGCGTGTCTTTCTTGCAGAACGGCGTGGCAGGATGGGCGTGCCTGTCCGAAACGGAGCGTTCGACGTCGCCCGGGCGTCAACCTTGGAGAGACAGTAACCGCGCTCCGACCCAATTGCAAGTCATTCTCATTCTCTTCTGCTTCGGTCGTCGTCCGGCCCCTCGCCGGCAAAGGCCGGTCCGCCCGGGCCGGCCGCCAGATCCACCACGCGGTCGGCCAGCGCCAGGCTCCTCATCCTTGCAGCATGGTGCCGACCGCGGCGCGGACGGCGGCGTCGAGGCCGGCGAGATCGCGGCCATTCACCCGCCCCACGCCCGCCGCCGGGCGGATCAGCCTCCCACCGCCGAATGGATCAGCCAGCGCAGCGTCGCCAGCAGCAGCTTGTTGTACTCGTTGACCAGCAGGCTCGCGGTGCCCGGCCACAGCCACCATTCCTCCAGGTGGACGGTGGGCGCCACCACGGGATAGGGGACCAGCTCGATGTCGGGCATCGCCATCGACAGCTCCAGCAGGCTGCGGCGCATATGGTAGTTGGCCGTCACCACCCGCAGCGACCGGAACCCCTGGTCGCGCATCCAGTCGGCCGTCTCGTAGGCGTTGCCGATGGTGCTCTCCGCGGAGTAGCCCAGCGTGATGCAGCATTCCAGCTCGGTCGGCGACCGGCGGGACAGCTTCAGCAGCTCCTGCACCTCGACCCCGTCATAGACGCCCGAGACGAACAGCTTCTTCGCCCGTCCGGCGGCGAGAAGCTCCAGCCCGGTGCTCAACCGGTTGCTGCCGCCGGTCAGCACGACGATCGCGTCGGTCTGCCGGCCGGCATCGGGCGAGCTGCGCGGCACGTCGCCGGCATACCAGACCAGCCCGGCCGCCCAGGCCAGCCCCAGCAGCAGCGCTCCGGCCAGCAGGGTCCCGACCGCCCGCGCCACCACCCCGCCGCGGCGCCCGCTGCCGCCTCCACTGCCGCCTCCGCCAACCCGTCCGCCGGCCCCCGTCCTCACGGCATCGACCCCAGCGTGCGCAGCACGGTCCAGCGCGCGGTGACCAGCGCCAGCAGGGCAAGCGCCAGCGGCACCAGCAGCAGCGCCGCCCATTGCCAGGAGGCCAGCGCCAGATCGGGAAGCATGCTGGCCCGCAGTCCCTGGGAGGCCCGATGCAGGCCGAACAGCGCGCCGCCGGCCAGCAGCAGGCCGATGCTGCCGCCGCGCAGGCTCATCGCCACCACATGCCGCTCGAACTGGCGGGAGACGTAGCGGTCGGTGGCGCCCATCAGGTGCAGCAGTTCCACCACCGGCCGGTGGATGGCGAGGCCGGTGCGCACGGCGAAGACCACGGTCGCCACCGCCGCCGCCCCGATCATCACCACCACGCCGAGCGCCACCAGCCGCACCGCCCCGGCGAAGGACCGGAGGTCGGCAAGCCACACCGCATGGTCGTCCAGCGTCGCGCCCGGCGCCGCGGAAGCCAGCCGCAGCCGCAACGCCGCCACGTCGACCGGCCCGTCGGTGACGACGTCGATCAGCCGCGGCATCGGCAGCAGCGGATCGGCCGCCTCCGGCCCGAGCCAGGGCTCCAGCAGGTGGGCGATCTCGCCGCCGGACAGCAGCACCGCGGACCGGATGCCGGGGGAGGCGCGCAGGACGGTCAAAGCCGCCTCCGCCCGTTCGTCGAGCGGCGTCACCGGGGCGCCCGGCAGCGGCGCCACCTGCACCGTCAGGCCGCCGGCCAGGCCGTTGTCCCAGCGCCGCGCCATGTCCGACACCAGCATGGCGCCGGCCGAGGCCAGCACTGCCAGGAACACCATCAGCGCGGTGATCCAGCCGAGGAAGCGGGCGCTGGGATCGACCGCCAGCGGCAGGTCGGAACGGGGGCGGACGGGGAGTAGCGCCATGCCGCTACTCCCACCGCGTGTCGGGATGGCGGCCGTTGCGGGCCGGCCGGACCTGCAGCCGCCCGCTGTCGAGATGGAGGTGCGGATGGTCGAAGCGGCGGATCAGCGCCTCGTTGTGGGTGGCGATCACCACGGTGGTTCCCAGCTTGTGCAATTCCTCGAACAGGTAGAGCAGGCGCATGCCGATGCCGTCGTCGACGTTGCCGGTCGGCTCGTCGGCCAGCAGCAGCCGCGGCCGGTTGATGACCGAGCGGGCGATGGCGACGCGCTGCTTCTGGCCGCCCGACAGGGTGGAGGGCTTGGCGTGCAGGTGGTTGCCCAGTCCCACCCAGCGCAGGATCTCGGTGCAGTGGGCGACGATGTCGGCTTCCGGCGTGCCCGACATGCGCAGCGGCAGCGCCACGTTGTCCAGCGCCGACAGGTGGTCGAGAAGGGCGAAGTCCTGGAACACCACGCCGATCTGACGCCGCAGCTCCGGCAGTTCGGCGCGGGTGGCCATCGCCATGTCGCGGCCGAACAGGGTGACGAGGCCGCGCGACGGGCGGTGGGCCAGATACATCAGCTTCAGCAGCGACGACTTGCCCGCCCCGCTGGCGCCTGTCAGGAAATGGAAGGAGCCCGGCAGCAGGGTGAAACTGATGTCGCGCAGGACCTCCGCCTCGGTCCCGTACCGCAAGCCGACATTCTCGAAACGAATCACGGTCCCACCAAAACCTTCTGCCCTCCCGCGCCGGGGACAATGCACCGGCGCCGGGGAGGAGTCCACCCGCCCCTTGCTCGCGTCCCCCCGCCGCCGCGGCGGCCAGCGCCGGCGGTCCGCAAGCGGGGAATACTTGAGAAGTCGATGAAGACCTGACAAGTTGCCGGCCATGATCTGGATCCGGTCCCTCGCCTTCAACATCGCGTTCCATGCCTGGACCGCGGTGATGTGCATCGCCCTGCTGTGGATGCTGCTGCTGCCGCGTCCGCAGATGGTCGCGGTGGTGGTCTGGTACCTGCGCAGCGTCGGCTGGCTGGAGCGCACGCTCGTCGGCATCCGCTACGAGGTGCGCGGGCGGGAGAACCTGCCCGACGGCCCCTTCCTGCTCGCCGCCAAGCACCAGTCGGCCTGGGAGACGATGAAGCTCCACCTGCTGGTGAAGGACCCGGCGATCATCCTGAAGCGGGAGCTGATGTGGATCCCGATCTGGGGCTGGTACGCCGCCAAGGCGAAGATGATCCCGGTCAACCGCGGCGCCGGCGGGGCGGCGATCAAGTCGCTGATCCGCAACTCGCGCCCGGTGCGCGACCAGGGCCGCCCGATCGTGATCTTTCCCCAGGGGACCCGCGTCGCCCCCGGCACTTACCGGCCCTACCGCATCGGCGTCGGCATGCTCTACGAGAGCCTCGGCATTCCGATCGTGCCGATGGCGCTGAACGCCGGCCTCTACTGGCCGCGCCACAGCTTCCTCAAGCGTCCGGGCACCGTGGTGGTGGAGTTCCTGCCGCCGATCGCCCCCGGCCTGCCACGGGCAGAGGCGATGCGCGACCTGGAAGACCGGCTGGAGGCGGCGAGCGACCGCCTGGTCACCGCCGCCGGCGGCCCACCGACCGTCCGCCCTGCCGCCGCCGAGCCGGCGAAGGAGAAGCAGGCGGCGCCGGCGGTGCCCTGAGGACGGCGGCAGCCCGCTTTCGGAGCGGGCTGCGCCTGTTGGCCCGGAGCGGGCTGCGCCCGGCGGCTTTAAGCGGGCTGCGCCCGATGGCTCAGAGCGCGCAGCCGGCCTGATAGCGTTCCATCGCCACGCGGATGTCGTCGGGGATCGGCACGGCGGCGAAGTTGTCCAGCGAGGTGGTGACCAGCGTCAGGCTGCCAGACAGCCGCACCTGCCCGTCATGCTCGCCGTTGATGCGAAGCTGCAGGGAGCTGCGGCCCAGCCGCTCCAGCAGGACGCCCAGCGTCAGCGTTTCGCCCATCCGGCTGGGGATCAGGAAGTCGCAGTCGGCGTGGACGATCGGCAGGCCGATCCGGCGCTCCAGGATCATGCTGGCATAGTCGATATCCAGGCCCTGGGTGAACCAGTCCTCCACCGCGCCGTTGAACATGTCGAAATAGACCGGGAAATAGACGATACCGGCCGGGTCGCTGTGGGAAAAGCGAATGGGCCGCTGCACCCGGAAACAGCCCGGCGGCAGGGGCCGGTGGCTGGGGTGTTCGTCTGCGCGGCGCGGCCGCTCGCTATACTCGTGCATCTCTCGTTCGATCCTTGTTCCGCGCGTAGGCCCGGCACCGGGGTGCCTGGTCCGGACGGTTGCCGCATCGAAAGCCGTTCATCCGGCAGTTGCGGCCACCCCAAACAATCAGGGAAAACCACCTTTTATTCAATGGCTTCGTGCAGCGATTCGGGATTCCCCCAGTGTTTCTGCCCGGATGCTGTTGCGGAAATGCTGCACTGCAAACGCTTTAACCGGCCGGCAAGCCCGCCGTTCCGGCCGACCACAATTTGTCCCGCATTCGTCGGATATCCGGCAAAAACATCACACAAAGATCCCGCAGCCCCGCGCCATCTTCGCCCCGCACACGGCTTCAGGCCCAGAACGGACATCACGCCCCATCAGCGCCCACCCGGCGCCGGGCGCACATCAGGCGAGGACACCGAACCGATGGCCAGCACCACCACCAAGATCGTCGTGAACGCCAAGGGCATCGCCGCCGGCGGGACGAACGCGCATTTCACCCTGCTTGTCGACGGCCAGAAAGTGGGCGAAGGCACCGCCGGAACCACGGCGAAGGATTTCGTCTTCACCCCCGTTCTGACCGCCGACACCGCGCACAAGGTCCAGATCCAGTACGACAACGACGGGTCGGTCAACGGGCAGGACCGCAACCTGACCGTCAACAGCATCAGCATCGGCGGCAAGGCGATCGCCCCGAACGCCGGCATCGTCAGCTACGACAAGTTCGCGCTCGACGGCAAGGACGTGGTCGCCGGCCAGTCCAACATGTGGTGGAACGGCACGCTGGTGGTGAACGCCGACAAGAGCTATTTCCCGGCCTCCACCTCCCCTGCCCCCACCACGCCGACGCCGACCCCCACCACGCCTGAGGCCGGCACCACCGGCAAGGACACCATCGTCGTCAACGCCCAGGGCGTCGCGGCCGGCGGTGTGAACGCGCACTTCAAGCTGCTCGTCGACGGCAAGCTGGTCGGCGACGCCACGGTGGGCACGAGCGGCAAGGACTACAGCTTCACCACCGACGTGGCCGACAAGGTCGCCCACAAGGTCCAGATCCAGTACGACAACGACAGCATCGTCAACGGCCAGGACCGCAGCCTGACGGTCAACAGCGTCACCATCAACGGCCACAAGTACGCCGCGACCGACAGTGCCGTGACCTACGACAAGGGCGCGCTCGACGGCCGCGACGTCGTCGCCGGCCAGAAGGGGATGTGGTGGAACGGAACGCTGGTGGTCGACGCCCCCGCGCATGACTTCCCGGCCGGCTCCGTGACCACCCCGACCACCCCGACCACCCCGACCACGCCCACGACGCCCACCACGCCGACCACCCCCACCATCCCGGAACCGACCGGCCCCGGCTTCTACGTCGCCACCAACGGCAAGGATAGCTGGTCGGGCAAGCTGGTGGCTCCCAACGCCGACGGCACCGACGGTCCCTTCGCCAGCCTGCAGAAGGCCCAGTCGGCCATGCGGTCGAGCGACATCGACACCACCTACGTGCGCGGCGGCGACTACCACCTGAAGAGCCCGCTGTGGCTGGACGGCCAGGACTCCGGCGTGACCTTCGCCAGCTACGGCAACGAGAAGGCGGTGATCCACGGCGGCTCGCAGGCATCGGTGTCGATCGGCGTCGGCGGCGCCAAGAACGTCACCATCGAGGGGCTGACCTTCACCGACGGCGTGGCGAGCGGGCACTATGTCTTCGCCGACAACGCCTCCGGCCTGGTCTTCGCCAACAATGTCGTGAAGGGCGGCGGCTACGGCATCACGGTGCAGAACAGCGCCAACAGCCAGGTCGTCGGCAACCAGTTCGAGAGCACCGGCGCCGAATCCATCTTCGTCAAGGCCGGATCCAACGCCACCGTGGTGTCGGACAACCTGATCCGCCATCCCAACGCCGCCGACCGCGGCGACGCCGGCATCTGGGTCAACGGCAGCTCCGACGTCAAGGTCACGCACAACCAGATCGAGGACTCGCCGGAGAAGGCGATCGCCGTCGGCTCGGTGCAGACGGACGGCAGCGACGCGACCTACCGCGCGACCATCGCCTACAACAAGATCATCGACGCCAACCTGGAATCGAACGACGGCGGCGGCATCTACCTGATCAACCGCCAGCAGGACCTGACGAACCACACCGTCGTCAACAACGAGGTGACCGGCACCACGGCGACCAACCCGTCGGGCCAGGTGGCGAGCTGGGGCATCTATCTCGACGACTGGACCAGCGGCGCCACGGTGAAGGGCAACTACGTCCACGGCAACATCGGCGGCCTGTTCCTGCACGGCGGCTGGAACAACACGGTGGTGAACAACCTCGTCGCCGGCAACACCGGCGACGCCATGGGCCTGCAGCAGAGCGTTGCCTGGAGCGGCTGGAAGGGCCACGTGATGTCGAACAACGAGATCTACCATAACATCTTCGACACCTCGAAGGGCACGGCGGTGGACATCTACGGTCCCGGCGGCGCCGGCACCTTCCACGACAACGAGTATTCGGGCGCCCAGGCCAACGGCAAGCTGTTCCAGGTCTGGCCGCAGGTGCTGCCCAGCGGCACCACCGGCACGCTGCAGAACTGGCAGGCGGCCGGCTACGACAAGGGCTCGGAGTGGATGGACCCCCACTTCATCAACCCGGGGGCCGGGGATTACACGCTGGCCTCCAACTCGCCGGCCTATGGCGAGGGGTTCGTCGCCCTGCCCTTCGACCAGATGGGCCTTCTGCATCACGCGTGACGCCTATGACGGCCGGCGCAATTGCGCCGGCCTTTTTTCCGGCTGGAACCTTGGGCGTGGGCAAGACGTTATCGCTTTCGAAAAGTCTCACCGACAAACGCCGGGGGGATCTTGAAGACAAGACTCGCCACCCCAACCTGTCATGCGGTCAAGCTGCCCCGCCCGTAAGGAAAGCGCACGGCATCCGCTTTTTGAAAACATCGGATATCCCGCGCGAAACCCGGGCGGCTGGGCGCCTGCCCGGCCGGCCTGCTGCCGGCCGACAGCCAGTTCAAGAGGAAATCATGGATCGCCGTGAATTTTGGATGAACGACCCCGAGCTGAAGGCCGCCTACGAGGCGCTCGGCCCGAACTTCCGCCGTGAGGTCGAAATGGCGCAGCAGCGCCGCAGCCAGCGCACCATCCAGGGCGCCGCCATCGCCACGCGCACCGGCCGCACGGCCGCCCAGGGAAGCCGCACGGTTGCCCATCCGGCCGCCGGCCGCCGTTAAGACCACAGGCTTTTCCGTCTGCACGAAGACCGGGGCAGGCGTGCCTTGCGTCCTTGAGGATGGATCGGCGGCATAGAGCGGGCGTAGACTCGAAGGAACGGTTCCATGCCGTTCGTCCGCCTCGTTCCCGCTTCCGGCCAGATCAATGTCCCCTTCCAATTCCCCGCATCACGCGCTGCCGCCCCGGCTGCGACGGCCCCGCCATGTCTGGGTATCCCCGACCACTTGGCGCCGTCGGCTGCTGTTCTGGGCCGGTGCCGGTGCGGTCGGGCTGATCGCCGTCCTGTTCGCCGTCGCCGCCGACTATGCCCAGGCGCTGTTCCAGGCGGCGAACGGCGCCCTGCCCTGGCTGCCCTTCCTGATGACGCCGGCCGGCCTCGCCCTGTCGGCGTGGGTGGCGCTGCGGGTGGTTCCGGGGTCGCAGGGCAGCGGCATCCCCCAGGCCATCGCCGCCCGCCACCTCCAGGATCCGGCAGTCAAGCGCCGGCTGCTGTCACCGCGCATCGCCGTCGGCAAGATCCTGCTCACCCTGCTGGGCCTTGCCTGCGGCGCCTCGATCGGGCGCGAGGGGCCGACGGTGCAGATCGGCGCCTCGGTGATGCTGGTCGCCGGCTCGGTCGCCGGGCTGGGCCGGGAACCCGGACTGATCCTGGCCGGCGGTGCCGCCGGCGTGGCCGCCGCCTTCAACACGCCGTTGGCCGGCATCGTCTTCGCCATCGAGGAGATGGCCCGCAGCTTCGAGAAGCGCACCAGCAGCCTGGTGCTGGTCGCGGTGGTGGCCGCCGGCCTCGTCGCCATCGCCATCCAGGGCAACTACGCCTATTTCGGCCATACCGCCGCCGCCGTCGGCTGGCACGACTGGGAAGCGGTGCTGGCCGCCGGCATCCTCGGTGGCCTGGCCGGCGGCGGCTTCAGCTCGCTGCTCCTGTGGATGTCGGCCGGCATCCGCGGCGGCTTCGGCGGCCGGCTCGCCCGGCATCCGGTGCTGGTGGCGGCCGGCTGCGGGCTGGCGCTCGCGGCCATCGGGTTCGCCACCGGCGGGCTGACCTTCGGCACCGGCTACGAGCAGGCCCGCGCCACGCTGGACGGCATGGAGGTGCTGCCCTGGTACTACGCCCCGGCGAAGCTGCTGGCCACCGCCCTCTCGGGCGTCTGCGGCATCCCCGGCGGCATCTTCTCGCCCTCGCTGTCGGTCGGGGCCGGCATCGGCTCGCTCATCGGCGGCCTCCTGCCGGACAGCCCGCAGGGCGCCGTCGTCCTGCTGTCGATGGTCGGCTATTTCGCCGGGGTGGTCCAGGCGCCGCTGACCGCCGTGATCATCGTGACGGAGATGAGCGCCTCGCCCGACATGCTCTTGCCGCTGATGGTCAGCGCGATGATCGCCACCACCCTGTCGCGCCTGGTCTGTCCCAGGTCGGTCTACCACGCGATGGCGGAGGGTTTCCTGGACCTGCTGAAGGCGGGCGAGGCCGGCAAGGCGGCGCCCGAGACTGCGGCGTCAAAGACCGCATCGACGCTGCCGTCGCCGTGAGGGACGCCGCACCGGCGGCGCCCCCTCCCCCGGTTTCCTGTCCCTACCTCCAGGCGCTCGCCGCGTCCAGCCGCGCGATGTCGCCGGGCTCCAGCCGCAGCCGCACCGCGGCGACCAGGTCGCCCATCTGCTCCGGCTTGGAGGCACTGGCGATCGGCGCGGTCAGGCCCGGCCGCGCGATCAGCCAGGCGAGCGCCACCTGCGCCGGCGTGGCGCCGTGGCGGCCGGCCACCTCGTCGAGCGCCGCCAGGATCGCCCGGCCGCGGTCGTTCAGGTATTTCGACACCACGCCCTGCCCGCGGGCGCTCTTGCCGGCGTCGGCGGCCGAGCGGTACTTGCCGGTGAGGAAGCCGCTGGCCAGCGAATAATAGCTGATGACGCCCAGGCCGTTGTCGCGGCACAGCCCCTCCAGCTCCGCCTCGTAGCCCTGCCGGTCGAAGAGGTTGTATTCCGGCTGCAGCGTCTCGTAGCGCGGCAGGCCGCTGCGGGCGCTGACCTCCAGCGCCTCGCGCAGGCGGGCGGCGGTGAGGTTGGAGGCGCCGACCGCCCGCACCTTGCCCTGGTCGATCAGCTCCTTGTAGGCGCCCAGCGTCTCCTCGAAGGGGGTCGACGGATCGTCCCAGTGGGACTGGTAGAGGTCGATGCGGTCGGTCTGCAGCCGCTTCAGCGACGCTTCCACGGCGGAGCGGATGTAGGCGGGCGACAGGCCCTTCCTGCCCGGTCCCATCTCCGACCCGACCTTGGTCGCCAGCACGATGCGGTCGCGGTTGCCGCGGCTTTTCATCCAGTTGCCGATGATCGTCTCGGATTCACCGCCCGCGTTGCCCGGCGCCCAGGCCGAATAGACGTCGGCGGTGTCGATGAAGTCGAAGCCGGCGTCGACGAAGGCGTCGAGCAGCCGGAAGGAGGTCGCCTCGTCGGCGGTCCAGCCGAACACGTTGCCGCCGAAGCACAGCGGCGCCACCGTCAGGCCGCTGCGGCCGAGTGCGCGTCGTTCCATCGGTCCTTCTCCTTGATCCGCTCAGGGTTGGGTCGGGGGTCGCCTCAGGCGGTGCGCCGCCCGAGGAACTCGGTCAGGTAGAACAGCAGGCCCAGCGCCGGGAAGGCGAAGCCGATCCAGGTCACCGGTTCCCAGCCGCCGGTGGCGAAGGCATAGCCGGCCAGCGCGGAGCCGGCGGCACCGCCCAGGAAGAAGATCGCCATATAGATGGCGTTCATCCGGCTGCGAGTCTCGGCACCCAGCGAATAGATGGCGCGCTGCCCCAGCACCATGTTCATCTGCACGCCCATGTCGAGCAGCAGGCCGGCCAGCACCAGCAGGGCGATCGAGCCCTCGCCGGCCCGCGCCACGAAGAAGGACAGCGCCGCCATCGCCAGCGCGACGCCGGTGGCCGGCCGCGTCCAGCCGCGGTCGGCGATCCGCCCGGCGATCGGCGCCACCAGCGCGCCCGCCGCGCCCGACAGGGCGAACAGCGCGATGCCGCGCTGGGTCAGGTGGAAGGGCGCGCCGGCCAGCAGCAGCGGCACCGCCGTCCAGTAGAGGCTGAAAGAGGCGAACACCATGGTCTGATAGGCGGTGCGCCGCTGCAGCACCGGCGTGCGGACCAGCAGCCGCCCGAGCGAGCCGATCAGCGCGCCATAGCCGGATCCGGCCCTCGGCCGGCGCTGCGGCAGCACGCGCGCCAGCAGGACGGCGAATCCGACCATGACCACCGCCGACAGGGCGAACACCGCGCGCCAGCCCAAGCTGTCGGCGATCAGGCTGGACACCGGGCGGGCCAGCAGGATGCCCAGCAGCAGGCCGCTCATCACGTTGCCGACCACCCGCCCGCGCGAGGCCTCCGGCGCCATGTGGGCGGCGAGCGGCACCAGCATCTGCACCGCGACCGAGGTGACGCCGATCAGGAAGGCCGCCGCCAGGAACAGCGAGGCGGTCGGGGCGACGGCCGCGACCAGCAGCGCCGCGACGGTGCTGCACAGGGTGACCACCACCAGCCGGCGGTTCTCCAGCAGGTCGCCGAGCGGCACCAGCAGGATCAGCCCGACGCCGTAGCCGATCTGCGTCAGGGTGACGACCAGGCTCGCCGCCTCCGGCGACAGCCCGACGGCCGGGCCGATCAGCGCGACCAGCGGCTGCGCGTAGTAGATGTTGGCGACCACCACCCCGCAGGCCATCGCCATCAGGATGACGAGCGAGCGGGACAAGGCCGGGTGGGCGAGGTGCTCGCCGGCGTCTTGGGCAGCGTTTCCGGGGGAGGGAGAGGCGGCTGTGGGCGGCATCGCGCGGTCCTGTAAGGGGCGTAACTGCTTGGATCGGGATCAAAACAGCCGCCACCCTACGTCGGCGCGCGCGGCCGGCGCATCGGTGATTTGCGCCGCCCCGTTATGCGCGGCCCGCGCCGGGGCCGCCATCTCCGCCGCCCTGCGCCGGCTCAGGGCAGTTGGACGGCGGATTCCCACAGCCGCAGGAAATGCTCGTGCTTCTGTCGGTCGAGGAAGACCAGCAGGGCCGGGCTGAGGGCGATCGGATGCAGGGGCGCCAGGCTGCTGGAGCGCAGGCCGGTTTCCGACGCCTCGCGGGTGACGGAGGAGGACAGCGCATAGAGGGCCGAGGCGTCGGCGACCACCTCCTGCCCGCGGGTGGACAGCAGGTAGTCGATGAACTGTCCGGCCAGCCGCGGGCGCGGTGCCGACCGCGGGATCACCGCCACCCGCGAGATGACCAGCGTGTAGTCCTCCGGCATCACGACGCCGATGGGGCCGCCCGCCGCGACGCGGCCCCGCGCGTAGGAACCGAGGACGTTGTAGGCGATCAGCACCTCCCCCCGCTCCACCATGTCGAGCAGGTCGGCCGTGCAGCAGGCCAGATGGACCTGGGCGTTGCCCATCAGCGCCACCAGTTGCCAGTACTGGCTGAACAGCAGCGCGTCGTGGGCGGCCAGCAGGTAGCCGATGCCGCTGTCGGCCACGTCGTAGGTCGCGACCAGCCGGCCGTAGTCGCCCCGGTCCTCGCGCAGCATCCGGATCAGCGCATCGCGGGTGCGCGGCACGCGCTCCGCCGGCAGGAGGGACCGGTTGTAGGCGATCACCGCCGGCTCGAAGGTGAAGCCGAACGCCTCGTTGCGCCAGTTCGCCCAGTCCGGCAGATGGGGCACGTCGGCCGGGACGTGCGGCTGGGTATAGCCGTCGTTGACCAGCTTCACCTGGAGGTCGGCGGCCGAGCTGATGAGCAGGTCCGGCTTGTCGGTGTCGGCATCGCCGATGGCGCGGGCATAAAGCTCGGAGGTGCCGACATCCACATACTCGACCGCGACCTCCGGGCGCGTCCGCTGGAAATCGAGGATCAGCGGCTCCATCGCCTGGCGGTCCGTCGCCGCATGGATGCGCAGCGTCTCCGCCTGGATGCCGGGGGCCGGATAGGAGAGGGTCCGGGCGGCAGCCCGGCCCGGCTGCCCCGGGATGCCCGCCAGCAAGGCCAGCGGAACGGCCAGCGCCAGCAGCGCGGCCCGTCCGGCGGTCGACGTCGGAGTCGTCGTCGGGGTTGGCGGCGGCGGCGGCGCGGCCGCCGCCGCGGGCGGCGGGACGGCAGGTGGCGGAGCGGCAGGTGGCATGGCGGCAGGCAGCACGGCGGCGGGAGCGGGGTCCGGAAAGTCGATGCGCACGACCAGTCCGCCGCCGGGGCGGTCGAGCAGCGACAGGGCGGCGCCATGCGCCTCCGCCACCGACAGGACGATGGCCAGCCCCAGGCCGCTGCCGGCGATGCCGGCGGCCGAGCTGCCGCGGCCGAACCGGGTCAGCACGCCGGCCTTCTCGTCGTCGGGGATGCCGGGGCCGCGGTCGGCGACTTCGAGGCGCAGGGCGCGGCCGCCGGGACGGCGGGCGAGCGACAGCTCGATGCCGCCGGAGGACCCGGCATACTTCACCGCGTTGTCGACGAGGTTGGTCAGGGCCTCGCGCAGGCTGATGGCATCGCCGGGAACCAGCGCCGGCTCCGCCGCCGGGTCGATCTCCAGGCGGATCGGGGTGTCGCCGGCGATCGCGCGGGCGCGCTGGATCACCTGCTCCAGCAGCGCGCCGACATCGACGTCCTCCGGGTTCAGCGCCTCGCTGCGGTGCATCACCATGGCGTGGTTGAGAAGCTGGCTGGTGAGCTGGCTGGCCTCCACGGCGTTGCGGTGGACGCGCTGGGCGATGCGGCGCAGTGCGGCGGGATCGTCCTCGTCGGCCGCCAGCTCGGCCTGGAGGCGCAGGCTGGCCAGCGGCGTACGGATCTGGTGGGCGGCGTCGGCCAGGAAGGTCTGCATGGTGTCCAGGTTGGACTTCAGCCGCTCCATGAGCTGGTTGATGGCATGGACGAGCTGCGACACCTCCTGCGGCGGCGGCATGGCGACCGGCGACAGGTCGCGGGCGTGGCGCTCGCGCAGGACGCGTTCCAGCGCGCCGAGCGGGGCCAGCGCCTGCCGGATGCCGATCCACGCCAGCCCGGCCACCGCCAGCATGGCGAAGGCGATGGGCAGGAAGGCGTTGGCGAGGATGTCGCGGGCCAGAGCCCGCCGCTCCTCCCGCGTCTGGGCGACGGCGACGGTCACCCAGCCGGCGAGGCCGGGCTGCACCACGAAGCGGTCGAGGGTGGCGACCCGCACCGGCGCGCCGCGGTAGAGGGCGTCGGCGAAGCGCGGGCGGGCATTGCCGCCGGGCTTGTGGCCGGAGGGCTTGGCGGACACCGGCAGGTCGCCGTAGCCGGTGACCGGCGTCCCGTCCGGCGCGACGATGCGGTAGAAGAGCCGGTCGCGCCCGCCCTGGGCCAGGATGCTGAGCGAGGAATAGGGCAGGTCGACCAGGAAGCGGCCGTCCTGCACCCGCACGGCGTCGGCGATCGACAGGGCCGACGCCGCCAGCAGCCGGTCGAAGGCGGCGTCGGCGGCGCGCTGGGCGTAGGCGTCGACGAACAGGAACAGCCCGCCGGTCAGCGCCGCCAGGACGCCGAGCAGCCGGACGAACAGGCGGCGGCGCAGCGAATAGCTCCGGTCATTCCCCGGCGTGGATTTCCGCCACATATCCCAGCCCCCGAACCGTGCGGATCTCCATGGAAGATCCCTGCATCTTGCGCCGCAGCCGCGACACATACAACTCGATGGCGTTCAGCGCGGTGGGCTGGTCCAGGCTGAACAGGCGGTCCATCAGGTCTTCCTTCGACATCACGGCGCCGCGGTTGCCGAGGAACAGCTCCAGCAGCCGGAACTCGCGCGCGCCGAGCTCCACCGGCCGGCCGTCCACCTGCACCGTCTTGGCCGCCGCGTCGAACAGGATGTTGCCGAACTGGGTCCGCGACGAAGCCATGCCGTGGGAGCGGCGCAGCAGCGCCCGGCAGCGCGCCTCCAGCTCGCGCAGGTCGAAGGGCTTGACGATGAAGTCGTCGGCGCCGAGGTCGAGCAGGTCGATCTTCACGTCGACCTGCGAGCGGGCGGTCATCATCAGCACCGGGGTGGCGTTGCGGCGGCGGCGCAGCCGGGCCAGCAGCGCCTGCCCGTCCACGCCCGGCAGCATGATGTCGAGCAGGACGAGCTGGTAGGGCTCCCGGCGCAGCAGCTCCTCCGCTTCCTCGCCGTCGCTCACCCAGTCCACCGCATAGCCCAGCTTGCGCAGGCGGTGGACGATGGCGTCTGCCAGATCCTCGGTGTCCTCGACGACGAGAATGCGCATGGATTTCCCCTCCGTGCCGGACGCCTCTCCCGCGGCCCCTCCCCGCGGCCCAGTCCCGATCAATGGGCCATCAGGATCGGCAGCGTAGGCGGTTCGCGCAGGATGTCGAGCGTCACGCCGCCCCACACCCGCTCGCGGACGCGGCTGTGGCCGTAGCCGCCCATCACCAGCAGGTCGCAGCCGAGGCCCTGCGCCCCGTCCAGCAGCGCCTTGCCGACGCCCTGGCCGCCGACGGCGATCCGCTGGACGGCCGCGACGATCCCGTGCAGGCCGAGATAGGCGGTCAGGCGGTCGGGGTCGGCGGCGCGGCTGCCGTGGGAGCCGTCGGTGGACAGCAGGACGACCTTCCCGGCCCGGTGCAGGAACGGGATGGCCGCCGCCACCGCGCGCGCCGCCGCCGAGCCGCCGTCCCAGGCGACGGCGACCGTTCCGCCGATCGAGGCCGGCTCCGCCCGCGGCGCCAGCAGCAGCGGCCGGCCCGAGCCGAACAGCGCCGCCTCGATCACCGGCCCCATGGCGTTGGTGCCGTCGGAGGCCTGGGCGATGACCGTCAGGTCGGCCAGGCGTCCCTCCTCCGCCACCGTCTCGGCCAGCGGGCCGGTCGCCTGCTGCCAGGACGCCGCGACGCGGGCGGCATGGCGGGCGCCGAACTCGTCGAACAGGCGATGGGCGGCGTCGATCACCTCGGCCTGCTCGGCCTGGCCTATGCGGATCAACTGGTCGACCAGCGCCTTGGGGATGGCGGTGCTCTCGATGGAGGTGCGGATTTCCACCTGCGGCATGACGCTGAGCCCCTCGACCTGGGCGCCGAACCGCTCGGCGACCAGGAAGGCGGCGGCGACGGCGCGGCGGTCGAGCGGCCGGCCGGTGAGGGGAACGAGGATCTTCTTCATGGCTCGGGGGTCTCCCTGCAGGATCCGGCGACAGACTGAAGGCGGCGTGGCGGAGGCGTTTCCGGCTGCGGCGCCTCAAACCGTTGAGGTCGTGCCGGGCCGGTCGGTGCCGCCCGCCGCCGCGTTGCGGTTGCGGCGGCGCAGAAGCAGCGGGCCGACCACCAGCAGCACGGCGACGGCGAGCAGGACGGCGGAGATCGGGTGGGAGACGAACACCGTCGGGTCGCCCTGGCTGATGGCGAGCGCGCGGCGGAACTGCTGCTCGGCCAGCGGCCCGAGGATCAGCCCGACGACGCAGGGCGCCACCGGCACGTTCAGCACCCGCATGCCGAAGCCGACCAGGCCGATCCCCCACAGGATGACCAGATCGACCACGTTGTTGTTCAGCGTGTAGGCGCCCAGCGTCGAGAAGACCAGGATGCCGGCATAGAGCCAGGGCCGCGGGATCACCAGCAGCTTCACCCACATCCCCACCAGCGGCAGGTTCAGCAGCAGCAGCAGCACGTTGCCGACATAGAGGCTGGCGATCATGCCCCAGACCAGCTCCGGGTTGCTGTCGAACAGCGTCGGCCCCGGCTGCAGGCCGTATTGCTGGAAGGCGGCCAGCATGATCGCCGCGGTGGCCGAGGTCGGCAGGCCGAGCGACAGCAGCGGCGCCAGCACGCCGGCGGCGGACGCGTTGTTGGCGGCCTCGGGGCCGGCCACCGCCTCGATGGCGCCGTGGCCGAACTCCTCCGGCTTCTTCGCCAGCCGCTTTTCGACCAGATAGGACAGGAACGTCGGGATCTCGCTGCCGCCGGCCGGCAGCGCGCCGATCGGGAAGCCCAGCAGCGTGCCGCGCAGCCACGGCTTCCAGGAGCGCGACCAGTCCTCGCGGCTCATCCACTTGGAGCCCTTCAGCGCGAAGATCTCCTCGGTCTCGAAGCGGTAGCGCGAGGCGACGTAGAGCGTCTCGCCGACCGCGAAGAGGCCGACGGCGACCACGACGGTGTCGATGCCGTCCAGCAGCTCCGGCACGCCGAAGGCGAGGCGGGCCTGGCCCGTCTGCATGTCGATGCCGACCAGCCCCAGCGCCAGCCCGAGGAACAGGCTGCCCAGGCCGCGCGCCAGGGAGTTGCCGAGCACGGCGGTGACGGTGGTCAGTGCCAGGATCATCAGCGCGAAATACTCCGCCGGGCCGAACAGCAGGGCCAGCTTCACCATCAGCGGCGCCACGAAGGTCAGCGCCGCGGTGGCGATGGTGCCGGCGACGAAGGAGCCGATGGCGGCGGTGGCCAGCGCCTGGGCGCCGCGGCCCTGGCGGGCCATGGCGTGGCCGTCGATGGCGGTGACGATGCTGCCGGATTCGCCGGGGGCGTTCAGCAGGATCGAGGTGGTGGAGCCGCCGTACATGGCGCCGTAATAGATGCCGGCGAACATGATGAAGGCCGAGGTCGGCTCCAGGTGGTAGGTGACCGGCAGCAGCAGCGCCACGGTGAGGGCCGGGCCGATGCCGGGCAGGACGCCGACCGCCGTGCCGACCGTGACGCCGATGGCCGACCACAGGAGGTTGTACGGCGTCAGCGCCACGAGGAAGCCGTTGCCGAGCGCGGCGAGCGTGTCCATGGATGCGTTTCCTTCCCGAATGCGCGCTTATTCGGCCGGCTCGAACCAGTCGCCGACGATGCCGGACGGCAGGTTGAGGTCGAGGCCGTAGTTGAAGACCGCGAAGGTCGCCCCGGCGAGCAGCAGGCCGAGGGCGACGTTCAGCAGGTAGCGCCGGCTGCCGAAGGCGCGCGCCACCGCCACGAACAGCAGGGTGGCGGCCGGGATCCAGCCGAGGAACTCGATCAGCAGGAACTGGGCGGCCAGCCCGGCGGCGACCAGCACCACCGCCCGCAGGTCCAGTTCCAGCCCGCCGTCATGCGCGATGTGGCCGGCGAAGGCCTCGCGCAGCAGCGACAGGCCGATCAGCACCAGCCCGCCCGCGATCAGGTAGGGGAACAGGGCGGGACCGACGACGCCCCGGCCGGCGGACGGGGTCAGCATGGTCTCGACGGCGATCAGCGCGCCGAGGGCGGCCAGCCCGCCGCCGAGCAAGGCTTCGCCGATCCGCAGGCTGCGGCCAGTGGTCATCCTCTCCTCCCTGTCCCGCTGTGGTCGGGTTTTTGCCCAAGCGTCTTACCTGGTCAGGCCGATGTCCTTGAGCGTCCCTTCGATGCGGGCGCGCTCGTCCTTCAGGAAGGCGGCGAACTGGTCGGCCGGCTGGTACTGGTCGATCCAGCCGCGCTGCTTCAGGATGTCCTGCCATTCCGGGCTGGCGACCGCCTTGGCCAGCGCCTCCTGAAGCTCCTTCATCTCCGCCGGCTTGGCGCCGGCCTGGGCGAAGACGCCGCGCCAGTTGACGAACTCCAGGTCGACGCCCTGCTCCTTCAGCGTCGGGGTGTCTCTGCCGGCCAGACGCTGCGGCGCCGAGACGGCGATGGCGCGCAGCTTGCCCGCCTGGAACTGCGGCGCGAACTCGTTGTAGCCGCCCATGCCGAGCGTCACATGGCCGCCGAGCGCCGAGGCCAGCAGTTCGCCGCCGCCGGCGGTGGCGACGTAGTTGACCTTTGCCGGGTCGACGCCGGCCGCCTTGGCGATCAGCCCGGCCAGGATCTGGTCGCTGCCGCCGGCCGAGCCGCCGCCCCACGACACCGAGCCGGGATCGGCCTTGAACTTCGCCAGCAGCTCGCCGAAGGACTTGATGGGGGAGTCGGCCGGCACGACGATGGCGGTGTACTCGCCGGTCAGCCGGGCCAGCGGCTTCACCTGGTCGAGGGTGACCGCCGATTTGTTCATCACGATGGCGCCCAGCATGATCTGGCCGCCGACCAGGATGGCCGGGCTGCGCTTCTTGGCGGTGACGAACTGCGCCAGCCCGATGGTGCCGCCGGCGCCGGGAATGTTGGCGACCTGGATGCCGGAGGCCAGCTTCTGGTCCTGCAGCACCTGCTGCAGCGTGCGGGCATGCTGGTCCCAGCCGCCGCCGGGGCTGGCGGGGGCGATGATCTCCAGCCCCTTCAGCTCGGCCAGCGACGGGGTGGCGGCCAGGGTGCCGGCCGCGATGGCCGCGGCGGCGAGGACGGCCTTGTAAAGGCCGGTATGACGGGAGCCCATGCGTATCCTCCTTTTGGCGTTTCTTGATGACGGTGCGGTGCGCCGCCGGCTACTTCACGAGCCCCAGCTCGGTCAGGACACCCTCGATGCGGCTGCGCTCGTCCTTCAGGAAGGCGGCGAAGCGGTCGGACGGCAGGTAGAGGTCGATCCAGCCGCGCTCCTTGGCGATCTGCTTCCACTCGTCGGTCTGGACCATCGCGCCGACGGCGTCGTCCATCGCCTTCAGCTCGGCCGGCTTCATCGAGCCGGGCGCCATCACCGCACGCCAGTTCACCAGCTCGACGTCGACGCCCTGCTCCTTGAAGGTCGGGATGTCGATGCCGGGGACGCGCTGCGGGGCGGAGATGGCGAGGGCGCGCAGCTTCCCGGCCTGGAGCTGGGAGGCCATCTCGTTGTAGCCGCCGGTGGCGACGGTGATGTGGCCGCCCAGGATCGACGCCATCATCTCCCCGCCGGCGCCGGCGGCGATGTAGTTCATCTTGCCGACGTCGCCGCCCACCGCCTTGACGATCAGCCCGTAGAGGATGTGGTCGGGGCTGCCGACGGCGAAGCCGCCCCAGGACACCGAACCGGGGTCGGCCTTGAACTTGGCGACCAGGTCGTCCAGCGTCTTGATCGGCGAATCGGCGGCGACGACGATGGGCTGGTACTCGCCGGTCAGCCGGGCCAGAGGCGTCACCTGGTCGAGCGTCACCGGCGACTTGTTGATCAGGATGGCGCCGATCATGCCCAGCCCGCTGATCATCATGCCGGGGTTGCGCTTCTTCGCCGTCACGAACTGGCTGAGCCCGATGGTGCCGCCGGCGCCGGGGATGTTGACCACCTGGACGCCGGAAGCGAGCTTGTGGTTCTGCATGACCTGCTGCATCGCGCGGGCATGCTGGTCATAGCCGCCGCCGGCATTGGCCGGGGCGATGATCTCGACCGACTTCAGTTCCGCGGCGGCGGGGGCCGCGAAGACGGCCGCGGCGAAAGCCGTTGCGGCGATCGCCATGGCGGCCGTGAGCGTGCGCCTGGCGGGAATGCCGAACGTCATGGGTGGACCTCCCTGTCGGATTTATCGTTGTGGGATCTATCGTTGATCGGACCGGCGTTGATCGGACCGGCGTTGATCGGGTCGGCTGGACCGGGCATCGCCCGGATCGGCGCCGGCGCGGTGATCGGATCGCGCCGCCGATCCGACGTCGGGCAGCAGTATGCTTCCCCCGGCCCCCGCGCCGTGCGCGGCACCGTGGAACACCGGCTCGCGCGCGTCTTCCCGGCCGTTCCCGGCCACGCCCACGGTGGCCGCTTTGGCGGCAGCTTTGGCGGTGGATCCAGGGGCGGGCTCGTGCGCCATGACGTCTCTCCCGAAGCATTGGTTCGTTCGGGATACTGTTTATCAGACAAACCTGTCACGAACCTGTCAGCGCCCGGATGCCGGGGATCGGCCGGGGCGGGCGGCGGTGCTCAGGCGGTTTCCCGGCACAGCGCGTGCAGCCACGCGCGGAAGGCGGGGAAACCGCCATCCTGCCGGCGGGAGGCGCGATGGACCAGGTACCAGGAATGGCTCATCGGCACCGCCAGCCCGAAGGGGGCGACCAGGCGCCCTGCGGCGATGTCGTCCTGGATGTAGATCCTCGGGGTCAGCGCCACCCCGATCCCGTCGATGGCCGCCTGCAGGGTCATGGCGTAGCTGCCGAACGACAGGCTCTTGGCCGCCGATTGCGCGGCTGATTGGGCGGCCGTCGGATCCGCCCCGGCGGCGGCGAGCCAGCGCGGCCAGTCCTCCGCCCAATGGGAGACGTGCAGCAGGGTGGCGGCAGCCAGATCCGCCGGCTCCCGCAGATCCGCCGCCAGCCGTGGCGCGCAGACCGGCAGCATGGTGGAGGAGAACAGCCGCTCGGCCTCGTAACCGGGCCACTGCCCGTCGCCCAGCAGGACGGCACAGGTCCAGTCATCGTTCATCGGCGCGCCCGCCCCGCCGGTGGCGATCCGCACCTCGATCTCCGGATGGGCTATGTGGAAGCCGGACAGGCGCGGGATCAGCCAGCGCACCGCCACCGTCGCCCCCATCCCCACCGTCAGCACCGGGCCGGCCCGCATCGCCGACACCTGCTCCACCTGCCTGGCGATGGCGTCGAAGGCCTCGGTCAGCGCAGGCCGCAGGCTGCGGCCCCGTTCAGTCAGCGCCAGCGCGTTGGCACGGCGGTCGAACAGCGCGAAGCCGAGCCGCTCCTCCAACAGCCTGACCATCCTGCTGACCGCGGCCTGGGAGACGTGGAGCTCCGCCGCCGCCGCGGTGAAGCTGCCATGGCGGGCCGCCGCCTCGAAGGCGCGCAATCCGTTCAGCGAGGGCAGGCGCCGCATGCCGCTATCCTTACTTCACCCCAACTTTTCCTGGGGCTGAGCATCGAACAATGCCGTTTGCAGCGCAAGCCGCCGCCATGCCAGCTTCCAGCATCATCTCCGACGTCCAGGCCTCTTCATGCTGACGCTTCCGCTGATGGTGGGGCTTGGCCTCACCGTTCTCGTGACCTCGTTTCTTTCGGGCTTGTTCGGCATGGCCGGCGGCATGGTGCTGATGGGGCTGCTGCTGGTCCTGCTGCCCGTGCCGTCCGCGATGCTGCTGCATGGGGTGACGCAGTTCGCCTCCAACGGCTGGCGGGCCTGGCTGTGGCGCCGCCATGTCTCCTGGCCGATCATCCTGCGCTTCGCCGCCGGCGGATCCGCGGCCGGCGCCCTGTTCGCGCTCGTCGGCGCCGTTCCGGACCGGGCGGTGTCGCTGCTGATCCTGGGGCTCTCGCCATTCCTGGCGCTTGCCGTTCCCGCCCGCTGGGCGCTCGATGCCCGCAAGCCGCTGCACGGGGTGGTGGGCGGTTTCCTGTGCATGGGGGTCCAACTGGTCGCCGGCATCTCCGGTCCGCTGCTCGACACCCTGTTCGTCCGCACCACGATGAGCCGTCAGAGCGTCGTCGCCACCAAGGCCACCATCCAATCCGTCGGGCACGCGGTGAAGATCGTCTATTTCGCCCCGCTGGTCGCGGCCTCGCCCGGCGAGAGCCTGGGCGCTCCCGTGCTCGTGCTGTCGGTCGTCATGGCCCTGGTCGGCACCAACCTGTCACGCCGGGTGCTGGACCGCATGAGCGATGCCCAGTTCCGCCTGTGGAGCCGCTACATGGTCATGGGAACGGCCAGCATCTATCTGGGCCAGAGCCTGCTGATGCTGGCCGCGCAGTGAGCGCCACGTCACAGCCGTGACCAGGATTCTCCGCCTGCCGCTGGGCAGGGGATTCCAGTGACGCTGACGTTGCCCCCTCCCCAACCCTCCCCCGCTTCGCGGGAGAGGGGGCAACGTCGGCGCTCCTGCGCTCAGGCGGGAATGACGGCACACCATCTCCCAAGCCTCTGGAATCCATCAATCATAGTCCCGATCCGCCCTTATCCTTACTGCTCGGGGGCCGGATCCGGGCCGCCCTCTCCCGGCGATCGCAACCATCCCATCCTTACCTCCCGGGGGCGGCATTCCTTACGCCTTGGGGGCTGCTAACCCATTGATCCGCGAGAATCGCAGACTCTCCCGGCTGCTTGGGACACGGAATCGCGCGTCATCCCGCCAATCCTTACCTCCTGGGGGCCGGGATCCCGCCGTTACCGCCCCCAAGCCGTAAGGATGGAGCGTTGCCATCATCCCCGAATAGCAAAATCAAGGCTGTCGCCCCCACGGAGTAAGGATGACGCGTTCCCCGTGGAGAGACTCTGAAGGCTGCGAGTCGGTCCGAGTCGGGTCAGGTAAGGATGCTGGAGGGTGTCGGAGGCCAGGATTTGGACTGAGCTCGCTCTCTCCAAGGCTGTGGTTTTTGCTGCGCTCCGACTCCCATTCCCTTTTAAGAGGATTCGTCGGCTGGGAAAGCCAGGGGAGTCCGCGAGTCGCCTCGAATCTTCCTTACACATTGGGGGACAATGCCTTACGGGGTGGGGGCGAGTCGCACACCCCCCGGGGCGTAAGGCTTTCTCCCCCAGGGGGTAAGGATGCGCGGCTTTTTGCGGCGGCACCCTTTCCTTACTTGTTTTTCCGGTAAGGATTGATTTAGCCTCCCTCGGTTTCGGCAGGGGACGGCGATGGCGGGCACGGGGCGCAGGAAGACGCGTGGCGCGGTGGCGGAGGAGTCCGTGCCGGCGGACGCGGCTGCGCCCGGACAGGCCGCAACCGGAACTGCCGCCGCACCCGGCCTGGTCGTGCTCGGACCGCAGGATCTGGCCGGCGGCGCGGTGATCGAGTCCGACGGTGCGGCCTCCGCCAACCTGCCGGCGGTCGGGCCGGAGGGGGCCCCGGTCGCCGGCATGACCGCCCGCGTCGCCAGCGCCACCTTCGAGCGCGACGGCTACAAGCATCTGATCAAGGCGGCGGAAGCGGTCTACAGCTATCCAGCCAACGGCACCCGGCTGTCGCTGCCGGCGCAGAAGATGCTGAACTTCATGATCCACCTGGCCGGCAGCCAGAACTTCGCCAACAAGCTTTACCGGCTGCCCAAGCGCGTGGTGCGCGGCAACCACAAGGGCAACGAGCGCATCTTCGACGCGCTGAAGGAAATCTTCGATTCCAGCCTGGTGGTGATCGGCCCCTTCCGCGGCCGCCGGTCGCGCGCCGAACTGCGCATCCTCTCCAGCTACGTCCGGCCGGAGGAGGAGGAGGACAGCGACGCCGCCGACATCCACTTCCAGTTCACCGACGCCTTCCTGGAGATCCAGCGCTCTTCCCAGCTCTGGGCCAAGCTGTCCGGGCCGGCGATGGTCAAGGTCACCAGCACCTATGCGCTGAAGCTCTATGAGATCGGCATGCAGCGCTACCAGATGGACTACCCGTCGCTGGAGTTGGACATCGACACGCTGCGCAAGCTGATGAACGTGCCGGAGGGCGCCTACAAGGATTTCGGCATCCTGCGCACCCGCACCATCGACCGCGCCATCGCCGAGGTGAACCAGCTCGCCCCCTTCAGCGTCTCGATGCCGGAAGAGAAGATGAAGCGCAAGGGCCGCAAGATCGAGGCGGTTACCCTCGACTTCCACGCCAAGGACGAGGAGGCGGCGGCCGAGACCTTCCTGGAGCGCGAGCGCCACAGTGCCGGCCGCCGGGCGCGGCGTATCGGCAAGGTCGACACCGTCACGCCGGCCGACCCGGTGGAGACCGGCCTCGCCGACCTCGGCCCCCTGCCCGATGCCGACGACGTCACCGCCCTGTGGGCCGCCGTCCTGCATGCGCTGAAGGGCAAGGTCCCCGCCCCGCTCCTCGCCTCGCTGGAACCCGAGCGGGTCGAGGAGGCGCCTCAGGGCGGCCGCCGGATCGTGCTGACGGCCAAGACCGCCGCCGTCGCCGACACCGCCCGCATGAACCACTGGGCGAGCCTGAAATCCGCCCTGTCCTCGCTCACCGGCGGGATGATCGAGGACGTGTCCTTCGAGGTGGCGGCGGCGCGCAAGGCCGCGAAGGCTGCCCCCACGGCGTAAGGATGGCGGGAGCGGACGATGCCTCCTGCGATCCGTTCCCCCAAGCGGTAAGGATTGCCGATCCCGGCCGGAACGTTCTCATTCCTCCCAGGGATTGATCACAGGTATCCCGCAATCCCGGAAATCAGCCACATTCCGAGTGGCAACCGAGGCGCCGTGCGAGCGTGCGATGGAGGCGATCTGGGCATCGAAGGTTCCGGTCGGGCGCCCTGCCCGGCGCCGACCGGCCGCGATGGGGGCGAATGCTTCCGATGCCGCACCGTCAAAGGGCAGCACGCGCCCGGAGAAATCGTCGGCAAACATCTGTGCCGCAGCGGTCAGAAGGTCGCTGCGCCGCTTTCCCTCTGGCAGCAATGCCAAGCCGTAGAGGATTTCCGCTTGGGTGACGGAGGTTGTGTAGAGGTCTGCGGCCCTGTGGCGGGCGACCCATCCCGCCACCTTGTCGGACGGATTCGGACGCATCAATTCCGACAGAATGTTGGTGTCGAGGATGATCATGCCCGCACCCGTCACTCGAACGCCGGAGGCTCACGCAGCGATTCTTGCGGGACTTCGGGCATCTCGACACCGCCGAGCCGCTGGAAGCGGCGGCGGATGGCATCTGCCAAGTTATCCCCCGGATCGGGGTGCTTGGTAAGCGCATCTTGCAGGATCAAACGCGCCTCGTCCTCCATTGAGCGGCCATGATGGGCGGCACGGCTCTGCAGTCGCTCCGCCAGCGGTTCTTCCAAGTTCCGAATGGTCAGATCACCCATGAGCGGCTCCCGGGAATGGCAACTACGATCATCTCGTCCACCTAGGGGCGGGTGGGCTATCGCCATCAAGGGAAGCCAGCCGGCGGTCCCATAGAGCTCGGAGGTGCAGTGGCGGCGGAGCTCGGAGAGGCATGGTTCCTGGCCGCACCTCTCCATGCCTCACCCTCAGCCCTGCTTGGCCTTCAGCGCCGCCAGGCGGTCGGACAGGCCGGTGGGCGCCGTCTTGCCCGACGCGGCGGCCAGCGCGGCGGCGATGTTCGGGTCTTCCTTCTCCGGCGCCGACGGGCGCAGCAGCTTGGCCTTGGCGTTGGCGGCCTCGGCAGCGGCCAGATCCTTGGCGGCGGTGTCCTGCATCGCCTTCAGCGCCACGGTCAGGCCGCTGGTGGCGCTGGCCAGGCCGGCGGCCTG
Source organism: Azospirillum picis (assembly GCF_017876115.1). GTDB lineage: Bacteria > Pseudomonadota > Alphaproteobacteria > Azospirillales > Azospirillaceae > Azospirillum > Azospirillum picis. The sequence goes on from NZ_JAGINO010000001.1 coordinate 494,012, forward strand.
GCGGGCGGCGTCGGCCTGGCGCTCGGCCATCGAGCGCTGCTGCTCGGCCCGGCCCATGTCGCGCTGGGCGCGGGTCAGCTCGGCACGCGCGGCCTTCAGCTTGGCGCCGGCTTCCGCGTAGTTCTTCTCCAGGATCTCCAGGAACTCGCGGGCCTCCACGGCGTCGCGGACCTCGCGCTCGATCTCCGGAGCCATCTCCTCCAGCATGGCGACGATGGTCTCCAGGCTCTTCTCCAGGCCGGCCTTGCGGGTCGGATCCGCCTCGGCGTCGATCTGGCGCTGCAGATGCTCGGCCGCCGCCATGCGCTGGCCCGACAGCGCCTTGATCTCGTCGGCCTCGCGCTGCTCGCGGTCGTAGATGGCGCGGGCTTCCGCCACCTGGCGGCCGAGCTGGTCGAGATGCTGTTCCATGGTGCGCAGCTCAGCCTCGGTGGCGGATTTGGGATCCCAGCGCACCAGCGCCTCCATGGCGCCCTGGACGGCCTGGTCGGTCTTGACACCCAGAAGGTTGCGGATGAAGGCAAGCATCGGCTGATTCCTGTCGAAGGAGGGTTGTTGGCGACACCCCCTCGGGGGAGGGAGCGCTCCGCACTGCACAGATGGGAAGGGGCGGCGGCGCTGACCAGACCCCCCATCCTTACTGCTCGGGGGACCTTGGCGCCCTCCCCTCACCCGGCCATGGCGGCGGCGTTGATCAGGGCGACGCCGAGCTGCACGCCGACCAGGGTGGCGGCGGAGGCGACGTTGCCGGCCTCGATCTGGCCGCGCAGGTCGCGGATCAGCAGGGCCGCCACCGCGAAGGCGACGAGCTGGAGGATCAGCGCCACCACGCCCCACAGCAGGATGTCCAGCACATAGGTGCTGGTCGCCAGGGTCGCCGCCAACGGGATGGCCAGCGCCACGATCGAGCCGCCCAGCGTCAGCCCGCCGGCGGCGTTGCCGCGGGCGACCAGGTCGCGCTCGTGGAAGGGGGTGATGCGGGTATAGACGGCGACGCCGACCGCCAGCAGGGCGAGCGTGACGGCGAGCTGGACCAGCAGGACCGGCAGCCCGGTGCCGAGCGCGGTCAGGATGGAGCCGAAGGTGCTTTGCATGGGGCCGGCACTCTTGTCGTTCAGGGTGGGATCAGGACAGCGAGAGGGAGGCGGGGTTGACGTCGATGCCGGCGGCGATCTCGACCGACGCGCGGCCGGCGCGCTCCACCGCCTCCACCAGGATGTACTCGGTCTGGGGCGCCGGGGCGGAGGCGCCGGTCGGCGCGCCGTACAGCATCGCCTGGCTCGTCACCGTCTCGGTCCCGCGCACGGTCTGGCGCGACTCGCTGAGGGTGAAGGGCTGGATCCGGCTGCCGCCCGGCTGCCAGATCCGGGGATAGAGCTTGCCGTCCTTGGTCTGGAACTCCGGCCAGCCGATCATTCCCTCGGCATCGTCGAGCCAGAAGCCCCATTCACTCTCGTCGGCCGGGGCCACGCTGTCGATCGGCGTGAAATAGCGGCATTCGTCCGGCTGCCCGTCGGGGCCGAGATGGATCTGGAAGAAGCCGCCGACCGGCAGATGCAGGCGGTAGACGGTGGCCGGCCCGGAGGTGACGGTCCCGACCGCCTCGATCGACACCAGCCGGTCGCCGCCGGTGTCGGGCGCCTTCACCTTGGTGGCGCCTTCGGCCAGCAGGAAGGGCGCGGGGTCGATCGACACCGTCATGCCGAGCCGGAACAGCGCCGGACTGTAGCGCTGGCCGCCGAGCTTCTGGTTCACGTAGTTGCCGAGCGTTCCGAACAGGGGCACGTCCGATCCTCCCTTGGAAACCGGTCCGCTGGCGACCGGCGGGTTGTCCATCCGGCGCCGCGCCCGCCACAGCAGGAACAGCGCCGCGACGGCCAGCAGCAGGATGCTCCACAGCCACAGACCGCCGAAGCCCGAGCCGTGGCCGGGCCGGGCCGGATCGGCGGCCTCCGCCGAGCTGGCCGGGCTGGCGCTGGCGCTGGCGGAATCGGCGCGGGCCAGATCCGCCGGCACGTCGGGCGGCAGCCGCCCGGCCTCGCGCGGGGTGCCGGCCTGCGCCGCCATCGACTGGTCGAGCTGCCCGAGCTTCGCCCGCAGATCCGCGTTGTCCTGCGCCAGCCGGTCGGCCTCCTGCCGCCACTCGCGGTAGCCGGGGTCGTCGGCATGGTCGTGGAAGAAGGCGGCATGCCCCGGCCGGGTCAGGGTGTCGAGCAGGAACCACAGGAACAGCCCGTCCCAGACGCCGAAGCGCCGCGGCGCGTTGTAGGTGTAGGGCGGCGGCGCCCAGCCGTAGCCGCCATAGGGGTTGGCCGGCGCCGGCCGGGTCGAGGGCGTGCGGTAGGAGCCGCTGTTCGACCCCCAGCCCCAGCCCCATCCGGAGCCGCCGGAACCCGACGACGCCGACCCGCCCGTCCGTCCGGTCCCCGCCGCGGACCCCGCGGCCGGGGCCGATGGTGTCCGGTCGGCATCCTGCCGGGCGCGGTAGCGGTTCAGCGCGTCGGCGGAGCCCTGCTGGCTGAAGGCGCGGTCACCGGCCGATGTCGGCGGTGCGGCGACCGACGGGGCGCTGCTGCCCGGCCGGGCATAGCCGCCGCTGGAGCTGGACGATCCGCCGGAGAACCAGCCGCCGCCGGTTGACGGCGTGCGTGACGGCGAGGGGCGGGAATAGCCGCTGCTGCTGCCGGTCGAGGGCGTGCGCGAGGGCCGTGAATAGCCCCCCGAGGAGCGGCTGCTCGATCCGGCCCGCGCCTCCGCCTCGCCCGGCATCGCGACCACCGGCACCGCTGCGGCAACCACCGCGGTCGCGGCGGCCGTGGTCCGGGAGGCGGTCAGGAGTGCGCCGGCGGGGGCGGCAAGCGGCTGCACCGCCATCAGAAGGGCGACGGCGGCGGCCCGCAGGCGTCCGGGCCACCGGGGTTTCGCGATCTGCGGCATCCTTCCTCTCAGATGGCCCACTCGGCGAGTCGTCGCGGGAGCCTAGGCGTGTAAGCGACACATCTCAAGCGGCTTCGCCGTGGCGGTTACCGTCTTGCCGCGGCCGGGGCCGGCGGCTATCACAGCGCGGGCGGGGCTTTCCGTTCCCTGCCCGCTCCCTGTTCCCTGACGACGGATCCAGACGGATTCCATGGACGATCTCGACCGGCGCCTGATCGACCTGCTGACGCTGAACGCGCGCACCAGCACCGCGGCGCTCGGCCGTACGCTCGGGCTGTCGCGCTCCACCGTGCAGGACCGCATCGCCCGGCTGGAGCGGCTGGGGGTGATCGCCGGCTATACGGTGAAGCTGGGGGATCCGGCACCCCGGCGCGGCGTGACCGCGCTGGTGATGATCAGCGTGAACGCCAAGCTGGCCGACCGCGCCGTCCACGCCCTGCGCAAGATGCCGGAGCTGATGCGGCTGCACAGCATCAGCGGCCAGTACGACCTCTGCGCCACCGTCGGCACCGACACCCACGACGCGATGGACGCGGCGCTGGACGCCATCGGCCGCCTGCCGGGCGTGGAGCGCACCATGTCGTCGATCGTGCTGTCGACGAAGGTGGACCGCTAGCGTACGGCGCTCCGGCACTCTCAGGGCTCGTCCTCGAAGAAGATCTGCTCCAGCGGCCGGCCGAACAGCCGGCCGATGCTGAAGGCGAGGGGCAGCGACGGGTCGTAGCGGCCGGTTTCCAGCGCGTTGACCGTCTGGCGCGACACCCCCAGCCGTTCGGCAAGGGCCGCCTGGCTCCAGCCCCGCTCGCCGCGGAGCTCGCGCAGGGTGTTCCTCATCCCCGCCTCAGCTCGCGGGCTTCCAGCAGGCCGCGCAGGATGCTGCGCAGCGCCCAGGCCGTTCCCATCACCGGCCAGACGGCGAACATGGACAGCGTCGGCCAGCCGAGAGTCTCCAGGAAGCCGTAGGTGAAGGTGACCAGTGCCGTGACCGCGGCGGCGACCACGATGTCCTCCATCATCTTCAGCCGCAGATACTCGTCGAGGCGCCGGAACTGCCGCAGGATCACCCAGACCATCAGCAGGCAGGGCAGCATGGGGGCCAGGGCCGCCGCGTGGCGCGCCGCGCCGTCGGGAATGGCGGGCATCGCCTTGAGCGAGACGACCAGCACCAGGATGTAGAGCAGCATCGTTCCCGTGAACTCCGCCAATGCGCGCCACCGGCCAACTGTGCCCGCCATCGTCCGCCTCTCCCTCTTGTAAAGCGTGCTTTACAGTGGCGAAGGCGGCCGGCGATGTCAAGCGTCCTTGACTATCCGCCGCGGACCTCTGGCCGGGTCACAGGGAGGCCGCCAGCCGCATGCCCTGGGCGATCGCGCGCTTGGCGTCCAGTTCCGCCGCGACGTCGGCGCCGCCGATCAGGTGGACGGCGACGCCGGCGGCCTCCAGGGGGGCCTGCAGCTCGCGCAGGGGTTCCTGCCCGGTGCACAGCACGATGCTGTCGACCGCCAGGGTCCGCGGCTTCTCGCGGCCCTCGCCGAAGCTGATGGTCAGCCCCTCGTCGTCGATGCGCTCGTAATTGACGCCGGCGAGCGCGGTGACGCCCTTCATCTTCAACTGTGCCCGGTGGATCCAGCCGGTGGTCTTGCCCAGCCCGGCGCCCGGCTTGCCCGGCTTGCGCTGGAGCAGCACGACCTCGCGGGCCGGCGGGGCGGCGTGCGGGCGGACGCCGGCGACGCCGCCCCGCGCCTCGGCCGGATCCGCCACTCCCCATTCGGCGCGCCACAGCGCCGGATCCAGGCTCGGCGAGGGGCCGTCCTGGGTCAGGAACTCGCAGACGTCGAAGCCGATGCCGCCCGCCCCGACCACGGCGACGCGGCGCCCGGCCGGCTTGGCGCCGCGCAGCAGCTCGGCATAGGTCAGCACCTTGGGATGGTCCTGGCCGGGGATGCGCGGGTCGCGCGGCACCACGCCGGTGGCGAGCACCACCGCGTCGAACCCGGCCTCCGCCAGATCCGCCGCCGCGGCCCGGCGGCCGAGATGCAGCGCGACGCCGGTTTCCGCCAGCCGGTGCCGGAAATAGCGCAGGGTTTCGTGGAACTCCTCCTTGCCGGGGATCAGCTTGGCCATGTTGAACTGGCCGCCGATCTCGTCGGCGGCCTCGAACAGGTGGACCTCGTGCCCGCGCTCCGCCGCGGTGGCGGCGCAGGACAGCCCGGCGGGGCCGGCGCCGACCACGGCGATGCGCCGGCGCCTGGCAGCCGGCGGGACGACCAGCTCCGTCTCGTGGCAGGCGCGCGGGTTGACCAGGCAGCTCGCCAGCTTGCCGGAGAAGATGTGGTCCAGGCAGGCCTGGTTGCAGGCGATGCAGGTGTTGATGGCCTCGGGCCGGCCGGCCGCCGCCTTGGCGACGAAGTCGGGATCGGCGAGGAAGGGCCGCGCCATCGACACCATGTCGGCCAGCCCGCCGGCGACGACGCCGTCCGCCACCTCGGGCGTGTTGATGCGGTTGGTGGTGCAGAGCGGGATGGCGATCCCCTGCGCCGACAGGGCGTCCCGCAGCTTGCCGGTCACCCCGGCGAAGTTGGCGCGCGGCACGCTGGTGGCGATGGTCGGCACCCGGGCCTCGTGCCAGCCGATGCCGGTGTTGATGATGGTGGCCCCGGCCCGCTCGATCGCCACGGCGAGCCGCACCACCTCGTCCCAACTGCTGCCGTCCGGGATCAGGTCCAGCATCGACAGGCGGAAGATGATGATGAAGTCGCGGCCGACCGCCTCGCGCATGCGCGACACGATCTCCACCGGGAAGCGCATGCGGTTCTCGTAGTCGCCGCCCCAGCGGTCGGTGCGCCGGTTGGTGTGGGTCACCAGGAACTGGTTGATCAGGTAGCCTTCCGATCCCATCACCTCGACGCCGTCGTAGCCGGCCTCGCGCGCCAGTTCGGCGCAGCGGACGAAGGCACGGATCTGGCGCTCCACCCCCCGCGCGGTCAGGGCGCGCGGGGTGAAGGGGGTGATCGGCGACTTGATCGCCGAGGGCGCCACCGACAGCGGGCTGTGGGCATAGCGGCCGGCATGCAGGATCTGCAGCGCGATCTTGCCGCCTTCGGCGTGGACGGCGTCGGTGATGACCCGGTGCGAGCGCGCCGCGCCGTGGCGCGCCAGCGTCGAGCCGAAGGGCGACAGCCACCCCTCCACGTTGGGCGCGAAGCCGCCGGTCACCATCAGCCCGGCGCCGCCGCGCGCCCGTTCGGCGAAGTAGGCGGCCAGCCGGGGGAAGTGGCGCCGCCGGTCCTCCAGCCCCGTGTGCATCGATCCCATCAGCACCCGGTTCTTCAGCATGGTGAAGCCGAGGTCGAGGGGCTGGAGCAGATGCGGGTAGGGCTGGGTCACGGGCCTTGTCCTCCGGCGGCGCTGGGAATGCGGATGATCCGTGGGGCGGAGCCTATTTCAGGGTGACGTAAGCGTCAATATGGTTCCGCAGGGGTCGGTGCCCGGATGACTGGATCGTTCGCGTCTTCCGCTTTCCGCGGTGTGAAAAAGCGGCCCGTCGAACTGGCCCGGCGGCGTTCGCGGCGCTCAAGCTCCCTTTCCAAGGGCCGCCCCTCCATTCCGCGGCGGCCGGGTACAACCCGCGCGACCCGCGCAACCGGGAGTTCGGCCATGGTGCAGTTCGCCGCCAACCTGACGATGCTCTACAACGAGCATCCCTTCCTCGACCGATTCGCCGCGGCGGCCGATGCCGGCTTCCGTGGCGTGGAGTATCTGTTCCCCTACGAGTTTTCCGCCGATGCGCTGGCCGAGAAGCTGCGCCGGCACGGGCTGGCCCAGGTCCTGCACAATCTGCCGGCCGGCAACTGGGGCGGCGGCGAGCGCGGCATCGCCATCCTGCCCGACCGCGTGCAGGAATTCCGCGACGGCGTCGCCCGCGCCATCGACTATGCCGGCACGCTGGGGTGCAGGCAGGTCAACTGCCTGGTCGGCATCCTGCCCCAGGGGAATGCCGGGGGAGCCGACGCCGCCACCGCCGAAAGCACGCTGGTCGCCAACCTCGCCTATGCCGCCGACGCGCTGGCCGGCGCCGGGATCAAGCTGCTGATCGAGCCGATCAACACCCGCGACATCCCCGGCTTCTACCTGACCCGCACCCGCCAGGCGCTCGACCTGATCGACAAGGTCGGCTCCGGCAATCTCTACGTGCAGTACGACGCCTACCACATGCAGATCATGGAAGGCGACCTGGCCCGCACCATCGAGGCCAACCTCGCCCGCATCGCCCACGTCCAGCTCGCCGACAACCCCGGCCGCAACGAGCCCGGCACCGGGGAGATCAACTATCCCTTCCTGTTCAAGCACTTGGACGCCATCGGCTACGACGGCTGGGTCGGCTGCGAATACAAGCCGAAGACGACGACCGACGAGGGGCTCGGCTGGTTCGCCCCCTACCGCACCGAGCCGGCGACGGTCTGAGGCATTCCCAACATCACGCGAGCCCAACATCACGCGAGAAAGGACCATCGTCATGAAGGTCGGATTCATCGGACTCGGCATCATGGGCACCCCGATGGCGGGGCACCTGCTGGACGCCGGTCACACCCTCTACGTCCACGACATCAAGCCGGTCCCGGCCGACCTGACCGCCAAGGGCGCCATCCCCTGCCCGTCGGGCCAGGAGGTCGCCGCGGCGGCCGAGGTCGTCATCACCATGGTGCCGGACACCCCGCATGTCGGTGCTGCCCTGTTCGGCGAGACCGGCGTCGCCGCCGGCCTGTCCGCCGGCAAGGTGGTGGTCGACATGTCCTCCATCTCGCCGATCGAGACCAAGGAGTATGCCAAGCGCATCAACGCGCTCGGCTGCGACTATCTCGACGCGCCGGTGTCGGGCGGCGAGGTCGGCGCCAAGGCGGCCTCGCTCACCATCATGGTCGGCGGCCCCGAGGCGGCCTTCGAGCGGGTCAAGCCGCTGTTCGACAGGATGGGCAAGAACGTCACGCTGGTCGGCGGCAACGGCGACGGCCAGACCACCAAGGTCGCCAACCAGATCATCGTCGCCCTGACCATCGAGGCGGTGGCCGAGGCGCTGCTCTTCGCCTCCAAGGCCGGCGCCGACCCCGCCAAGGTCCGCCAGGCGCTGATGGGCGGCTTCGCCTCCTCGCGCATCCTGGAGGTGCATGGCGAGCGGATGATCAACCGCAACTTCAATCCCGGCTTCCGCATCGAGCTGCACCAGAAGGACCTCAACCTGGCGCTGAGCGGCGCCAAGGCGCTGAACCTGTCGCTGCCGCACACCGCGAGCTGCCAGCAGCTCTTCAACGCCTGCGCCGCCCAGGGCGGCGCCGCCTGGGACCATTCCGGCATGCTCCGCGCGCTGGAACTGCTGGCCGGGCACGAGGTAGGGGCGAAGTAGGAGGGCGTCGCGGGCCCCCTCCCTCCCACGGCTCCGCCGCGGGTCCCTCCCTCCCCCGCTTCGCGGGAGAGGGAGGATTCGCACTGCGGCGGCAGTCCCCTCTCCCGCCACAGGCGGGGGAGGGTTAGGGAGGGGGCACCGTCAGGCGTGACCCGGCAAACAGCTCCATCCAAACCATTGGCCCTCCCCTCATTCCCGTGCATTCTAAGCGCCCCGGACACCACGACACGCCGAGCGACCATGACCACCGACGCCCTGCTCCATGACCTGTTCCAGGCGGCCCTGACCGCGGTGACCGCCGACACCCGGCTGCCGGCGGCGCTGCCGGCGCCGCCGAAAGGCCGCACGGTCGTCGTCGGCGCCGGCAAGGCCGCCGCCGCCATGGCCAAGGCGGTGGAGGACCACTGGCCGGGGCCGCTGTCGGGGCTGGTCGTCACCCGCTACGACCACGACCTGCCGACCGAACGGATCGAGGTGGTCCAGGCCTCGCACCCGGTGCCGGACGCCGCCGGCCAGGACGCCGCGCGGCGGATCACCGAGATGCTGCGCGGGCTGACCGCCGACGACCTGGTGCTGTGCCTGGTCTCCGGCGGCGGGTCGGCGCTGCTGGCCCTGCCCGCCCCCGGCATCACGCTGGACGACAAGCGCGCCGTCGCCAAGGCGCTGCTGAAGAGCGGCGCCGACATCGGCGAGATGAACTGCGTGCGCAAGCACCTGTCGGCGGTGAAGGGCGGGCGGCTGGCCGCCCTGGCCCATCCGGCCCGCGTGGTCTCGCTGCTGGTCTCCGACGTGCCGGGCGACGACCCGTCGGTGATCGCCAGCGGCCCGACCGTGCCCGACCCGACCAGCTTCGCCGATGCCCGCGCCATCCTCGCCAAATACGGCATCACCCCGCCGCCCGCCGTCGCCGCCTTCCTGGAGGCGGGCCAGGACGAGACGCCGAAGCCCGGCGACCCGCGGCTGGCCGGTGCCGAGACCACCATCATCGCCACCCCGCAGGACGCGCTGGAGGCCGCGGCGGCCCTCGCCCGCGACCGCGGCTACACCCCCGTCATCCTCGGCGACGCCATCGAGGGCGAATCGCGCGAGGTCGCCAGGGTCCATGCCGGCATCGCCCGGCAGGTCGCCCGCCACGGCCAGCCGGCGCCGGTCCCGGCGGTGATCCTGTCCGGCGGCGAGACCACGGTGACCGTGCGCGGCCAGGGCCGCGGCGGCCGCAACGTCGAGTTCCTGCTGGCGCTGGCGGTGGCGCTCGACGGCCAGCCCGGCATCCGCGCCGCCGCCTTCGACACCGACGGCATCGACGGGACGGAGGACAACGCCGGCGCCATTCTGCGCCCCGACACGCTGGCGCGGGCCGAGGCGATGGGGCTCGACGCCAAGGCGTTCCTGGCAAACAACGACGGCTACAGCTTCTTCAAGGCGCTGGGCGACCTCGTGGTCACCGGCCCGACCCGGACCAACGTCAACGACTTCCGGGTGATCGTGATCGACCCGGCCTGACGGCGCCGGGCAGGACGGACCGGCGCCCGCCCGCGGATCCCCCCGCCCTCATCCGGCCTTCGCCTTGGTCAACTGGGCGATGTAGATGCGTGCCAGCGACTTCAGGATCGGCGGCATGGCGGACACCGCGTCCTCGAAGCTGCGGCGGTCGATCACCTCGCAGATGCCGCCGCCGACCGCCACGGCGGTGACGTCGGGCCGGCGGCCGGTCAGCAGGTAGATCTCGCCGAACAGGCTGCCGGGTCCGAGCGTGGCGATGTCGCCGCCCAGCGTTCCGCGGCCGGGGCGGAGCGCGACCCGGCCGGACTGGATCAGGTAGGCGGCGCTCAGCGGCTCGTTGGGGCTGAAGAAGACGTGGCCCTCGCGGATCATCCGGCGGTCGACCACCTTCTGGAAGGAATTGGTGGAGCGGAAGTCCACCGGGTTGCCGACCCGCTCGGCCGGCGGCAGGCCGTAGTCGCGGCGGATGGCGGCGATCAGGCTCTGCAGCAGGTAGGAGGCCAGCGGTGGGCTGCGCTTCAACAGGCTGCGGAAGGCGTCGCGCGTCACCTCGACGCACGTCACCTCGGTCAGGGAGCGCACGGTGGCGCTGCGCTCGCCGTCGTCGATCAGCGCCATCTCGCCGACCACCGCCCCCTTGCCGACGGTGCCCAGCCGGCGCGTGCCGCCGTCCGGGCCGGTCAGCACCACCTCCAGCTCGCCGGAGTCGATCAGCCAGGCGCGGTCGCCGCGTTCGCCCTGGCGCATCATCACGATGCCGGGGCCGATGGTGTGGCGCTTGGGACCCGGGGCGGCGGGCTGGGACATGACAGAGGCTCGCGGGCAGGGACTCGCGGGTAGGCACTCGCGGGTAGGCACTCGGGGCGAAGCGCGCTGCGGCACTCTACCTCATCGGCGCGGCACCGTCAGCCGCCCGCCGGCATCCCGGCAAGGGGCATCGCAGAGGCTTCCCTAGCCGTTGGTCTTCATCATCCCGCGGTCGCGCGCCGGGCCGGAGCCGCGGCCGAGATACTGGCGCAGGAAGGCGACGACTTCCTGCGAATCCCATTCCACCGCCCCCTCGACCCGGCCCAGCTCCCGCCCGTCCGGATCGACCAGGATGGTGGTGGGCAGGCCGCGCAGGCCCAGCGTCTTCATCGACTGCGACCCGGGATCGAGGAACAGGGCGAGATGCTCGACCCCGGTCTTCTTGTAGAAGGGCTCCACCACCGCCTGCCCGCCGCGGTCGAGCGACAGCGCCACGACCTGGAAGCGGTCGCCGCCGAGCTGGGCCTGCAGCCGGTCGAGCGACGGCATCTCCTTGACGCAGGGCCCGCACCAGGTGGCCCACAGGTTCAGCAGGACGACGCGGTCCTTGAAATCCGCCAGATCGACCCGCCGGCCCTCGCCGTCGACGAAGGACAGCGGCGGCATCGGCTTGGGCTCCGCCTCCCTGAACTTCTCCAGCTTGTCCGCGCCGGTGGAGGAGACGGGCAGTGCCGCGGCCGGCGCCGCCGGCGGCGCATCGGCCGCGCCGAGCCGCACCACCTCCGGCGCGGCGGGCGCCGCGCCGGCGCTCCACCACAGGCCGGCCCCGGCCATGCACACACAAACCGTTGCGACCGCCGCCAAAGTCCGCATACTCACGCTTCCTCGCTCCCCTACCCAGATGCCCCGGTCACCGTCCCCATGAGCGCCGATCAGACCCCGCCGACCCGTCCGGCTGCCAGCCCCGCTGCCGGCACCGCCGCCGCACCCGCCGCCAGCCAGATGTGGGGCGGCCGCTTCGCGCGCGGTCCCGCCGCCATCATGGAGAAGATCAACGCCTCCATCGGCTTCGACAAGCGCCTGGCCGACCAGGACATCGCCGGGTCGAAGGCCCATGCCGCGATGCTGGCCAAGCAGGGCATCATAACCCAGGCCGACGCCGACGCCATCATCGGCGGGCTCGACCGCGTGAAAGCAGAGATTGACGCCGGCACCTTCACCTTCAAGGTGGAGCTGGAGGACATCCACATGAATGTGGAGGCCCGGCTGGCAGAGTTGATCGGCGAGCCGGCCAAGCGCCTGCACACCGGCCGCTCGCGCAACGACCAGGTGGCGACCGACTTCAAGCTGTGGGTGCGCGACGCCATCGACCGCAGCATCGCCGGCCTGACCGCACTGCAGACCGCGCTGATCGACCTGGCGGAACAGCACACCGGGACGGTGATGCCCGGCTTCACCCACCTGCAGGCGGCGCAGCCGATCAGCTTCGCCCACCACCTGCTGGCCTATGTCGAGATGTTCGGGCGCGACCGCGGCCGCTTCCGCGACGCCCGCTGCCGGCTGAACGAATGCCCGCTCGGCTCGGCGGCGCTGGCCGGCACCCCCTACCCCATCGACCGCTTCATGACGGCGGAGGCGCTGGGCTTCAACCGGCCGACCGCCAACTCGCTGGACGCGGTGTCCGACCGCGACTTCGCGCTGGAATACCTGTCGGCGGCGTCGATCTGCGCCATGCACCTGTCGCGCTTCGCCGAGGAGATCGTGATCTGGTGCTCGGCCCAGTTCCGCTTCATCAAGCTGACCGACGCCTTCACCACCGGCTCCTCGATCATGCCGCAGAAGAAGAACCCCGACGCGGCGGAGCTGGTGCGTGCCAAGGCCGGGCGGGTCATCGGCTCGCTCAACAGCCTGCTGATCGCCATGAAGGGCCTGCCGCTGGCCTATTCGAAGGACATGCAGGAGGACAAGGAGCCGGTGTTCGAGGCCGACGACACGCTGGCGCTGTGCATCGCCGCCATGGAAGGCATGGTGCGCGACATGCAGCCCAACGTGCCGGCGATGCGCGAGGCGGCCGACCGCGGCTTCCTGAACGCCACCGACCTCGCCGACTGGCTGGTGCGGGAGCTGGACATGCCCTTCCGCGAGGCGCACCACGTCACCGGCCGCGCCGTCAAGGCGGCGGAGGACCGGCGCGTCGGCCTGACCGACCTGACGCTGGCCGAACTCCAGGCCATCGAGCCGCGCATCACGCAGGCCGTCTATCCGGCGCTGAGCATCGAGGCGTCGCTGAACAGCCGGACCAGCTTCGGCGGGCCGGCCCCCGTCCGCGTGCAGGAGGCGGTGAAGGCCGCCCGGGAGCGTTTCCTGTGAGCAAGACCCTGTCCCTGACCGTCCTGGCGCTGGCCTGCACCCTGGCGCTGGCCGGCTGCGGCAAGAAGCCGAAATTCGTCGACAGCCCGGTTCCGGAAGGCCAGCCCGACCCGTTCCCGCGCACCTATCCCAACCCCGACCTCGATCCCAAGCCCGGCAAGCCGGCCGGGTCCGGAGTGCAGTTCCCATGACCGACGCCCTCCCGGCTTCCGCCAGCGGTTCGCCCATGAGCGTCTTCGCCTACCGCGACGGCGTGCTGCACGCCGAAGCCGTGTCGCTGGAGGATGTGGCGCGCGAGGTCGGGACGCCCTTCTACCTCTATTCGACCGCAGCCCTTGACGCGCACTACAACGCCTATGCCGGCGCCTTCGCCGGCCAGGACGCCGGCGTCTGCTATGCGCTGAAGGCGAACTCCAACCTCGCGGTCATCCGCACGCTGGCCAGGCTGGGCGCCGGCGGCGACGTGGTGTCGGTCGGCGAGATGAAGCGGGCGCTGGCCGGCGGCATCCCGCCCGAACGCATCGTCTTCTCCGGCGTCGGCAAGACCCGCGACGACCTGCGCGCGGCGCTCGAGGCCGGCATCCACCAGATCAACGTCGAGTCGGTGCCGGAACTGGAGGCGCTGAGCGAGGTGGCCTCGTCCATGGGCGTGGAGGCTCCCATCGCCTTCCGCGTCAATCCCGACGTCGACGCCAAGACCCACGCCAAGATTGCGACGGGCAAGAAGGAGAACAAGTTCGGCATCGACTACGACCACGCGCGCGAGATCTACCGCCGCGCGGCGGCGATGCCGGGCATCAGGCCGGTGGCGATCGCCGTCCACATCGGCTCGCAGCTCACCGACCTCGCCCCCTTCCGCGCCGCCTACGAGCGGGTCGCCGTCCTGCTGCACCAGTTGCGCGAGGACGGGCTGGACATCCGCCGCCTCGACCTCGGCGGCGGCCTCGGCATCACCTACAGGGACGAGGCGCCGCCCGACCTCGCCGACTATGCGGCGATGGTGCGCTCGATCACCGGCAATCTCGGCTGCCGGATCACGCTGGAGCCGGGCCGCTCGCTGGTCGGCAACGCCGGCATCCTGGTCAGCCGCGTCATCTACGTGAAGCAGGGGCTGCACCGCCGCTTCGCCATCATCGACGCGGCGATGAACGACCTGATCCGGCCGTCGCTCTACGACGCCTACCACGGCGTCGTCCCGGTCGCCGAACCGGCCGCCAACGCCGCGCAGGAGCCCTACGACGTAGTCGGCCCGGTGTGCGAAAGCGGCGATACCTTCGCCGTGCAGCGCCCGCTGCCGCCGCTGGCCGACGACGACCTGGTTGCCCTGCTGTCGGCCGGTGCCTATGGCGCGGTGATGGCGTCGACCTACAACAGCCGGCCGCTGGTGCCGGAGGTGCTGGTCAACGGCGACCGCTTCTCCGTCATCCGTCCTCGGCCGACGGTGGAGGAGATGCTGGCGGCCGAGCGGGTTCCCGACTGGCTGTGAGCGCCTGAGGCAGGGAATTCATGGCACGTCCGTCTGTTGTCGTTCCGTCGTCGGGCCTGAAAGGCTGACGGAACGGGCAGGAACGGGACAGCCAGGTGATTTCCGGGATGCAGGACGGGTGGGGAAGCGCCTTCTGGCAGGGCGGCGGCAGGATGGGCGAGCGGGTGCGCTCCCATGACTGGCGCGCCACGCCCCTGGGGGATCCGCTGCACTGGCCGCCGGCATTGCGCACGGCGGTCAGCATCGTCCTGAATTCGCGCTTTCCCCAGGCGCTGGTCTGGGGGCCGGGCCTGGTCACCATCTACAACGACGCCTTCCGGCCGATCCTGGGCGGCAAGCCGGAGGCGCTCGGACGCTCCTTCCGCGACGTCTGGGCGGAAGCCTGGGACAGCATCGGCCCGATCGTCGACCGGGCCTTTGCCGGCGAGGCGACCTTCATCCAAGATTTCCCGCTGGTCGTCCGGCGCAGGGACGAACCGGAACAGGCGTGGTTCACCTTCTGCTACAGCCCGGTGCGGGACGAGAGCGGCGCCGTCGTCGGCATGATCGACACGGTGATCGAGACGACCGACGCCGTGCTCGCCCATCGAGGGGCGGCGGAGCTGAACGCGCGGCTGGAAGCCGAGGTCGCGCACCGCACGCACGAACTGCTCGCTGCGCAGGAGGCCCTGCGCCAGAGCCAGAAGATGGAGGCGGTCGGCCAGTTGGCCGGCGGCATCGCCCACGACTTCAACAACATGCTGGCGGTGGTCATCAGCGGCCTGAACCTGCTGCAGCGCCGCCTTGCCCGCGGCGACACCGATGTCGGCGCCTACATCGAGGGCGCCATGGACGGGGCGGCGCGGGCGGCGGCGCTGACCCAGCGGCTGCTCGCCTTTTCGCGCCGGCAACCGCTGGCACCGGAGGTGCTGGACCCCAACCGCCTGGTGCGCGGCATGGAGGATCTGCTGACCCGCACCCTGGGCGAGACCATCGACATCGAGTTCGTGACCTCCGCCGGGCTGTGGGCGGTCGATGCCGACGCCAACCAGTTGGAGAACGTCCTGCTGAACATGGCGGTCAACGCCCGCGACGCGATGCCCGATGGTGGGCGCCTGACCATCGAGACCGCCAACATCCATGTCGACGATGCCTACGCGGCGGAGGCGGCGATCACGCCGGGGCAGTATGTGATGATCGCGGTCACCGACACCGGGACCGGGATGGCGCCGGAGGTGGTGGCCAAGGCGTTCGATCCCTTCTTC
Organism: Azospirillum picis; assembly: GCF_017876115.1. Lineage (GTDB taxonomy): Bacteria > Pseudomonadota > Alphaproteobacteria > Azospirillales > Azospirillaceae > Azospirillum > Azospirillum picis. The sequence continues at coordinate 509,700 of NZ_JAGINO010000001.1, forward strand.
ACCACCAAGGAGGTGGGCAAGGGCACCGGCCTCGGGCTGAGCCAGGCCTTCGGCTTCGCCCGCCAGTCCGGCGGCCACATCCGCGCCTACTCGGAGGTCGGGGTCGGCACCTCCCTCAAGCTCTACCTGCCCCGTTTCCACGGCAAGGCCCAGAACAGGGCGGCCGTGCCGCTGCCCCGCACCACCGTCAGCCCCACCGGCTCCGCGCGCGAAATCGTGCTGGTGGTGGAGGACGAGGAGCGGGTGCGCACCTTCACGGTCGAGACGCTGCGCGAGCTTGGCTACACCGTCCTCCACGCCGCCGACGGGCGGTCGGCGCTGCGGCTGATCGACGGGGCGCCGGGCACCGCCGACCCGGCCGGACAGGCTGGCCGGGACGTGACGCTGCTGCTGACCGACATCGTCATGCCCGGCATGACCGGCCGGCAGTTGGCCGACGCCGCACGGGCGCGGCTGCCGGAGCTGAAGGTGCTCTACACCACCGGCTACAGCCGCAATGCCGTGATCCACAATGGCGTGCTCGACCCCGGCACCAACCTCCTCACCAAGCCCTTCGGCATCGACCAGCTCGCGGCCAAGGTGCGCAGCGTGCTGGACGCGCCCGGCTGACCCCGCTCACACGTCGAGCACGCCGCGGCTGTTCTTGGCCACCAGCGCCTGGAAATACGGCCCCAGCTTGCCGTCGTCGAGGCCGAACGCCTGTTGGAAGCGGGCGATCAGGTCGCGTTCCCCCTGCTCCGCCTCGCCGTCGGCCATGGCGCTGTCGATCATGTTCAGCAGGATGCAGAGGCGTTGCTGCTCGTTCAGCTTCGGCGCCGCGTCGGCGAGGAAGGCGTCGGGCGTGGTGGAGCGGGCAAACTTGAAGCACCGGTCCAACTCCTCCCGCGTGGCGCTGCGGCCCAGCACCGAGACGAGGTGCCCGACCTCCTCCGGATCGATCTCCCCGTCCGATCCCATGCAGTAGATCAGCGACACCACCAGCGCGCGCCGCGGGGTGAGCTCCAGGGGCGCGTTGCCCTTGAACATGTCGAACAGACCCATTCCATGAACCTCCCCAAACGTTCTGATGACCGCGCATTTGGGTCCGGTGCACATGCCGTGCAAGACGGGTGGAAAAGTGATTTTTCCGGGATGATATGGAAATCAAAGGATCGCAGGAACGCCCTCTTCGACGGCCGGTCGGCACGCAGGGACTTCGGATGCGCCGCCAGGAGCTTTGAGACGGCGATCCGAGACGTGCAGGCATCGCCCATGGCGCTTTCCCGGTTCGCCGGCACGGCCTGCGGAACCGGCGGGCCGCAGGGCGCGGACAGGCAAGGGACATCAGGGAAAATGCTGAGCGGATGGCCGTTGAATCGCCCACCGGCGGCGTGGGAAACCATGATAGTTTGAGCCATAAGTATCATTCCGCGGGGGAACGGGTGGGACGCTTCGTACGGGGCGCTCTGGTGATGGTCGTCGTGCTGGCCGCGATGGCGGGCAACGCGGCCCACAAAATCTACCGCGATCATCAGGACACGCAGCAGCGCCATTACTCCATGGTCCGCGACATGGCCCGGCTGGTGGACGACCACGTCCGTCATACGATCCATTCCGCCACCGTGGCACTCGACCAGACGGCCGCCATGGTGGCGGAGGCCGGCGGGCCGGCGCAGGTGCGCGACCTCCGGCACTGGGCGCGGCTGCGCGACTATGCGGCCCATGTCGAGGGCGTCGAGACCGTGTGGATCTTCGACGCCGACGGGCAGGCGGTCCTCGATTCGGCCAGCTTTCCCAACCGGGCGGCGGCGATCTCCCGGCGGACGGCCTTCCAGGAGCTGCGCAACGGCACCGGGCTGTATATCTGCTCCGGGCTGACGGACCGTGTCGGGCCGCTGCCGCTTGTCTTCTCCGTATCCCGCCCGCTGCACGACGACGAGGGGCGCTTCGTCGGCGTCGCGGCGGCGGCGATCAGGGTCGATCACCTGACGAACTTCTACGACCTGCTCGATTTCGACCTCGACCCGCTGATCGGCGTCTATCGCCCGGACGGCGAGATCCTCGCCCGCCACCCCGCGACGGGGACGGCCGTCGGACGATCGGTCGCCGACAGCCCCCTGTTCCGGACCAAGCTCCGCGAGGCGCCGGAGGGTCAGTATCTCACGCCCTCGGTGCTCGACGGCACCGTGCGCATCGTTGCCTACCGCACGGTGCAGGATTACGGGCTGGTGGTGCTGACCGGCATCGGCCTGGACGAGGCGATGGCCGAGTGGCGCGCCCGCAGCGTCGACACGGTGGTGGCGGCAGTGCTCGGGCTGCTGGCGGTGCTGGCGGCGCTGGCCTGGGGGCTGCGCTTCCTTGATCGCGAGCGCAAGGCGCAGGTGGCGCTGGCGGAGGCGCGCAGCGCCGTCGAGCGGACCAGCGCCGAACGCGACGAGAGCGCGCGGCTGGCCGCCGCGCTGGACCATGCCCGCGACATGGCGGAGACCGCCCGGCAGGCGGCCGAGGCCGCCAACCGTGCCAAGGGGGAGTTCCTGGCCGGGCTGAGCCACGAGCTGCGCACGCCGCTGAACGCGGTGATCGGCTTTGCCGATCTCATCGCGCGCGAAGCGGAGGGGCCGGTCGGGACGCCCGTCTACCTCCAGTATGCCGGCAACGTCCGCGATTCCGGACAGCATGTGCTGGAGCTGATCAACGAGATCCTCGATCACGCGCGGGCCGAGGCCGGGGCGCTGCGCATCGAGGAGGGACCCACCGACCTGGAGGCGGCGGCCGATTTCGCCCTGCGCATGCTGACCCCCCGCGCCGAGCGGGCCGGCGTGCGGCTGTCGGCGGCGGTGGCGCCGGCCGTGCGCCGGCTGCGCGCCGACGACCGCCGCCTGCGCCAGATCCTGCTGAACCTCGTCGCCAACGCGGTCAAGTACACCCCGGCCGGCGGATCGGTCGCCGTTTGCGCGGTGCTGGAGGACGGGCAGCCGGTGATCCGCGTCACCGATACCGGGCTCGGCATTCCGGCCGAGGACGTGGACCGGGTGATGGAGCCCTTCGTCCGCATCGAGAACGCCGCCGGACGCCGGGTGGAGGGGGTCGGGCTTGGATTGCCGCTGACCAAGCGGCTGGTGGAGCTGCATGGCGGCCGGCTGGAACTGCGCAGCAGCCTGGGGATCGGCACCACGGTCACGGTGCGCCTACCCCCGGACCGGCTGCCGCCTGCCGCTCCCCCTGCCCCGTCCCTGGCCATTTCCCCGGGCGTTTCCGCAGCCCCGCCTCTTGCCCCGCCTCTTGGCCCGCCTGTCGGCGGGGCGTGGTCCCGGGCGTCCGCCGCCGTGCCGCCGCTGTCCATCCTGCTGGCCGACGACGACCCCACCGTGCGCGGCATGGTCATGGAGCTGCTCGGCGGTTGGGGACACCGGGTGACCGGGGTGGCCAACGCCAACGAAGCGCTGGTCGTGCTGGCCGGCTCCGGGCGGCTGGACCTGTTGATCAGCGACGTCGTCATGCCGCCGGGCATGGACGGGACGGAACTGGCGCGGCAGGCGGTGCGGATGCGCCCGGGCCTGCCGGTGCTGCTGGCGTCCGGCTTCGCCGCCCATGCCGTCGCCGATGCCTCCGCCTTCGGCCCGGACGTCACGATGATCGCCAAGCCCTTCTCCGCCGAGGAACTGCTGGCCCAGCTTTCCCGCATCGCCGCCCTGCGCGGCGCGACGGCGGACCCGCTGCCCGCCAGGCCGGCCGTTCCCCCCGCCGTTCCGCCGGACACGGCGTCCCCGCGCCTGCTGATCGCCGAGGATCTGGCGATCAACCGCGAGCTTCTGGCCGCCCTGTTCCGTGACAGCGGCTACCGCATCGACCTCGTGGGCGACGGGGCGGCGGCGGTGGAGGCCGTGCGCGAGGCCGATTACGACCTGGTGCTGATGGACGTCCACATGCCCGTCATGGACGGGCTGGAGGCCTGCCGGGCCATCCGGGCGATGCCGCCGCCGCGCAACGCGGTGCCGGTCCTGGCGCTGACCGCCGGCTCGTCGGACCAGGAGCGGCGCCGGTGCCGCGAGGCGGGCATGGACGGGTACATCGGCAAGCCGTACGACCGCGACACCCTGATGCGGCAGGTCGCCCGCAGCCTGTCCGCAGGCATGGACCGCGCGGCGTCGGCTTGAGGCCCGCCCGAGCCCGATGCCGATCCCGCCGGGCGCGCCGTGGCCTGCCGGGCCGGCGCGGACAGCCTGCTATTCGAAGACCTGGGGGAAATGGGCGAGGCGCCGGCCGAACAGGCCCTGGCCGGTGCCGTCGGCCGCCGGCGTCGGTTGCGCGGCCGCCCCGCCGGCCAGCGTGCGGACCGGTGTCGGCCGGGGGCGGCGTTCGGATTTGTCCGGCGGCGCGTAGAAATGCAGGGTCAGTTGGCCGTTGGCTTCCGCCGCATAGGGCAAGCCGGGAACCGTCCGGCGTTCGGCGCCGGGAAGCACATACTGGTCACCTTGATCGGTGCGTTCGATATGCGGCATGACCGGTGTTCCTGTCTCCACCCGACCGATCCTGCCGTTCCGGCTCGGCCGGGTCAAGGCCAGGCTGCTGCCCCGAAGGGTTATTCGTTCGCGTGGCGTTCTCCGGCGCCGCTTTCTCCCTCCCCGGCCCCTCTCAGCGGACCAGGACCGCGGCCACCAGCAGGTAGGACAGCCAGGCGACGATGCCGGCGGCGGGGATCGTCAGCACCCAGGCCCAGACGATTCGCCCGGCCAGCCCCCAGCGCACCGCCGAGGTGCGGCGGGCCGACCCCACCCCGACGATCGCGCCGGTGATGGTGTGGGTGGTCGACACCGGGATGCCGAGCCAGGTGGCGCCGAACAGGGTCATGGCGCCGGCGGTCTCGGCGCAGAAGCCCTGGTAGGGTTTCAGGTCGGTGATGCGCGACCCCATGGTGCGGACGATGCGCCAGCCGCCCATCATGGTTCCCATGCCCATCGCGAGCTGGCAGGCGATGATCACCCAGAACGGCACGTGGAAGCTGCCGTCGAGCATGCCCTGGCTGTAGAGCAGCACGGCGATGATGCCCATGGTCTTCTGCGCGTCGTTGCCGCCGTGGCCCAGGCTGTAGAGCGCCGCCGACAGCAGTTGGAAGTGGCGGAACTGGCGGTCGACCGCGAAGGGCGGCACCCGGCGCAGCGCCCAGGACAGCACCAGCATCAGCAGCAGCGCCAGCAGCAGGCCGATGCCCGGCGACAGCACGATGGCGACCGCGGTCTTGGTGAAGCCGCTGGCGATGATGGCGCCGACCCCGGCCTTGGCGATGCCGGCCCCGGCGATGCCACCCACCAGCGCATGGGAGGAGGAGGAGGGCAGCCCCAGCCACCAGGTGATCAGGTTCCAGCCGATGGCGCCGATCAGGGCGGCCAGGATCACCGCGGGATCCATCACCGCCGGGTCGACCAGGCCGGTGCCGACGGTGGTGGCGACGTGCAGGCCGAAGAACAGGAAGGCGATGAAGTTGAAGAAGGCCGCCCACAGGACCGCCAGCTTCGGCGACAGCACGCGGGTCGACACCACCGTGGCGATGGAGTTCGCCGCGTCGTGCAGGCCGTTGATGAAGTCGAAGGCGAGCGCCACCAGGATGATGACGAGGATCGCCGGCAGACCGAGTTGCAGGGCCTCCATCGCCGCCTCAGACCTGGTCGAGGGTGATGCCCGCGACCAGGTCGCCGACGTCGTCGCAGCGGTCGGTCACCGCCTCCAGCATCTCGTACAGCTCGCGGCGGCCGAGGAAGGCGATCATGTCGGGCTTCTCGGCGATCAGCGACTGCAGGGCGCCGCGCAGGACGTCGTCGGCCTCGTCCTCCAGGTCGGACAGCCGGCCGCAGAGATGGTCGATGCGGTCGGCGTTGCGCGCGATGGCGCCCAGCAGCGGCATCAGTTCCAGCAGCAGGTCGGCCTGCTGGCGGATCAGCGCCACGAAGCGGCACATCGGCTCGTCGAAGGTCTCGATGCCGTACAGGCCGGCGTGGCGCGGCACCTCGTCCATCAGGTCGATGGCGTCGTCCAGCGCGTTGATCAGCGACAGGATGTCCGACCGGTCGAAGGGCGTGATGAAGGCACGGTGGAGGTCGCGGCCGGCGTCCTTGGCGACGCGGTCGGCGTCCTTCTCCACCCGCTTCAGCGTGGCGATCTTCTCGGCCCGTTCCCCCGGCCCGGCTTCGATCACCGCCTCCAGCGCCGCCGCCGCCGCCACGATGTGGCGGGCCTGCTCGACGAACTGGTCGATGAAGCGTTCCTCCTTCGGCATCAGCGAACGGAATGCGCGCAGCAGCATGGGGCGGTGTCTCGCATAGGCTTCGAATTCGGGCTGCTCTTACCACGCTTCTCGATGCGGTGCAGCGGCAGCCTGTCATGTAAACGCCATGAAACAGTCATGCGGTGCCAAAATCGCCACACATCGCGTCCGGCACCGGCTTTTCCGCGCCGGCCGGCCACCCCAGATGTCGGACAGGCCCGACCACCCGCAGGTGTCCCGTCATGATACGCCCGCCCTTCCCGCCCCGTCCCGCCGCGGCCGCGCTCGCGCTTGCACTGTCCGCCGTGCCGTCGGGGGCCTCGCCGGCGCAGGCGCAATCGGCCGCCCCGCCGGCCACGGCGGAGGATGCCTGCAGCCCGACGGTGGCGGCGGCGCTCGACACCTGGGATGCCGGGATGGCGGCGGCCGAGCGGTTCGGCGACCGGGCGGTGGCTCTGGCCCGCGAGAAGGGCCGCGATTACCTGCTGCCGCTGCTGGGCATCGATCCGAAGGCCGTGCCGCAGCAGGACGGTGCCGGGACGAACGGCACCACCGACCAGCTCGGCCGTGCGGTGGAGGACAGCCGCAACGATCCGCCCAAGCGCAGGCAACTGTGCATCGCCGTCTCCCGCGGGCTGGAGGATGCCCGCGGCACGGCCGGCGCCGGGCTCGACGCCCTCAAGCGCGCGCTGGAGGACTGGCGCCTGACCCCGCCGCCGCCCGCCCCCACCCCCTCCCCCACCCCCTCCGGCCCGGCGCCCGGCGCCGGCGGCATGATCCGGACCTGACCGTCCTTCCACCCATCCATCCGGCGGGCCGATGTCCAAAAGGAGGCTCGGCGCAAGAGGCGACCTCCGCCCAAGCCGTCCGGAATTTGCCGCCTCTGCCCCGCGAAACGGTCACAGGCGGAATAATGTCGGCGCCCCTATGTTGATGTCAGCGAAGGGCCGCCCGCGGCGCCGGTCACACGGCGTCCGGGACCTGGCCCGGATCGCGGCGGGGTGCCGGGGTGTTCGTTTTGTCACAGACCGGTGTTTGTCACAAACGAACGTCATAATCCCTGTTGTGAAAACCGGGACCAAAGATCAGGCTGTTCGTACCTCCAACCAATTCCCGAGCATGGGAAGGTGCCATCCATGAATCTGCACAGTCTGGCCAGCGACATGGTGAATACCGCTCTGGCCTGTGAAAAGGCGCTCCCCGGACGGGCGAACGCCGACGAGTACGACCTGGCCCGTCAAATCCTGGCCGAACCCGACCACGCCTGGCACGTCTGCGAGACCTACGCCCGTGCCGTCAGCATTCCGGTCGAACAGCTTCCGGTCAGCCAACTGCGCGGCCTCATCAGCGACATCGTTCTTTCCAAGCTCCCCCGATACGACTGATTTCCTCGATCCCAGGTGCCGGCCCCAGTTTCCGGGCCAATTGCCGGAACGAGCCGGGTTCTTACATCCCGCAATCATCAAGTTCCGTGGTGCCGCCATGGCGATCGAGCTTCATTCCTTCACCGTAACGCTGGCCGTCGCGGATGCGACCGGGTGCGCCAGCGCCGCCGAACATCGTGCCCGCATCTGGAAGGCCGTCTCCGACCTGTCGGCCGCGGTCCGCAGCGCCGGCATGACGACCGAGGCCCGCTTCCGCGGCCAGGACCGCCAGGGTCATGTCCTGTTCGAGGCGACCGATGCCGGCGCCGCCTTCCTGCGCGGCCTGCCGACCATCACCCGCGTCGACGACGCGCGCCTCAACGGCGGGCGGGTCGTCCTTCGTCACTGACGGCCTCTTCACCGACGGCTTCATCGCCGTCGGCCCGGCCCCATCGACGCGAAGGCCCGCCGCACCCGGTCAGGGTGCGGCGGGCCTTCGCATGATCCTCCGGCTTGCGGTCCCCAGGCTGCCGGCCCGTCCGGGGCCGGCGTTTGGCCCGGCGCGCGGGTCAGCGTGCGCGGTGGCGCAGGGGGTGGACGTTGCTTTCGCTTTCCGCCTCTTCCGACGGACGGACCTTCTTGAGCTGGACGATGAAACGTTCGGCGCCGTTCTCCATGACGGCGATGCCGGTCAGCCCGTGTGCCCAGTCGCAGGGAACGACATGGATTTCCTTGATGGTGGCGGTGCCGGCCGCAAGTTCAGCGCGGTCAAGGACCACATCCCCGACGCGGAACCCCAAATAGGCATCGATCAGCATTCTGTTGGGCGTCCGTCTTCCGTTTCAGGCCACGCACGGAACCCGCACCATCGGGTGAAGCTCCATTGCCATGGACCATCTTGCCATAGATTGGTCCGTACGCGAGGCTTTCCCAGTGGATTCGGTGTTCTTAGACCTGAAGAGGGCGCCCGCCGGTTCCGGAATGGCGGCCTCGGAAGCACCCCGGGCGGAAGCGGTCTGCCCCGTGCGGGGAAGCCGGCGGAGCGTTGTTGGCAGCGGCGCGGTTGGGCTAGGGTCGCCTGACGGGTGCCTCCCGGCATTGTCCCGCGAAAGGTCGGTCCGTCGTGCAGAGTTGGCTGGTGCTGGCCGTATCGGCGGCCTATCTGGGAGGGCTGTTCGCCGTCGCCTGGTGGGGCGACCGGCGGAGCGCCGGCGGGGCGCCGTCGCCCGGCCCGCCGCGCATGGCCGGCATCCTCTATGCGCTGACGCTGTGCATCTACAACACGAGCTGGAGCTTCTACGGATCGGTCGGCCGCGCCTCGGCCAGCGGCTTCGACTTCCTGCCGATCTATCTCGCCCCGATGATCCTGCTGCTGGCGGCCCGTCCGGTCTTCGCCAAGACCATCGCCATCACCAAGGGCCAGAACGTCACCTCCATCGCCGACTTCATCGGCGCCCGCTACGGCAAGAGCCGGGCGGTGGCGGCGCTGGTGACGCTGGCGGCGCTGGTCGGCGTGCTGCCCTACATCGCCCTCCAGTTGAAGGCGGTGGCCGCCAGCTTCGACGTGCTGACCGCGCCGTCGCTGGCCGTGCAGGGGCCGCCGCCGCCCTTCTGGAGCGACACCGCCCTCGCGGTGGCGCTGTCGATGGCGCTCTTCACCATCCTGTTCGGCGTCCGCCACATCAACGCCAGCGAGCATCACCGCGGGCTGATGCTGGCCATCGCCTTCGAGAGCCTGGTCAAGCTGACCGTCTTCCTGGCGGTGGCCGCCTTCATCGTCTGGGGCATGTTCGACGGCTACGGCGACCTGATCTCGCGCCCGCAGGCCGGCCCGCTGCTGTCGCCGGACTTCGGCGACCCGACCTGGTGGTCGAACACCGCGATCTCGGTCATCGCCTTCCTCTGCCTGCCGCAGATGTTCCATGTGGTGACGGTCGAGAACGAGAACCCCCGGCACATCCGCGCCGCCGCCTTGATGTACCCGGCCTATCTGGTGGCCCTGAGCGCGCTGATGATCCCCATCGCCGTCGCCGGGCTGGTGACGTTCGGCGGCTCCGACGGCACCTTTGGGGGAGGCCCCGGGGGAGGCGTCAACCCCGACACCTTCATGATCACCCTGCCGATCGCCGCCGGGGCGGGCGGCTTCAGCCTGCTGTCCTTCATCGGCGGCCTGTCGGCGGCGACCGGCATGGTCATCGTGGCGGCGGTGTCGCTCAGCACCATGCTGTGCAACGACGTGGTGATGCCGCTGCTGCTCAGCCGCCCGCGCTTCGCCGCCCGCGTCGGCCGGCGCGACATGGTCGGCGCGCTGCTGCTGGTGCGCCGGCTGTCGGTGCTGGGGATCCTGCTGCTGGCCTATGCCATGCACCGGCTGGTCGACCGAGACTACCCGCTGACCGTCATCGGCCTGCTGTCCTTCGTCGCGGTGGCGCAGTTCGGCCCGGCCTTCTTCGGCGGCCTCTACTGGCCGCGCGCCAACCGGGTGGGGGCGCTGGCCGGGCTGGGCGCCGGCTTCCTGCTGTGGGTCTACACGCTGCTGGTGCCGGCGATGGCGCGCATCGTCCCGCTCCCCTCCGAGCTGCTCGACCTCGGCCCCTGGGGCATCGGCTGGCTGCGGCCGCAGGCGCTGTTCGGGATCGAGGGCCTCGACCCGATCTCGCACGCCAGCCTGTGGAGCCTGCTCGCCAACCTGGCCGCCTTCGTCGCCGGTTCGCTGCTCGCCCGCTCCAGCGTCGTGGAGCGGACCCAGGCCCTCGCCTACACCGGCGCCACCGGCGAGGCCGACGACGACGACGATCCCCATGTGCCGGCCAGGCTGGCCGACCTGCGCGCGCTCGCCATCCGCTTCGTCGGGGCGGAGCGCGGCAACGCCGCCTTCGATGCCTACGCCGCCGGGCGCCGGGGCGAGGCCGGGCCGGCCGACCTCGACGCCGTCCGCTTCACCGAGACGCTGGTCGCCGGGGCGATCGGCGCCGCCTCGGCCCGCGTGGTGATGGCGGCGTCGCTCCAGGGCCGGTCGCTGTCGCGCGGCGCCGCCATGGCCATGCTCGACGAGGCGTCGGAGGCGCTGCGCTTCAACCGCAGGCTCCTGGAAGCGACGCTGGAGACCATCGCGCAGGGCATCTGCGTGATCGATGCCGAGCACCGCATCGCCGCCTGGAACCACCGCTACCTGGAGCTGCTGGACCTGCCCGCCGACATGGTGCGGGTGGGCGTGCCCTTCGCCGACCTGATCCGCTTCAACACCGCCCGCGGCGAGTATGGCGCGCACGACCTGAAGGCGCTGCTGACCAACCGCGACCCGTCGGTCCAGGAGTGGCCCTACCGCTACGAGCGCCGGCGGCCCGACGGCACGGTGCTGGAGATCGTCGCCAGCCCGCTGCCGGAGGGCGGCTACGTCTCCACCTACACCGACGTGACCGAGCGCTACCGGGCCGCCGAGGCGCTGCGCGAGGCCAACGAGAGCCTGGAGCAGCGCGTGCAGGAGCGCACCGACGCGCTCCAGCAGGCCAAGGCCGAGGCCGAGGCGGCCAACGCCAGCAAGACCCGCTTCCTCGCCGCCGCCAGCCACGACCTGCTGCAGCCGCTGAACGCCGCCCGCCTGTTCGTCTCGGCCCTGGAGGAGAGCATGAACGGCCCGCCCCCCGCCCCCGAGCGGCGGGCGGCGGAGCGCGGCATGATCGAGAACGCCGCCGCCTCGCTGCACTCGACCGAGATGCTGCTCGGCGGGCTGCTCGACATCTCCTCGCTGGACGCCGGCAGGGTGCGGGTGCAGGTGAGGGCCTTCGCCATCGACGAGCTGCTGAGGGGGCTGGGGGTGGAGTTCTCGGCCCTGGCGCAGGAGCGGGGCCTGACGCTGAGGGTGGTGGGCTGCGGTGCGATGGTCCGCTCCGACCCGCAGCTCCTGCGCCGGGTCCTGCAGAACTTCCTCTCCAACGCCATCCGCTACACGCCGAGGGGCAGGGTGCTGCTGGGCTGCCGCCGGCTGTCCCGCGGCGGCGCCGACCGGCTGCGCATCGAGGTTTGGGACACCGGCCCCGGCATCCCCGCGTCCAAGCGCCGCGAGGTGTTCGAGGAGTTCCGCCGGCTCGGTCACGAGGGCTCCGCCGTCTCCGGGGGCGCCCCCGGCCATCCGGCGGGAAGGATCGAGGACAAGGGGCTGGGGCTGGGGCTCGCCATCGTCGACCGCATCGCCCGGCTGCTCGACCATCCGGTGACGCTGCGCTCCACCGTCGGGCGCGGCACCGGCTTCGCCGTCGAGGTTCCCCGGACCGATGCGGCTGCCGCTTCCCTCGACCGTCCCGCCCCGGTTCCGGCCGGCGCGCTGGCCGCCGGCCTGCTGGTGCTGTGCATCGACAACGAGGAGCCGATCCTGGCGGGGCTGCGCGCGCTGCTCGGCCAATGGGGCTGCCGGGTGGCCACGGCATCCGACGTCGACGGCGCCCTGGCGGCCCTCGCCGCCTTCGACGGCGCGCGTCCCGACGTGGTCTGCGTGGATTATCACGTCGGCGGCGGCCAGACGGGGCTTGCGGTTCTCCAGCGGTTGCGGGAATTGTGGGGCCTGCCGACAAGGGGGCTGCTGCTGACCGCCGACCGCTCGGAGGCGGTGCGGGAGGAGGCGGAGCGTTGTGGCTGCGGCGTGCTGTACAAGCCGGTCAAGCCGGCCGCGCTGCGCCGCTTCCTGAACGGCGCGGCGCTGCAGGGCACGGCGCTGCAGGGCGCGGCGGTGGCCGAACGGTGAGGCCGGATCCGGGCGGAGAAGCCGGGCGGCCGCGAAGGGGGGCGGAAGCCATGGATGAAGACACTGCCGGGAGCGGGATCGCCGCGGGCGCGACCATCGTCATCGGCGACGACCACCCGCTGGTGCAGGCGGCGCTGCGCGATGCGCTCGGCCGGGTGATGCCGGGGGTCCGGGTGATCGAATGCCCGGACCTGGACTCGGTGATGCGCGCGGTGGCGGAGCGGCCGGACGGGGTCGACCTCGTCCTGCTCGACCTCAACATGCCGGGTACCCACGGCTTCGCCGGCCTGTTCCTGATGCTGGCCGACCATCCGACGGTGCCGGTCGCCATCCTGTCGGCGCTCCGCGACTCCGACACCATCCGCCGGGCGCTGGCCTACGGCGCCTCGGGCTACATCCCGAAGTCGCTGGCGATGCCGGCGATGGCCGACGCCATCCGCGCCATCCTGGCCGGCGAGACCTGGGCGCCGCCGCTCTCCGCCGCCTCGGTGGAGGCTGAGGAGGCCGAGCTTGCCCGCCGCTTCGCCTCGCTGTCGCCGCAGCAGCTCCGCATCCTGACCATGATCGTCGACGGCAAGCTGAACAAGCAGATCGCCGGTGAGCTGAACGTGTCGGAGCAGACGGTGAAGGTCCATGTCTCCAGCATCCTGCGCAAGCTGAACGTGGTCAGCCGCACCCAGGCCGCCGTGGTGGCCGGCCGGCTGGCGGTGGAGGGGGACCTGCTGCGCTGACCGGCGTTCCCAGTTTGTACGCATAAGCTGGCGGTCGGGCCGGCCCTTTGCTAGACTGCGACCGGTTCGGGCGCAGGGCCCGGGCCTCTGGTCGCATGTCTTGAGTCGCATGTCTTCAATCACGTGCCTTGAACCACGTGGAAAAGCCAAAAGCCTAGCGAAAGCCGAGAGTCTGCCGGCATCATGACCACGGCCCTGGACTGCGTCTGCCGCGACTGCGCCGCCGCCATTCCGGGCGAGGTGACGCGCTGTCCGAAATGCGGCAGCCGGCGGCTGTTCCGCCATGCGGAGCTGCACCGCCTGTCCATCGGCCACATCGACTGCGACAGCTTCTACGCCACGGTGGAGAAGCGCGACCGGCCGGAACTGGCCAGCCGGCCGGTGATCGTCGGCGGCGACGACCACCGCGGCGTGGTGGCGGCCTGCTGCTACGTGGCGCGCATATCGGGCGTGCGCTCGGCCATGACGATCCGCGAGGCGCTGGACCGCTGCCCCGACGCCACCATCATCCGCCCCGACATCGCCAAGTACCGGCAGGTCGGGCACCAGGCCCGCGCGATCATGGAGGCCTTCACCCCCCTGGTCGAACCGATCAGCATCGACGAGGCCTATCTCGACCTGGCGGGCGTGGAGGAGCGGCTCAGCATCAGCCCGGCTCAGGCGCTGGTCGAGATCGTCCGCCGTTTCGAGCGGGAGCTGCGGATCACCGCCTCCATCGGGCTCAGCCACAACAAGCTGCTGGCCAAGATCGCCTCCGACCTCGACAAGCCGCGCGGCTTCTCGGCGCTCGGGCGGGCGGAGGCGGCGGCCTTCCTGGCGCCCAGGCGGGTGACGATCCTGTGGGGCGTCGGCCCGGCGCTGGAGCGCAAGCTGTTCGCCGACGGCATCACCCGCGTCGGCGACCTGCAGGACAAGGACGAGCATTGGCTGGTCAAGCGCTACGGCGCCATGGGCCGGGTGCTGTTCAACTATGCCCGCGGCGAGGATCGCCGGCGGGTGAGCCCCGAATCGGTCAGCAAGAGCATCTCGTCGGAGGAGACCTTCGACTGGGACGTCACCACCCTGCCCGCCCTGGCGCAGGAGCTGCGCCCGCTGGCCGAGAAGGTGTCCCGCCGGATGGAGCGCGAGGGGCTGCTCGGCCGCAGCGTGGTGCTGAAGCTGAAGACCAGGGACTTCCAGCAGCTCACCCGCTCCCGCCGGATCGAGCCCACCCGGTCGGCCGAGGCCATCCTCGCCGCCGGCATGGCGCTGCTGGAGCGCGAGGCCGACGGCCGCGCCTTCCGCCTGATCGGCATCGGCTGCACCGATTTGACCGATCCCGAGACCGCGCCCGATCCGGAACTGGACCTGTTCGGCTGAGGCGGGTCAGCCCGCCTCCTCCATCGCCGGGGGGACGCCCGGCCGGACCACGCTGCGGATGGCGAAGCTGGACTGGATGCGCACCACGCCCGGCAGCCGCGACAGCGAGTCCATGTAGATGCGGTCGTAGTCGGTGGAGTTCTGCGTCACCACCCGCAGCAGGTAATCGGAGCTGCCCGACAGCAGGTAGCATTCCCGCACCTCCGGGCAGCGGCGGACGGCGGCCTCGAACCGGCGCAGGTAATCGTCCGTCTGCCGTTCCAGCGTGATCTGGACGATGACGGTGACCGCGCGCTCCTCGCTGTCGGTCTCGATGATCGCGGTGTAGCCGCGGATCACCCCCGAATGCTCCAGCATGTGCAGGCGGCGCAGGCAGGCCGACGGCGACAGCCCGACCTCGGCCGCCAGCTTCGCGTTGCTCATCCGGCCGTCCTTGCGCAGCAGCCGGAGGATCTTGTGGTCGAGGGGGTCGAGGGCATGCATGCAATTTTATTCGAAGATGTGGCGGATCATGCGAAATCACCAGCATGAAACGGTGGCTTCATGCAAGGCTTTGCAGAGATTCTCCCCGGCACGCGGCCGTATAGTGACGCTTTCGGTACAATCAGTGATGCGGAAAAT
Source organism: Azospirillum picis (assembly GCF_017876115.1). GTDB lineage: Bacteria > Pseudomonadota > Alphaproteobacteria > Azospirillales > Azospirillaceae > Azospirillum > Azospirillum picis. The sequence continues at coordinate 524,757 of NZ_JAGINO010000001.1, forward strand.
TTCATAGAATACGGTTTCCGGGGTGCCGGACCGCCGGGTGGATTTCCGCGTCGGAAGGGAGCTGTCATGGTCACGCGCATCGGCGTTCCCAAGGAAATCAAGAACCACGAATACCGCGTCGGCCTGACGCCGGCCTCGGTCCGCGAGCTGGCGGCGGACGGCCACTCCCTGCTGGTGCAGAGCGGCGCCGGGGCCGAGATCGGCTTCTCCGACGATGCCTACCGCGCCGCCGGGGCCGAAGTCGCCGGGTCCGCCGAGGAGGTGTTCGCCGGGGCCGACCTTATCGTCAAGGTCAAGGAACCGCAGCCGGCGGAATGTCGCAGGCTGCGGCCGGACCAAGTGCTGTTCACCTACCTGCACCTCGCGCCCGACCCGGAGCAGGCGCGCCTGCTGATGGAGAGCGGCTGCACCGCCATCGCCTACGAGACGGTCACCGACCGCTTCGGCCGCCTGCCGCTGCTGGCGCCGATGTCGGAGATCGCCGGGCGGATGGCGATCCAGGTCGGTGCGGTCGCCCTGCAGAAGAGCAACGGCGGCTCGGGCATCCTGCTGGGCGGGGTGCCGGGCGTGCTGCCCGGCAGGGTGCTGGTCATCGGCGGCGGCGTGGTCGGCACCAACGCCGCCCGCATGGCGATGGGCCTCGGGGCCGACGTGACCATCGCCGACCGCTCGATGCCGCGGCTGGCCCAGCTCGACGAGCTGTTCGGCCCGCGGCTGAAGACGGTCTATGCGTCGGCCGACGCGCTCGACCGGCTGGTGGCCGATTGCGACCTCGTGGTCGGGGCCGTGCTGGTTCCCGGAGCGGCGGCGCCCAAGCTGGTGCGGCGGGACCAGCTCGCCGGCATGCGCCGCGGCTCGGTGCTGGTCGACGTCGCCATCGACCAGGGCGGCTGCTTCGAGACCAGCCGCGCCACCACCCACTCCGACCCCACCTATGTGGTGGAGGGCGTCGTCCACTACTGCGTCGCGAACATGCCGGGGGCGGTCGCCCGCACCTCGACCGAGGCGCTCAACCACGCCACCCTGCCCTTCGTCCAGGCGCTGGCCGCCAAGGGCTGGAAGCGCGCGCTGGCCGAGGACCCGCACCTGCTGGCCGGCCTGAACGTCCAGGGCGGCCGGCTGACTCATCCGGCGGTCGCCGGGGCTCTCGGGCAACCTGTTGCGGCTGCCGAAACCCTTGTGAATGACTCGTGATTGAGAACCGAAGGGAATTTTCCCGGAGGCGTGCCCCGGGAAATTTTCGGCGGATCGCGCAGAAGGCATCGGAACGTTTGTTGTTTTTTTTGCAGGCTGGAAAGAGAGTGTTGCGCCTACGGATCGAGTTGCTTTACCTGTGTCTTGTCAAGAAAAAGGGTAAGCATACGCATCCGGCGCTAAAGTGCCGGGGCCAATGATCAAGAACAGATTTGAACAGGGTAAGGCTCGGCGCCTTGCGCCGACTGGGCTGGATCGGGCGGGGAGTCCCTCCCGACCGGCCGTTTCACGACACCGTGCCCGGCAGCGATGCCGGTGGGGACGCCATGGCGATGCGCCATGCTGCGCGAGTGGGAGCTGTTGGTATGGTCGATCGCTGGAATGCCGCCCGGGTGCCCGCCAGCACGCCGGCGACATCGTCGCACTTCCGCCTTGCGGATGGCCCGCCGGATGGTCCGCCTGATGGTGCATCGCTTGGCTCGTCGGACGGCCCGCTGACATGGGCATCCGCATGCCGCTCCCCTGCCTTGGACTGACTTGTCCGGGTCCTGCACTGATTTCGTCCGATCCGCCGGCCTTCCGATCGACATGGTCCGATCGGCGCCGGGGGGATCGGCAGGAACCGGGTGCGGCGGCGGGGTTCCAGGGCGTCCCCTGCCTCCGTCCGGATGTTCTCCCCCGTTCATCCGGACCGGAACGCCGCTGCCGCACACGGCTTTGCGCCATCGCGCCCGCGCCCATGCCACGCGCATCGCCGGCCGGACCGCCGACCGGGCCGCCACCTGGGCCGCCCAGTCGGCGCCGGCCGGCGATGCGGTCTCGTGTCCATGGCCGCGGATGTTCGTCTTGAGTTCGGGAGTCCGGGAGAAAGCAGCCTGATGGAATATTTTCTACAGCAATTGATCAACGGCCTTTCGCTTGGAGCGATCTACGGTCTGATCGCGATCGGCTACACGATGGTGTACGGCATCATCGGCATGATCAACTTCGCGCACGGCGAGATTTACATGATCGGCGCATTCGTGGCGCTGATCACCTTCCTGGCGCTGGGAGCGCTCGGCATCACCTGGGTGCCGCTGGCGCTGGTGATCATGCTGGCCGCCTCGATGCTGTTCACCAGCGTCTATGGCTGGACGGTGGAACGCATCGCCTACCGGCCGCTGCGCTCCTCGCCCCGCCTGGCGCCGCTGATCTCGGCCATCGGCATGTCGATCTTCCTGCAGAACTACGTCCAGATCCTCCAGGGCGCCCGCTCCAAGCCGCTGCAGCCCATC
>NZ_JAGINO010000002.1 GCF_017876115.1 Azospirillum picis
CAACTCGCCGCTTCCGTTGCCGTCGCCATCCCAACCTCCCTGCGGTAGGATGAAGCCTTCAACAAGCGGACCGCAAATCGATCCCGGCTGTAGTACTAGAGCGTGATCGGTTCAAGCGGAATCGCTGGAAGCGTGAATCACAGGAAAAATCAAAATCTTGGAGTCTGTCTGGCGCTTCAATAAGCATCAGACGGACTCTGAGGGGGCGGCGGCCGGGCGGGACGGCAGAGAGGAGGTGCACCGGGCCCCCTACCCTGTCTGCTCAGCGGACGAGGACAAGCGCCGCCTCCTTGGTGCGGCCGACGGCGCCGGCAACCTGCTCGACAGTGGCCGAGATGGCGGTGATGTTGGATGTGACCATCGACACCGCGGCAGACGCGCTCTGCATGCTGGACGACATGGTCTGGGTGACCGCGCTCTGTTCCTCCACTGCCGACGCCGTGCCGATCACATGCTCCCGCACGGTCGCGACGGCCTCACGGATGGCGGCGAGCGCGTTGGCAACCTCCACGGAGGTTGTCTGGATGCCCTCGATCTCGGCGGAGATCTGCTCGGTCGCCTTGCCGGCCTGGTTGGCGAGGTTCTTCACCTCCGACGCCACGACGGCGAAGCCCTTGCCGGCCTCGCCGGCCCGCGCCGCCTCGATGGTGGCGTTCAGCGCCAGCAGGTTGATCTGGCCGGCGATGCTGTTGATCAGCCCGACGATCCCGTTCATCGCCTGGGCGGCGGCGGCCAGCCGGTCGGTGCTTTCCGCCACCGTGACGGTGCGGTCGAAGGCACCGTCGGTCGCCGCGCGGGCGCGGGTCATGCTCTGCGCGATCTCGCCGATCGAGGCCACCAACTCCTCCGCGCTGGCCGCGACCATCTGCACGCTTTGCGACGTGGCATCCGCCGCGGTGTTGGCAGAGGCGGCTTCGCCCGTCGACACACTCAGTGCCTGGTCGATCTCGCCGAAATTCCTGTCGATCATGACCTTCAGGTTGCTCAGCAGCGTGACCTGCGCGGTGACGTCCACCGCGAACTTCACGACCTTCGCCACCTTGCCCTTCTCGTCGAAGATCGGGTTGTAGGCGCCTTCGATCCACACCGCCTCGCCGGCCTTGGTGATCCGCTTGTACTGCGCCGCCTGGAACTCGCCCCGCTTCAGGGTGTCCCAGAACAGGGCGTATTCGGAACTGCTGCGGTAGGACGCCTCGACGAACATGCTGTGGTGCTTGCCGACCACCTCGTCGAGGCGATAGCCCATCGCCCGCAGGAAGTTCTCGTTGGCCTTGGTGATGATGCCGTCGGTGGTGAACTCGATCACTGCCAGCGACCGGCTGATCGCCGCCATCTGCGCCGCATAGTCGAGGTTTTCGAGCCGCTCCTTGGCGTCGGCCCATTCGACCACGAAGCCGATGCGCTTGCCGTTCTCGGTCAGCGGCGTGACCAGCAGGTCGAACTGGTGGCCGCCGACCTTGATGGTGGCGCCGTAGGGTTTGGTCAATCGGCCCAGCAACTGGCGCTGGTGGCCCGGATTCTTGTGGAAGATGTCGATGTTGCTGCCGACCAGCCGGCTGACATCGAGCCGCGGAAGCTCCTTGCGCAAGTCCGCCTCCGCCTCGCGCAGCAGCGCCACCGCCGCGGGATTGACATGGACGATGGTCAAATCCTCGTCCGCGACCATCACCTTCGCCCGCAAGGCATCGAGCGCCGCCATCTTCTGTGCCAGCGCCCGATTGATTTTCCCCCGACCGAACATCGCCTGCCTCATCCGCGTTCGTTGATGCGGGGCGATTATCCATGAGCAGGAAGGTCTTTCTATTCGGGTAAATCCCAAATTTCGTAAAAATCCTTAGCGTCTTGAAAGAAACCTCCGGACCCGGCTTGCAAATGCGAACCAGTTCTGCAATTTTTCAAATGGCCAAAGGGGGAATATTTTTGCCAGGAAAATATGATGTCCATATCTTCTCTATCACTTATGATTTCTGCCGACGCGAAGAACAAGTGCCGCATCATCGCGGCTTTTGCGACCGCAGCACCCCCGTGTGGCACGTATAAACACGGGCTCCCGCCCGCATGATTGCCGGAGGCGGCAGGCCGGCCACCTCGTGTTGAACTCGGCACCGCTTCGAAGCGACGCCAACGACACGAAACCATAGCCTCTTGAAGCCCCATCCTCGGCTCACATCCGCCCGCATCGCCCATCCGGCACCATGGAAATGGACAGCTTGGCCTCTCATCCACACGAATGAGTGTTGAAAGGCCAAGCTACATGGTTGTAAATTCATGAGATGATACAACCCGCCCGCCCCTTGACCGACACTGAACGGCTCGACCGCCTCCGGCTGATCCGGACGGAAAATGTCGGGCCGATCACCTTTCACCGCCTGATCGAGCAGTATGGAAGTGCCGCTGCGGCGTTGGACGCGCTGCCCGATCTGGCCAAACGCGGCGGGCGCGCCAAGCCGCTGCGCATCCTGTCCAAGGCGGATGCGGAACGGGAGATGCAGGCGAACCGGCGCTTCGGCGCCCGGCTGCTCTGCGCCGGAGAACCCGATTATCCGGAACCGCTGGCGGCGGTGGACGACGCGCCGCCGGTGATCTCGGTGATGGGCCATGCCCACCTGCTGCGCCGCCGTGCCGTTGCCATCGTCGGCGCACGCAACGCCTCGCTGAACGGCAAGAAGTTTGCCGAATCGCTGGCGCGCGATCTTGGAGCGGCCGGGCTTCTCGTGGTCTCCGGTCTTGCCCGCGGCATCGACACCGCGGCTCACACCGGTGCGCTTGCCGGCGGAACCGCCGCGGTCCTGGCAGGCGGCATCGACGTCGTCTACCCGCCGGAGAACGAGCAGCTCTACCGCGACATCGTGGCGCAAGGGGCCGTGGTGGCGGAAAGCCCGATCGGCACGCAACCCCAGGCTCGGCATTTCCCACGACGCAACCGGGTGATTTCCGGCCTGTCCCTGGGGGTCCTGGTGGTGGAGGCCGCCCTGCGGTCCGGTTCGCTGATCACCGCGCGGATGGCGCTGGAACAGGGACGGGAGGTGATGGCCGTGCCCGGTTCGCCGCTCGACCCCCGCTGCCACGGAACCAACAACCTGCTGCGCCAGGGAGCGACGCTGGTGGAGCGGGCCGAAGATGTGCTGCAGGCCATCGAGACCATGCGACCACCCGCGGTGCGCGAGCGCGAGGCGGATCTTTTCTCGGCCGCGAGGGCGGCTGAACCGGGGGAAGCCGACCTCGCCAAGGCCCGTTCCCTGGTGCTCGAAAACCTGGGTCCCTCCCCCGTCACCATTGACGAACTCGTCCGCGGGTGCCAATTGTCCGCTCCGGTGGTGCTGACCGTGGTGCTTGAACTTGAGCTTGCCGGCCGAGTCCAGCGTCTTCCCGGTCATCAGGTCTCACTCGCCTGATCGGCGCCGCCTTGGTCTGTGTGGGCACACGCGAAGGGTTGGTTTCTTGCCGGGCAGCAACGTCGTCATCGTCGAATCGCCGGCCAAGGCGAAGACCATCAACAAGTATCTGGGCGACGACTACACCGTCATCGCCAGCTTCGGCCATGTCCGCGACCTTCCGGCGCGGGACGGATCGGTGCGCCCGGATGAGGATTTCGCGATGGACTGGGAGCTGGGCGACCGCTCCAAGCGCCACATCGACGAGATTGCCAAGGCGGTGAAGTCGGCCGAACGCGTCTATCTCGCAACCGACCCGGATCGCGAAGGAGAGGCGATCGCCTGGCACCTGTCGGAGCTGCTGCGCGAGAAGCACCTCTCGGACGAGCGCGACGTGCGCCGCATCACCTTCAACGAGATCACCAAGAGCGCCGTCCAGGCCGCGCTCGCGAACCCGCGCGACGTTTCGCGGGAACTGGTCGACGCCTACCTGGCACGCCGGGCGCTCGACTATCTTGTCGGCTTCACCCTTTCGCCGGTGCTCTGGCGCAAGCTGCCGGGCTCCAAGTCGGCCGGCCGCGTGCAGTCGGTCGCCCTGCGGCTGATCTGCGAGCGCGAGTCGGAGATCGAGGTCTTCAAGCCTCAGGAATACTGGTCGATCGCGGTGGGCTTCACCACGCCGGCCGGCGCCGCCTTCACCGCATCGCTGTCCCAGCTCGACGGCAAGCGGCTCGACAAGTTCGGCTTGCCCAACCGCGAGGCCGCGGAAGCGGCGGTTGCGCGCATCCGTCCCCAGGCCTTCGCAGTGTCGCAGGTCGAGCGCAAGCAGAGCCGCCGCAACCCGTCGCCGCCCTTCACCACCTCCACCCTGCAGCAGGAAGCCTCGCGCAAGCTTGGCTTCGGCGCCACCCGCACGATGCGCACCGCCCAGAAGCTCTACGAGGGCGTCGACATCGGCGGCGAGACGGTCGGCCTGATCACCTACATGCGAACCGACGGCGTCAGCCTGTCGCAGGAAGCCATCGATTCGGCGCGCGGCCTGATCGGCACGCAATTTGGCGAGCGCTACGTGCCGGCGCAGCCCCGCGTCTACAAGACGGCGGCCAAGAACGCGCAGGAGGCCCACGAGGCCATCCGCCCAACCGACCTGCACCGCCGCCCGGACTCCGTTGCCTCGCACCTGGAGCAGGACGAGCTGCGGCTCTACGAACTGATCTGGAAGCGCACCCTGGCCAGCCAGATGGAAAGCGCGGTGCTGGACCAGGTGGCGGTGGACATCGCCAGCCCGTCGAAGGACGTCGTGCTGCGCGCCACCGGTTCCATCGTCGTGTTCGACGGCTTTCTCAAGGTCTATCAGGAAGACCGCGACGATGCGGCCGAGGACGACCAGCAGGAGCGCCGCCTTCCGGCGATGGACCAGGGCGACGCGCTCGACCGTGGCGAGATCACGCCGGATCAGCATTTCACCCAGCCGCCGCCGCGCTATTCCGAAGCCAGCCTGGTCAAGAAGCTGGAGGAGCTGGGGATCGGCCGGCCGTCGACATACGCATCGATTCTCCAGGTCCTGCAGGACCGCAATTACGTCCGGTTGGACAAGCGCCGCTTCATCCCGGAAGACCGCGGCCGGCTGGTGACGGCCTTCCTGGAAAACTTCTTCCACCGCTACGTCGAATACAACTTCACCGCGGAGCTGGAAAACCAGCTCGACGAGATCTCCGACGGCAAGGTCGATTGGAAGACCGTCCTGCGCGACTTCTGGACTGCCTTCGACGTTGCGGTGAACGGCACCAAGGACCTGACGATCACCCAGGTCCTGACCACGCTCGACAACGAGCTGGGCGCGCATTTCTTCCCCGCCCCGTCGGAGGACGGCCATGACCCGCGGGTCTGCCCGGTCTGCCGCGAAGGCCGTCTCGGGTTGAAGCTGGGCAAGATGGGCGCCTTCATCGGCTGCTCGCGCTATCCCGAATGCCGGTACACCCGACCGCTTGCCGTCGCCAACGACGAGAACGGCGACGGGCAGGAAGGGCCGCGCGAACTCGGCAACGACCCCGAGACCGGCCTTCCGGTGTCGGTCCGCCGCGGACCGTTCGGCGCCTACATCCAGCTCGGCCCGGCACCGGCGGCCGCCGCGCCTGCCGTGCCCGCCGAGGAACCTGCCGCCGAAACCCCGGCCGACGGCAAGAAGAAGGCGAAGAAAAAGAAGAAGGACGATGCGCCGAAGCCCAAGCGCGTGTCCCTGCCCAAAGGCATGGCCGCCGCCGATGTCGACCTCGACACCGCGCTGAAGCTGCTGGCGCTGCCCCGCGCCATCGGCAACCATCCGGAGACCGGCGAGGAGATCAGTGCCGGCATCGGCCGCTTCGGCCCCTACCTGAAGCATGGCAGCGTCTACAAGTCGCTGACGCCCGACGACGATGTGCTGACCATCGGCATCAACCGCGCCGTCGACCTGCTGGCCGGTGCGGCCAAGAAGGCGTCGGCCCCGGCAAAGACACTGGGCGACCACCCCAAGACCGGCAAGCCGATCACCATGGGCTCGGGCCGCTTCGGACCCTACGTGAAGCATGCCAGCGTCTATGCCTCGATCCCCAAGGGTACCGACCCGGAAGGCGTCACGCTCGAGCAGGCCCTGGAACTGATCGACGCCAAAGTCGCCAAGGACGCCGCCAAGAAGGGCAAGGCCCCGAAGGATGCCGAGCCGGCCAAGGCCGACGGCGCCGAGACGGAGAAGCCGGCAAAGGCGAAGGCCACGGCGAAGAAGCCCGCAGCCAAGAAGGCGACCAAGGCAAAGGCGGCCAAGGACGCCCCGGCCAAGGACGCCCCGGCAGAGGCCGACGCGCCGAAGAAGAAGGCCGCGAAGGCATCCTGACCCCAACCGGAGGCCGATGGCCGGGGCTGAGCAATGGCGACCATCCGAGAAGCCCTGCTGGCAGCGCTCGACCATCACGCCTCCGGCCGCCTCGACGCAGCCGCCACCCTCTATCGGCGCATCATCGAGGCGGATGGCCGGCAGGCGGACGCCCATCACCTCCTGGGGGTGGCACTGGCGCAGATCGGGCGGGCGGAGGAGGCGCTTGCTTCGTTCCGGACGGCGATCCGGCTTTCACCCGACCAGCCCTCCTACCGGTCGAACGCTGCGAATGCCCTGAAGGCTGCCGGGCGGGCCGGCGACGCGCGCGCCTGCTGCCGCGTGGCCCTGGCCCTGGCGCCCGACCATCCCGACGCCCTGGGCAATCTGGCGGCGATGACCGACGATCCCGCGGAGGCGCTGACCATCGCGCGGCGTTGCGTCCACCTCGACCCGCAGAAGGAGGAGGCGCCGTACAATTGCGGCGTCCTGCTGCGCCGGCTCGGTCGCAACGGCGAGGCGCTGGCCAGCTTCCGTCGCTGCCTCGTGCTGTCGCCCGCCCATGTTCCGGCACGTCATGCGACCGCCGACCTGCTGGAAGCGGACCGTCCGGACGCCGCGGCCCTCGCGTTCCTGCGGGTTGCCCGCCAGGCTCCGCACTCGCCCGGCACCACCCTTCGCGCCGCAGCCGCGCTATCGCGGTCCGGCGCGGTGGACAAGGCCATCGCCCTCCTCGACGACCTGCTCCGGCAGGCTCCGATGCTGCCGGAAGCGCACTTCAACCATGCCGGCCTCCATCACGAGTCGGGCAGTCTCGGGATTGCTGTCGCCGGATACCGCCGGACGCTCGCCCTGGCGCCCGGCGATGCAGAAGCCTGGTACAGCCTCGCGTCGGTGGAGAAGGACCGCAGCGACATGGGCGCTGCGGTGGCCGGATACCGCCGGGCGCTGGCCATCCAGCCCTCCTTCCAGGCGGCCGACCTCGAGCTGCGCCGGGTGCTCGGCCGACAGTTCCCTGCATGGCATTTCACCATGCTGGCGGATCAGGCACGCAACGCCGCCTACCAGCGTGCGATCGACGCCGCGGTAAAGCCGGGAATGATCGTTCTGGAGATCGGCACCGGCGCCGGGCTGCTCGCCCTGATGGCCGCCAGGGCCGGCGCCGCCCACGTCTATACCTGCGAACTGTCCCGGCCACTGGCGGAGCTCGCACGCGGCATCATCTCCGATAACGGCTTGGCGGACCGGATAACCGTCATCAACAAGCGGTCGTCGGAGTTGCGCGTCGGAACGGATCTCCCCGAACCGGCCGACCTGCTGATTTCCGAAATCCTGGATGCCGGGCTTCTCGGCGAAGGCGTCGCGGCGAGCGTGGCCAAGGCGGCCCGCGCCCTGGTGAAGCCGGACGCCGCCATCCTGCCGAAGGGCGCCGTCATCAAGGCCATGCCCATCGAATGTCCCGCCTTGCGGAGCGTCAATCCCGTCGGCACCGTCGCCGGCTTCGACCTGTCGCGCCTGGAGGCTTATCGCAACCCCTCCTACATGGTGCTGGCGTTGAACGACCTGCCGCACCGGCCGCTGGGACCGCCCACGGATGTCTGCTGGATCGACCTGCGCAACCCGCCCGCCCATGGACCGGTCGGCTCGGCCGGCCTGCCGATCTCAGCCGATGGTGCCTTGCATGCCATCGCCTTCTGGTTCGAACTGCACATCGACGACAGGACGGTCCTGTCCACCGCCCCCGGGGCGGATTCGCGGCATTGGCAGCAGGCCGTGCAGTTCCTGGATTGCGGCCGGCAGGTCGCAGCTGGCGAAACGGTCGAGGCCGGCCTTACCTACATCGCCGGACGCCTTCACTTCTCGGCCTGATCGACGTTCGGCGAGACGCGCCGAGTCTGATCCATACGTTCCCCATCACATTTTCCTACTAGTTTAGTATTTTTTCCTGACTTAATAGCAGATATTCGTGTTGAAATTCTCCCTTGTATGCCGTCTCATTCCCTCGGATCCACAGGTTCCCCGTGCTACCGGCAGGGCCGGCGCGTTAAGCTGCCGGCGGTGCACAACCCAATCAATGCGGGAGGACGACAACCATGAGCGCCGCAGTATCGCCCCACGACACCGAGCAGCCGCTGGTCCTGCGCGAGGACCGTGACGGTATCGCCACGTTGACGCTGAACCGGCCCAAAGCGCGCAACGCCCTGTCGATGGGATTGATGGCGGCGCTTCAGGATGTGCTGGACGCCATCCACGAAGACCGGTCCGTGCGTGCAGTCGTGCTGGCCGGGGCCGGTGGCGTCTTTTGCGCCGGGCACGATCTGAAGGAGATGCGCGCCTCGCCCTCCCGTGAAATCTACGAGGCGCTTTTTACCCAGTGCTCACGCCTGATGCTGACGATCAACCGCATCCGCCAGCCGGTGATCGCCAAGGTGCGCGGCGTCGCGACCGCGGCCGGCTGCCAGCTCGTGGCGACCTGCGATCTCGCCTATTGCGAGGACGGGGCACGCTTCGCGACCCCGGGCGTCAACATCGGGCTGTTCTGCTCGACCCCGATGGTGGCGCTGACCCGCGCGGTCGGGCGCAAGGCCGCGATGGAAATGCTGCTGCTGGGCGACCTGATCGACGCGGAGGAGGCGGCGCGCATCGGCCTCGTCAACCGCGCGGTGCCGGCGGACCAGCTTGACCGTCTGGTGGACGGGGTCGCGGCCAAGATCGCCTCGAAGTCGCCGCTGACCCTCGCCACGGGCAAGGAGGCCTTCTACCGCCAGATCGACCTGGATGCCGAGGCGGCCTACGCCTATGCAGCCAGGGTGATGACGGAAAACATGATGGCGCAGGACGCCGCCGAGGGCATCGATGCCTTCCTGGGCAAGCGCGCGCCGGTCTGGTGCGGCCGATGACCGGACCAGATGTCGCCGCAGCGACGATCACCGAACCTGCGGATTACACCGACGCTTTCCTGCGCGGGGTGCTGGATCGTGTGAAGAGCATCGCCGTGGTGGGCGCCAGCGCCGATCCGGTGAAGGCCAGCTTCTTCGTGATGAAGTACCTGCGCGACAAGGGCTACGAGGTCATCCCGATCAACCCGAAGCTCGCCGGCCAGACCATCCTCGGCCTGACCGTCCATGCCGGCCTGAAGGACCTGCCGGAGCCTCCCGACATGGTCGACGTCTTCCGCAACTCCGCCGCGGCCGGCGGGGTGACGGACGAGGCGATCGCGGCGGGTGCGAAGGTGGTGTGGATGCAGCTCGGCGTCCGCAACGACGAGGCGGCGGCGCGGGCCGAGGCGGCCGGCCTGACCGTGGTGATGGACCGCTGCCCCAAGATGGAGATCCAGCGGCTGTACGGAGAGATCGGCCGGATCGGCGTCAACTCCAACGTCCTGATGGCACGCCGCCGGGCGCCGACGAAATCCTTCAAGAAACTGATCTGACAAAGGGGGAACCACGCAGATGTCTGAATCGAAGAGCTTCGGCTTCGAAACCCGGGCCATCCATGCCGGCGCCGCACCCGACCCGGCGACGGGCGCCCGGCAGACGCCGATCTACCAGACCACCAGCTTCGTCTTCGAGGATGTCGACGATGCCGCCTCGCTGTTCAACCTCCAGAAGGTCGGCTTCATCTATTCCCGCCTGACCAACCCGACGGTGGCGGTGCTGGAGGAGCGGCTGGCGAACCTGGAAGGCGGCGCCGGCGCCACCGCGACCTCGTCCGGCCATGCGGCGCAGCTGCTGGCGCTGTTCCCGCTGATGGCGCCGGGCGACCACATCGTCGCGTCGAAGAAGCTGTATGGCGGTTCGCTGAACCAGCTCGGGATCAGCTTCCCGCGCGCCTTCGGCTGGCAGCCGAGCTTCGTCGACACCGACGACGTCGACACCGTCAAGGCGGCGCTGACCGAGAAGACGAAGGCGATCTTCGTCGAGAGCCTGGCCAATCCCGGCGGCGTCGTGACCGACATCGAGGCCGTCGCGAAGATCGCCGCCGATGCCGGCATCCCGCTGATCGTCGACAACACGCTGGCCACCCCCTACCTGATCAACCCGATCCAGTGGGGCGCCACGCTGGTCGTCCACTCCACCACGAAGTTCCTGTCCGGCAACGGCAGCTCGGTCGGCGGCGTCGTGGTCGACAGCGGCACCTTCGACTGGAGCAAGTCGGGCCGCTTCCCGGCGCTGAGCGAGCCGGATCCCGGCTATCACGGCCTGCGCTTCCACGAAACCTTCGGCCACCTCGCCTTCACCATCCACGGCCATGCCGTCGGCCTGCGCGACCTGGGGCCGAGCCAGGCGCCGATGAACGCCTTCCTGACGCTGAACGGCATCGAGACGCTGCCGCTGCGCATGCAGCGCCATGCCGACAGCGCACTGAAGGTGGCACGGTTCCTCGAAGGCCACCCGGCGGTGAGCTGGGTCAGCTATGCCGGGCTGGAGTCGTCGAAGTACCACGCCCTGGCGACGAAGTACCTGCCACGCGGCGCCGGTGCCGTGCTGACCTTCGGCGTCAAGGGCGGTTTCGAGGCCGGCGTGAAGGTGGTGGAGAGCGTCGAGCTGTTCAGCCACCTCGCCAACATCGGCGACAGCCGCTCGCTGATCATCCACCCGTCCTCGACCACCCACCGACAGCTTTCGGCGGAGGCGCAGGCCTCGGCCGGTGCCGGGCCTGACGTGATCCGCCTGTCGATCGGGCTGGAAACGCCCGAGGACATCATCGCCGACCTGGACCGGGCGCTGACCGGGACGCTCGGGTAAGGTCCTGCGGCCGGCGGCGGGCTACTCCGCCGCCGGCAGCGGCTCGACCGCCGGCTCCGCCTTCCTGCGGTCGTCCGGCAGCAGCACGGCGGCGAAGAAAGCCAATGCGGCCAACGCCGACAGGGTGAGATAGAGCATCGTGAATTCGCCGGTGCGCTCGTACACCCAGGCGACGAGCTGGACCGCCAGCGGGCCGGCCCCGAAGGACAGGATGTATTTGGCGCCGAAAGCCAGCCCGCGGTGCTTGTCCGGGGTGTAGCGGGCGAGCAGCATGTTCTCCGCCGGGATCTGCGTCTGCGAGGCGATGACCACCAGCGCCGCCGCGGCGACCAGCGGCAGGTCGGACAGCACGGCGACCGCCGCCATCATCGGGATCTGCACCAGCAGGCACAGCGTGTACACCCGCTTCAGCGAATGGCGGTCGGCCAGCACACCGCCGATCATCTGCGGCAGCGCCGCGATCAGGTAGACCGCGGTCACCAGCCCGCCGACCCCGAAGGTGCCCCCGCCCAGCCATCCGCCGAGCCGGGCCTCGAACAGCTTGGGCAGCACCACCTGCATCGCGTTGAAGATCAACCCGGCGCAGACCATGGTCAGCGACAGCACGAAGAAGGCGCGCACCACGTCGCCGCGCGACGGTGCCGGCTGCGGCTTCACGTCGGCATGCCGGTCCTGGACGACGCCGGCCATCATCAGCAGGGCGAGCACCACGCCAAGCCCGAGGCAGAGCACGCCCGGGATGATGAAGGCCATGCGCCAGTCGAGCCATTCGGTCAGGCTGCCGGCGACCACGGCCGCGGTGGCGACGCCGAAGGTTCCGAACAGGCCGAGCCACCCCATCGCCTTGCCGCGGTTCTCGGCGTTCGCCATCATCCAGGCCATGCCGACGGGATGGTAGATCGACGCCCCCAGCCCGAGCAGCGCCAGCGACCACATCAGCATGGTCGGCCCGTCCGACAGGCCGGCAAGCACGGCGCCGGCACCGGTCATCAGGTAGAAGAGCGCGATCATGCCGGCGGAACTCCAGCGGTCGCCCAGCCATCCGGCCAAAGGCGCCCCCAGCCCGATCATGAAGGATCCCAGCGTCCACAGCCGGATCAGTTCGTCATAGGAGAGCTTCCATTCGGTTTCCAGCGCCAGCACGATGGTCAGGAACAGCGCCGACACGATGTGCATCAGCGAATGCCCGACCCAGGCGAAACCGACCGAAAGCCGGGCCGAGGTCGGGGTGGGCAGCGCGCCCCGGGACGCCCCCGAAGATGATTGGCTCATGGAAACGTCTCCGACCCCGGCACTGTCCGCGCGGGGAAAATGTTGTGCAGTCCAGCGGACAAAAATCTCGCACGGGGCGGTTGCATCGTCTAATGCGCCCATCTCATGGCGGACATGCCGGGGCGGAGGCGCCTGCCGGCGGGCGGCGCCATGCGGCCAATCCGCGCCGCCGCGCGTCCCGGCTTGCGCTATTCGCCGGTCGGGCCGCGGCGTCCCTGCTTCACTTCCGACCGCTTGGCCTTGCCCTCCAGGCGCCGCTGCTGCGATCCGTAGGTCGGCTTGGTCTTGCGCCGGATCTTGGGCGGAACCGAGGCGTCCCGGATCAGGTCGATCAGGCGTTCCCGCACGTCCTCGCGGTTCCGGAGCTGGCTGCGGTAGCTGTCGCCCTGGATGATCAACACCCCGTCGGACGTCATCCTCGATCCTGCCAGCTTCGCCAGCCGGACCTTCACATCCGGTGGAATGTTCGGGGACGCGGCGACGTTGAACCGCAACTGGACGGCGGATTCGGTCTTGTTGACGTGCTGGCCGCCCGGCCCGGACGCCCTGACGAAATCCTCCTGGAGTTCGCTCTCGTCGAGGCTGATGCGCGGGGTGACCCGGATCATCGGGGCGGCTCCAGCGGATTCCTCGCCCGGAACGCACGCGCCAACGCCGCGAAGCCGGCCACGTCGATCTCCTCGGCGCGGGCGGTCGGGGCGATGCCGGTTTCCTCCAGCAGCGCCTCGGCGTTGCCGAGAGACTTCAGGCTCTGCCTCAGCATCTTGCGGCGCTGGCCGAAGGCCGCCGCGGTCACCTGCTCGACCGCACGCCAGTCCGCCGGCTCCGCACCGATGCGCGGCGTCAGGTGGACGACCGTGGACTCCACCTTCGGCGGCGGCGTGAAGGCTCGCGGCGGCAGGTTGAACAGCACGCGCGCCTCGCTCCGCCACTGGGTGATGACCGACAGGCGGCCATAGGCCTTGCTGCCCGGCTTCGCCACCAGGCGGTCGGCGACCTCCTTCTGGAACATCAGCGTCAGGCTGACATAGGCTTCGATGCGCGCCAGCCATCCCAGCAGGAGCGGGGTGGCGACGTTGTAGGGGAGATTGGCTACGACGGCACGCGGGGCCGGTGCGAGCTGCTCGGGATCGACCGTCAGGGCATCGGCCTCGACGATGGCCAGGCGGCCCCGGGCGGCCTCGACCACGTCCTGCAGCGCCTCGATGAAGCGGCGGTCGCGTTCGATGGCGATGACCTTCACCGCGTCGGTGGCCAGCAGGGCACGGGTCAGCCCGCCGGGGCCGGGACCGACCTCGACGGCCGTGGTGCCGGGCGGCAGGTTGGCCGACCGCGCGATCCGTCCGGTCAGGTTGAGGTCGAGCAGGAAGTTCTGCCCCAGGGCCTTGCGGGCATCCAGGCCGAAACGCGCGATCACCTCCCGCAGCGGCGGCAGGGCATGCGGGTCGAAGGAGCCCTGCGGGGAAGCAGACTCGGACGGAACGGCAGACTCGGGCGGGACGAGGGTCGGATCGGTCATTCCCGACTTATAGGCATCCGCCGGCCTCTTCACCAGACGACAGTTTGCCGTGACGGCTACAGCAGCCATCGCAACAGCACGACCATCGCCACCCCGCCCGCCACCGCGACCACCATCGGCACGCGCCGGGCGATCAGGCAGACGAAGGCCGCCGCCAGCGCGTCCGACGGGCGGGACAGCGCGGACGGCGCCACCAGGGCGACCAGAACCGCTCCCGGAGTCGCTTCCAGCGCGGCGCTCGCCGCCGGACCGAGCCGGACGCGGGTGATCAGCCAGGGGCCACCGATCCGCGTCAGCCATGTCACCAGCGCGCCGCCAAGCGCCACGGCGAACAGGCTCCAATCCAGTTGCATGGCATCGGGGATCATGACGCGCCGCCCTCTCCCACCCCATCCCGGCCAAGCCGCGACTGCCAGGCCGCGGCCGCGCCGCCGGCGACGGCACCCGCCAGGATATGCCAAGGCCCGCCGGGCGACAGGGCATGCACGCCCAGCGCTGCGGCGGCGCTGGCGATCCAGGGCGGCAGGGAACCGGCGCCTCGCCAGAAGCCGGCAAGCAGGCAAAGGAAGACGGCGATGAAGGTGAAGTCCAACCCCCAGGCGGCAGGGTCGGCGATCAGGGCGCCGGCCATCGTGCCGGCGACCGAACTGGCCAGCCATGCGAGATAGAGCGTCAGCGCCACGCCGTACCAATAGGCCAGCGTCAGCTCCTGCCCGCGGCGCAGGGCCAGCGCCCACTGCTCGTCGGTCATGAAGAACAGGGCCAGTCCGGCCCGCGCCTTGGACACGCCGCGGAACCGCGGTTCGAGCGTCGCCCCCATCAGCAGATGACGCAGGTTCACCAGCAGGATGGCGCCGACCACCGCCAGCCCGGCGGTCCCCTTGCCCAGCAGGTCGACCGCCACGAACTGGGCACTGCCGGCGAAGACCAGGGCGCTCATCAGCCCCATGTCGAGAGGCGACAGACCGGCCTTGGCGGCGAGACTGCCCAGCAGGAAGCCGAAGGGAACGGCCCCGGCAACCACCGGCAGGGAATGCAGGGCGCCCAGCGCGAAATCCTGTCTTGCCGAGGCCCGCGAGGTCATGGTTTGCATGCTCGTCATGCCGGGCAAGCTAGGCTGCCGAGACGAGGACGTCTTGGATCGGATTGCTGCCGCGCCGGTATTGGCCCGGCGAAACGCCGACCCGCCCCTTGAACACCCGGTTGAAATGGGCCTGGTCGCAGAACCCGCAGGCCAGCGCCACCTCGGCCAGCGGCAGCGGCCCTGCGAGCAGCCGCTTGGCGCGGGCCACCCGGCGGTCGGTCAGGTAGCCATGCGGGGTCGTTCCCACCGCAGCCCGGAAAACCCGCAGGAGGTGGAAGCGGCTGAGGCCCGCCGCTTCCGCCAGTTCGGCCAGCTCGACCGGGTCGTCGAGGTGGGCGTCCAGATATTCGCGCGCGCGGCGCACCGCCACCGGCTCGCGCCCTGCCGGCAGCGGGCGGGCGGTCAGGTCGCCGTGACGGAATGCCAGCAGGGTGAAGGCGCGCATCGCGTCGGTGTCGGTCCGCAGGGGCTCGCGGTGCGGATCCTCCAGCCCGTGATGCAGGCCGCGGATCAGCAGGAACAGCTCGGGGTCGTCGAGTTCCATGGCGGGGAAATGCGGTGCCACCGGACGCCCCGTAGCGTCCGCCATCGCCTGCTCGAACAGCCCGACCGATGGATAGAACATGCGGTAGGCATAGCCGTCGGCCGCGGGGCGGCCATCATGCAGCACGTCCGGGTCCAGCACCACCACCTGCCCCGCCTGCGCCACGCGGTCCGATCCGCGGCACCGGTACAGCTCGGTGCCGGCGGTGATGACGCCGACGACGTAGGTCTCATGCGTATGCGGGGCGTAGCTGTGGCGCTGGAAGCGCGCGTTCAGGCATTCCATGCCGTCGAACCGCGCCTCGCGCCACAACCGCGCGAAATCGCCACGCCCGGCCGGCTTCTCGATGAGTGCGTGCTGCTGGTCCATACCGCACTGTAACAGCCGGCAACGGCAGGCGTCTTGGACGCGATTGCTGTTCCAGCC
Source organism: Azospirillum picis (assembly GCF_017876115.1). Taxonomy (GTDB): domain Bacteria; phylum Pseudomonadota; class Alphaproteobacteria; order Azospirillales; family Azospirillaceae; genus Azospirillum; species Azospirillum picis. The sequence goes on from NZ_JAGINO010000002.1 coordinate 15,819, forward strand.
GCCGGACTGGCACGTCGCAGGGTTTCGCGTCGGCGCCCATCGGCGGGAACCGCGGCAGACCATCCCGCCGATCGGTCGCGATACCCGACCGTCCGTCCCGGCGGGTTACACACTGTTACGTCCCGCCCTGCCGGCTGATATCGTCCAGTTACAGTTGGGGGCTATGGTCAGGCCGCTCAGGAACGGCATCGAACAGGGGGCTTCCATGGCAATCAACGTCCAGGTCGTGACCCGTGACGTCGTCACGCCGGTCACCCTCGTGACCTTCTTCGTGTCCACGGTAACCGGGATCATGCTGCTTGGGCACTGGAACGCCGGTCTGGTGCGTTTCTCGCACGAATGGCTGAGCGTGGCCTTTTCCGCCATAGCGGCTTGGCACCTGGCGAAGAACTGGCGTGCCTTCACCGGTTACCTGAAACGCAACGCGGCGCGGGCCGCCTTCACCGCCAGCCTGGTCGCCTCGGTCGTTTTCACGGGAATGACCGGCAGCACCGGCGCCGGTGCCAACGCCGGCGCGGTGTTCCGCGCACTGTCGGAAAGCAGCCTGGAAACCGCGGCGCCCGCGCTCGGCCTCGGCGTCGAGAAGGCGCTGGGCGTGCTGAAGGCCGCCGGCATCGATGCGGCACCCGGCGACAGCCTCGACGCGATCGGCCAGCGGTCCGGACGGAACGGTGCCGCTGTCGCCAGCCTGCTGGCCAGCCAGCGCCCACGCTGATCCGGCGAAGGCGGCGCCGTCAGCCGTCGCGCTGTTCAGCCCGCGGGTCGGCCATGACGCAGTTGCGGCCGGAACGCTTGGCCTCGTAGAGCGCCTCGTCGGCACGGCGGACCAGGGCATCGGCGGTGTCACCGAGCCGTCCGCCGACGGAGATGCCGATGGAAACGGTAACGCTGATCTCGCCCCGGTCGGCCGATACCGTGAACGGGGTGTCGGCGATGCGCGAGCGCAGCCGCTCCGCCACGATCAGGGCCGCCTCGCCGTCGGTGTCGGGCAGGATGACGATGAACTCCTCGCCACCCAGCCGGGCGACGAGATCGAAGGTGCGCAGGTTGCGGCTGGCGCGGGTCGAAACCTCGCGCAGCACCTCGTCGCCGATGATGTGGCCATAGGTGTCGTTGACCACCTTGAAGTGGTCGATGTCGAACATCAGCACGGCCACCGGCTTGTGGCTGTCGATCGCGCGCTCCAGCAGGCGCGGCAGATGGGCGTTGACGTACCGGCGATTGAAGACGCCGGTGAGGCTGTCGGTCAGGGCCATCGACAGGCTCTGCTCGTAGTTCGAGCGCAGCCGTTCCTGGTAGCGGCGACGCCGGATCTGCGTGCGGGCGCGGGCCAGCAACTCGTTGCGGTCGACCGGCTTGATGACGTAGTCGTTGGCGCCCAGCTCCAGCCCCTTCGCCACCTGCCCGAGGTCGCCCTCGTCCACCATCAGCAGGATCGGTACCTGGCGCGTGCGCTCGTGCGAGCGCAACTGCGAACAGAGGCGCAGCCCGTCCTCGTTCAGAAGCGTCAGGCTGACCACGACCAAGTCCAGGTCGCCGCCCAGCGCACGCTCCAGCGCCTTGGCGCAGGTAGCGGCGGCCAGGACCGTGTTGTGATCGCGCTTGAGCGTCTCCGTTACCTTCTCCAGGTCCAGTGCCGAGTCCTCCAGCACCAGCACCTGGGCGCGCTCGAAGGACTCGCTCAGCAGCGAGCCGCTGCGCTCGATAACGCCGAAATGGCCGGACGTGCTCTCACGCAGGCGCCATTCGTCCATCATCATCTTCAGCCGCACCAGCGAGCGAACGCGGGCGAACAGCGCGATGTCGTTCACGGGCTTGGTCAGGAAGTCGTCGGCTCCGGCCTCCAGCCCGCGGACGCGGTCGGCCACGTCCGACAGCGCGGTCACCATCACCACCGGAATGTGCATCGTGGCGGGGTCCGAGCGGATCTTCTCGCAGACCTCGAAACCATCCATGCCGGGCATCATGACGTCGAGCAGGACGATATCAGGGGCCTCCTTCCGCACCATTTCCAGCGCGTCCGGCCCGTTGAATGCCGTCAGAACGTTGAAGTACTCGCGCGTCAGCTTCGCCGCGAGCAGCTTCACGTTGGGCAGAACGTCATCGACGACAAGGACACGCGCTGACATGGAAGGATGGAGTCCTACAGATTTTCGCCAGGAGGAACGCGTTCAGTTGAGGAATTTCTTAACGGTTTCGAGGAATTTCACGACGGATATCGGCTTGGCAACGTAGTCTTCGCAGCCACCTTGCCGGATTTTTTCCTCATCCCCCTTCATGGCGAAGGCCGTCACCGCCACCACCGGAATGCGCCTGAGGTCGGGATCGTCCTTGATCCAGCGCGTGACCTCCAACCCGGACACCTCGGGAAGCTGGATGTCCATCAGGATCAGGTCCGGCCGGTGCTCCCGGGCAAGCCGCATCGCCTCCATGCCGTCGCGAGTCTGCAGCGTACCGTATCCGTGCGCTTCGAGGAGGTCATGGAAGAGCTTCATGTTCAGCTCGTTGTCCTCCACGATAAGGACGGTCTTCATCGGCTGCCCGCCGACCGCAGCCGGGCCGCCCGGTTCCGCTGACATGCATCCTCCCTGGGCTGCTTCCACATCGACATCGCCCATGCCGCCGGCATGCGCTCGGCACCGAGAATCCGGTATACCCCCTTTCTGATTAGGTCGCGACGGTTAAATTGCCGTTACGGCCGACAGGGAAGCGATGCCCATGCGACCTCGTCGTCGCCGACCTCGCAAAGCAAAACCGCCCACGCAGGCGTGGGCGGCATGTGTTTTGCGGAACGATGACCGCCGAGATGCGGCCTGCCCTGTTCAGGCGGCGGCCTTCACCTTGCGGCGGGTGCTGCGGCGGCGTGCATTCTTGGCGCCGTACATCATCGTATCGGCGCGCCGCATCACCTCGTCCTCGCTGTCCTCGCCGCCATAAGGCTGCGTCCCGACCGAGAAGCGGATCGGCAGGGCCTGTCCGCCCCACTCCACATGGGTGGCATCGGCGATCGCGGCCAGTTGCCGGGCACGGGCGAGTCCGTTGGCGGTGTCGGTATTGGTCAGGAGGACCGCGAACTCGTCGCCGCCGAGGCGGGCGACGACATCCTCCTGGCGGACGTTGTCCACGATCAAGCGGGCGATGTGCCGCAGATAGGCATCGCCGGCGAGATGGCCGTGGGTATCGTTGATCGCCTTGAAGCCATCGAGGTCGATCATGACCAGGAGGCCGCCGGCGCTGCCATGCCGGCGCGCCTGCGCCAACTCGCGCCGGAAATGGCTGTAGAAGCCACGACGGTTCAGGAGGCCGGTCAGCTCGTCCGTCATCGTCAGGCTTTCGAGATAGGCGATCCGCTCGCGCAGTTCGTCGATCGTCTCGCGGGCCTCGGCGAGCAGGCCGATGGTGTCATCCAGCGTCTGCCGCTCGGTCCCGCGCACCAGCCCGACGCGTGAGGCCAGCGCAACCGGCGACCAGTCCGACGCGCCGTCGAAACGATCGGAGCTGTGGCGCTTCAGGTCCAGGGCGGCAACGATGGCGTTCATGGGTCGGCTCCTCTGACGAAGGTCGAAACACTCCGCCCTTCCCCAAGCAACCCGCATGCCAACTCGCCGACCAACGATTTCGGGCATTTTATCTATTGTGCCGCGGGATCATCCGGCAGGGCGGCCCGAGTTGCCCACCGCACCCGGCAGCTTCTGCCGCCCATGGGCAATCCGTGCCGGGGCGGACCGGGCGGCCGTTCGCGGCGCCGTGCTGGTCGCGGCCGTCACACCACCCGGTCCGGTGCGGGACGGCCGGAAAACACCGCATCGATGTTGTCCAGTGCCCTGAAGCCCATGGCGTTGCGCGTCTCCACCGTCGCACTGCCGAGGTGCGGCAGCAGGAAGGCGTTGGGCAGGCTTCGATAGCCGGGGTGCAGGTTCGGCTCGTTCTCGAACACGTCGAGTCCCGCTGCGGCGAGCCGACCGCTGGCGAGCGCCGCGATCACCGCCTCGTCGTCCACCACGCTGCCGCGGGCGGTGTTGACGAGGATCGCCCCTGCGGGCAGCCGCTCGATCCTCGCGGCGTTCAGCCAGTGTCGGGTTTCGGCCGTCGACGGAAAATGCAAAGACAACACGTCGCAAACCGGCAGCATGGCCTCCGGGTCGGCATGGTAGGTGGCGCCCTCCTCCAGCTCCGCCGGCAGCCGCCGACGGTTGCTGTAATGGATCGCCATGCCGAAGGCGCGAGCCCGTTGCGCCACCGCCTGGCCGATGCGCCCCATGCCGACGATGCCCAGCCGCTTGCCGCCGACGTGAGTCCCCATCAACTGCGTCGGGGTCCAGCCGGTCCAGGAGCCGTCCCGGATCATCCGCTCGCCTTCCGATGCCCGCCGTGCCGCCCCGAGGAGCAGAAGAAGCGCGATGTCGGCCGTGGCATCGGTCAGGACGTCGGGCGTGTTGGTCACCGTGAGCCCGCGCGCCCTCGCCGCCTCCACGTCGATGTGATCCGTCCCGACGGAGAAGGTGGCCAGGATCCTGACGCGCTGCGGCAGCGCGGCGATGGCCGCGGCATCCATGCGGTCCCCGGCACAGCAGAGGACGGCATCGGCTTCCGTCTCCCCGGCCAGAGCGGCGATCTCCCGTCCATCAAGCGTCCGGTCGTCGCGATTGAGGATCGCCTGATAGTCGCGCCCCGCCCGCGCTTCCACCGCGTCCGGCAACCGGCGGGTCAGCAGCAGAACCGGACGGAATGCGGGAGAAGGCCCGGAAGGCGCCTCGGACGGAATTTCGGCGGGGCTTGTCATTCTGTCTGTTCCCTTCCATTGATTAGGAAATCGGGTGTCGGCTCTTCCGGGTCCCGACAAAAACACCCATACTCCACCCGACGCCGTCAATCACCTCGTGGATACCGTCTTGCTCGACCGTCATTCCGCACTGCCGGCACCCGCTTGCGCGGCGTTGATCGTCGCCCTTTCCGCCGGGGCTCTCCTCGCGGCCTCCCCGGCCATGGCCCAGCCGGCCGCCACCTCGCTGGCGGCGGTAGCAGGCAAAATCCAACCCCATCGCGCGCTCTACACAATGTCGCTCGGGTCGATCCGCAACGGCTCGAAGGTCAGCGACGTCCGCGGCCGCATGATGTTCGAGTGGGCCGACGCCTGTGACGGCTGGACGACGGAGCAGCGGTTCCAATTGCGCTTCGTCTACAGCGAAGGCGACGACATGGCGATGAACACCAACTACACCACCTGGGAGGCGAAGGACGGGCTGCGCTACCGCTTCAACGTCCGCAAGCTGGTCAATGGCGAACTCGACGACGAGGTGCGCGGCGAGGCCAACCTGAAGCCGAAGGGCGGTGGCGGGACCGCGCAGTTCACCAAGCCGGAACCCCAGGAGATGGACCTGCCGCCGGGCACCATGTTCCCGACGGCCCATACGTTGGCGATCATCGATCATGCCGTGCGCAAGGAGGCCTTCTTCTCCAGCACCATCTTCGACGGGTCCGACGCCGAGGGGCCGACCGAGGTCTCCGCCGTCGTCGGCAAGCCGCAGGCTCCCAGGGAGGCGGGCAAGGATCCGCTGCTGAAGGTCGCGAAGGCCTGGCCGGTCCGCATGGCCTTCTTCCCGCTGCAAAGCGATTCAGCACAGCCGGAATACGAGATGAGCCTGCAGTTGCTGGAAAACGGCATCGCCGAATCCATGCAGATCGACTACGGCGACTTTACGGTCAAGGCCGTGCTGGACAAGATCGAGGCGCTGCCGAAATCCGGCTGCTGATAAGCCGCCACAGGGGCGGAGACATTTTCCAAGCGACTGCCCGATGGTTTCCCTGTTGATCGCGACTCGCGGCTGCGTTTAACTGCGGGTCGATGTATTGCGCAACGGGCCGGCTCCGCACCAGAGGCGGGCGGCCCTCCGAGGATTCCGTCATGAGCAAGAAGCGTGTCCAGATCGGACAGGTTTTCCAGTCGGTCGGCAGTGTCGGCGGCCGCGGTTGGCGGGTGACGGCAACGGTCGACCTGTTGGGCATTCCCCATGCGCGGGTGGTCTGCACCGACGACGACGGCGTCTTCAAGACGCTGAGCTGCTCGGTTCTGGCCGATCCCAGCCACTACCGCCTGATCGCCGCCGCACCGGCCGACGGCATGGCGGCCTGAGGCGGCGTCCCCCGCCCTGTTCGCCCCTCACCCCTGTTCACCCTCTCCCCGCCGCTCGCGCAGCTTGCTCCAATAGTCCTGCCTCTTGCGGAGTTCGCGTTCGAACCCGCGTTCCACCGGACGGTAGAAATCCCGCCGCTCCATGCCGTCCGGGAAATAGTTCTGGCCAGAGAAGCCGTCGGCGGTGTCGTGGTCGTATTCGTAGCCCTTGCCGTAGCCGATGTTCTTCATCAGCTTGGTCGGCGCGTTCAGGATATGCTTGGGCGGCATCAGGGAACCGGTTTCCTTTGCCGCGCGAACCGCTGACTTGTAGGCGGTATAGCCGGCATTCGACTTCGGCGCCGTTCCCAAATAGATGACGAGCTGGGCGATGGCGAGTTCGCCCTCCGGGCTGCCGAGGCGCTCATAGGCTTCCCAGGCGGCAATCGCGTGGGTCAGGGCATTGGGGTCCGCCAAGCCGATGTCCTCGACCGCGAACCGGGTCAGCCGGCGGGCGATGTAGCGCGGATCCTCACCCCCGTCGAGCATGCGGCTGTACCAGTAGAGCGCCGCATCGGTGTCCGATCCGCGCAGCGACTTGTGCAGCGCGCTGATCAGGTTGTAGTGCCCTTCCTGCGCCTTGTCGTACAGCGGCGCCCGCCGCTGGATGGTGGCGGCCAGCCCGTTGCTGTCGAGCATGGTGCCGGCCGGCAGGGCGAAAAGCTCCTCGCACAGGTTCAGGCAGAAGCGGCCGTCGCCATCGGCCATCGCCTTCACCGCGGCACGGGCGTCGGCGTCGAGGGGCAGCGGACGGCCCATTTCCGCCTCCGCCCGCGACAGGAGCTTTTCCAGCGCCGCATCGTCCAGCCGGTTCAGCACGAAGACCTGCGCCCGCGACAGCAAGGCCGCGTTCAGCTCGAAGGACGGATTCTCGGTGGTGGCGCCCACCAGCGTGACGGTGCCGTCCTCGACGTATGGCAGGAAGCCGTCCTGCTGCGATCGGTTGAAACGGTGGATTTCGTCAATGAACAGCAGCGTGCCCTGCCCGGCCAACCGCCGCGCCCGTGCCGCATCGAAGACGCGGCGCAGGTCGGCCACACCGGAGAAGACCGCCGACAGCGGTTCGAAATGAAGGTCGGTGCTGTGGGCCAGCAGGCGGGCGATCGTGGTCTTGCCGCAGCCGGGCGGCCCCCACAGCACCATCGAGGCGAGACGCCTTGCCGCCACCATCCGGCCGAGCGGGCCATCCGCCTTCAGGAGATGGTTCTGCCCGACCACCTCCTCCAGGCTGCGCGGGCGCAGCCGGTCGGCGAGCGGCCGGGGAACTGCCGATTCGAACAGGCCGGCGTCCCCGCCCGACTCGCCGCGCTTCGCCATGACCGGTGCCTCAGCGCGCCGCGCCGCAGCGCTGGAAGCACTGCTTGAGCTGGAAGTCGCAATTGTCGGTCGGCGAGAACGGCGTTGTGCCGGAAAGCCCCATGTTGCCGTCCGTGCGTGCCGCCACCGAGTCCATGCAGACATTGTGGCTGCGTTCGCACTGGGCCTGGCAGGTGCCGCCTGGACCGACGTCGCCGTCGAGGCGCAGCGACTGGTCATCGCCGGCCGGCACCCGCTGGGTCGAGCCCCCCGGAACCACGGTCACGGTGGGGGCCGGCCCCGTGGACTGGCGTGCCGCCGGACGGTCGGCGCAGGCGGAAAGGCTCAACAGGGCGACGGCGAGAAGAGGGGCGATGAGACGAACCGGACGGAACATAGCCACGACGGCTCCTATTGTTCTTGATGCGGGACGGCCCCCGGCATGACGGAATGCCACACCCCCCTGGACCATCCCCGTTTCGGCCTCCACTATGCCGATAACCTGTGTTGGAAGGGAATGACTGAAATGACACCGAAATCGCACCGCGACGGGCCGCGGCGCCGATCCTGGCCCATCCTGCTGGGCCTTCTGCTCCTCGGGCTGGTGATGCTGGCCGCACGGGCGCTCGCCCTGCCGAACGTCGGCATGACCGAGATGATCCTGCCTCTGCTCGGCGGGCTCGTGGTGGCGGTGGCCATCGTGGTCATCGTCCGCCGCGACAGGGCGGAACGCAGCGCTCTGCCGCCATCCCGGCGTGACCGTCCGGACCAGGGAATGCCCGACTGAGCGGCGCTTCCGTCAGACGAACTTGAAGCTGAGCAGGCCGCCGACCACCACGACCAGCAGGACGGTGGCCACCAGCATCAGGCGCTTCTCGATGATGTGCTGCACCTGCGGGCCATAGAAATGCAGCAGGATCGCAATCATGTAGAAGCGCGAGAAGCGCGCCACGATCGAACAGAGGATGAAGACGGTCAGGTCGAGGTGGGCGAATCCGGCGGTGATCGTCAGCAGCTTGTAGGGGATGGGCGTGACCCCCTTCAGGATCAGGAACCAGGGGCCGAACTCGGCGAACATCTCCTGGAAATGATGGAACGACTCCTGCGCATTGTAGAAGTCGATGATCATCCGCCCGACGCTCTCGAACAGATAGAAGCCCAGCGCATAGCCCAGCAGTCCGCCGAGCAGCGACGCCAGCGCGCAGATGTTGGTGTAGAACCACAGGCGCTTCGGCTTCGCCAGGCACATCGGCACCAGCATCACGTCCGGCGGCAAGGGGAAGAAGGAGCTTTCGGCGAAGGAGATCGCCGACATCCACCAGACGGCATCGTCGCGGGCGGACAGGCGCTGGAGGCGCGTGTAAAGAGAACGCAGCATTCGACCGGCCACATAAGAGAAAACCCTTCCCTCGGGGGTGGCCCCGAGGGAAGGGTCTAACATATCACCGATATCGGCGGCTCCGTCCCGCCCGGCAAGTGGTCCTGAGACCCGATGCCGCACGGTCGGCAAGGCCGGCGCGATTGCCGGTCATTTTACTCGGCGGTCTCGCCCTCGGCCTCCACGGCGTCCTGCGTCGGGCCGGAATCCTGGCCCTTGGCGGAAACGTCGCGGTCGACCAGCTCGAACACCGCCATGTCGGCGGCGTCGCCATAGCGGAAGCCGGCCTTCAGGACGCGGCTGTAGCCACCCTGGCGGTCCTTGTAGCGCTCGGCGATCACGGTGAACAGCTTGGTCACCGTGTCGTTGTCGCGCAACTGGGCGAAAGCCAGGCGGCGGTTGGCCAGGCCACCCTTCTTGCCGAGCGTGATCAGCTTGTCGACGATCGGACGCAGGTCCTTCGCCTTCGGCAGGGTGGTGGTGATCTGCTCGTGCTTGATCACCGCGTTCGCCATGTTCGAGAACATGGCCTTGCGGTGGCTGCTGGTCTTGCTGAACTTACGTCCCGAAACGCCGTGACGCATGGCGGTCCTCCTTCATGGCGTGGCCCCCCTCGGGGAGCCGATCGTGAACCCCGCCGCCCAGTCGAAATGCTGGTACGGCCAAGGGGTCGGGCCGGTGCGGCCCTGGGAAACGCGCCCTCCCCGCACTCGGGGCGGAAAGGGCGCGGGTAGCGCGAGATGCTTAGTACGGCTCTTCCAGACGCTTGGCCAGCTCTTCGATGTTCTCCGGCGGCCAGTTCGGGATTTCCATACCGAGGTGCAGGCCCATCTGGGACAGCACTTCCTTGATCTCGTTCAGCGACTTGCGGCCAAAGTTCGGGGTGCGGAGCATCTCCGCCTCCGTCTTCTGCACCAAGTCGCCGATGTAGACGATGTTGTCGTTCTTGAGGCAGTTGGCCGAACGGACCGACAGTTCCAGCTCGTCCACCTTGCGGAGCAGGTTCTTGTTGAACGGAACCTCCTCGTGCTTCTCCTCGGAGACGGCGTGCGTCGGCTCCTCGAAGTTGATGAAAAGCTGCAACTGGTCCTGCAGGATGCGGGCGGCGAGCGCCACCGCGTCGTCCGGCTTGACCGAGCCGTTGGTCTCCACCGTCATCGACAGGCGGTCATAGTCGGTGACCTGCCCGACGCGGGCGTTGTCGACCTTGTAGGACACCTTGCGGACCGGGGAGAACAGGGCGTCGATCGGGATCAGGCCGATGGGCGCGTCTTCCGGACGGTTCTGGCTGGCCGGGACGTAGCCCTTGCCGGTCTCGACCGTCAGCTCCATGTTCAGCCGCGCGCCGTTGTCCAGCGTGCAGATGACCAATTCCGGATCCATGACCTGGATGTCGGGACCGGTTTCGATCATGCCGGCCTTGACCTCGCCCGGGCCTTCGGCGCGCAGGCGCATGCGCTTCGGGCCGTCGCCGCCCATGCGCAGACCCATCGTCTTGATGTTCAGGACGATGTCGGTCACGTCCTCGCGGACGCCGGGGATCGACGAGAACTCGTGCAGCACGCCGTCGATGTGGATCGACGTGACGGCGGCACCCTGCAGCGAGGAGAGCAGGATGCGGCGCAGCGCGTTGCCGAGCGTCAGACCGAAGCCGCGTTCCAGCGGTTCGGCGACCACGGTCGCGAAGCGGTCGGCGTCGTCGCCGGGCTGGATGTCCAGCTTGCTCGGCTTAATCAGTTCCTGCCAGTTCTTCTGAAGCACGGATCGACCTCAAGATGCCATCGGGTGAATACGAACACGCGGGGCCCGAGTCGTTCCCATGCTGAGGGGGCCGCGATGGCAGCGGCCCCCTGTCCCGGAACGGTCGGTCCCCGCGGGTGCGGAAACGAAGCTAAATCAGACGCGACGCTTCTTCGGCGGGCGAACGCCGTTGTGCGGGATCGGCGTGACGTCGCGGATCGAGGTGATCTGGAAGCCGATCGACTGCAGGGCGCGCAGGGCGGACTCACGTCCCGAACCCGGACCCTTCACTTCGACTTCCAAGGTCTTCATGCCGTGTTCCTGCGCCTTGCGGCCGGCATCCTCGGCAGCCACCTGGGCGGCGTAGGGCGTCGACTTGCGCGAACCCTTGAAGCCCATGGTGCCCGACGACGACCAGGCAATGGTGTTGCCCTGCGCGTCGGTGATGGTGATCATCGTGTTGTTGAACGAGGCGTTCACGTGAGCGACGCCGGCGGTGATGTTCTTGCGCTCGCGACGACGCAGGCGCTGAGAAGCGGCGGAGGGCTTGGCCATTTTGCGTTCGTCCTCTTACTTCTTCTTGCCGGCGATCGGCTTGGCCGGACCCTTGCGGGTGCGGGCGTTCGTGTGGGTGCGCTGGCCGCGGACCGGCAGGCCCTTGCGGTGACGCAGGCCGCGGTAGCAGCCCAGGTCCATCAGACGCTTGATGTTCATCGCGACTTCGCGACGAAGATCACCCTCGACGCGGTAATCGGCGTCGATGGTCTCGCGGATCTTCAGGACTTCGTCGTCCGTCAGCTCGTTCACGCGACGCTCGGCCGGGATGTCCAGCTTCGCGCAGATTTCCTTGGCCTTGAAGGGGCCGATGCCATGGATGTAGGTCAACCCGATCTCCACGCGCTTCTGCGCGGGGATGTTGACGCCAGCGATACGCGCCACGCTGCTCTCCTCGATCTCGATATCTCAACGGCAGCCCGTCGGGCCGCCTACACACCGAGCAAATCCCGCCCGGCCCTACGCCGGAACAAGGAACGCACAATGCTTCCCGCCACCCTTGCGGGGCGGCGGGAGGAGGCGACTATAGAAAACCCGCAAAACTTGTCAAGGCCAATTACCGGCCAAATCCCGAACCCGGCCGGACGGAAGACCGCTGAACGACTTGGCGGCGGGGAGCAGAAGCACTCCATCATGGCGCGCGGCGAAGCAGAGGCTTGATCGCCATGGAGTGATGGGCAACAACCGCCGAAGGTCGATTGCCCGGTCGAACGGGCGATGCCGGCACGCCGGATCCCGTTCCACCGCCCCCTCCGATGGGAAAGGTTCGCGTTCATGACCATGACTGGCAGTGCCGGCAAGATCCGGCGGTCCCGCCTGACGAAGATCGTCGCCACGCTCGGCCCCTCCACCGCGTCGCCGGAGGTCATCGCCCGGCTGTTCGAGACCGGCGTCGACGTCTTCCGCCTGAACTTCAGCCACGGCAGCCATGCCGACCACGGCGCCCGGCTGGCGGTGCTGCGCGCGCTCGAGGCCCGGACCGGCCGCCCCATTGCCGTGATGGCGGACCTCCAGGGTCCCAAGCTGCGCGTCGCCACTTTCGCCACCGGTGCCGTCACGCTGACGCCGGGGCAGCGCTTCCGCCTGGACCTGTCGATGGAGCCGGGGGATGCGACGCGGGTCGGCCTGCCCCACCCGGAAATCTTCGCGGCGCTGAAGCCGGACGCCGAACTGCTGTTGGACGACGGTCGGGTGCGCCTGCGGATGACCGCCTGCGGCGCCGACTTCGCGGAAACCGTGGTGGAGTCGGGAACCCGGTTGTCCGACCACAAGGGGGTCAATGTCCCGGGCGTCATGCTGCCGCTGTCGGCACTGACCGAAAAGGACCGCAAGGATCTGGCCTTCGCGCTCGACCAGGGGGTGGACTGGGTGGCGCTCAGCTTCGTCCAGCGACCGGAGGACGTGGCCGAGGCGCGCAAGCTGATCGCCGGCCGCGCCGCCCTGCTGTCGAAGCTGGAAAAGCCCCAGGCCATCGCCCATCTCGCCGAGATCATCGAGATGTCGGACGGCATCATGGTGGCGCGCGGCGACCTCGGCGTGGAACTGCCGGCGGAGGATGTGCCGACCCTCCAGAAGCGGATCCTCCGCGAATCGCGCCAGGCCGGGAAGCCGGTGATCGTCGCCACCCAGATGCTGGAATCGATGGTCGCTTCCCCCTCCCCCACGCGGGCGGAGGCTTCCGACGTTGCGACGGCCGTTTACGACGGCGCGGACGCGGTCATGCTGTCGGCGGAAACGGCGGTGGGCACCTATCCGGTCGAGGCGGTGTCGATCATGGACCGGATTGCCTGCCGGGTGGAGAGCGATCCGCTTTACCGCACCATCATGGACGCCCAGCATCCCGACCTGCAGCAAACGGCCGCCGACGCCATCACCGCGGCGGCCCGCCAAGTCGCCCACACCATCCAGGCCGCGGCCATAGTCACCTACACCACCAGCGGCTCGACCGTGCTGCGCGCCGCACGGGAACGCCCGGAAGTCCCGATCCTCGGGCTGACATCGGCGATCGAAACCGCGCGGCGCCTGCAATTGGTGTTCGGCGTGCTTGCCGTCCACACCGCCGACATCGCCGACTTCTCCGAGATGGTGCAGAAGGCCACCCGCATCGCCCTGCAAGACGGCATCGCGCGCGAAGGGCAGAGGCTGGTCATCACCGCCGGGGTTCCCTTCGGCACGCCGGGCAATACCAACATCCTGCGCATCGCCTGGGTCGAGGCGGACTGAAAGCGCGGCCCGACGACGGAACACCGGCCTCGCAGGGGGAGCAAACCAGCGGGTGGAAAGGCGCGGGCCATCGGATCCCGGCCATCGGGTCTCGGCCATCGGGTCCCGGCCGTTGGGGTTGGGCTGCTGGAATCCGACAGTTGGATTCAGGCGGTCGGTGCCGCTGCTCCGGGCGATGGGTCGCCGCCATGATCGGCGGCGGCACGGGGACTACAGTGCCAGGGATGCCGGCCGCTCCCTTCCGACCCCCATACCGTTCAGCCGGTGACGGATGGAGTCGGCTTGGTCGCGCACCCGGTCGAGGTGGGGATTGATCGCCAACGCCGCATCGAAGGCCCGGAGCGCCACCCGCTCGTCACCTATCGACAGGTAGACCAGACCCAGTTCGACCAGGGCGCCGAAATGGCGCGGTTCCAGCGACAGCGCATGGTGCAGATCGGTCATCGCCGCCGCATAGTCGCCCAGCATGTAGTGGGCCGACGCGCGCTTGTTCCATCCCTCAGCGTAGGAGGGGTCGCGGGTGACGGCCGCATCGAACGCATGCAGCGCCGCCTGGTAGTCGTCGTTGTTCAGGCTGAGGACGCCGGCGCGCAGATCATGGACCATGGCCGGATCGGGATGTTCCAGCCAGAAGTCCCAGATATGCTCCTCGACCGATTCGGCATAGGCAACGTCGGTCGTGCTCCGCAACGCCTGGAAAAGGCTGTCGAGCTGCAGATTCCCCTGCCCTGCCCCAGCGGGAACCCCGAGGGTCATCAGCAAAAGCACAGTCAAGGAAAAGAAGCGACGAATCAGCATGCCCCAAATTTGGGCACGGAATTCGCCATCTGCCAACTATTTTTTGGTTGCAAAACCGTAGGGATTTCGGCAGGGCACCCAAAGCCGCAGCTTGGGCCGTCGACTTATGACTGCTATGCCGTCGGTACGTGGGGTGGAACTATCGCCAAGGTTCTGGAATCGGCCGCATCCTTCGGACCGCGGGGTCGCTGCCCCCCCCTTGGCGTCACTCCTCCGAATGCCGAACGGCCGGCGGATTGCTCCGCCGACCGTCGGGTCTCAACACAGTCCTGATTGCCCGAAAGGCGATCAGGCGGCCTTGTTGCGGCCGGCCACGATTTCGTCGGTGACGTTGCGCGGCACCGGCTCGTAGTGGCTGAACTCCATCGTGTAGGACGCACGGCCCGAGGTCATGCCGCGGAGCTGGCCGATGTAGCCGAACATTTCGTTCAGCGGGACATTGGCCTCGACGGCGATGTTCGACCCACGCTCCAACTGCCCCAGGACGGTGCCGCGGCGACGGTTCACGTCGCCGATCACGTCGCCCAGGTAATCGTCGGGGGTGACGATCTCGACCTTCATCACCGGCTCGAGCAGGATCGGGCCGGCCTTCGGCAGGGCCTCGCGGAAGCAGGCCTTGGCGGCGATTTCGAACGTCAGGGCGTTCGAGTCGACGTCGTGGTACTTGCCGTCCACCAGGCGGGCGCTGAAGTCCACAGTCGGGTAGCCGGCGAGGACGCCGTCTTCCTTCTGCATTTCCAGGCCCTTCTTGACCGAGGGCACGTATTCGCGCGGAACCGTGCCGCCGACGGTCTCGTCGAGGAACTCGAAGCCCTCGCCCCGCTCGCGCGGCGCGAAGATGATCTTCACCTCGGCGAACTGGCCCGAACCACCGGTCTGCTTCTTGTGGGTGTACGTGTATTCAACCGGCTTGGTGATCGTCTCACGGTAGGCGACCTGGGGCTTGCCCATGTTGCCTTCCACGCCGAACTCCGTGCGCATGCGGTCGAGCGTCACTTCCAGGTGCAGCTCGCCCATGCCGCGCAGGATGGTCTGGCCGGTTTCACGGTCGGTTTCCAGGCGGAGCGACGGATCGGCGCGGACCATCTTGCCCAGAGCGATCGAGAACTTCTCCTGCTCGCCCTTGGTCTTCGGCTCGACCGAGACGCTGATGACGGGGTCGGGGAAGCGCATGCGCTCCAGGATCACCGGCGCGGAGGCGTCGCACAGGGTGTCACCGGTCTCGGTCTCCTGCAGAGAGACGAGCGCGATGATGTCGCCGGCGCGGGCTTCCTCGATCGGGTTTGCGTCCTTCGCGTACATCTCGACCATGCGGCCGATCTTCTCGCGCTTGCCGCGGGTCGAGTTCAGGATCGACATGCCCTTGGTCAGCACGCCCGAATAGACGCGGACGAAGGTCATCGAACCGTAGGTGTCGTTCAGCACCTTGAAGGCCAGCGCCGAGAAGGGCGCGTCGTCGGAGCTGAGGCGCTCGCCGTTCGGGTTGCCGTCCTCGTCCACCGTCTTGATCGCCTCGACGTCGGTCGGGGCCGGCAGCAGATCGACGACCGCATCCAGAACCTGCTGGACGCCCTTGTTCTTGTAGGACGAGCCGCAGAGCACCGGGGTGAAGGCGCTCTTGATGGTGCCCTTGCGCAGGCAGGCGCGCAGCACGTCGGCCGACGGCTCCTCACCCGTTTCCAGGTAGGCTTCCATCGCCGCGTCGTCCTGCTCCAGGGCAGTGTCGACCAGCTCGGACCGCAGCGCCGGGATGCTGGCGACGTTGTCCAGGTCTTCCTTGACGGTGAGGTTCAGCTTCTGGGCGAGATCGTCGGTGATCTCCCAGATCTCCCACTTGGCGTCCTTGTCGTCGGAGAACCAGACATAGGCCTTCATCTCGACGAGGTCGACCATGCCGCGGAAGTTGTCTTCCGAGCCCAGCGGAACCTGGATGCAGACCGGACGGGCGTTCAGGCGGGTGCGGATCATGTCAACGCAACGACGGAAGTTCGCGCCCGAACGGTCCATCTTGTTGACGTAGCAGATGCGCGGAACGTTGTAGTTGTCCGCCAGACGCCAGTTGGTCTCCGACTGCGGCTCCACGCCGGCGACGCCGTCGAACACCACGACCGCGCCGTCGAGCACACGCAGCGAGCGGTTCACCTCGATGGTGAAGTCGACGTGGCCGGGAGTGTCGATGACGTTGATCTTCTTCTCGCGCCAGAAGGCCGAAACCGCGGCGGACTGGATGGTGATGCCGCGCTTCTGCTCCTGCTCCATGTAGTCGGTCGTCGTCGACGTCTTGAGATCCTTCGTCTCATGGACGTCGATGATCGTGTGCTTGCGGCCGGTGTAGTACAGGATGCGCTCGGTCGTCGTCGTCTTGCCGGCGTCGACGTGGGCGATGATGCCGATGTTCCGAATATCAGAGAGTGGAGTTTGGCGCGGCATGTTGCGGTTCCATTGCAGTAACGCGGCAACCGAAGCGCGACCGTCATGGTCGTCCGCTTCGGCGGCAGAGGTTGGTCGGGGTTTTACGGGCGATCTGTTAAGGCGTCATTAACATTCCGTAAACCGACAAGCAATTTGTCGGATTATTGAAGCGCGCGGCCCTCACAGCGTTCGGGCCACGCCGGCACACCCCAACCGAGGCTGCCGGGTCGCCCCGTTTTCCGCCGCCTTATTTAGCGGCGGTGACCTGAATTTCAACGAGATATTCGGGCGCCGCCAGCTTGGCTTCCACCGTGGCACGGGCCGGCGGATTGGACGTGTCGACCCAGGCCTCCCAGGCCTTGTTCATCGCACCGAAACCGGCCATGTCCACCAGGTAGATGGTGGCCGACAGCAGCTTGCTCTTGTCCGTGCCGGCTTCGGCCAGCAGGGCGTCGATCTGGGCCAGGATCTGGGCCGTCTGGCGCTCGACATCGGGGGCCGGCTCGGCGGCGACCTGACCGGCGAGATAGACCGTGTCCTTGTGGACGACCATCTGGCTCATGCGCGGTCCGGTATGGAAGCGCTGGATCGACATGACGAAAAGACTCCGGGTTCCGGTGCTTGACGAGACGCGCGTACCTCTATGCCATTCGGGGCCGCACGCGAAGAAAAAAATGTGCACCCGCCGCTCAGGGCTGCCCCGCAGCGGTATTCCTCGCCAAAAGAGCGGCGAAATTGGCGGCGGGAACGGCGATGTTGCGCACCTCCGGGGTGTTGCCGGCCGCGACGCCGACTCCGGCGACGGCCCACCCCTGCCCTTTCCCGCCATCGGCCCGCACCAGCAGCGGTCCGCCGCTGGTGCCGCGGGTCGCACTGCAATCATGCACGAGCAGTCCCCGCCCCCCTCCGAGCACCCGGCAGTCGCGATCGGCCATCAGGATCTGCGACCGGTCCTGGCTGTAGCCGCCGAGCATGACCGGGGTTCCGGCCGGCAGCGGCGCGGCCTGGACCGGCAGGGGCGGCACGGACGCCGGCGCCGGCTCCGACAGCGTCAGGATCGCCCAGTCGCCCGCCTCGTCGGGCCGGGCCGCCGCGGGATCGTAGGACGGGTCGGTTTCCACCCGCACCACCGTCGCATGCCGGCTGTAGGCACCACGGTCATACCCGAACAGGACATGCAGGGAGGAAGCCTGGAGGAAGCGCCTGGTGCGCGGATTGAACAGGCAATGCCCGGCCGTGAGGACGGTGCGCGGCCCGACGAGGGCACCGGTGCAGCGTCCGGCGAGATTGGTCTGCACGCGCACCACGCTGCGCCACGGCGCCTCCGCGGCATCGACCGGCGCGCGGCGATCGGCCTGGCCCACCCCCGGCAGCAAGGGCTGCTCCGCCCGGGCGGCGTTTGGCGCGACGACGGAGGCCGGAACGGCAAGTGCCAGCGCCAGTCCCGCCACGGCCCGCAGCACCGCGATGCGGAACGCGGAATCGGTCGCCGCACGTTCTTGCTCTGTTTCCCTCAACTGTCTATCCTCCAGGGCATGGCGACGCTGATCATCACAGAGAAATCCAGCCAGGCGAAGGACCTGCGCGCTGCGCTGGGCGACCGTCACGGCCGCATCCTGCCGGCCGAAGGCCATCTGCTGCGGCTTGCCGAACCGGACGAGGTGGATCCCGCCTGGAAGCGTTGGTCGACCGCCCTGCTGAAACCCGACGGGCTGTACCCGACCAAGCCCGACTCCGGCGGCAACAAGGCCGCCAAGCTCCAGGCGATCACGGCCGCCCTGCGGGCCTGCGACGAGGTCATCCTCGCCACCGACTGCGACCGCGAAGGCCAGTTGATCGGGCAGGAGATCCTGGAGCATGTGGGCTATCGCGGCAAGGTCCGTCGCGCACTTTTCACGGCCCAGGATCCCAAGACCCTGCGCGACGCCTTCACCGCCCTGAAGCCCAACGACCAGATGCGCTCTCTCTACGAGGCGGCGGTGGCACGCCAGCAGGCGGACCAGATCTACAACCTGTCGCTGACCCGCACCGCCACGAAGACGCTGCTGGCGCCGGGTACACGTGGCGTGATCGGCATCGGCAGGGTCAAGACGCCCACCCTCGCCATCGTCTGCCTGCGCGAGTTGGAGATCCGCAACTTCAAGCCCGAGGATTACTTCGAGGTGGTGGCGACCGCCACCGTCGCCGCCGGCCAGTTCCAGTTGCGCCATGCCCCGGCACCCCGGGACCGAATCAAGGACCGCGGGGTGGCGGAAGCCATCGCCCGCGCCGCCGACGGCCACCGCGGCGCCCTGGCGGTGACGGTCGAGGAGAAGCGGCAGGCGCCGCCCAAGCTCTACGACCTTCCCTCGCTGCAGAAGACCTGCGGTCAACGCTGGGGCTGGACTGCCGACCGCACCCTTGCTGTCGCGCAGGAACTGTATGACGGCGACGGCAAGAAGCTGATCACCTATCCGCGCGCCGAGGCCCGTTACCTGTCGGAGAACCAGATCGCCGACGTGCCGGCCGTGGTCGGCGCCCTGACCCGGTTGCGCGGCTTCGCCCACCTCGACATCGCGCGTCCGGTGATCCGCAAGGGCAAGTCCGGGCATTTCTGCGACAAGGCGCTGGAAGGGGTCTCGCACCATGCGGTGATCCCCAACGTCAACGTGTTGGACGATCTCGAAGCCCGCCTTGCCCGGCTGAGCGACGACGAGAAGCGGCTGTTCGCGCTGGTCTGCCGCTCCTATCTGGCCGCGGTCATGCCGGATTACGAATACCGGCAGACCAGCGTCGTCATGCCGGTACCGGTCGAGGGCAAGACCGCTCCCTTCCGTGCGGTCGGCCGCATTCCGTTGAAAATGGGCTGGAAGGCGGCCTTCGGCTCCGCCGAGGCCGATGGCAAGCCTGAGGAGGAGACGGAACAGACGCTGCCTCCGCTCAACGATGGCGAGGCGGCGGTGCTGAGCGATCCGAAGGTGGAGGCGAAACGCACGCAAGCCCCTCCGCGCTACAACGAGGGAACGCTCGTCGACGCCATGCAGAATGCCTGGCGCTTCGTCGACGACCCGGCCCTGCGCGACCGGTTGAAGGAGGCGAAAGGCATCGGCACGCCCGCCACCCGCGCCGAGGTGATCAAGGGCCTGAGGAAACAGTCCCTGCTGGGTTCGGACGGCAAGTGGCTGGTGCCGACTCCGGCCGGCCTGCACCTGTTCGAGACGCTGCGGGCCGCGGCGCCGCCCCTGGTCGATCCCGGCACCACCGCGCTGTGGGAGATGAAGCTGGACGACGTGGTGACCGGCCGCGCCGACTTCCGCGCCGTGATCAATGCCATCGCGACGGAGGCCGCCCGGCTGATCGGCGTGCTCGCCGGCCACGGCGGCACCTCGTTGGACCTCGGGCTTCCGGCAGCCAGGATACGCGCCACGCGCCGTGGCGCGGGACCGCGAGGCACCGGCAAGCCCGCGACGCGGCCCCCAAAGGGGCGCAGCCGCAAGATCGCGACGGGCGATACCGACGGCACCGGTCCCGCTCCCAAGATACGCCGCACCCGGAAGGCGACGGCCGCCGCATCCACCCGGACACCGGTTGGCTCCGGAGCGGCCGCGGGTCCGGCGGTGCCACCGCCGGATGCGACCTCGCACGGCACAGGGGCGCCGCCGGACTCCCGCCGACGCCGCGAGCCGACCGAACGCATGGTATCCTTCGCCCGCAGCTTG
Source organism: Azospirillum picis (assembly GCF_017876115.1). Classification (GTDB taxonomy): domain Bacteria; phylum Pseudomonadota; class Alphaproteobacteria; order Azospirillales; family Azospirillaceae; genus Azospirillum; species Azospirillum picis. The sequence continues at coordinate 36,091 of NZ_JAGINO010000002.1, forward strand.
GCGGAACGCAAAGGCATCGACCTGCCTGATGGATGCCTGCACGACTTCGACCAGTGTCGCAGCTTTCTTGATCAGCATGCGCGCTGATCAAGAAAACCTCGGGCATCCGCTGTCCGCCTCTTGACCCCACGGTCACCCATTGAGAAGGCCATCGACCAGAAGCCGGTATCGAGGGAATCCCGACTTCCCGCGGGGCGTGGAAACAGGCTATTGAACGCGCTTCCGCGACAGTTCGGCGGATGACGTTCCGGCTGGGTTGACCGTATGCCGTTCCCCCTCTCGCCCCGTGGCTCTGCCGCCTTGTGGGCAATCGCCTCGGCCGCCACCTTCACCGCCAGTTCCGGTGCGGCCAAATTTCTCGGTCAGGCCTTGCCTGCGACGGAGCTGGCCTTCCTCAGGGCAGGCTTCGGCGTGGCACTGCTGTTCGGTGCATGGCGGCTGGCTGCCACCCTTGGGAAGCCACGCGATGTCCGCGGTCACCTGTTGCGTTGCGGCCTGGGGATCGCCGCCGCCTATAGCTTCATGTACGCTCTCACGACCATTCCCCTGGCGCTGGCGACCTTGATCTTCATCACGCGGGTCCTGCTGCTGCCGGTCGCCGGTCGCCTGATGCTCGGGGAGCGCAGCGGCTGGCTCCTCTGGGGATGCCTGCTCATCGGCGTGGCCGGAGCCGGGGTGACGCTCTGGCCATCGCTGACCGTTCCCGAGTTCCGCGTCGGCATACTGGCGGCCGTGCTCGCGTCGGTGACATCGGCAGGCTCGCAGACGGCGGTCAGGCGACTGACGGCTTCCAATTCGCCAGAAATGATCGTGTTGATTTACACGGCCTTCTGCATGGCGGCATTGGCGCCCACCGCTGCCGAATGGGTGCTGCCGCCGATGAACGATTGGCCCGCCCTGATCGTCTTCGGGGTCTTCGCCGTTGCCGCCCAGCTCACCGCGGCCCGCGCCTATGCGAAAGCGACCGTAGCTTTCCTTGCACCCTTCGACCTGCTGACCTTCCCGGCGGCTGCTTTGATCGGCTGCCTGATGTTCGAGGAAACGCCCTCGGTCCATGAGGTGGCCGGTGGCAGTCTCGTGATCGCGTCCGCCGCTGCCGTCAGTTGGCTGGCCGGCAGGAAGTCACGGCTCCCGATGCCCGACATCGATCGTTCACCCGGCGGGAGCGTCACCTCCCCTCGGTGATGGGCCACCCCGATGACCGGCCTCCCCTCCTCCCAAATCTGCTCAACCCTGCCCGGAAGGGCGCTCGGGGTCGGGCCGGGAAAGGGGGGGCCGGGATTGAGGGCATGCTGGCTACTGCAGGGTCGTATGTTCCGTGGACACCGTTTTACGGCATTCGAAAGGCTTCGACAGCACGGCCCTGGTCATACCGTAACGGTCGAGATTGTCGACAAGACGCCGGTAATAGTCCACCACGCCAACCCGAACGGCTGCGGTCAGGCTGTCATTCCCCCGGCTGCGGTCCGCCTCCGAAACGAGGTCGGAAACCGTCATGCAGCGGCGGCGGGCAACATCGTCCACCGCCTGCCAGATTTCCTTTTCCATCCGCAGGGTGACGCGGCGTCCGTTGATCATCAGGCTACGACGCTTCATGGAGTATGCCTCACGTTGATGCCTGCAGTGTGGGCAGGCGATCGGCACGACACAGTGAAATTCTTCACAAGGTCGTTGGATCGTGAGACCGCGCAGGACGAGGGCTCCGACGGCTCCAGCCTCAAGAGAACACGCTCGGGTTCCGGGGGACCGCCGCATCCGGTCGTCTGCATTGGCCGATGGCCTGTGCGAGGCGAGATCGGGCCCCCTACCGGGCGGCACCGGAGGGTCACGCGCGTCTCCGAACGGCTCAGAGCAGCCTGGTATGGGATGCGGCCGTCACCGCGGCGGATGCCGATGGCAAGACCGCTCTTGGCCGCAGTCCGCTCCAGACGGCAGCCTCCCACAGCCGACCGAGTTCGATCGGATTGGAACAGCTTAGTTTCTCCATGATGCGCGCGCGGTGCACTTCCAGCGTTTTCGGGCTGATCCCCAACTCGTGGGCCGCCACCTTGGATGTTCTTCCGGCCGCAAGAAGGACCAGGACATCGACCTCCCGCGCCGAAAGCTGGGATAAGCGCGTGATTGCATCGACGCCGCGGGAACTTGTCGTACCGGCCTCGGTCCGCAGTGCCGCGCTGACGTGTGCCGGAAGGTAGCCTGACGGCATCGACATCATCCAACCACCAGAGGGGACCGGGATCGGGCGGTGGGCAGATGGAGCGGCTCAGGCGTCCGCCGGGCATCCTGCGCCTGGCGGCCTCCCGGTTCGCAACCGGCTTGGCGGCACGCGGCACGGCCGCGCCCGGCGTCCTCCTTCGCTCCGAACGCCAAGCCGGCTGTCGCAACCTCCTGCCCGGCTGCTTGCCCTCTCCGGCCTTCCCGTTCCAACAGCTCGGCCCGGGCTTCACAGCGTTCAGCGTCCTCCAGCAGCATCAGGATGCAAGCCGGCGAGGCTCGCCCCGCCATCGCCGCCGCGTCATCACGATCATTGGCTGCCCGCTCACGGAGTTGGGCGCTGGTCAAATGCCCGATATACGGCAAGAGCATGTCCAAAGGCTGTTCCCCGTTGCAGAACGCAGCCGCGCAATGCTTCTCCTGCTCCATCATCTTCGCTTCCCAGAGCTCGGTGCCCAGTTCCGCTCGACCGGATGCCGTCCGGCATCACCTGACCCGATCATGCGACCGGCGAGGCCGCCACACCGTGATCCTTGCGTCCAAAAATGAAATGCCGCTCACCACGCCCGCATCACCGCCACCCGCTCACCTGCGGTTTCGGATCACCAGCAATGGCGGGTTCCCCAATGTGACCACACTCGACGGCCGGAGAGGGCAACCATCGTGCGGAACCGGCGGCGTCCAGCTCCGGCGCCGGCAAGCCGACCCGCGCGTTCATTTGCGAATACGACGGCGTCCTGTTCAGAGAAGAACATCGCGGCCTCCCCCCCTCGGCTTCGACGTCGATCGGCTCGGCCAATCACCCGCCATACATGAGTTGTGCACGCATCCGCCCCTGTTAGCATGGGTGGTGAAACCACCATACCAGCTCCACTCAAAGCGAGTTGGGCATAAATCCCAATCTTTGCATAGCGCAACCTTTTTCCCCCTTATAGGCGATGATGTGTTGCCGTTCAGCAACTATTCTTCGGTGTTCCAAGGACGGTAACTCGTCGTTTACATATTGCACTATGCAGCTTGGCCGGCCCTAAGCAGCCTTGAAGGAAGCGAATCGCAACGAAAAGAGGTATCTGCGCCTGGGCGCGGCCAGCTATGACGATCGCCGCCTCTTCAATATCCCTGAAGCAGGCTTGCCCGGCATTACGGGATCGGCATCGACGCGGATTTCCCCAGGACGTGTACAGGCATCGGCAAGCCGGAAGTGCTTGGCCGGATGATATCCGAATATTTGGAAAGGCACGACTGCACCTCTTGCATCTCCCTGCCCTCCAAGGGGTGATTGAGCTAGAGCTTCCACCGGAGCCGTTCAGGACAGGCTGGTGGTCTCGCCCTGCCAACCGCGCAATACGGAGCATCTGTCCGTGTTGCTCTCCGGCATTTTTTCGGAATTGCCCGCATGGAGATGGGCCGCGGCTGTTGCATGACCGGCCGGCGGAAGCTTGCGCGAATGGTATCGCGACGGGGTCTGTGAGCAGTTGCACCGCGTGCCGGTCGACCTGCCACACGATGCAAACGCCATCAACCGGACGCGAGGACGCGATGGGCAGTCCGGCTATTCCGGAGAGAGGGAGATGAGGCGCTTGGCTCGAACCAGATGCGCCGAGACAAGCCGGGCGCCAAGCGGCCCATCTCCGTCGATGCCACCGACATCCCAACCGTCCTGAAGTTCTCTCTGGATGCCCCGCAAGAGAGCAAGCCAGTGCAACCTGTGACTGATGCCCCGCCCCCTGGCACCGTCTAAGTTCACACCCACTATCCGATGCTGCTGCGGCCCGCGATCAATCAGAGCACCACCAAACAGGAGATGGCGAGCAGCGAGTGCGTCGGTCGGCGCCATATGGCGGTGGAACGCATCACGGTATTGCTCGCCTGCGTGCGCCACAGCGCCGCCCGCGATGGACGGCGCTGTGGCAATCTTGGGGCTTTTCACCACCTCACCCGGTCTGCCGCTGGCGCGCCGTTTGGGAACGGCCCGGCGGCGAAAGCGTTTGGGCGGTTCCGGCGGCCAGCCGCAAGGCCCGACCGGTCCTCTCGTCAACCGCTGCTATTTCCAACTCGTGTAATCGGCGGCAACGCATCCGAACGGAGCCCGGTCGTCGCCAAACCTCTTCTTGAGCTGGTCGCATCCCCATCGGTTCAGAGGCGCCGGCATCAGGTTGTTGATGTCCATGCCGGGGGACTGGAACTGCGTGGGAGAACTGGTCACGTACCACAGCCAGAAGCCCATCACACCGGCAACGATCAGAAGCGGCACGGCGAAGAATCCCAGCAGCCGCCTCCGGACAGATACGGTCTTCCTGGGCTCCTCTATCAGTATCGAGCCACCCCGGCCCTCGTTCCGCTGTTGAGCGAACGGAGCGAGGGCGGCCGCCCGCTCCTCGTCGGTGAGATCGATCCGCTGCAGGCGGTCGTCCAGGAGCACGGGCAGGGCCGTGTCTCCATGCCTCACCGCCAGCCCGACCGCCTTGCCGTTGGCCTCCCCGATTACGAAAGGCTCCTGCCCGTTCCTCATGCGGGTGTAGGCAGAGCGGCCAGTCTTGTCGTCGGCAATCTTGTCGTTATAAGTGATCGACAAGGTGCCGCGCCTGCGGTCGAACGCGGTGATCTCGACCGGAACGGCGACCAGCTTGGCCGGGTGGCGAAGCTGCCGCCTGACGCGCCAGATCCTCAGGCCCAGGAACACCATCACCACGCTTGAGCCGCCCAGCAGCGCGATGAACGCCGCCAGCGTGATGATCCGATTCCAGAGCTTGTCCAGGGCCAGGGTCATCGTCGCCAATTCCGGGTGATCGGCTGAAATCACCAGATCGGTCTCGTAATTCCCGACATGGAAATCGACGAACATCACCTCGACGTCCGTGCTGTAGTTCTGCCCCTCGTAGTTGTAGACGAGCCGCGCCTCGCAGTCGGTAAAGATGGCTTTGCGGGTCTTGCACCGCCCGTTCTGTACATCGCCATCATCGAGCACCAGGGGATTCTGGCTGATCTGGATGTCGCGGACCACACCTGGGCCCTCCGAGACGAGCAAGAATAGGGTCACCGCCAGAATAATGGGCGTCGACCAGAAATAGGCACGAGGCGTGGAGATCACATCACGCGCCACTCCCAAGGGGCGGCTGGGAAGAGGAAGTGCGGACACCAAAATACCACCTTTCCAATCAAGCGCAGACATTCCCGATAGGACCAAGCCGGCAGCGTCAGTCGAAGGGGAATGTACCTCACGCAATTCGCGCCTGGAACGCTTTTGGATGATGGCTGTTCCACCAGACGAGTGGGTTAACCTCCGTTTCCGTTCCTTCGAAAGGTGGCACTCTTCACGTCTAGGGCAAGGTTGGGAGCGAGCCGCAGGGGCACCTCCCCTGTCTCACCAACGCCCGGAACTTGGCAAGGTGCGGCATGGGGAATGACGCATCAAATGCGCCCATTCCCCACCACGCGATGGAGGAACGTCATCGCCGCCCCCTACGCGACCAGCCTCATCGGCCTCCGAGGCAATTCAACCGGTCCGCTGACAGGGTGCTTGTCGCGAAGGACGCACTGCCGTCCTCCCGCCATGCGCCGGGGCGCCGGCGCATGGCGTTGGGATGCTGCGCATCGACCCGCCGATCCATCTTTGACAAACGTTGCCGGCGGCCGGCTACCGGTCCGTCATTGAACCGTGCTGTGCTCGGGCAGAATCGCCGATGCCTGGTCGGTCAGGCGGCGCCTGAAGCTGCGAAACCTCGGGCGCGGTATGCTGTTTGTCTCGGCACGCAGCATGCCGTACTGGTCGAGCTGGGACACCAGCCCACGGAAATAGGTCAGCGCGGCCAACCGCAGGGAGTCGGTGAGGGATCCGTCACCGCGTGTCCGGTCGACATCCGCTATCAGCGCTTTCATGGGAAGGCCACGGCGGCGTGCCACATCCTCCAGCGCTTCCCAGTAGCACTTCTCCATTCGCACGCTGGTACGCCGACCGTTGATGGTGAAGCCCCGGCAGATCATCGGCATTTCTCCTGTAATCGATGCGTATCGTCGTATGCCTGCCGCCGGATGGGATCTGTGAAGCTGTTCACTCACTCTGAATGAGGCAAGGTGCGGACAATTGTCGCGCCTGCCAAATCGCGGACTGTCGGAAAGTGGAGGACGCCATGGCCTGCGCCAATGACTTCAGCATCCGCAGGAGATTGCTGCCATCGAGTTGATGAGGCACCTTGGGGCGGTCGGTGAAAGACCAGTGTTGTGGACACACCCGCCGCAGATATGACAAAGGCCCCTCACGGGGGCCTCGGCATAATGCTAAATCTTTGAAAAATTGGTGGGCGATGAGGGGATCGAACCCCCGACATTCTCGGTGTAAACGAGACGCTCTACCGCTGAGCTAATCGCCCGAACAATGCCGCCGCAATGTTGCAGCAGCAAGGCCGGCCGGGTATTTCACCGGCCGGCCGCACTATGCCCCGAATGGACAAAGCAATTCAAGACCGGGGTGAACCGGTCTCAGTTCAGCGCGTCCTTCAGCGTCTTGCCCGCCTTGAACTTCGGCTGTTTGGACGCCGGGATATCGATCTTTTCGCCGGTACGCGGGTTGCGGCCCTCGCTCGCGGCGCGCTCGGCCACCGCGAAGGTCCCGAAACCGACCAGACGGACCTCATCGCCCTTCTTCAGCGATTCGGCGATGCTGTCGAACACGGCGTCGACGGCCTTGGTCGCATCGGTCTTGGACAGGCCCGACGCTTCGGCAACATGCGCCACGAGATCGTTCTTGTTCACGTAATCCCCCTTCCAAATTCAGCAAATACTGACAGACAAAAGCCGCCCCACGACTTTTTGTCCATGTGTTATTGGAAGCAAAGAATAAGCACAGCGCTTGCCGCCCGTCAATTGCCGACAGACGGCAAATCTGTGTCATGCACCCTCATTCGCCACCGTCATTGTGATGCCGGAGACGACGGAAGCCGAACGATATTCCGTTCGGCTTCCACTTCGCCCCTTTAGTGACGCAGCCCTTCCCCGTCACCGCCGGCCTTGTCCGACTGGGCTTTGGCCGTGGCGGGATCGACCTCGGGCTCGGTCCACTCGATCGGCTCCAGCGGACGGACCAGTGCATTCCTCAACACCTCGTCCACCGTGCTGACGGGCATGATTTCCAGCCCACGCTTCACATTGTCCGGAATGTCCGCGAGGTCCTTCTCGTTATCCTTCGGGATCAGCACATGCTTGATGCCACCGCGCAGGGCGGCGAGCAGCTTCTCCTTGAGGCCGCCGATCGGCAGCACGCGGCCGCGCAGCGTGATCTCGCCGGTCATCGCCACGTCCTTGCGCACCGGAATGCCGGTGAGCACCGAGACGATCGAGGTGGCCATGGCGACACCGGCCGACGGGCCGTCCTTGGGCGTGGCGCCCTCGGGAACGTGGACGTGGATGTCCTTCTTCTCGAACAGCGTCGGCTTGATGCCGAACGCAACGGCACGCGACTTGACGTAGCTCTCGGCCGCCTGGACCGATTCCTTCATCACGTCGCCCAGCTTGCCGGTGGTGGTGACGCGCCCCTTGCCCGGCAGGCCGACGGCCTCGATCGACAGCAGCTCGCCGCCGACTTCGGTCCAGGCCAGACCGGTGGTGACGCCCACCAGATCCTCCAGCTCCGCCTCGCCGTAATGGAAACGGCGGACACCGGCATACTTGTCCAGATTGCGGCGGGTGACCGCCACCTTGGCGCCGCTGCTGCTCTTCAGCAGGATCTCCTTGACGGCCTTGCGGCACAGGTTGGCGATCTCACGCTCCAGCGAACGGACACCGGCTTCCCGCGTGTAGTAGCGCACGAGGTCGCGCAGTGCGTCGTCGGAAATGGTGAACTCGCCCTTCTTCAGGCCGTTCGCCTCGATCTGCTTCTCGATCAGGTGGCGCTTGGAGATCTCGACCTTCTCGTCCTCGGTATAACCGGCGACGCGGATGATCTCCATACGGTCCAGCAGCGGCTGCGGCATGCGCATCGTGTTGGCCGTGCAGACGAACATCACATCGGACAGGTCATAGTCGACTTCAAGGTAATGGTCGTTGAAGGTGCCGTTCTGCTCCGGATCCAGCACCTCCAGCAGGGCCGAGGACGGGTCGCCGCGCCAATCGGCGCCGAGCTTGTCGATCTCGTCCAGCAGGAAGAGCGGGTTGGAGGACTTGGCCTTCTTCATGCCCTGGATGACCTTGCCGGGCATCGAGCCGATGTAGGTGCGGCGGTGGCCGCGGACCTCGGCCTCGTCACGGACGCCGCCCAGCGACATGCGGACGAAGTTGCGCCCCGTCGACTTCGCGATCGACTTGCCAAGCGAGGTCTTGCCCACGCCGGGCGGACCGACGAGGCAGAGGATCGGGCCCTTGACCTTGTTCATGCGGTTCTGGACGGCGAGGTATTCAAGGATGCGCTCCTTGACCTTCTCCAGGCCGTAATGGTCGGCGTCCAGCACCTTCTGGGCCAGCTTCAGGTCGCGCTTCACCTTGGTGCGCTTCTTCCACGGAATGGACAGCATCCAGTCCAGGTAGTTGCGGACCACGGTGGCTTCCGCGGACATCGGGCTCATCGACCGCAGCTTCTTCAGCTCGGCCAACGCCTTCTCGCGGGCTTCCTTGGAGAAGCGGGTCTTGTTGATCTTCTCTTCCAGCTCGGCGGATTCGTCGCGGCCGTCTTCGGTCTCGCCGAGTTCCTTCTGGATCGCCTTCAACTGCTCGTTCAGGTAATACTCGCGCTGGGTCTTCTCCATCTGCCGCTTGACGCGGTTGCGGATGCGCTTTTCCACCTGCAGCACGCCGATCTCGCCTTCCATGAAGGCATAGACCCGCTCAAGGCGCTCCGACACGGTGGCGCATTCCAGAAGCTGCTGCTTTTCCGGAATCTTCAGCGCCAGGTGCGAGGCGACGGTGTCGGCCAGCTTGCCGGGCTCCTCGATCTGGTTGATCGAGACCAGCACTTCCGGCGGGATCTTCTTGTTGAGCTTGATGTACTGCTCGAACTGGGACACCACGGCGCGGCTCAGCGCCTCCAGCTCCTGGTTCTCGCCGGTCTTTTCCTCGACCAGTTCGGCCTGGGCCTGGAAGAACTCCTCATTGTCGGCGAACTTGGTGATGGCGGCGCGCTGGCCACCTTCCACAAGCACCTTGACGGTCCCGTCCGGCAGCTTGAGTAGCTGCAATACGGTGCCAACCGTGCCGACGCTGTAGATGTCGGCCGGAGACGGATCGTCCTGCGCCGCGTTCTTCTGGGTGACCAGCAGGATCTGCTTGTCATCCTTCATCACGTCTTCCAACGCGCGGACGGACTTCTCACGCCCGACGAACAGCGGCACGATCATGTGGGGGAAGACCACGATGTCGCGCAACGGCAGGACCGGGTAGAGGGCACCACGGGAGAGTTCGATCATGGGCAGGGCCTCAATGAATGGATCGCCGCCAGCCCGGAATGGGCCTGACACGGCCCCCGCCTCGTCAAAAGCGCGGAGATCGCCTACGGCACCGGACTAACGTGGCACACGCCCCATCCCCCTTCAAGGGGCTGCGGCCGCGGAGAGCGGTTCGGGGCGCCGCAAAGCGACGGCAAACCGCCCTTTCAGTCCCCTATCAGGCCGATCAGGCGCTTTTGAGGCGGCTCACATAGCCGTCGACGGTGGTACGCAGGGTTCCGGCCTCCTGCGACAGCCCGCGCGATGCCGTCAGCAGCTCTCCGGACGCCAAGCGGGTGCTTTCCGCGGTCGTTGCGACCTGCCCGATGCTGCCGGAAACCTCGACCATGCCTTGCGCGGCCGCCTGGATGTTGCGGGCGATCTCACGGGTGGCTGCATTCTGCTCCTCCACCGCGGCGGCGACGGCCGACGCGGCCTCGCTGATCGCCGAGACGGTGCGGCTGATGGCGCCGATCGCCGTGGCGGCGCTGCCGCTGACGTCGCGGATCTGGCCGACGCGGATCTGGATGTCCTCCGTCGCCTTGGCGGTCTGGCCCGCCAGGTTCTTGACCTCGCTGGCGACCACGGCGAACCCTTTGCCGGCTTCGCCGGCCCGGGCGGCCTCGATCGTCGCGTTGAGGGCGAGCAGGTTGGTCTGCGAGGCGATCGAGCTGATCATATCGACCACCGAGCCGATCCCGGCGGCGCCGTCGGCGAGGGTCGAGACGATGCCGGCCGTGCTTCCGGCCTCGCGCACCGCCTCCTGGGCGACGCGTGACGCCTCATCGATGCGGCGGCTGATCTCGCCGATCGAGGCTTGGAGCTGCTCGGCAGCCGCGGCGACCGTCTGGATGTTGCCGTTCGCCAAGTCCGAGGCCGACGCCACGGAGGACGACAGCGACGACGAGTTCTCGGCCGCCGACGAGAGCTGCTCGGAGTTGCCGCGCACCGACTCAGCGGTGGCGGAAAGGTGGCCGACCACCGTCTCCAACTGCGCCGCGAACTCCTGGGTCGCCCGTTCCATCGCCCCGCGATTGCGCTCGCGCTCCTCGCGTTCAACCCGCCGCCGGTCCGCCGCGGCATCAGCCTCGCGGGCGCGGGTCTGCAGCACATCGATCGCCGCCGCCATCTCGCCGATCTCATCGGAGCGTTGGCGGTGTGGCACATCCAGGTCGCGCCGCCCGCCGGCGATGGCGCCGACCACCTTGGCCAGCTCGACGACGGGACGCGAGGCGCGACGGGTGATCGCGACCGCCACGGCGAGCAGCGCCGCAAAGCCGACGGCAATGGCAGTGACCGCCAGCATCAGACGGCGCAGCGACGCCGCATGGTGGTCATCGGCCATCTCCCGGCCGACGGTGAAGCCGGCATCCCGGATCACCAGCAGGTCCTGCAGCAGCGGGGACGCGGAACGGCGCCACTCCGCTCCGTCGAGGTCATAGGGCTTGCCGGCCCGTGACGCCGTGAGCACACGGCCCTTGAAGGCGCCGAACCCCTGGATATACCCCTTGCGGGCGGTATCGAGCGCGGTGCGGAGCGCCGGCTCCATCTCCCCCGCGACGATGTCGTCTTCGACGGAGGCCCAGTTCGCCATGATCCGTCCCTCCAGCGTCATCGCTTCCGCTTCGAGTTCGGCAGGCATCGGCTTGCCGGTGCCCAGGGTGCGGAGATACAGGACCGACTGCTGGCCGGCCTGCTCGCGGAGCGAAGCGGCGCGGATTGCGACATCCGCCCGGTCGCTGACCGCGGCATCCAGGTCGTTCAGCTCGTGACCGAGGCGGTTCATCGTCACGCCGACCTGGGCCGTCACCTTGACCATGGCGGCGAAGAACTGCGCGGCGGCGTCAGCGGGGCGGCCGGCGGCGTCCCGCGGAAGCCAGCCGTCGGCGAGGCTGCGCACCTGCGCAAGGCCAGCCGACAGGCCCCCTGCTTCGGCGTCCGCCTTGGGATTGCCGAGCGTCTTCGCCGCGGCGACATAGCGGGCCAGCGCTCCGTCGGACTGCGACCGCGCCTTTGCCAGGGAATCCCGCGTTGCCTGGTCTATTGCAGTGCCCGCGCTCAGCGGAAGGTTGATGACCCCGCGTTCGAGCGCCAGCGCTTCGTTCAATGAGGTCGCCGCGCTCAGGACATCGACGATATTCCGGGCACTCGCGGCCCGACCGGCGGATGCCGTCTCCTGCAGAGCCAGCCATGTGGCGGGAACGGCGGCGACCACGCCGACGCAGGCAAGACAGACATAAAGGAAGCTTCGTATTTTCATTGCTCGCCCACCGAAAGGTTCTTGCACAAACAGTCGGAAGCGGAAGATGACGAGCCGAAAATTGTATGGCTTGTCCACCGGGTCCAATCTTTCGATTCGATCTTCTCACCGGAAGATTTTGAATTCCTTAAAATGCTACTCTGGATAAGCAATACGGATATGGTTGAATGTCTAAGAGACCACTTCTAGTTTTAAAATGGGCTCCCTGTCTGCGCCTGCACGCAGGCATGAAAAAGGGGCGCCGAAGCGCCCCTCCTTAACAACCCAGGATCGAATCCGCCGGACGACTCAGGCGCCCGGCGCCTCACTCCGCCGTTCGGCATGGACATAGAGCGGCTTGGCACGCCCTTCGACCACTTCCTTGTTGACCAGGATGCTCTCGATGCCGGTCAGGCCCGGCAGGTCGAACATCGGGTCGAGCAGGATGGCTTCCATGATCGACCGCAAGCCGCGGGCGCCGGTCTTGCGCTGGATCGCCTTGTGGGCGATGGCCTTCATGGCGTCCTCGGAGAACTCGAGATGGACATCCTCCATCTCAAACAGGCGCTGGTACTGCTTGACCAGGGCGTTCTTCGGCTTGCTCAGGATCTCGACAAGCGCCGCCTCGTCCAGGTCGGACAGGGTGGCCAGCACCGGCAGACGGCCGATGAACTCGGGGATCAGGCCGAACTTCAACAGATCCTCGGGCTCGACCTCGTGCAGGATCTCGCCGGTCGCACGCTCGTCGGCCGACCGCACATCGGCGCCGAAGCCGATGCTGGTGCCCTTGCCGCGCTGGGCGATGATCTTGTCCAGCCCGGCGAAGGCGCCGCCGCAGATGAACAGGATGTTGCTGGTGTCGACCTGCAGGAACTCCTGCTGCGGATGCTTGCGCCCGCCCTGCGGCGGCACGGAGGCGACGGTGCCCTCCATGATCTTCAGCAGCGCCTGCTGCACGCCTTCGCCCGACACGTCGCGGGTGATCGACGGGTTGTCGGACTTGCGGCTGATCTTGTCGACCTCGTCGATGTAGACGATGCCGCGCTGCGCCCGCTCGACATTGTAGTCGGCGGCCTGGAGCAGCTTGAGGATGATGTTCTCGACGTCCTCGCCGACATAGCCGGCTTCGGTCAGCGTCGTGGCGTCGGCCATGGTGAAGGGAACGTCGATGATGCGGGCCAGGGTCTGGGCCAGCAGCGTCTTGCCGCAGCCCGTCGGGCCGATCAGCAGGATGTTCGACTTCGCCAGTTCGACGTCGTTGTGCTTCGTCCCGTGGGCGAGGCGCTTGTAGTGGTTGTGGACCGCCACCGACAGCACGCGCTTGGCGTAGGACTGTCCGATCACGTAATCGTCGAGCACCGCATGGATGTCGCGCGGAGTCGGAACCCCGTCGCGGGACTTCACGAGGGTCGTCTTGTTCTCCTCGCGAATGATGTCCATGCACAGTTCGACGCATTCATCGCAGATGAATACCGTCGGACCGGCAATCAGCTTGCGGACCTCGTGCTGGCTCTTGCCGCAGAAGGAGCAGTAGAGCGTGTTCTTCGAATCGCCGCTGCTGGACTTGCTCATCGGTACTCCGTCATCTCGCGGGAGGCGTGGCCCCTGGGACCATGCCCGTTCGCGGCGCCCCCCGACGCCGGTCCTACTCAGGTTATCGCGGACGGCGTCCGCGACAAGGTCACGCGTCGTTTTTGCGACGCATCACGTTCCGGGACCCCTGCCGTCCCCTCGCCGGGCATCCGCTTTCGCGTCCTGCCGCCGCTGCACCAGCCTGATGACCGGATCGTGTCATCGCCATTCAACAACAGCGCCACGACCCGATCAACCCTTTGTTGGGTGCACTCAGGAATGGCTATGGTCGACGCCCGGGCGCTTCTCCACGACCTCGTCGATCAGGCCGAAGGCTTTCGCCTCTTCCGGCGACATGAACTTGTCGCGCTCCATGGCGGTCTCGATGGTGTCGAGGTCCTGCCCGGTGTGCTTCACGTAGATGTCGTTCAGGCGCGACCGCAGCTTCAGGATCTCCTGGGCCTGGATCTCGATGTCCGAGGCCTGTCCCTGGGCACCGCCCGACGGCTGGTGGATCATGATGCGGCTGTTCGGCAGCGAGAAGCGCTTGCCCGGCGCGCCGGCCGCCAGCAGCAGCGAGCCCATGGAAGCCGCCTGGCCCATGCACACGGTCGACACCTGCGGACGGATGTACTGCATGGTGTCGTAGATGGCGAGGCCGGCCGAGACGTAACCGCCCGGAGAATTGATGTAGAGCGCGATGTCCTTGTTCGGGTTCTCCGACTCAAGGAACAGGAGCTGCGAGCAGATCAGGCTGGCGACGGCGTCGTTCACTCCGCCGATCAGGAAGATGATCCGCTCCTTCAGCAGGCGCGAATAGATGTCGTACGCGCGCTCGCCCCGGTTGGTCTGTTCGATGACCATCGGGACCAGAGCATTCATCTTCGGCTCGAAGTCGTACATGTGTTCTTCCCTGCCCCCGCAGTTGGCTGAACCGGTGATCGTTGCCGGCACGGAACCACATATAGGAACCTTCGGGGGCGGATGGTAGTCCGCCCCCACTCCTTCTGGGAGTTTAGGCGGCAGCGGATTCGTCGCCGGCCTCGTCCTCGTCCTTGCTCAGCTCCTCGACGCTGACGGTCTTCTCGCTGACCTTGGCCTGATCCAGGATGTGATCGACCACCTTGTCCTCGAAGATCGGCGCGCGCAGGTTGTCCAGCGCCTGCTGGTTCTGCTTGAAGAACTCGAACACCTGACGCTCCTGGCCGGGGAAGCGGCGGGCTTCGTTGATCAGGGCGCGGTTCACCTCGTCCTGGGTGACCTGGATGTCGTTGCGGCGGCCGACTTCCGACAGCAGGAGGCCCAGGCGCACGCGGCGCTCGGCGATGGCGCGGTACTCCGCCTTCAGCTCGTCCTCGGACTTGCCGGCGTCCTCGCCGGCGGTGCCGTTCTTCAGCTCCTCCTGCAGGCGGCTCCAGATGCCCTCGAACTCGATGTCGACCATGCCCGGCGGCACGTCGAAGGAGTAGGCCTCGGCGAGCTTGTCCAGCAACTGGCGCTTCACGCGCAGGCGGGACATGCCGTCATACTCGCCCTTGATGCGGTCGCGGATGGCTTCGCGCATCTTGTCCAGGCTCTCCATGCCGAACTCCTTGGCGAGTTCGTCATTGACCTCGGCCGGGACGTTCTTGCGCAGCTCCTTGACGTCGACCTCGAACACCGTCGCAGCACCCTTCAGGCGCTCGTGCGGGTAGTCCTCGGGGAAGGTGACGTTGACGGTGCGGTGCTCGCCGACCTTGGCGCCGACCAGTTGCTCCTCGAAGCCCGGGACGAAGCGGCCGGCACCCAGCTCCAGCGGGTAGTCCTTGCCGTCCATGCCCGGCAGCGCCTCGCCGTCGACCGTACCGGCGAAGTCGATCACCGCGATGTCGCCGGTCTCAGCCGGACGATCCTCGGTGACCGGGGCCTGGGTGGAGTGGGAGGAGGCGAGACGCGACAGGGCTTCCTCGACCGCCTCGTCGGTCACCTCGGCGACCGGCTTCTCCAGCTCGATGGAGGTGAAGTCGCCCGGCTCGACGTCCGGCAGCAGCTCCACGGCCATCTTGTAGGTGAGGTCGCCCTTCTCCTCGTACTTCTCCACCTCGATCTTCGGCTGCAGCGCGACGCGCAGGCCGCGCTCGCTCAGCACCTGACGCGAGCTGTCGGAGATGGCGTCCTCCAGCACCTCCGACAGGACGGCGCCTTGGTAGCGCTGCTTGATCACGGTGACCGGCACCTTGCCAGGACGGAAGCCCGGCAACTGGACCGTGCGGCGCAGCTCTTCCAGCTTGCCGTTCACCTTCTCTTCGATGTCCTTGGCGGAAACGACGACCTGAAATTCGCGCTTGAGGCCGTCGGTGCTGGTCTCGGTGATGTTCATCGGAACGAAAGCCTATCTCGTTGTTCCGGCCCGGCGGCGCCCGTCCGGGCGGCCCGAATCCGTGTTGTCCATGCGGTCCAAGGTGCTGCCATGGTGCGGGCGAAGGGACTTGAACCCATACGACCGAAGTCACTGGAACCTAAATCCAGCGCGTCTACCAATTCCGCCACGCCCGCGTTCATGGCAAAGGCAGCCGCGACGGGTGCCGGAACACCCGCCGGACCGCCGGCGAAGTCCGGTCTATAGCACAGCACGCCGGAAGCAAACAGGCAAAATGGGCCAGCCGAACGGAGTGGCCCCACGTCCGGGCGGAGAAGCCATTCCGCCCCCCGCCGGCGAGCGCCGTCACGGTCTCGGGCCGGGCTTTCGGACGGGCCTTCGGCCGTAGGCGGGCGGCTTCGGGCCAAGCGTCATCCGGCCTTGCCGAGCGCCCGGACCGCCGAGGAGGCGATGATCCGTCCGTCGCCGCTGTAGGCCTCGTGGTTGGTGTCGATCTCGCCCAGCCGGTAGCGGTAGTTGATCATCATGCCCAGCGACTGCTGCAACCCCTTGGGCTGCCGGTCGGCGAGCCAGTTCAGGCGCTCCATCCTCGCACCGTTGGTCAGGTGGAAATGGGCCACCGGATCCAGGGCGCGCGGCCGCCCGTGGCCCGTCGTCAGCACCGTCGTCAGGTAGCGCACGCATATCCGCATCAGCGGCCCGCGCAACAGCGTCTGCAGATCCTCGTCCTCGTGCCAGCCCGGCCGTGCAAGCGCCCGCGCGAGCAGCGGCGACTCGTCCGGCGCCTCATCCTGCGCCGGCCCGCCGGAGGCGGCGGCTTCCAGTTCGGCCAGGCGGCCGGCCAGCCGCTCCGCCTCGGCACTGGTCAGCACGGCGTCGCCATCGCGTTCCAACGTCCGGTCGAGCCAGCGCCGGAAGCCGGGAATCGGCGACAGCGTGGCATAGCACTTGATGTTGGGGAACTCGGTCGCCAGCCCGTCGACCACCCGCTTGATCAGGAAATTGCCGAAGCTGATCCCGGCCAGCCCGCTTTGGGCATTGGAGATGGAATAGAAGATGGCGCTGTCGGCGCTCTTGGGGTCGCAAACCGG
This sequence comes from Azospirillum picis, assembly GCF_017876115.1. Classification (GTDB taxonomy): domain Bacteria; phylum Pseudomonadota; class Alphaproteobacteria; order Azospirillales; family Azospirillaceae; genus Azospirillum; species Azospirillum picis. The sequence continues at coordinate 52,978 of NZ_JAGINO010000002.1, forward strand.
CGCGCTCGGGTCGAGCAGCGCCTGGACGTTGTCCGACATGCCCTGCACCAGGGCGACCTCGACGAAGATCAGCGGTTCGTTCGGCATCCGCGGGTGGAAGAAGGCGAAGCACCGGCGATCCGAATCGAGCCGGTCCTTCAGGTCCTGCCAGCCGCTGATCTCGTGCACCGCCTCATACTTGATGAGCCGTTCCAGCAGCGAGGCCGGACTGTCCCAGGTTATGCGATGCATCTCCAGGAACCCGACGTCGAACCAGGCGCGCAGCAGGTTCTTGAGATCGTCCTCCAGCGCCTGTAGCAGCGGTTCGTCCCGCGCCATCTCCATCAGCTCGGCGCGCAGGTCGACCAGGAACTTGACCCCTTCCGGCAGGGCGTTGAACTGAGTCAGCAGCCGCAGGCGCGGCGGTTCCAGCGCCCGGCGCAGGGCACGCTCGGCGTGGCCGCGGGCGACCGGATCCGCCGCCGCCTGGAAGGTGGCCATGGCTTCAGTGACCGCCTCGCGGTCGACGTCGAAATCGCGGGCCAGCATCATCAGGAAATTGCGCCGCCCCTGGGGGTCGAGCGCCAGGTAGGTGCGGCCGAGCTGGGCGGCGCGGGCGCGGGCGGAAACCTCGCCTCCACGCGATTCCAGGCACGCCTCGATCTGCTCCTTCAGCCGCTCCGCATCCTCCTTCGGAAGATGGGTGCGCGGCGGCGCGCCGACGGCGCCGCGGGCCGATGCGGCGATCTCGCGCCAACGGGTGCGCAGGTTGTCCAGCGCGCGGTCGAGGAAAGTGGGCTGCGCGGCCGGCGATGGCGGCACAGGCTCCAGCGTTGTGGTGTCGGGTGCATCGCTCATGGACCGACTCTGGCCCCACCGCCGGCCGGCTGCAAGGGACCGGGCGAACTCCGCCGTCAGGGGTACTGCCGATGCCGGGAGCGATGCCGTGGCGGGCCGCCGCGGCGAGGGCGCCGCCCGGTCAGCCCTGCGCCTTCAGTGCCTTCAGCACACCCGGCAAGGCGGCCGGCAGGTCGTCGGAGATCAGGCCGGGGCCGAATGCCCTGCCCGCCTCCCCATGAAGCCAGACCGCCGTGCAGGCGGCTTCGAAGCCGTCCATGCCCTGAGCCAGCAGCCCCAGCACCATGCCGGCGAGCACGTCGCCGGTTCCGGCGGTGGCAAGATCGGGCGGCGCGTTGACGTTGACCACCGCCCGCCCGTCGGGAGCCGCGACCACGCTGTCGGCGCCCTTCAGGAGCACCACGGCACCGGACCGCGCGGCGGCGGCCCGCACCCGCGAAAGCTTGTCCCCGTCCATGCCGACCGAATCGCCGAAGAGGCGGGCGAACTCGCCTTCGTGCGGGGTCAGCACGCAGCGTCCGCCGAGCCGGTCGAACAACTCGTCGGACGCATCGGCGAAGCTGGTCAGCGCGTCGGCGTCGAGCACGCAGGCCTTCCCGGCATCCAGCGCTTCCATGACGGCGGCATGCGTCTGCGGCCCCCGCCCCGCCCCGGGGCCGAGCAGGACGGCATTCTTGCGCTGGTCGCCCAGGAGGCGGGCGAAGGCTTCCACATCCCCGACCGGATCGACGATCACGCTCGGGCATCCGGCGGCGTAGACCGCAAACGCCTCGGGCGGACAGGCGACCGTCACCAGCCCGGCCCCGATCCGCAACGCCGCCAGCGAGGCGAGCCGCGCCGCGCCGGTCATCCGCCCGCCACCCAGGACGACCGCATGCCCGCGCGCATATTTGTGCCCGTCCAGCGCCGGCCACGGGAAACGGTGGCGCCACAGGGACGGGCCGTTCACCGCGGTCCGGGGATTGATGCTGTCGAGCACGCGGTCGGGGATGCCGATGTCGGCGACCACCACCTCGCCGCACAGCGTGCGGCCCGGCAGGAGAACATGCCCGGGCTTGCGCCGGAAGAAGGTGACGGTCAGCGAGGCCTGCGGCGCGGCCCCCAGCACGCGACCGCTGTCGCCATGCAGGCCGCTGGGGACATCCACCGCCACCACCGTCCGGCCATCCATCGCTTCGACGATGGCCCGCGCGATCCCGTCGAGCGGCCGCGACAGGCCGGCGCCGAACAGGGCATCGATCACCAGCGGGTTGCCCTTCAGGATATAGGGGTCGGCGGCCTCGATCGGGCCGGGCCAGCGGTCGGCCGCGACCGCGGCATCGCCGGTCAGGGCGGACCGCGTGCCGAGCAGGGCGAGCCGCACCGGCCACCCTGCCTCCAGCAGCAGCCGGGCGATCACGAAGCCGTCGCCGCCGTTGTTGCCGGGGCCGCACAGAACCGCCGTGGGATGCGGCGCCCAGCGTTCGCAGACCGCGTGGACCACGGCGGCGCCGGCCGCCTCCATCAGGGCCGGGCCGGAAACCCCGGCGGCCATCGCAAGCTGGTCGGCCCGATACATTTCCGCGACGGACAGAAGCTCATCCATCCCGCTCTCCCCCGCCTCCGGCGCCATCACCCCTCCGGGCGAACATGAACTCAGCCATTCTAACCGTAGGCAAGTTCTTCGCGGAAAGACGAATTCTTCGCGGAAAGACGAGGGCCGGACAAGCATAAACGCCCGCGAAACGGCCAGCCAGCCGCGCGGACGATGCAGGTCACGGATTTTCAAGGGAAGAGAGGAATGGGGCGATGGATGGGACTCGAACCCACGACCACTCGGACCACAACCGAGGGCTCTACCAACTGAGCTACCACCGCCGCCGTCAGCGTTTCCGCCGTCGGGAGCCGCGTTATGCTCCAGCTCGCCGCAGGGGTCAAGCGCCTTTTTTCATGGGCGCGAAAAAACTTCTCCACGCCCGTCCGGTTCGCACCGCTCCGCCGGCCGGAGCGGGGTTGAAGGCGACGGCCTGCAGATCCCTTGCACCATTTGCACAAATATTGTTCACTTCGCCGCATCCTTAAGCAGCAGGCTGCACCATCGGATGGCATCCAACGGGCTTATGACCAGCGTCGATGCCGACGGGCCGGATCGGCCGAATGTGGCACGCTCCATGCTTACCGTCGTCGCTTGCCGGCAGTGCCGCGGACGGTGCCTGCCGGCGTTGGCACCTCGTACACGAGAGACCCATGAAGAAGATCGAAGCCATCATCAAGCCGTTCAAGCTCGACGAAGTGAAGGAGGCCCTTCACGAGGTCGGGATCAAGGGGATCACCGTGACCGAAGCCAAGGGCTTCGGCCGCCAGAAGGGCCATACCGAGCTTTACCGCGGCGCGGAATATGTCGTCGACTTCCTGCCGAAGGTGAAGATCGAGGTGGTGATGGAGGATTCCCTGGTGGAACGGGCGATCGAGGCGATCCAGCAGGCCGCGCATACCGGCCGCATCGGCGACGGCAAGATCTTCGTCACGCCCGTGGAAGAAGTGGTCCGCATCCGCACGGGCGAGAAAGGGGCCGACGCGATCTGATCGCGTCCGGCGTCCAGTCCCACCCAGCCATCAGCACCAGCCAACATGCGCCGATTTCCCCTCTCCTTCCCGACAAGCGCTGCTTCCGCCGGCCGGCCTATGGCCGCATATGACGGCTATGCGACTTTTTGGGTTGGCAAGTTGTCTGGGGAAGAAAGGCGTGAGATAACGTCCACCGCCAGCGCCGCCTCCCGCCCCCCGACAGCCTTCCGGTGTCCGGCGGCGGTTTGACGCAGCGGGATCCAACCCTCTTAATGCGTGGAAAAAGAGACATGTCCGACATCAGCAAGGTCTTCGACCTGATCAAGGAACACGACGTCAAGTACGTGGACCTGCGCTTCACCGACCCGCGCGGCAAGCTGCACCACACCGCCCAGCACGTCTCGACCATCGACGAGGACGTGTTCGAGGACGGCATCATGTTCGACGGTTCCTCGATCGCCGGCTGGAAGGGCATCGAAGAGTCGGACATGATCCTGCAGCTCGACCCGACCACTGCGGTGATGGATCCGTTCGCTGCCCAGCCGACGCTGAACATCCTCTGCGACGTGTATGATCCGGGCACCGGCGGCGCCTACGCCCGCTGCCCGCGCGGCATCGCGAAGGCGGCCGAGAAGTACACCGCGTCGGCCGGCATCGGCGACACCGTCTTCTTCGGCCCGGAAGCCGAGTTCTTCGTGTTCGACGACGTCAAGTACTCGGTCGACATGAACAAGGTTTCCTACGAGTTCGCCTCGGACGAGGGCTCCTACTCGTCGGGCAAGGAATACGAGGACGGCAACCTGGGCCACCGCCCGGGCACCAAGGGCGGCTACTTCCCGGTCGCCCCGATCGATAGCTGCAACGACCTGCGCGCCGAGATGCTGAGCGTCCTGGCCGAGATGGGCGTTCCGGTCGAGAAGCACCACCACGAGGTGGCCGCCGCCCAGCACGAGCTGGGCATCAAGTTCGACACGCTGGTCCGCACCGCGGACAACATGCAGTACTACAAGTACGTCGTTCACAACGTCGCCCATGCCTACGGCAAGACCGCGACCTTCATGCCGAAGCCGGTCTTCGGCGACAACGGCTCGGGCATGCACTGCCACCAGTCGATCTGGAAGGAAGGCCAGCCGCTGTTCGCCGGCAACGGCTATGCCGACCTGTCGGAGCTGGCGCTGTACTACATCGGCGGCATCATCAAGCACGCCAAGGCGCTGAACGCCTTCACCAACCCGTCGACCAACAGCTACAAGCGCCTGGTCCCGGGCTATGAGGCTCCGGTGCTGCTGGCCTACTCGGCCCGCAACCGCTCGGCGTCCTGCCGCATCCCCTACGTCGCCTCGCCGAAGGGCAAGCGCGTCGAGGTCCGCTTCCCGGATCCGTCGGCCAACCCGTACCTGGCCTTCGCCGCCATGCTGATGGCCGGCCTGGACGGCATCCAGAACAAGATCCATCCGGGCGACGCGATGGACAAGAACCTGTACGACCTGCCGCCGGAAGAGCTGGCCAAGGTCCCGACCGTCTGCGGTTCGCTGCGCGAAGCCCTGAGCTCGCTGCGCGAGGACAACGAGTTCCTCCGCAAGGGCGACGTCTTCACGCAGGACATGATCGACGGCTACATCGACCTCCGCACGGAAGAGATGATGGCCTTCGAGACCATGCCGCACCCGATCGAGTACAAGATGTACTACTCGGTCTGATGCCTCGGCGCGGCGCTCGGCAACGGGCGCCGCTCCCGGTCTTCGGCTTTTCGCGAAACCGCTCCCGGTCCACGTCGGGGGCGGTTTTCTTTTGTGCTCTGCCGGGCGGCGCCTACCGGATCCAGGCCCCGGTGTCCGGCGGCGGACAGGCGGCGCGGTCGGCGCAATCGGCCTTCGGGCAACGGCAGGAGGGGAAGAGGCAGCCGTCTCCGTTGAGGTCGGTCGCCCGCACCGCCAGGTCATAGCGCACGCCACGCATGATGGTGGCGCCGGCGGTGCTGTGACGCTCGTAATGCTCGACCACGACACGCACGCGGTTCAGCAGTTCACGCCGTTGGTCACTGTCGGGAACCTCACTGTCAGGAACCATGCCTTCGCTCCCCACCAGCAGTCGCTACAGGGAAAGGGACGTGCGAAGGCGGCATCCTGTTCCGCCATCCAGGCGCAGTACGGCGCATGGAGGACCGCACAAGCGTCGACACAAGCGTCGGCATGTCCGTGGGATGATGCCGCCGCGCGCCTGTTGGCAGGGCAACGGCCAGGATGCCTTCAATGGTTCAAGTGAGGAGAAAGCAAGATGGATCGTGACCGGCTGCACCGCGTCGCCAAGGCGCTGGGCGATGTGCGCCTCTACGAGAAGCACCACACCGGCGAGTTCATCACCATGCGCCTGCGGGACTCGCTGGCCGACACCCCCGGATACGACGAGGCCGAGGTGGACAGGAAGCTGCTGGAACTGGCGCAGGTGGCGTTGGAAGCGGCGGAGTGACGAAGCCGGGCCTGCCCTGTTGGTGTGTGTTGAACGATCAACGCACGGGAGAATGCAGACATGGCCGAGGACAGGAAGCCTGAACAGCCCGCCACGAAACCGATTCCGGTGAAGCCCGCCGTCGAGCGGATGAGCGACAAGGACGAGGCTCCTCCCGGCACCCCGGGAACGGGCGAAAACGTCGATCCGAAGACCGGCGAGCGGTACGTCCAGGGAATCGGCGGCGCTTGAGGGTGACGGAGCCTTTCCCTTCGCGCCCGCCTGTCGTTGCGGTGACGATGGGGGAAAGCCTGTTCCTCACGCTGTATGAAAAAGGGGCTGTATGAAAAAGGGGGCCGGTCCCTTGCGGGACGGCCCCCTTGTCCGTCCGGGATTTCGCCCGGCTCACCCTATGGCCGGATCACGCCATGAAAGGCGGAACGGCGGTGAAGTCGGCGGCCTTCTCGACGACCTGGCCGACGCGCAGCAGCGTCTCCTCGTCGAACGGGCGGCCGATCAACTGGAGGCCCAGCGGCAGGCCATCGGCACCGAGCCCGGCCGGGATCGACATCGCCGGAAGGCCGGCGAGGTTGATCGGAACGGTGAAGACGTCGTTCAGGTACATCTGCACCGGATCGTCCATCTTCTCGCCGATCGCGAATGGCGTGCTGGGAGCCGTCGGCGTCAGGATGACGTCGCAGCTCTTGAACGCCTCGTCGAAGTCCCACTTGATGCGCGTGCGCACCTGGCGGGCCTTGTTGTAGTAGGCATCGTAATAGCCGGCCGACAGCACATAGGTGCCGATCAGGATGCGGCGCTGCACTTCCTTGCCGAAGCCGGCGCCACGGGTGTTCTCGTACATCTCCTTGAGGTTGCCGCCCTCGACCCGCAGGCCGTAGCGCACGCCGTCATAGCGCGCGAGGTTGGACGACGCCTCGGCCGGCGCGATGATGTAATAGGCGGCCAGCGCGTATTTGGTGTGCGGCAGGCTGATCTCGACCGGCTCGGCGCCGGCCTCCTTCAGCCAGGCGATGCCCTGCTCCCACAGCGCGGCGATCTCGGCCGACAGGCCTTCGACGCGGTATTCCTTGGGAATGCCGACGCGCAGGCCGCGGATGTCGCCGGTCAGTGCGGCGCGGAAATCCGGCACCGGCATGTCGACGGAGGTCGAGTCCTTCGGATCGAAGCCGCACATCGAGCGCAGCATGATCGCCGCATCCTCGACCGTGCGGGTCATCGGCCCGGCCTGGTCCAGCGAGGAGGCGTAGGCGACGATGCCCCAGCGCGAGCAGCGCCCATAGGTCGGCTTGATGCCGACGGTGCCGGTGTAGCCGGCCGGTTGGCGGATCGAGCCGCCGGTGTCGGTGCCGGTGGCGCCGAGAGCCGCACGCGCCGCGATCACCGCGGCGGAGCCGCCGGAAGACCCGCCGGCGACGACCCTCTTCTCCCAGGCGCCCGGTGCGCCGGGGCTCCACGGGCTGACCGTCTCGCCCTGATGAGCGGTGATGGTGGCGGAACCCATGGCGAATTCGTCCAGGTTCACCTTGCCCAGCATGACGGCGCCGTCGCGCCACAGCCGGGAGGTCACCGTGGATTCATATTCCGGCTTGAAGCCGTCCAGGATGCGGCTGCCGGCGGTGGTGGCGACGCCCTTGGTGCAGAACAGGTCCTTCACCGCGATCGGCAGGCCGTCCATCGGCCCGGCCTCTCCCTTGGCGCGGCGCTCGTCGCTGGCCTTGGCCATCGACAGGGCGGCTTCGGGGGTCTCGGTGATGAAGATGTTGAAGGGGCGCACGGCCTCGACCGCACGCACATGCGCCTCGGCCAGCTCGACCGCGGTGAACTCCTTCTTGGCGAGGCCGTCGAGGGCCCCGGCCATGGTGAGATGCGTGAGCGCCGTCATTACTCGACCACCTTCGGCACGACGTAGAAGCCTTCGGCCGTTTCCGGGCCGTTCGACAGGACCTGATCGGCATAGCCGCCGTCGGTGACCTCGTCCTTGCGCCGGCGCAGTTTCTGCGCGGCGACGCTGGTCATCGGCGGCACGTCCTTCGTGTCGACCTCGTTGAGCTGTTCCACGAAGGTCAGAATCTGGCTCAGTTCCCCAGCCAGGGATTCCAGTTCCTCGTCCGGCACCTTGATGCGGGCCAGATGCGCGATCTTGGCCACCGTGGCCTTGTCGAGCGACATGCCTCTACTCTCTTCCAAAACATTGGAAATCGGCCGCGAAGCTAACACCCGCGGTCGCCCGCCGCAACGATTGCGGACCATGGAGGCGGTCAGAAACCGGCCATGCCGCCGGTTGGAGGCGCCAACGGGCAGCCGCAGGCCGGGCATTTCGTCCGCCGCAGCACATCCATCACCCGGGCATCGGGCTGCGTGGCGCCGAGAGCGCTTTCCACCGCGGCAACCTGCCGCTGGTGATCGGCCGTGGCACCACAGGCCGCGTCGAGCATGGCCCCATAATCGGAACCCGGCTGCGCGGTGATGGCCCGTGCGCCGTCCGCCGCCAGAAGTCCGGCGGCGCCGGCGACAAGGCCGGCCAACATGGAACGCCGGTTCGCAGCCGCTGGAGACCCGCTCATTGGTCCGCTCCCTCAAAGTCGCCGGCCGGACCGGCCGCCGATGCCGACTATACGCCGTTGTCCGGCGACCACCAGCCTTCAGGCGGCGATCCGCGACGCCGACTGCCATCCGGCCGCATCCAGGCGCAGCTTGAACAGAGCGATCGGCTCGCCCCAGGGCGTCACCCGCGTTTCCAGCGCGATCGGCGTCATGCCGAGCTTGGCATAGAGAAGCAGGGCCGGCGTGTTGGTGTTGAAGCAATAGAGGGTGAGTTCGGGAAGATGGTGGTGGCCGAAGGCGCGGTCGATCATCGTCCGCACCAGATACTCGGCGATGCCCCGGCGACGCAGGTCTGGATCGACGCTGACATTGCCGAGGCTGGCGGTCCGTCCATCCTCGAACGTGGCGTAGTTGGCGTAGCCCACCACGCGCTCCCGGCCCTCCTCCGCGATCGTCACCACGGTCGGATCTCGGCGGACCGCCAGGGTCGCCCGCACCTGCTCCGGCGTCAGCGGCCAGACGGCGCGAGGGAACAGGAAATACAGCTCTTCCGCGGAACGCGGAAAGCCGCAGATCGTGGGAATGTCGGCATCCGCCAGCGGCCGGTGCGACAGGTTGGCCATGGGTGCAGCAGCGATCATGCTTAGAAGAATAAGTATCTTTTTCAACAACTCAAGCGATCTTGCGGGGATGGACGCGCGGCCCTATGGTCGGTCCATGATCCACACCCTCTCCGAACTCGCGGCCCGTCTGGGCAAAGGTCAACGATTGCTGGGCCTTGACGTCGGCACCAAGACCGTCGGCCTTGCCGTCGCCGATCCGGGACTGATCGTCGCATCCCCCATCGGCACGCTCAAGCGCACGAAATTCACCCAGGACGCCCGCGAACTGGGCAAGACGATCCGCGACTACGGCATCGGTGGTCTGGTGGTGGGCCTGCCGCTGAACATGGACGGGACGGAGGGGCCGCGTGCCGAGTCGGTGCGTGCCTTCGCCAAGAACCTGCTGGAGCGGCCGGACCTGCTGGGATGGGAGGCCGAGATCGCCTTCTGGGACGAGCGCCTGTCGACCTCCGCGGTCGAGCGCTTCATGATCGGCGAAGCCGACATGACCCGCAAGCGCCGGGACGAGGTCGTCGACAAGATGGCCGCCGCCTACATCCTGCAGGGTGCGCTCGACATGCTGGCCAACCAGCGGCGCCTTGCGGCGGAGCGGCAGGACGAATCGGACGAGGCGATGGCCGACGACGGGCCGGCGGAAGAGCCCGACTACCGCGCCTGACGCTCACGTGCCCCAGCTTTCGTAGTCGAATGGGCCTCCGCAGCCGAACGGGCCTCATCAGGCGAAGGAGAGCGCGAAGGACGCCGGTCCCTCCCCCGCCGCCGCGCGCTGCCAGATCGCACCGTAGGCGGCCTCCAGCGCGCGGGTGAAGCGCACTCCGTCGAGCGCCGGCGAGGCGCGCAAACGGTCGCGCAAGCGCCTGCGCAGGGCCGACAGGCCGTCCGGATCGGATACCAGCGACGCGGCCATCGCGACGTAGGCATCCTCGCCCTCGACCGCCAGCGCAGACAGGCCGGCGGAGGCGAGATGGGTGACGGCATGGCGCGAGCAGAAACGGTCGCCGCCCAGCGTCACCACCGGTACGCCCATCCACAGCGCCTCCAACGTCGTCACCCCGCCGGAATAGGGAAAGGGGTCGAGCGCGACGTCGATCTCGCCATAGGTTGCCAGGAAATCGGCTCGAACGGCGCCGCCACGCAACTCCACGCGCGCGGGATCCGCGCCGGCCGCCCTGAACAGGGCGAGAACCCGCGCCGCCATCTCCCGATCATCCAGCCCGGGCGTGCGCAGCAGCAGGCGTGAATCGGGCACCGCCGCCAACACCCGCGCCCACAGCGCGACAACCTTGTCGTTCAGCTTGGGCAGGGCGTTCAGCGACCCGAAGGTCGGCCTGCCACCCCCCAGCATCGGCAGCGGCGACACCGGCGGCGCATCGGCCGGCGCCGACCAGGGGACATAGGCGTCGGGCATGCGCAGGATGCCTTCGATCGCCCAGCCGTCCGCACCCTGCGGGCTCTGCCGGCTGTCGGAGATGAGGTAGTCCATCGCCGGCAGTCCGGTGGTGCCGACATAGCCGGCCCAGGTCACCTGCACCGGTGCCGCCCGCCGGGCGAAAACCCCCAGGCGGTTGCCCATCGTATGGCCGGCCAGGTCGACCAGGATGTGGATGTTGTCGGCGCGGATGCGCTCCAGCAGGGCCGCGTCATCCATCCTGGCCGTCTCGACCCAATGGTCGGCAAGGCCCTGAAGCCGGGTGGTCGTCGCATCCGGACTGGCGGTGTTGGAGTAGCAGGTGGTCTCCACGGCGCTCCGGTCATGGGATGCGAGCACGGGCTCAAGGAAATAGCCGACGGGATGGGCTCGGAAATCGGGAGACACGTAGCCGACGCGCAGACGCGGTGCCGGGGGTGCGACGGGCGCCGCCGGTCGGTCGGGGTGGCGCGCGCCCCAGTCGGCATGGGCCTGCGCGATCTGCGGCATGGTCAGGCCGGCATCGTACTGCATCAGGAGCAGCCGCGCGCCGTACAGAAAATCGGCATCCGGCGCCAGGCGGACGGCACGATCGAGCGCCGTTCGCGCCTCGGCGATGCGGATCAGGGGAGCCAGAACCCGGACCGCCCGGTTGGCCAGCAGCTCCACCCGGGCGGGCTCCAGGCAGAGGCCGGCACGGTAGGCGCGGTCGGCAGCGTCCAGGCGGTCCATCTCCGCCAGTGCATTGCCGACGTTGTAGGGCGGAATCCAGCTTTCCGGTGACAGGACGGCGGCTCGCCGCTGCAGCCGCACCGACTGTGGTCGGCACCCCCGTGCCCGCGACAGGTTACCGGCATTGACCAGTGCCGCCAGCCCGGCGGGGTCGAGCGCCAGGGCGCGGCGATAGCAGGCATCCGCCAGATCGGCGTGCCCGGTATCGGCGAGCTGGCCGGCCGTGGCCAGCAGGCCGTCCATCGCCATGGCGAGCCCGCCGTCCAGGTTGAGGGCGCCGGCATAGGCCTGGGCGGCGCCGAGCGCATCGCCCCTGCTTTCCAGCACCAGCCCGTAGTTCGCCCACCAGACAGGTACGCCCGGCCGGGCGGAGATCGCGGCGGCGATGAGGTCCTGCGCCTCGTCCCAGCGGCCTTCCTTGGCGGCGATCAGGCCTTGGCGGTGGGCGCTTTCGGCCTGATCCGGTGCCATGCCCGCCTGCCCCCTCAGCCTTCGGAACGGCCGAGCTGCTGCATCAGCTCGCGCCATTCGCGCTTGGACAGCCCGCTCTCCTCCTGCGTCACCGGCTCGCCGGCCAGCAGACGCTTCACCACATCCAGCCCGGCGCGCGAGAGGTGGGCGCCGCCCATGCGGTATTCGGTGAAGGATTCGTAGACCGCCGGGACCCAGCGCTTCACCACGTCCAGCATCGCGTCGGCATAGACACGGATCTCGTACTGGGCATGGGCATCGGCGCGCAGCGACAGGAAATGGAGAAGGTTGTGGAGGTCGACCTTCCAGTACCACTGGGTGTAGTAATTCAGCGGCAGGTTCATGCGGGCCAGCTCGCGGGCCAGCCCCTGGCGGGACGGGTCGATGACGGTGCCGTCCTCGCGCTGGTTCAGCATCTCCTCGTAATGGTCATAGGCGCGTTCGGAGTCCTCGCGCAGCAGGCGCATGACCGCCGCGGCTTCCTCTCCCTCCAGCACGTCGCCGCGGCCCTGCCGGTTGACGACGGCCTGGGCGCCGAGCTGCTCGGGCGCCGGCACGTAGAACTCGCGGTCGAGGATGGAGTAGCGGGCCGAATACTCGTTCACGTTCGCCGTCCGGTGGCGGATCCACTGGCGGGCCACGAAGATCGGCAGCTTGACGTGGAACTTGATCTCGCACATCTCGAACGGCGTCGAGTGCCGGTGCCGCATCAGGTACTTGATCAGCCCGGCGTCCTCGCTGACCTTCTTCGTACCCTTGCCGTAGGACACGCGCGCCGCCTGCACGACCGCAGCATCGTCGCCCATATAGTCGATGACGCGGACGAAGCCGTGGTCGAGAACCTCCAGCGGCTGGTACAGGATTTCCTCCAGCGCCGGCACGGTGGCGCGGCGGGTGGTGGCTGTGACGGCGCGCAGGCGATCGATTTCATCGCGCTGCTCGGGCGTGATCGGCATGGTGACTCCGGGGCTGCAACGGCCGGACTCTTAAGCAGAGCGGCACGCCTGTGCAAGGTACCTTTCCGGCGGCCGGCGCGACCGCGTCACCGCAACGCATTCGGCGATCATGTCACGCGCCCTCTTCCCATGCCGGACGGGAGCCCCTATATTCGCACCGTCGGTTCGCCGACTATGGCGATAAACGCTATGTGGAATAAGCGTTGTGGACCCGGGGGCGGTACCCGGCGCCTCCACCAACCATACACCGGAACTCGTTGGCCGGGGTCGTTGGGGGCGAAACAGGATCGACACGCGTGGTAAAGACATGGTCTTCGCTCGGCATGGTTCCGCCGTTATCGGGCCATTGCAATAGTTGCCAACGACAACTTTGCTGAGGCTCGCCTCGCTGCCTAACGGCGGCTGGTAGCCTGAACCAAATCCCCGCGGGTTAGCGCCCAAGGGTGGGGCCGTGGGCCGCCTAGCAACAGAAGGCCCACACCTCTCCTTTCCAACGCTGCGGCACGCAGCGAGATGCCTAATCCAGGGACCCGCCCAAGCATGCCGAAAGAGCAGCTTCGCTATGACCGGATGGTCGAGACCGCGTTGCGCGGCGTTGTCCGCGACGCACTGACCGAGGTTGCCGAGCGCGGGTTGCCGGGCAACCACCATTTCTACCTGACCTTCCGCACCGGTTTCCCGGGCGTCGAGATCCCGGCCTACCTGGCCGCGCAGTACCCCAACGAAATGACCATCGTGCTCCAGTTCCAGTATTACGGGCTGGAGGTCACCGACGATCATTTCGAGGTCACGCTGAGCTTCAACAACGTGCATGAGCGGCTGGTCATCCCCTTCGCCGCCATCACCACCTTCGCCGACCCGTCGGTGAACTTCGCCCTGCAGTTCCAGCCGCTGGCCGCCGCGGAGTCCGCCGAGGTTTCGACGATGCCGCCGCGTCCGGCCACCGACCGGGACGAAGAGAAGGCGGAGGAGAAGCCCGCGGCCGAGGAGCCGAAGCGCGGTGAGGTCGTCGCCCTGGACGCGTTCCGCAAGAAGTAGATGCCGCCTCGCCCGCCGAGCCCATTCGCCGCCAGCGTCTGCGAGATGATGGCGGCCATGGGCGATGTGCGGGCGCGTCGCATGTTCGGCGGCTATGGTTTGTCGATCGACGGCGTGACCTTCGCGCTGATTGCTGACGACGCTCTGTACCTCAAGGCGGACGACCTCAACCGCGCCTCGTTCGCGGAGCTGGGCCTGGAGCCCTTCCGCCCCTTCCCCGACAAGCCAACCGCACTGTCCTACTACCCGCCCCCCGACTCGGCGCTGGACGATGCGGACGAGCTGCTGCCGTGGGCGCGGTCCGGCTTCGAGGCGGCGCTGCGTGCCGCCGCGCGCAAGGCGCGGAAGGGCAAGCCGCAGACCTGATCCTGCCCTCCCCCGCCGCTCGGAGAGAGGGCAGGATAGGACGTCAGATGTTTTCCGCCATATGGATGGTCGCGTTGCCGGCCTGGGCGCCGCTGGAACGCTGGCGCATCTGGCGGGCGAACCGCAGCGGATTCGGGAAGTGGGTCAGGACGGCGCCGATCTTGCCGACGGCAGAGGTCGCCTTGCCGACCGCCATGACGTCGGCCAGCCGGCGGTCGATGAACGAGCGGGTCTCGACCTGAGCCTCCGACTGATCGTCAAGCCAGTAGAAGGTCGAGGAACTGACCACCGTCGCCAGCAGCGCCCGCTTGGTATAGTGGTTGTAATCGGTCGAGGCGTCGCCGGCCGCGAACCACATGGCATCCACCGTGCGGTAAAGCAGCTTCAATCCCAGCCCGACATTCTGCGGCAGCGCCAGATAGGAGAGTTGGCGCCGCTTGGCCTCGCGATGCGGGGCCAGCACCTCGAAATAGGTACGCACCGCCAGCGCGATGCGGTCGCGCACCTTCATCTCGGCCAGGGACTGGGCCTCCAGCCGGTCGAGCATCTGGCGGTCCGTCCATTCGGCGAAATGCTCCACCGCGTCGGTCACGCCGCCGGGGAAGGCGCGCAGAAGGTCCGACGGCTGGTGTCCGGCCATCTGGGTGCCGTCGCGCAACGCCTGCAGGCTCCAGCCGTCGAAGACGACGTTCGGCAAGGTTGCGACAAGGATGTCGTCGCGAAGCTGTTCGATGCTCATGACCCGTCTCCCTTACGCCTCTGCCGGCGCATCCTTCGCCGCGGCAAGTGCCGCGTTGAGGTGATGCATCTCCTCGGTACAGACGAGGAGGCGCAGATCGTCCATGCGATCAAGATAGAGCACGCCGTCCAGGTGGTCGACCTCGTGCTGGACCACACGGGCGTGGAACCCGCTCGCCTCCCGCTCGATGCGGGAGCCGTCCAGGCCGAATCCGCGGTACCGGATGCGGTTGTGGCGCGGCACCAGGCCACGCAGCCCGGGAATCGACAGGCACCCCTCCCACCCCAGGACGGTTTCGTCAGACAGCGGTTCGATCACCGGATTCACCAGGACGGTGTTCGCCACCTCCTCGCCACCGCTGCGGTCGGCAGGCACGCGGAAGACGATGATGCGGCGCGACTCCGAAACCTGTGGCGCGGCCAAGCCGACGCCCGGAGCGTCGAGCATGGTGGCGATCATGTCGGCCGCCAGCCGGACGACGGCAGGATCCGTTGGATCGGCGACGGGGTCGGCGATCCTGCGGAGGACGGGATTGCCCATACGGGCGATTGGGAGCACAGCCATGCCCTCTATGTGGAGGCTCGCCGCGTCCAGGGCAACGGCCTACTGCCCCGCCATCGCTTGCCGGCGAAGACTCCCCTTCACAAAGCGGGATGGGCGTGCTACACACTCCGCCACACAAGGGGTGCGCCCGCCGCGCATGCCTGTTTGTTGCCTTCGTGCAACGCGGCTCACTTGGAAGGGTGACGGTAAACGTGCAAGTTCTGGTCCGAGACAACAACGTCGATCAGGCCCTCCGCGCGCTCAAGAAGAAGATGCAGCGCGAGGGCATTTTCCGTGAAATGAAGCTGCGCCGCAACTACGAGAAGCCCTCGGAGAAGCGCGCCCGCGAGAAGGCCGAGGCGGTGCGCCGCACCCGTAAGCTTCTCCGCAAGCGGATGGAACGCGAGGGCTACTAACCGCCGGGCGCCTCCGGCGTCAGCGATGGGCGCGCAAAGTGCGCGCCTAAGACCCCTTGTGTCTTGCATCGAACCGTCCCGCGATTGCCGCGTGGGCGGTTTTGGTGCATGAGGGTTTCCCGTGCGTTTAATGTGCGTGGGAAAAGCGTATTGGTTGCCTGACTTGCGGATCACCCTGGTCGGGCGGATCGCCGGCCTCCGACCTGCCTGCGTTCCACCAGCGACACGTTCAGGAAAGGTCCCCCATGAGCGCTTCGAACCTCACCGCACGCCATTCGGTCCCGGCGCTGCGTGCCCGCAAGGGGGGCGAGCCCATCGTCTGCCTGACCGCCTACACCGCACCGGTGGCGCGGCTCCTCGACCCGCATGTGGACCTGCTGCTGGTCGGCGACTCGCTGGGCATGGTGGTCTATGGGCTGGACAGCACCCTGCCCGTGACGCTGGACATGATGATCGCCCACGGCGCCGCCGTGGTGCGCGGATCGGAGCGTGCCTGCGTCGTCGTCGACCTGCCCTTCGGCAGTTACCAGGAAAGCCGGGAGGCCGCGTTCCGTGCCTCCGCCCGCGTGATGGCCGAAACCGGCGCCCAGGCCGTGAAGCTCGAGGGCGGGCTGGAGATGGCGGAGACGGTTGCCTTCCTGACCGCCCGCGGCATCCCGGTGATGGGGCATGTCGGCCTGACCCCGCAATCGGTGAACACGCTGGGCGGCTACAAGGCGGTCGGCCGCGATGCCGAGGCGGCCGAGCGGATCGCCGCCGACGCCCGTGCCATCGCCGATGCCGGCGCCTTTTCGCTGGTCGTGGAAGGCACGATGGAGCCGCTGGCCCGCCGCATCACCGAAGAGGTGGCGATCCCGACCATCGGCATCGGCGGCTCCCCCGCCTGCGACGGCCAGGTGCTGGTCACCGACGACATGCTGGGCCTGTTCGGCGCGTTCCGGCCGAAATTCGTCAAGCGCTACGCCGATCTCGGCGAAGCGGTCGGCAACGCCGCCGCCGGCTATGCCGCCGAGGTGCGCAGCCGCGCCTTCCCGGGTCCGGAACACTGCTTCGGCATGAAGAAGGCGCTCGCCTGAGTCGGGACCCCGACGCCAGCCCCCCGGCGCAGCCAGACGCAGGCGGGGCACCACCGGCACATCGTTCTTCCTCCGTTCCCGGCGTTCCGCTACAGTCGCGGCCGCCATGGATGCCCACACGCCCGCCCTGATCCCGCCAAACGTCGCCGCCTGGTTCCGCTCGCGCGGCTGGGCGCCGCACCAGCATCAGGTCGCGATGGTGGAGGCGGCGGAGCGGGGCGAGAGCACGCTGCTGATCGCCCCGACCGGCGGTGGCAAGACGCTGGCCGGCTTCCTGCCCTCGCTGATCGACCTCGCCGAACGCCCGCGCGAGGGCCTTCACACCCTCTACATTTCGCCGCTGAAGGCGCTGGCGGTCGACATCCAGCGCAACCTGGAACAGCCGATCGCCGAGATGCGCCTGCCGATCCGGGCCGAGACGCGGACCGGCGACACGCCGGAGGCCAAGCGCAAGCGCCAGCGCACCCATCCGCCGCAGATGCTGATGACGACCCCGGAGAGCCTGGCGCTGCTGCTCTCCTACACCGACGCCGACCGGCTGTTCCGTGGGTTGCGCTGCGTCATCATCGACGAGCTTCACGCGCTGGCCGGCACAAAGCGCGGCGACCTTCTGGCCCTGGGCTTGGCACGGCTGTCACGCCTCGCCCCCGCCGCCCGCCGGGTCGGCCTGTCCGCCACCGTGGCGGAACCGGAGCGGTTGCTCGCCTGGCTGTCGCGGCGCGGCCGCCATGACGGCACAGATTCCGACGACGTCCGCCTCGTGCTCGGCCGCAGCGGTGCCCGGGCGGAGGTGGAAATCCTGACGTCGCAGGAACGTGTGCCCTGGGCCGGCCACATGGCGATGCACGCCATGAAGGAGATCTACGGGCGCATCCGCCATCAGCGCACCACCCTGCTGTTCGTCAACACGCGCGCCCAGGCGGAACTGGTGTTCCAGGCCCTCTGGCGGGTCAACGACGACAACCTGCCGATCGCGCTCCATCACGGCTCGCTGGCGGTGGAGCAGCGCCGCAAGGTGGAAGGCGCCATGGCCCGCGGCGAGCTGCGGGCGGTGGTCGCCACCTCGTCGCTCGACCTCGGCATCGACTGGGCGGCGGTCGACCTCGTGGTCCAGATCGGTGCCCCGAAGGGGTCGAGCCGGCTGGTCCAGCGCATCGGCCGGGCCAACCACCGGCTGGACGAGCCCAGCCGCGCCCTGCTGGTCCCCGCCAACCGTTTCGAGGTGCTGGAATGCCGCGCCGCGCTGGAAGCCGTCCACGAGCGCACGCTCGACGGCGAGGCACCGCGGCCGGGCGGGCTCGATGTCCTGGCCCAGCACCTGCTCGGCATGGCCTGTGCCGCGCCCTTCCTCCCCGACGAGCTCTATGAGGAGGTGGTCTCCGCCGCGCCCTATGCCGCGATGACGCGCGACGAGTTCGACGACGTGCTGGATTTCGTCGCCACCGGCGGCTACGCGCTCGGCGCCTACGACCGCTTCCAGCGCCTGACGCTGCGCGAGGACGGCCGCATGGCGGTCGCCCGCCCCGCGGTGGCGCGCCAGTACCGCATGAATGTCGGCACCATCACCCAGGAGGCGCTGCTGCGCGTCCGCCTGAACCGCGGCCCGGTGCTGGGCGAGGTGGAGGAGTACTTCATCCAGGGGCTCACCCCCGGCGACACTTTCCTGTTCGCCGGCCAGTTGCTGAAGTTCATGGGCGTGCGCGAGATGGAAGCCGTCGTCGCCAAGGGCGGCAGCGGCGACCCGAAGGTCCCGGCCTATGCCGGCGGCCGGCTGCCGTTGACGACCCAGCTCGCCGAGCGTGTGCGCGCCATGCTGGCCGACCCCGGCCATTGGGACGGATTGCCTGCGGACGTGCAGGAATGGCTGCGGCTGCAACGCTGCCGCTCCGTCCTGCCGACCCGCGACGGGCTGCTGGTGGAGACCTTCCCCAAGGCTGGCAAGCGCTTCCTCGTCGCATACGCTTTCGAGGGGCGCAACGCCCACCAGACCCTGGGCATGCTGCTGACACGCCGGATGGAGCGGTTCGGGCTCGGCCCGCTCGGATTCGTCGCCACGGACTATGTGCTGGCGGTCTGGTCGCTGCGCTCGCCCCAGGACATGGGGGTGGGCATGGAGTCCCTGTTCGACCAGGATATGCTGGGCGACGACCTGGAGGCGTGGATGGATGAATCCTCCATGCTGCGCCGGACCTTCCGCAACGTGGCGCTGATCGCCGGGGTGATCGACCGCCGCCACCCTGGGCAGGAGAAGACCGGACGGCAGGTCACCTTCTCCTCCGACCTGATCTACGACGTGCTGCGCAAGCACGACCCCGGCCATGTCCTCCTGCGGGCGACCAGGGCGGATGCGGCGGGCGGGCTGACCGACATCCGCCGGCTGTCGGATTTCCTGATGCGGGTGCGCGGCCGCATCACCCACAAGGACCTCGACCGCATCTCCCCCCTGGCGGTGCCGGTGATCCTGGAGATCGGGCGGGAGCGGGTGGACGGCAGCGCCACCGACGAACTGCTCGCCGCCGCCGAGGCGGAGCTGCTGGCCGAAGCCATGCCCGAACTCGCCCCGCCCCGGCCCGGCAACCCGCGGCAGGGGCGCCTGTCCCTGTGACGGCACCGGCGCTCCGCCTGTTTCATCCGGGCCGCAAGCCTCACTTTCGCAAGGGCCCATTTTGCAAGACCAGGAACAGGAGCCGTTCCCGATGATCGACGGCAACCGCGCGCCTCCAACGGCCCTCCACTCCGGAAACTGCGGGAGCCGAAGCGCCGAGGGCGCCGCCGCCCTGACGCTCTGCGGTGCCCCATTGCTGGCCGACCCCACCGGCGCGCTGTTGTGGCCGGCGCAGGGCGTGCTGGCGGTCGCCGACCTCCATCTTGAAAAGGGATCGGCCTTCGCCGCCCGCGGCCGCATGCTGCCGCCCTATGATACACGGGCGACGCTGGAGCGGCTGGCCGGCCTCGTCGCCCGGGAACGTCCGGCCTGCGTGCTGTGCCTGGGCGACAGCTTCCATGACCGCCGGGCATCCGAGCGGATGGATCCGGCCGATGTCGACCGGCTCCGCACCCTGACCGCGACCGCCGATTGGGTGTGGATCACCGGCAACCACGACCCGGAGCCGCCGCAGGGCTTCGGAGGCCGCGTGGTGGCGGACCTCACCATCGGCCCCCTCACCTTCCGGCACGAAGCACGGCCCGGCGCGGTGGGCGAACTGTCCGGTCACCTGCACCCGGCGGCGGCTGTGGCCCTGGGCGGGCGGCGGGTGCGCGAGCGCTGCTTCGCCCATGACGGCGCCAAACTGATCCTGCCGGCCTTCGGCAGCTTCACCGGCGGGCTGAACGTGCTCGACCCCGCCTTCAAGGGGCTGCTGGCACCGGGCTTCGAGGTGCTGATGACCGCGCGCGGCCGGGTCTATCGCTTTCCCAGTGCCCGCCTGGCGCCGGACCGGGCGCGCTGAGGCCCTGGCCCAAGCGCAAGCGCAAGCGCGGCCTATATCGGTATGCCTGGACGAGCCCCACCGAGCAGCCCGCATGTCCGTTCCGATCATCGTCTGGTTCCGCAATGATCTCCGTCTGGCCGACAACCCGGCACTGGCAGCGGCCGTCCAAGACTCCGCGACGCACGGCGCACCGGTCATTCCGCTCTATATCCTGGAGGATGAGGCGACCGACGCCACCGCTCCGTCCTCGGCGCGTGCCCTCGGCGGCGCCCAGCGCTGGTGGCTGCACGGCAGCCTGGAACGGCTCGGTGCATGCTGCACCCGCCGCGGATCGCCCCTGCTGCTCCGCCGAGGCGACGCCGGCGCGGTTCTCGAAGCCCTGGTGGCGGAGACGGGCGCCGGCAGCGTGCTGTGGAACCGCCGCTATGCACCGGCGCTGGCGGCCCGCGACGCCGCGGTCGGGGAAAGGCTGAAGGAGCGCGGCGTCGACGTCCGCAGCTTCAATGCCGGCCTGCTCGCCGAACCCTGGACCGTGAGCAAGAAGAGCGGCGGACACTTCAAGGTCTTCACCGCCTTCTGGCGCCATCTGGCGGCGACGCTGTCGCCCCCGCGTCCGACCCGCGCGCCCGCGACCCTGAAGGCCCCGAAAGACCGGCCGGCCGGCGACGCCCTCGCGGACTGGACCCTGTTGCCGACCAAGCCCGACTGGGCGGCCGGCCTGCGGGAACGCTGGGTTCCGGGCGAGGTGGCGGCACAGTCGCGGCTCGCCGCGTTCCTCGATGGACCGGTCGGCGCCTATGCGGCCGGGCGCGACCGCCCGGACCAGGACGGCACCTCCGCCCTTTCGCCCTATCTGGCCTTCGGAGAGCTGGGGCCACGGCAAATCTGGCACGCCGCCCGCCACGCGGCCGACGCCCGCCCGGAACTGGCTCCGGGGATCGAGGTCTTCCTGCGCGAGATCGGCTGGCGGGAATTCCAATACCACCTGCTGCACCATGTGCCCGACCTGCCGGACGAGCCGCTCGACCGCCGGTTCGCCGGCTTCCCCTGGCGCACGGATGCGGCGGGGTTCCGGGCGTGGCGGCGCGGGCGCACCGGCTATCCCATCGTCGACGCCGGCATGCGCCAGTTGTGGGAAACTGGCTGGATGCACAACCGCGTGCGGATGATCGCCGCGTCCTTCCTCGTCAAGGACCTGCTGCTGTCCTGGCAGCAGGGAGAGCGGTGGTTCTGGGACACGCTGGTCGATGCCGATCTCGCCCAGAATGTCGGCAACTGGCAGTGGGTGGCCGGCAGCGGCGCCGATGCGTCGCCCTTCTTCCGCGTCTTCAACCCCGTGCTGCAGGGCGGGAAGTTCGATCCCGAGGGTGACTATGTCCGCCGTTATGTCCCGGAACTGGCCGGGTTGCCTCGGCGCTGGATCCACCAGCCCTGGGCGGCGCCCGCCGAGGTGCTGCGGAAGGCCGGCGTCACGCTCGGCAAGGACTATCCGCATCCGGTCCTCGACCATGGGGCGGCCCGCGACCGGGCGCTCACGCTCTACCGGACGCACAAGCGGCGTGCGGAAGCCGCGTCCTGAGCGATGCCCTTCACCGAAGCGTCACCCCTGCGTCCGCAAAGCGTCATGCGTGGCGGTTATCCTGCCGTCGACGGTCCGACGGGGCCGTCCCGTCCGGCAAGCGAGAAGGATGGCGGACGCTCCCCCGCGGCCGACCCGATCCCGCCCGAAGAACGACAATGCCACTCGGCAAGGCGGCTCCGGCGACGGAGCCGCCTTCTTCATGCGCTTTCGCCTGCCGGGTCGCTGCCGCAGGACCTGCCCTGGCATGTCCTGTTCGCCACGTTGCATCGGCAGGTCACATGTTATAAAGTAACACCCATGTCCGCCCTGCACGACCATACCCACTGCATCGCCGATGCGCTGACCCGCGCCGACGCGCTGTGCGCCGAACGGGGCGCCCGGCTGACCGCGCTGCGCCGCCGTGTGCTCGAACTCGTCTGGTCCAGCCACCGGCCCCGCGGCGCCTATGCCATCCTGGAGGACCTCAGCCAGCAGGAGGGCAAGGCGACCGCTCCGCTGACCGTCTACCGGGCGCTGGAGTTTCTGGTCGAACAAGGGCTGGTCCATCGGATCGAATCGCTGAACGCCTATGTCGGCTGCGCCGATCCCGGCGCCGTCCATTCCGGCCAGTTCCTGGTGTGCGAGTCCTGCGGCGATGCCGCCGAGATCGACGATCCGCGGGTCGGCGCCGCCATCATCGCCGCGGCGGCCGACCGTGGCTTCCGCGTCCAGCGCCCCACCGTCGAGGTGCGCGGCCTGTGCAAATCCTGTCAGGAGAATCCCCGTTGAGCGCTCCCGCCGCGTCCCCTGCCCGTCTTCCCGTCTCGGTGCTGACCGGCTTCCTCGGCAGCGGCAAGACCACGCTGCTGCAGGCCCTGCTGCGCAATCCCGGCATGGCGCGGACCGCCATCGTCATCAACGAGTTCGGCGAGGTCGGCCTGGACCATCTGCTGGTCGCCAAGGCGTCGGAGAACATGGTGCTGATGGACAGCGGCTGCCTGTGCTGCACGATTCGCGGCGATCTCGTCGACACGCTGCGCGACCTGTTCCTGAAGCGGGTGAAGGGCGAGGTGCCCGACTTCGACCGGGTGGTGGTGGAGACCACCGGCCTGGCCGACCCGGCTCCGATCATCCACACCCTGATGTCCGACCCCTTGCTGGCGGCCCGCTTCCGCCTGGACGGCGTGATCGCCACGGTGGATGCCGCGCACGGCTCGCTCCAGCTCGACCGCCAGCCGGAGAGCGTCAAGCAGGCCGCCGTCGCCGACCGCATCGTGCTGACCAAGACCGACGTCGCGACCCCGGCCGCCACGGCGGCGCTGATGCAGCGGCTGGCCGCCATCAACCCGGCGGCCCCGGTCATCCCGGCCGCCCATGGCGAGGTCGATCCGGCACGGCTGTTCGACGCCGGCCTCTACAATCCCGAGACCAAGAGCCCCGACGTGGTGCGCTGGCTGCGCGAGGAGGCCTACCGCGACCAGCAGGCGGAGCCGCGAGGCCATGACCATGACCATGACCATGGGCACGATCATGAGCACCATCACGAGCATGGCGACCATTGCGGTCCCGCCTGCGGGCACGGCGATCATGACCACGGGCATCACCACCACGACGCCAACCGGCACGACGACCATATCCGCGCCTTCTGCATGGTGATCGACCGGCCGATCCCCTGGAACGGCTTCGTGGACTTCATGGAGGCGCTGATCGCCCAGGCCGGCGACAGCCTGCTGCGCGTGAAGGGGCTGCTGAACGTCCAGGAGAGCGAACTGCCTGTCGTCGTCCATGGCGTCCAGCACATGTTCCATCCCCCTGTCCGCCTGGAGGAATGGCCGAGCGACGATCATCGGACGAAGCTGGTCTTCATCACCCGCGACGTCGGCCAGACGGTGATCGAGCCGCTGTTCAACGGGCTGGTCTGGGGCGAAGGCAAGGCGGCGGAATAGGCGCTGGCCCGGCTGGCGGCGCCCCACCTCCCCGCTTCTCCTTCCTGACTATGCCGCGAGGATGGGGAGGTGGGGCGCCGCCAGCCGGAGAGGCATAACCGTCCCTAACGCCCCACCGTGCGCCGCAACGGACTGTCACCCGCCGGCCAGACGCCACGATCGACCGCCTTCGCTCCGTCGAACACCAGCCAGCTCTGCCGCCCGTAATGCGGCAATGGCCGCAGCAGGGCCTGCAAGGCAGCCGCGTCGGCCGCCGACACCACCAGGACGGCCCGCCCGTCACTCGTCCGCGACACCCAGACCCGCGCGCTGCCCCGCCCGGCGAGTTCCGCCGGAACCGGCGGCAGGCGCCGACGCTCCAATTCCCGCCCCACCGCCGCGTCGGTGCCCACCAGCACCAGCGGTGCATCCGCGCGGCCGCCGCCGGCCGGCGGCGCCGCGTCCATCATCCGCGCCGCAAGCATTCCGGCGGCTTGCGCCGCGTCGCCATCGGCGGCGATGACCCGTTCGGCGCCGGTGCGCAACGTGACGTCACGCAGGATCGCCGGCGCTTCCCCCGGAGCCAGCCGGCGGAACAGGTCGAACTCGGGGTCGACGGACACCGCGACCGGGGCTGCGGAAACCGGCAGGCTGATCGCGGCCTCGCGCGCGTCCAGCCGCACGCCGTGGGTCTCCACCCCGGCCGCCGTCTCAACCCGCACCGGCACGGTGAGCGCGTAGGGAGGATCCGCGTCCTGCCGCAGGGTCAGCACGATGCGGCCGGCGTCGGTCCGCACATCGGCCAGCGTCAGGGCCGGTGCGCCCCGCCGCTCGACCCACTGCGAGAACACGCCTCCAAGATCACGGCCGGATGCCGTCTCGAAGGCGTGGCGCAGGTCGGGCCAGCCGGCGTCCTTGAAGGCGTGCTCCGTCCAGAAACCGCGGATGCCTGCGTCGAACGCATCCGCCCCGATCTCGTCCTCCAGCATATGAAACAACATCGCCGCCTTGCCGTAGCCGACGATCTGGGCGGCATCGTGCACTTTGGACCGGAATTCCGTTAGCGGGCGATCGCGCTCCGCCGGCAGCGCGGCATAGTCCCGCAGCCAGTCGAGCCGCATCTGTCGCGCCGCGTCGGCAGCGCGCGCACGGGCGCCGGCATAATCGGCCATGTAGGTGGTCAGCCCCTCCGCCCAGTTGCCGCCTTCGCCGACCCGCACGCCGTTGCCCCACCAGTTGTGCAGGACCTCGTGGCTCAGCGACTGGCCGCGGATGAACGGCAGCGGCAGCACGGCCCTCCCGATGGCGGTCAGGCCCGGAAATCCCAACCCGACCGGCGGCGGCACCGAGACGATGCTGAACCCGGCGAAGGGATAGGGTCCGATCCGATGGGAAAAGCCGGCGATGGCCTGCTGCGTCAGGTCGAGATAGCCGTCGGCGAGCCCCGCCTGCTCGGCGTGCCGGTAAAGACGCAGGCGCAGGTCGCCGGCGGTCCGCTCCTCCAGCGTCCAGGGACCGGCGAACAGCGAAGGCTCCTCGACGCTGCGGGTTTCCTCGAACACGGCACGGTAACCGGCGGGATCGCGCGCTTCCTCCACCAGCCTGCCGGTGGCGACCGCCAGATAGGGCGCCGGCACCCGCACCGACAGCCGCCATGTCGGCGGCTCCTGTTTGGCGGCGGTCAGGCCGGGCAGCCAGCCGGCCTGACCCGGGAGGAAGGCGCCCTCGCCATCCAGCGCCAGCCCGGTCCCCGCAGCGAAGCCCGGAAGGCGCCCGGCATAGCGGATCGTCACCACCCCGGGATCATCGGGTACCGTCAGCCGCAGGGCCTCGCCGCGTCGCGCCGCCGGGAGGGGGCGGTCGCCGACGCGAACCTCGCCCACCTCCAGGGCGGGATCCAGGCGCAGGACCTGGAGGCCCGGCGGCAGGGTGATATGGTCCACCGCCTCAAGCCGGCCGGAGGCGGGTTCGAGCGTCAGTTCGACGTCATGGTGAAGCGGGGCGGCGCCGGCCCGGGCGGCCACGCCCAGGACGACGGCCGCGGCCGCCAGGGCCAGGGCCCGGATGCCTGTGGTCGTCATGCCGCCAATATGGGGCCGGCAAGCGATCCCAGCCAGCGCGACCCGATGTCCGCGGCTGTTCCAGCCCGGCGCTGGTTCCGGCGGTGCCCGATCCCGCAGCGCCCGCACCGCCACCGACCGCTGCCGGTCCATGAGGACCTACGGCGGTCGGTGGCGGTGCGGGCGGTGATGGACGCGCTGGTGGCGGTCGTCGCGTCCGGACGCGCGTTGCTGGAGGACTGACCGCTCAGGCCGCCCTGATGCTGGCGAGGAAGCCGTCCACCTCGCCGCGCAGCCGGTCGGCGACGCCGGACAGCCGACCGGCCTCGTCCAGCATCTCGTTCGCCTTGCCGCCGGCATCAGCGACAGCCTCGTTGGCGCCGGCGACGTTCGACGAGACGGCCTGCGCGCCCATCGCCGCCTGCTGGACGTTGCTGGAGATGTCGCGGGTCGCCGCACCCTGCTGCTCGACGGCGGCGGCGATTGCTCCCGAGATGCCGGTGATCTCGCCGATCACCGCGTCGATGTCATGGATCGCGGCGACCGCGACATCGGTGGCCTGCTGGATTTCGCTGATCTTCTTCTGGATGTCCTCGGTCGCGCGGGCGGTCTGGTTGGCCAGCCCCTTCACCTCGCTGGCGACGACGGCGAAACCCTTGCCGTGCTCGCCGGCGCGGGCCGCTTCGATCGTGGCATTGAGCGCCAGCAGGTTGGTCTGCCCGGCGATGGAGTTGATGAGGCTCACCACATCGCCCACCTCGGCGGCGGCGCGGACCAGCCCGTCCATCACCCGGTTGGCCCTCGTGGCCTCAGTCACCGCACGGTTCGCCACCTCGTTCGAGGCGCCGATCTGCCGCCCGATCTCGCCGATCGACGCGGACAGCTCCTCTGTCGCCCCGGCCACGGTGTTGACGCTGACCGCCGCCTCGTCCGCCGCCATCGCCGCGGCGGAGCTGCGGCTGGCCGCGCTGGTCGTGCTGCTGTTCAGGGCATCAGCCGTCCGCCGCATGGTGCCGGCCGATGCCGTCACCTGGCTGACCACTTCGCCGATGGACCGCTGGAACCCGTCGGCGAGCGACGACAGGAGTTGCAACCGCTCCGCCTCGGCCTTCGCGCGCAATTCCTCCTGCCCGTCACGCAGGCGTCGGTTCTCGATCGCGCGGTCCTTGAAGATGTCGACGGCCTTCGCCATCCGGCCGATCTCGTCGCCACGGCCGGCATCGGTCACCGCGACGTCCAGGTCGCCGTCCGCAAGCCTGCTCATGACCGTCGTGAGCCGCGATAGCGGCAGCGTGATCGACCGTGTCAGCCAGAGCGCAAGCACCAGCGCCAGGGTGCCCAGCCCGCCACCCCAGATGCCGGCATCGATCGCGTGCCGACGGAAATCGGCGTCGATGTTGTCGATGTAAACGCCGCTGCCGACCATCCAGTGCCATTGCGGCGACATCAGCGCGTAACTGATCTTGGGGCTCGGCTCGGTCTGGCCGGCCTTCGGCCAGGAGTAGGCAACGAAGCCACCGCCATTCCGGGCGGCGTCCAACTGCAGCCTCATGAAGGCGACGCCATTGGGGTCCTTGGCTTCGCCCAGGTTCTTGCCTTCAACCTGGGGCTGGCCGCCATGGACCAGGACCTTCCCGTCGGCCTCCATGACGTACAGGTACTCCGTTCCAGAGTACCGCATCGCACGCAGGCTGTTCCGGGCCAGGCTCTGCGCCTGATCCCTGGTCAGCTCGCCGGTCGCCACCCGGCTCTCGTAGTCCTTGACGATGCCGATCGCGGCCTCCGTCACCGACCGCACCTTATCCTGGCTGGCCTCCTCCTGCGTGTCCTGCAGACCGCTGAGAATTATGGCCGCAACGCCGGTCATGGACGCAAGCATAGTAACAGTTATGACCAACATTCTTGCACGAATGCCGATGCTTTGCATTCAAACAGCCCTCCAGATAAGCTGTCTGAAACCTAGGAGCCGAATTAAAATAAGTCAAAGCAGACAATGGTAACCATCGGCTTGTTACATGTTGTCGCAATATTCAAAATCGAAAACAGATTTTGAAGATTTTCCGCCAACCCCAGCCAAAGGAAACGAAATCCATTGGCCGGTCCTACGCCCTCAGTCGTAACTGCAAACGGATTCGTATAGCTCCATCAAGCGTTTGTCCCGTATCCCGAGATCTTCGAGGTGCAACACTGTGTTTGCTAAGTAATCAATATTCGTTCCTCGCAGCCCGCAGCAGCCGGCGATGCGACAAACGACCGCAGACTCTTCCAGCCGGCCGCAATATTGCGGGTGGCTGCGATCCACCACGAAGCAGCAGGCCTTGACCCTGTCCAACCCGCCCGCCGACCGGCCATCCCGCAACCGAACGTCGAGCATCTTCGGCACATACACCCGGTCGATCATCTCGCGGTCCCACAGATACTCCAGCGCACGGTGAACGTCGCCGGCCGCAACGCGGAAGACGATGCCGCGACAGGAACCGCCTCGGTCGAGGCCGAGCACCAGGCCGGGCCGTTCCGGTGTTCCGCGGTAGCGGTGCGACGCGACGCAGAAGCTGCGGTGATAGCCTGTCAGCGTTGCCGCATGCCGCTCGGCGAAGGGGAAGCCCGGATTCCACATCAGAGAACCGTAGCCGAACACCCAGAGATCGGAGCCGGGAGCGATGGAAATATCTGCGGACCAAGCGGGAGGCGGAGAGTGGATGTCGGGAGGCATCGGACCGGTTCGGTTGGAACGGGCGCGCCCGGACGGTGGCCGGCGCGGCGCGAATCGGGTTCGAAGCCTAGCATGCGCCTGCCCACGCCGCTATAACGGCACGGACAAGGAACGGACATGCCCTCGATGTACCCTGCCCCCACTCCGACGCGCCGACGCCTGCTGACCGGACGCCGCATCGCCCTGCTTCTCCTGCTGTTCGTGCCGCTGCTGCCGGTCGCGGCCTATTCGCTCTGGTGGTGGCAGGCGGCGCGCATGGTGGAGGACGGCGTCGCGAACTGGATCGCCGACCAGCGCGCCAACGGCGCGGTGGTGGAGCACCGCGGACTGGTCGTCGCCGGCTTCCCCTTCACGCTGCGGGCCGTGCTGGAACAGCCACACCTCGCCACCCGAGGCGCCGATTGGCAGGGGAGCCGGCTGGTGGCGCAGGCGGCCCCCTGGAACCCGACCCAGGTCGCCCTGAGCTTTCCCGGCCTGCAGAAGCTGTCCCTGGCGCAGCCCGGCCAACCCCCGGTCGAGCTGACGGCCCCGCAGGGCGGCAGCGGCGAGGCGGTGTGGCGCCTGTCCGGTTCGCTGGATCGGCTTGCCCTGCGTTTCACCGGCCTGACCGCCGAAGCTGCCGGGCAATCCGTACCGGTCGACGCGCTGGACGTGACCGCCAGCCAGCCCGAGCAGCTCCCCGCCGGCCACGATGCCGCCGGCCTCAGCGTGACCCTCGCCGCGGACGGGCTGACCCTGCCGGACGGGGCGGCGCCCCCGGCGCTCGGCCGGCAGGTCCGCAAGGCGGATCTGAAGCTGCGCGTCATGGGCAGGCCGCCGCGTCCCGAGCCGGCCAGCCTTTCGGCTTGGAGCCGTGACGGCGGGACCGTGGAACTGGACCGGCTGGCGCTGGACTGGGGGCCGCTGGGGGCGGTGCTGTCGGGTACGCTGGCGCTCGACCCGCAGCTCCAGCCCCAGGCGGCGCTCACCGCCGAGATCCGCGGCGCCCCTGCCGTGCTGGATGCGGTCAAGCCGATGATGCGCCCCAACGAGGCCGCCATCGCCCGGACCGTCCTGACCATGCTGTCGCGCCCCACCGGGCCGAACGGCGAGCCGGTGCTGACCGCCCCCGTCACCGTGCAGGACCGGGCGCTGTTCGTCGGTCCGCTGCGCGTGGCCGCCCTGCCCAAGGTGGTGTGGTAGCCGGGCGCCCTCGCTTCGCCGCCGGGGACCGGGCGACGGCGGTCCCTGCGGAAATGCAACACCGGCCGGGCGGCATGACGGTTGCGTGACTCCGCCCCTTGCTTCATCCCGGCCATAGGGTCAAATTGACGCAGTCCTTGTCGCTGCTGCCACGGTGCGTCGGTCGATGTGTCGGTTCCTTGCCTATTGCGGCGAGCCGGTGTTCCTCGAAACGCTGGTCTGCACTCCCTGCCATTCCCTCATCGAACAGTCGATGCACGCCGAGGAGGCGAAGACCGAGACCAACGGCGACGGTTTCGGCGTCGGCTGGTACAGCGAGCGGACCGAGCCGGGCCGCTACTGCGAAATCCGGCCGGCATGGTCCGACGAGAACCTGCAGTCGATCTGCAACCACATCCGCTCCCACCTGTTCTTCGCCCATGTGCGGGCGGCGACCGGAACCGCGGTCAGCCGCGCCAACTGCCATCCCTTCAAGGTCGGACGCTACCTGTTCATGCACAACGGGCAGGTCGGCGACTGGCCGCGTCTGCGGCGCAAGGTCGAGGCGATGATCCCCGACGAGCTGTACGGCGCGCGCACGGGAACCACCGACAGCGAGGCGATCTTCCTCGCGGCGATCGGGGCCGGGTTGGAGCGGGATTCGGTCGGGGCCTTCCAGCGGGTCCTGCATGCCGTGCGCGACGAGATGACGGCGCAGGGCATCACCTCCCCCTTGCGTTTCACCGCCACCTGGACCGATGGCGAGCGGGTGTGGGCTGTCCGCTGGGCATCGGACGACAAACCGCCCAGCCTCTACTGGCGGCAAGGCGGCAACGGCCTGATCGTGGTGTCGGAACCGGTCGACGCCCAGCGCGACCAGTGGCGCCGCGTCCCCGCCGGTGGCGGGCTGGTGGCGCGCATCGGGGCGGCACCGGAAACGTTCCTGTTCCAGTAGGCGCCGCTCCCGGCAGACTCTTAGCTTCTGGTCTTCCGTGTGATTCACGTTTCAAGCGATAGCGCTTGAAACGTGAATCACACTCTGGGGGCAGGTACCCTACGCGACCAGCAGCCGCTCCTTCGGCAACAGGATGGTCACCGTGGTGCCGCCGCCCGGCACGCTGTCCAGCGCGACGCCCCCGCCATGCAGTTCGGCGAAGCGCCGGACGATCGGCAGCCCCAGGCCGACCCCTTCGTGCTGGCGCACCAGGGAACGCTCCGCCTGCGTGAAGGGGTTGAAGATGCGGCCCATCAGTTCTGCCGGTATGCCCGGACCGTCGTCGCGCACGCTCAGCCCGACATAGCCGTCACGATCCTCCACGGCCAGCGTGATGTGGCCATCAGCCGGCGTGAACTTCACCGCATTGTCCAGCAGGTTCAGCACCATCTCGCGCAGGCGGCGGCGGTCGCCGCGCATCCGGAAGGACGGGCAGGATTGCACCGCGACCGTCAGCCGCTTCAGCGTCGCCTTCGGGGCCAGCAGGTCGGCGCAGCCTGACATAAGCTGCGGAATGTCGACGTCGCTTTCCTGGAGCTCGACGGCGCCGGTCGAACCGCGGGTATAGTCGAGGATGTTGTTGACCATGGTCAGCAGCGATTTGCCGCTGTCTTCGATCAGCTTCACGTATTCCAGGTAGTCGGGATGGCCGAGCTTGCCCATCCCTTCCGCCGCCAGCACGTCGGCGAAGCCGATGATGGAGTTGAGCGGCGTGCGAAGCTCGTGGCTCATCACCGCCAGGAAATCCAGCTTGGCCCGGTCGGCCTTGCGGGCGGCCTCCAGCGCTTCCGACAGCTCGGCCGTGCGCTCCTCGACCCGGCGCTCCAGTTCGCGGTTCTGCTCGGCCGCCCTTCGGTAGAGCTTGCGGATCTCTACCATGTTGCGGACGCGGTGAAGCAGCTCCCAGGCGATGAAGGGCTTGGTCAGGAAGTCGTTGGCACCCAGCTCCAGCGACTTGCGCCGGGTTTCCTGGTCGGTCTGCGCGGTCAGCACCAGGATCGGCACATAGTCGCCGTCGAACACCGGCTTCAGCCGCTCCATCAGCTCGAAGCCGCTCATATGCGGCATGCGGACGTCGATCAGCAGCAGGTCGAACGGCTCCGATGCACAGAGATCCGGGACCTTGCGCGGGTCGGTCTCGCCGCGCACGCGGGTATAGCCGTCATGGCCCAGGATCTCCCGAAGGAGGTCGACGTTGGACGGATTGTCGTCCACGATCAGGATGCCGGCATCCTTGACCTGCCGGGCGAGCGCCGGGTCGATCTGGCTCCTGTTCATCGGGGAGCGTTCACCTTCGAATCGTCCGTTTTCGGGCATTCCAGCTTTGCCGTTCGATTGTTCGGATGCAACTGAAATACATGATAAACGCACACCGGCCCTGTCAGGCCGGCACCGTCACGCCCGCTTTTCCCAACCGCCGCGGTCGGTCTGCTGCCAATATGTCAGGGCGTGACCCGCCGCCTTGCAGGCCTTCCAGCGCTGGCGGGCGGCCAGCACGGCCTCCTCGTCGTTGCCGTCGAACAGGTCGCAGACGAGATCGTATTCGTCCATGCGGTCGCTGACGCAGCCGTCGACCGTGACCAGCACGCTGGCACCGTTCGGATTTTCGTCCGCATCGGTCAACCAGACCGGCTGGCGCTCGGCAAAGCCGTCGCGCGCCGCGCCATGCGGCAGGAAGGAGCCGGGATCGTAGGTCCACAGATGCTGGTTCAGCATATCCACCCGTTCCGGCGAACCGGCCAGCACGACGGCACGCCAGTTCCGCTCCAGGACCTTCTCCAGGATCTTGGGCAGGGCCTGTTCCATCGTGCGGCGTTGCAGGTGATAGAAGCGGACTTCGGTCATGGCCCTTCACAAAAGCGCTTCAGGAGGAACTCGTCGCGCGGGCGGTGTCAGCCCTCGTCTTCCCCGCAAGGGAGCGGGGAAGACGAGGGCGTCCGGAGAGGTCACGCCTTTTTCCCGCCCCCTCCCCTTCGGAGATGGGCGGGGGGTCGGCCTCACTCCTCGTGGAAATCCGCCACGAAGCGGTCGAGCAGGCGCACGCCGAAGGCGGTGGCGCCCTTCGGCACCGTGGCGGCGTCCTTCTTCGACCAGGCCACGCCGGCGATGTCGATGTGCGCCCACGGCAGGTCGTTGACGAAGCGCTTCAGGAACTGGGCACCGACAATGCTGCCCGCGCCGCCGCCGGAGCCGACGTTCTTCATGTCCGCCGCCTGCGATTCGATCTCCTTGTCGTAGGCGTCGCCAAGCGGCAGGCGCCAGACCGGCTGGCCGACCTTCAGGCCGGCAGCCGTCAGGTTCATGGCGAGGTCGTCGTTGTTGCTGAACAGGCCGGCATGCTCGTGCCCCAGCGCGGTGATGATGGCACCGGTCAGGGTGGCGAGGTCGATCATCAGCTTGGGCTTGTAGACGTCCTGCGCGTACCACAGGCAATCGGCCAGAACCAGGCGGCCTTCGGCGTCGGTGTTGATGACCTCGATGGTCTGGCCCGACAGCGAGGCGACGATATCACCCGGCCGCTGCGCGGTACCGGAGGGCATGTTCTCCACCAGCCCGACGATGCCGATGGCATTGACCTTGGCCTTGCGGGCGGCCAGGGCGTACATGGTGCCGATCACGGTGGCCGAGCCGCCCATGTCCCACTTCATGTCCTCCATGCCGGCAGCGCCCTTGATCGAGATGCCGCCGGTGTCGAAGGTGACGCCCTTGCCGATGAAGGCGACGGGCCGCTTGTCGCCGGCATCCGGATTGCCGTTCCAGCGCATGACGACCACGCGCGGCTCGAAGGCGCTGCCTTGCGACACGCCGAGCAGCGCGCCCATGCCGATCTTCTTCAGCTTCTTCTGGTCGAGGATCTCGACCTCCACGCCGAACTGCTCCAGTTCCCGGGTCTTCTCGGCAAGGCTTTCCGGATAGATGACGTTGGCCGGCTCCGACACCAGGTCGCGGGTGAAGCGGATGGCGTCGGCCAGCGTGTCGAGCTTCTTGAAGGCCGCCTTGGCGGCACCCTCGTCCTCGACCAGCAGGGTCAGTCTGCGCAGGCTCGGCTTCGGATCCTTCTTGTCGGCCTTCCTGTCGTTGGTGCGGTACTTGTCGAACTTGTAGGAGCGGAGCTGC
The DNA here is from genome assembly GCF_017876115.1 of Azospirillum picis. Classification (GTDB taxonomy): domain Bacteria; phylum Pseudomonadota; class Alphaproteobacteria; order Azospirillales; family Azospirillaceae; genus Azospirillum; species Azospirillum picis. Next base: position 86,705 of record NZ_JAGINO010000002.1, read on the forward strand.
GCCCCGAAGGCGATCTCGGCCGCTGCGGCCGGTGCCGCCAGCTTGGCGCCTTCCGGCAGTTCGACCAGCAGCGACGCCTCGTCGGTGGCCTTGTCCAACGCCACGGCGAGGGCGCCGCCGGCCGATTGCAGGGCCAGATCGCCCATATCCTCGGCCTTGCCGATACCGACCAGCAGGACGCGGTCCAGGTCGGTGCCTGCCGGAGCGAGCAGGCTCAGCGTCTCGTCCTTCTTGCCGCTGAAGCGTGCAGCGGCCATCGCACGGGCCAGCGCCCCGCCGGTCTTCTGGTCGAGCTCGCGGCCGACCGGCCCGAGGCTGCGTTCGGCGGCAACGGTCACGGCGAGAACGCCGGACGCCGGCAGGGACGGCTTGGCGAAGGAGAACTTCATCTGGTCCTCTTGGGAATTGCGCGGGGATGGGCCGATGCGCCCGGAAAATTCGTCGGCGAAAAGCCTACCTCACCGATAAGGAGCGCGCCACCCCGGCTGTCAAGGTCGCTGCGTCAAGTACGGATGGCCCTCCCCGGCCCGCCCCCTATGCCTGGACCGCGGCTGCGGGAACGCCCTGTACCAGGGCCGAGCGGACGAATGCCCGCTCGGCCACGCTGCGGTGGCGGTCGCGGTGGCGGACCAGATGGAACGGGCGGGCGGGCAGGTCGAGCCCGTCGACGGCAACGATCCGCCCGGACGCCAGATCCTCGGCGACGACGAGGTCAGACAGGACGCTCGCCCCCAGCCCGGCCAGCAGGGCTTCCCGGATGATGTCGCCTGCCGGAAGCGTCATCGCCACCTGGAATTGGGAAAGGTCGAGGCCGGCGGCGTGAAGCGCCTGTTCCAGCCGGGCACGGGTGCCGGAACCCGATTCCCGCAAGAGCCAGCGCCCGGCCGCCAACTCCTCCGGCATGACCCGGCCGCTGGCGGCCCAGGGATGGCCGGCACCGACCACCAGCAGCAGTCGGTCGCCGGGAATCGCCTCGGTGACCAGGGCGGGATCGGCGATGTGCCCCTCGGCGATGCCGAGCTCGGCGCGGCCGTCGCGCACCGCTTCGGCCACCTGCTCGGTGTTGCCGATGGCGAGGTCCACACGGATGCCGGGATGGGCGGCGGCGAAACGCAGCAGCCGGGGCGGCAGCCAGTGGCTTCCCACTGTCTGGCTCGCCACCAGGCGCAACGTCCCCCGCGACAGGCCGGAGAGTTCGGCCAGCATCGTCCCGGCCTCTTCCACCTTCAGCAGGATGCTTCGGGCTTGGCGCTGCAGCAGATGCCCCGCGGCGGTCAGTTCGACACGCCGGCCGATGCGGTCGAACAGGCGCATGCCATGCTCCGCCTCGAGCGCGGCGACGGCGGAGCTGACGGCGGGCTGCGACAGGTGCAGGCTTTCGGCGGCGCGGGTGAAATGCAGCGCTTCGGCCACCGCGACGAAGATGCGCAACTGCTCCAGCGTCATGAATGCCTCCCATTTCACGGGCAGTATGGGAGCACATCCATGATAGGTCCAATTTATTGCCGGGATCGGTTGGATAGAAATCCCTGATGGGTTAGGACGCCTCGCTCATCCGAACAGGCCCGTGAAAGGCAGGAACTCCACCATGTCGCCGGGATGCACGGCGGTGGCGTCGGCCGGCATGTCGACAAGGCCGTCGGCCTCGACCATCGAGGTCAGGACGCCGGAACTGTCGCTCGGGAACTTGACCGCCACCGGCCGGCCGTCATCTCCACGCTCCAGGCGGGCGCGCAGGAACTCGCGGCGGCCCGGCTTCTTGGCGAAGGAGAAGCCGGCGACCACCAAGCTGCGCGGGGTGGCGACGGCGGAGGCTCCCGACAGGCGCAGCACCAGCGGGCGGCCGACCAGCAGGAAGGTCACCATCGCCGAGACCGGGTTGCCGGGAAGTCCGAGGAAGGGCGTGTCACCGATCCGCCCGAGCGCCAGCGGCTTGCCGGGCTTGATCGCCAGCGTCCACAGGTCGATGGAGCCCAGCGCGTTGACCGCCGCCTTGACGTGATCCTCCTCGCCGACCGAGACGCCGCCGCTGGTGACGATCAGGTCGGCCGTGCCGGCGGCTTCCGCCAACGCGGCACGGGTGGCATCGGCCCGATCGGGAAGGATGCCGAGGTCCCGCACCTCCACCCCGAGCCCATCGAGCTGGGCGGCGAGCGTGTAGCGATTAGCATCGTAGATCGCGTGACCCGGCTTCGGCGTTCCGGGTTCCCGCAGCTCGTCGCCGGTGGAGAACAGGACCACGCGGAGCCGCTTGCGCACGGTCAGCGTCGACCGGCCCACCGCCGCCGCCAGCCCAACCTCCTGCGCGCGCAGACGGCGGCCGGGCTGCAGCACGACGGTGCCGGCGGTCATGTCCTCGCCGGCTGACCGCACATTGGCGCCGCGCGGCAGCGCCGCGGGAACCAGGACGGCATCGCCGTCGGTCCGGCAATCCTCCTGCATCGCCACGGTGTCGACGCCGGCGGGAACCGGTGCGCCGGTGAAGATGCGGACCGCCTGCCCCGGTTCGACGCCGCGGTCGAGGACCGAGCCGGCCGGCACCCGCCCGACCACGTTCAAACGGCGATGTCTCTCCGCCCGCGAAACCTGCCCAGGCTCGGCAGCGAACCCCCAGCCATCCATCGCGGAAACGGCGGCCGGCGGCACGTTGACCGGCGCCTCCACCTCCTCCGCCAGCACGCGGCCGAGCGCGTGGCGCAACGGCACCTGCTCCGTCCCCGTCACGGCACCATAGCTGCGGGCGATGCGCCCGACGGCTTCGTCCAGGGAAAGCGGGGTCGGGCGGTGTGCGGTACAATCATCCATGGCCTGCTGTCCTTCACCTGCTCTGGTGCGGCGTGGAAACGACGTCCCCGAGCCGGACGCCTACCCCCCACAGCAGCGCGGGACCTTGACCGCCGTCAATAGGGCGAATGGCCGCTTTCCATTCCAAACCCGCCCTGCGGGGCGCCGGCAGCACAGGCATCAGGCGGTTTCGGCACGCAGCCAGTCGAGGTAGGCAGGGTTGCCGCGCCCCACCGCCAGTTCCAGGACGCAAGGTGTGTCGTAGCCGTGCAGCTCGCGCACGCGGGCGGCCAGCCGGTCGAACAGTCTGCTCCGGGTCTTGGCGATCAGCACCGCCTCGTCCGCCTGCTCCACCCTGCCCTCCCACCGGTAGACCGAGGTCATGCCGTCAAGCACTTTGGCGCAGGCGGCCAGCCGCTCCTCCACCAGACTGCGCCCGATGCGCAGGGCATCCGCCTTCGAGGCGGCGGTGATGTAGGCGATCACCAGCGGATCGTCTCCGCTTTGCGGTGGGGCGGAACCGGTCATGGCAAGGCACCTCCTTTTCGATGCATACGCCCCCGCTTTCGCGTAGGATGCCCGCACTTTGCCACAGGTCCCATCGGGGCCGGCAAGTCCCTGCCCGTTCCCGTATCCGCAAGAGTCCTTCGCTCCATGGCCAAGTCACGCCGCTCCCCGTCCCGCAGCACTCCGTCCGGCGTCCAGGCGGCCTGGCTGCGCCGCGGCCTGGAGCAACCGGGCGGCAAGCTGCCGCTGTTCGACGATCGGGGCCAACGGGTGAAGAGGCCGACGGTCGAGGCATGCCTGCGGGCCGGCTGGGCGGAGCGTTGGTTCGACAACCCGTTGAAGCCGGACTGGCTGGTCTGCCGCCTCACGGCGGCCGGCCGCGATGCCCTGGACGGTCCGGAGCACGAGGGTGCCGCCGAGGTGAACGGGTCGGCTGACGATGTCCGGCAGGGCGCGCTGATCTGACCCGGGAGCGCCGCCTACTGGGCGGCCTGGGCGTCGGGTTGGGACCGGTCGATCCGCAATTGCCGGTCGACTTCCGCCTGAAGCTGTCGCGGGGTTACCGGCTTGTGCAGCACCGGAACCTCGTGGGCGGACGCATCGGCCAGGGTGTCGGCACCGGTTTCCCCGGTCAGGATGAGCGCCGGTATGGCGGAGCCGTAGCGTTCGCGAACCCGGCGAACGACCTCGGTTCCCACCCTGCCTTCGCGCAGACGATAATCGGCGATGACGATGTCAGGCACGCGTCCGAGCGCCGACAGCCGGTCCATCGCCTTATCGGCGCTATCGGTAGCGACGACACGGAACCCCCATTCGGTCAGGACGGTCTGCAGGCCGAGCAGCACGACGGCATCGTCATCGACCAGGACGGCGAGCCGGCTGCGGTCGATCACCGGGACCCGATCGGCTCCGCCGGCCTGCCGCTTGGTGAAGCGGGCCGGGGCGATGGGGACCAGGACGCGGAAAGCCGACCCCTGCCCCTGGACGGAGCGCACCTGCACCGGATGGTCGAGAAGCTGCGACAGCCGCCGCACGATGGCCAGCCCCAGCCCCAGGCCGCGCATGCGGTCGCGCTCCGGATTGCCGACCTGATGGAACTCCTCGAAGATGCGGTCGAGATGTTCGGGGGGAATCCCGATGCCGGTATCCTGGACCTCGATCGCCACCTGATCGCCGTCCACCCGGCAGCGGATGCGGATCGCTCCCGCCTCAGTGTAGCGCAGGGCGTTGTCGACGAGGTTGCGCAGCAGTTGCATCAGGAGGCCGCGGTCCGTGCGCAGGATGGCGTCGCAGCTCTCGACCCGCCAGACCAGACCCTTGCTGGTCGCCTGGTCGGCATAGGCGGCATCGAGGTCATCGGCGACCTCGTTGATCGTGAAGCAGTCGAGAACCGGCGTGACCACGCCCGCCTCGAGGCGTGACACCTCCAGCAGGCCATCGAGCAGCCCCTTCATGGTATCCAGCCCCTGGTCGAGCCGGGACAGCAGGTCGCGCCCGTTGTTGTCGCCGACATGGCGGGCAAGCGCCGCCGACAGGAAGAACAGGGCCTGCAAGGGTTGGCGGAGATCGTGACTGGCGGCGGCGAGGAACTTGGACTTGGCGAGGTTCGCCCGCTCGGCTTCCTCCCGTGCGGCATCGCGTTCGGCTTCCAGCGACTGAAGGCGATGAATGAGACTCATGAGTCCACGGCTCTCACGGACGGTGACGGGTTCCCGAAGGCACCCCGTTTCCATTTTCGAACAGAACCGGGGATAATGTTAAACCGCATTAACCATAACTCTGTTGCAGCGCGCAACACTTCCCACGCACATGTGCCGCATGGGCAGGGTGCATGAAGGAAAGGTTAATGCCTCTGCATATGCGAAAGCCCCGGAAATTTTCCGGGGCCTTTCGCATATGCACAGGCTCGCTCACGCCTTTGGGCGGAGCGCTTCGAACGGTTGGCCGTCAGACGCTGCCACGCACCGCATTGTGGATCTCGCCACGGGTCAGTCCGATATCGGAAAGTTCGGCATCGGACATATGGTTCAGCTCATATTCCGCGCGGCGAAGATCAGCGCGCTCGCGAACCCAATGGACAATCCGCTGAAGAATGGTAACTTCCTTTGTTTCAGCGCCAAACAGTTTACCTGCCGTGTCATGAGCGGAAGAATAGGCCATGATGATCTCCAGAATCTGGCTTCATTACATGGGCTCTATTTTGCTCCCACCTTCCGGGAAATCAATGGCCCGCTCCCTGCGCGCCGACGTCGGCTGCCCTGCGCGAATTCGATAGACACTTTGTGGGCGAAGGATCGCGCGGGTACCACGGCTGGGAAGCCGAAAGGGTCCCTTTTGGAGCGACCGCCCCGACGGCTGTAACCGCCCCCGGATCGGGCGGAAGGCCGAGAGCTTCGGGGGAGGCGGAGCTCCGATGCCAGGATTGCAGCGCAGCAACCGGCGGTCCCCGGAGGGATGCTTTCCGGCCCCGCCGGCCTGGAAATTTCGTACAGGCCCCACGGCCGGTTGGCCCAGTCGCCGGGAGTGCCACGGTCCTCCCGGCAGGATCGGGCACTCCAGGCATCTCAGCCAGAGGTCGAGTCGGAATCAAAAAGGGCGCGCGGAGAGTCCTCCCCGCGCGCCCTTTCCCGTCAGCAGCCTGACGGGCTTACTTCACGCCCGGCTTGCGGGACAGGTTGTGGTGCGCCTCGATGTAGCGGACCGTGCCCGACTTGGAGCGCATGATCACCGAATGGGTGTAGGCCCCGCCGGGGAAGCGGCGCACGCCCTTCAGCATGGCGCCGTCGGTCACGCCGGTGGCGGCGAACATGACGTTGCCGCTGGCCAGCTCATGCAGGCTGTACTTCTTGTCGAGGTCGGTGATGCCCCAGCGCGCGGCGCGGGCCCTCTCGTCGTCGTTGCGGAACAGCAGGCGGCCCTGGAACTGGCCGCCGATGCAGCGCAGCGCCGCCGCGGCCAGCACGCCTTCCGGCGCGCCACCGGAGCCGACATACATGTCGACGCCGGTGCCGGCCTGGCTGGTGGCGATGACGCCCGAGACGTCGCCGTCATTGATCAGCATGATGCGCGCGCCGGCCTCGCGGACGCGGGCGATCAGTTCGGCATGGCGCGGGCGGTTCAGGATGCAGACCAGCAGCTCCTCGACCGAGGTGCCCTTGGCCTTGGCGAGCGCCTTCAGGTTGTTGGCCGGGGTCTCGTCCAGGTCGACGACGTTGTCCGGCAGGCCGGCACCGACGGCGATCTTGTCCATGTAGACGTCCGGGGCATTCAGGAAGCCGCCCTCGTCGGCCATGGCGATGACGGCCAGCGAGTTCGGCCCGCCGGTGGCGCAGATGGTGGTGCCTTCCAGCGGATCGAGCGCGATGTCGACCTTCGGTCCCTGGCCGATGCCGGCGCCGACCTTCTCGCCGATGTAGAGCATCGGCGCCTCGTCGCGCTCGCCCTCGCCGATCACGACGGTGCCGTCGATGAAGAGCGTGTTGAGCGCCTGGCGCATGGCATCGACGGCGGCCTGGTCGGCCAGCTTCTCATCGCCGCGGCCCATCAGCAGCGAGGCCGACAGGGCGGCGGCCTCGGTCACCCGCACTGCCTCCAGCGCGAGGTTGCGGTCCATCTGGGACAGGTCGACATGGGTAGACGGCGTAGACATCGTATGCTCCCCCCGACTCTTCGGTCGTATAGGCTGATGTTTGGTTATGGTGGGAAACGGGCCGGACGGATCCCGACGGGTCAGAACTGCTCGATCCGGATCATCCGCGGCGGCTCCAGCACGCTGTCACGGGCGGCGATGGTGGCGAGCGCCTTCTGCATGGCCGCCTCTTCGGTATCGTGGGTGGTGAGGACCACCGGAACGGCTTCGCCCGGCGAGCGGCCGCGCTGCAGGAACTGCTCCATCGAGACGTTCTGGTCGCGCATCGCCGCCGCAATATCCGCTATCACACCGGGACGGTCCACGACCATCAGGCGGACGTAGTACGCCCCCCGACGGGACTCCATCGGCGAGGAAGCCAGAGCACCCAGCCGGTCGGCCGGAACGCCGAAGGTCGGGGTAGACCGGCCGCGCGCCACGTCGATCAGGTCGGCGACCACCGCCGAGGCCGTCGGCCCGGCGCCGGCGCCGCGGCCGACGAACAGCACCCGGTCGGCGAAATCGGCCTGCGCCACGACGGCGTTGAACACGCCGTCCACCGAGGCGATCGGCGCGCTCTTCGGCACCATGCAGGGATGGACGCGCTGCTCGATGCCGGCCTCGGTGCGCCGGGCGATCCCCAGCAGCTTGATCCGGAAGCCGAGCTGGTCGGCATAGTCGAAATCGACCGCCGAGACCTGGCGGATGCCCTCGATGTGGACCGCGGAGAAATCGACCGGCGTCCCGAAGGCGACCGAGGCGAGGATGGCCAGCTTGTGGGCGGCATCCACCCCGTCGACGTCGAAGCTGGGATCGGCCTCGGCATAGCCCAGCGCCTGCGCGTCGGCCAGCACCTCCGCGAAGTCGCGGCCGGTGTTGCGCATCTCCGTCAGGATGTAGTTGCAGGTGCCGTTCAGGATGCCGTGCACCTCGGTCACCCGGTTGGCGGCCAGTCCCTCGCGCAGCCCCTTGATGATCGGGATGCCGCCGGCCACCGCCGCCTCGAACGCGACGGCCAGGCCGCGGGACTCGGCCTTGCGCGCGATCTCGGTGCCATGGACGGCCAGCAGCGCCTTGTTGGCGGTGACGACGTGCTTGCCGGTCTCGATGGCGGTGGCGACGGTGTCGCGCGCCGGCCCTTCGGACCCGCCGATCAGCTCGACGACCAGATCGGCCCCGCCGTCCGCCGCCATGGCGACCGGATCGTCGTACCAGCGGAGCTTCGACAGGTCGACGCCGCGGTCCTTGCCCTTGGACCGGGCGCTGACCGCGACCACCTCGATCCGGCGGCCGCACCGCTGTTCGATCAGATCGGCCTGGACCTCCAGCAGCTTCAGGACGCCGGCGCCGACGGTGCCGAGGCCGGCGACGGCGATTTTCAGGGGGGCTTGCTGGCTGTTCGGCATCAGGCTTTCGCTTTCTCGGGATCCAGTAGGGCGGCGCGCGCCGCAGGGTCCTTGCTCGCCGCCACACCGCCGGCGTTGGAGCGGAAGAACTCCTTGATGTTGCGGGTGGCCTGGCGGATGCGGTGGACGTTCTCCACCATCGCCAGACGGACATGGCCGTCGCCGTATTCACCGAAACCGATGCCCGGCGCCACCGCGACCTCCGCCTGCTGCAGCAGCAGCTTGGAGAACTCCAGCGAGCCGAGATGGGCGAATTGCGGGGGGATCGGCGCCCAGGCGAACATCGACGCGCTCGGGCTGGGGACCTCCCAGCCGGCGGCGGCGAGGCCCTCGATCATCACGTCGCGGCGCTGCTTGTACATGTCGCGCACCTGCTGCACGCACTCCTGCGGGCCGTTCAGCGCGGCGGCGGCGGCGACCTGGATCGGCGTGAAGGCGCCGTAGTCCAGGTAGGACTTGATGCGGGCCAGCGCGGTGATCAGCGTCTTGTTGCCGGTGGCGAAGCCGATGCGCCAGCCGGCCATCGAATAGGTCTTCGACATCGAGGTGAATTCCACCGCGATCTCGCGGGCCTCGGGGATCTCCAGGATCGACGGCGGCGGATTGCCGTCGAAGAAGATCTCGGCATAGGCAAGGTCGGACAGGATGTAGATGCCGTGCTTGCGGCAGAACTCGACGATCGGCCGGTAGAAGTCCAGCCCGACCACCTCGGCCGTCGGGTTCGACGGGTAGTTCAGCACCAGCGCCAGCGGCTTCGGCACGCTGTGGCGCACGGCGCGCTCCAGCATGATCATGAAGCTGTCGATGTCGGTCGACGCCCCGTTCTCCATGCCCACCGGCAGGTGGCGCACCGAGGCGCCGGCCAGGATGAAGCCGAAGGGATGGATCGGATAGCTGGGGTTCGGCACCAGGATGATGTCACCCGGGCTGGTGATCGCCTGGGCGAGGTTGGCCAGCCCCTCCTTCGACCCGATGGTGACGATGCACTCGGTCTCGGGATCGACGTCGACGTTGAAGCGGCGCTTGTAGTAGGCGGCGTGGGCCTTGCGCAGGCCTGGGATGCCGCGGGAGTTCGAATAGCGGTGCGTCTTCGGATCGCGCACGGCCTCGACCAGCTTGTCGACGATGTGCTGCGGCGTCGCCTGGTCGGGGTTGCCCATGCCGAGGTCGATGATATCGGCGCCGTTAGCTCGGGCTCGCGCCTTCATCGCGTTGACTTCGGCGAAGACGTAGGGCGGCAGGCGCTTGATGCGATGGAATTCGGTGTTCGACATGGACGCTCCGGAAGACCGCTCCGGTCACGCCACGAACCCAAGAGACCTGCGGACCGGGACTGACGTTCTACCGCCGCAACGCGACGGAAGCGAGGCAAATCTCGCTCGCGCACCGCAAGCGCGGCGGTTCGTCCTTGGCAAGGGCGGCTCCTCCGCATTGGCGCGGCATAGTCACGCAGTCCGGGTGGCACGGGCGCCTTCCGTTGTGGCTGGAACGCGTCGGGATCGCGCGCTCCGCCACCCTGCCGCGGCGATATCTGCGGCGATGCCCCGACTGGAGTCATGGTTAACCCCAACTATGCCTTTCTCCATACGCGTTCATACGGTTCGCCTGAGGGCCGCTTCGCCCCTGCCGCCGCCCGGACGCTGGAGAGTTTGAGATGATTTCGTTCACGAAGGTCGCCGACCGCCTTCTCGGCAACATGCGCATCGGCCGGAAAATGGCCCTGGCGTTGTCTGTCCCGATGGCAGGCGTTCTCGTGCTCTCCTCGCTGCTGGTCTGGGACCAGTACGGCGCCAGCCGGCGTGCGGGCGACCTGGAAGCCGCCACGCGCCTGTCGGTCGGCATGACCGACCTCGTGCACGAGCTGCAGAAGGAGCGCGGCTCCTCCTCGATCTATCTCGGTGCCGGACGGCCGGAGGACCGGACACGGATGGAAGCGGCACGCGCCGGGTCGGATGCCAGGCTGTCGGCGCTGGCGGTGCAGTTCGATGCCGTGCACTTCCGCGATGCCCGCCTGCAGGGGACGATGGACGACGCGCGCGCGTCGCTGTCCCAACTGGAGGCCCTGCGTGCAGGCGTCGCCGGCATGACCCAGTCGCCGCTTGAGGTGGTGAAGAGCTACACCGGCCTGATCCGCAAGCTGCTGGACGCCGCCGGTCAGGCGCGGACGATGTCCGACGACAGTAGCCAGCGGCGCGCTGCGGACGCCATGGTCGCGCTTTCGGAGGCGAAGGAACGGCTGGGCCAGCAGCGCGCCGTCGGCGGCGCCGCCTTCCGCCAGGATCGCTTTCCCGCGGACGCGCACGAGCGCTTCATCGAATTGACCGGCGAGTACAAGGCCCTGATGACAGGGCTGCGGGCAAAGTTGACCGACGACGAAGCCGGCTTCTACGACCGTACCGTCACCGGCGGGGCCGTGGAGGATGTCGAGGGGATGAGGCGCGTCGGCGTCGCGTCGGCGTACGGCGCCGGAAACCGGGGGATGGACGCCGCCCGATGGTTCGACGGCGTCACCACCCTCATCGACATGCTGCGGACGGTCGAGACGCGGGTGGCCGGCGACCTGATCGACCTTGCCCGCCGTGACGCCCGGGGCTCCATGATGCGGCTGACCGGCGTCGTCGTCGGGGTCCTGCTGCTGCTGGCCGTCATGACACTCACCGCCATGCTGGTCGCCCGCAACACCACCCGTCCGATCGCCCGGCTGAACGCCGACATGGCGCGGATGGAGCATGGCGAGCGGGACCTCGCCATCGCCGGTGCCGAACGCGCCGACGAGCTGGGTGCCATGGCGCGCAGTCTGGACGGCTTCCGCCGCGGCCTTGCCGACGCCGACCGCCTGGCCGCGGAACAGCGGCGGCACCAGGAAGACCGCTTGCGCGAGGCCGAGCGGCTGGAACGGCTGGTGGCCGATTTCGACCGCCATATCGAGGAGACGGCCGAACGCCTTGCCGGTGCCGCTTCGGGCCTGCGCGGCAATGCCGAGCGGATGAGCCGCATCGCCTCGGACACCGAGGGCCATGTGCTGTCGGTCGCCCACGCGTCGGAAGGCGCATCCGACAACGTCCAGGCGGTCGCCGCCGCCTCGGAGGAACTGACCGCCTCGATCGCCGAGATCGGGCGGCAGATGGCGGAATCGACCGGGATGGCGCAGAAGGCGGTCGGCGACGTCCGTCGCACCGCCGGCGTGATCGCCGATCTCAGTGCCGCAGCCGGACAGGTCGGGGAGATCGTGCGGATGATCACCGAGATCGCCGGCCAGACCAACCTGCTGGCCCTCAACGCCACCATCGAAGCGGCCCGCGCCGGCGAGATGGGCAAGGGCTTCGCCGTGGTTGCGGGCGAGGTGAAGACCCTCGCCAACCAGACCGCCAGGGCGACCGAGGACATCACCGCCAAGGTCGCGGAAATCCAGGCGGCAACCGGCCTGACCGTGGAGGCGATCGACGGCATCGGCGCCGTCGTCGCGCGGATCGAGGAGAACATCTCCGCCGTCGCCGCCGCGGTGGAGGAGCAGAACGCAGCCACCGCCGAGATCGGCCGCAACGTCCGTCAGGCCGCCGACGGCACCGGCGAGGTTTCGCACAGCGCCGGCGTGGTCGGTACACAGGCGGGACGGACGGGCACGATGGCCAAGGAGGTGCTCGCCATGGCCGAGGCGCTGAAGCACGACGCGGACGCCCTGCGCCGCGACGTCACCACCTTCATCGGACAAATCCGGGCGGCCTGACCCGCCCCGCCCTCCTCCTTAATTCGCGCCGGCGCGCCGGCTTGGCGGAAGACAAGCGCCCCCGGAGGCGGTTACGCTCGGCACCCGCAAGCCGGCGGACCAACCGCCCATGGAGGAAACGCAAAGATGCCGCAACCCGATCACGTCATGGCCCTTCCCCTGCCCGAGACGCCGGACCTGGACGCCGACATGGCGGCGCTGTTCGACAAATGCACGGAGAAGCTCGGCTTCGTCCCCAACGTGCTGCGCGCCTACAGCCTGCGCCCGAAGAAGCTCCGCAACTTCGCCATGCTCTACAACGAGCTGATGCTGGGCGAGAGCGGGCTCAGCAAGCTGGAACGCGAGATGATCGCCGTCGTCGTATCGTCGGCGAACCACTGCTACTACTGCCTCGTCGCCCATGGCCAGGCGGTCCGCAAGCTGTCCGGCGACCCGGAACTGGGCGAGATGCTGGTCGCCAACTACCGCGTGGCGCCGCTGGAGCCGCGCCAGCGCGCCATGCTCGATTTCGCCTGGAAGCTCACCAAGGAGCCGATGTCGGTCGGCGAGTCGGACCGCGAGGCGCTGAGGGCCGCGGGGTTCACGGCCGAGGACATCTTCGACATCGCCGACACCGTGGGCTTCTACAACATGTCGAACCGCGTGGCGACCGCGGTGGACATGCTTCCCAACCGCGAGTACCACAAACTCGACCGCTGAGCCGGCCGGAGGCCGCGCACAGCGTGCCTCCGAGAATGGAGCCCGGGGCGGCACCACAGCATGCAGGGTTGGAATCATGAGGATTGTCCGATTCTTCGTCCGCCTGTTCGCCGTCATCGGCTTCCTGATGGTGGCGGGTGCAGTGGCGGCGGCCGTGTTCGCCGTCCGCCATCAGCCCACCCTGCCCGACGCCGTGGTGCTTGACCTCGACCTGACCAAATCGCTGGCCGAGAGCGACAGCGGCCGGCTGAGCGGCCTGCTGGAGCATCAGTCCAGCCTGCGCGAGGTGCTGGACGCGCTGGACCGCGGCCGGCGCGACCCGCGGGTCAAGGGCGTGCTCGCCCGCTTCGGCGACGACAGCATCGGCTTCGCCCAGGCGCAGGAACTGCGCGGCGCCATCGAGCGCTTCCGCGCCTCCGGGCGCTTCGCCGTCGCCTTCGCCGAGGAGTATGGCGGGGCCGGAGCGGGCAACAAGTCCTACCTGCTGGCCAGCGCCTTCGACGATGTCTGGCTGCAGCCGCTGGGAACCGTCGGCATCACCGGCCTGGCGGCCGAGCTTCCCTTTGCCGCCGACGCCTTCAGCCAGTTCGGCGTCCAGCCGCAGTTCCTGCAGCGGGAGGAATACAAGAGCTTCGCCGAGACCTTCACCAAGTCCGGCATGACGCCGGCCAACCGCGAGATGATGGAGGCGCTGGTCGGCGACCTCACCAACCAACTGGTGGACGGCATCGCCAAGAGCCGCCGCCTCGCCCCGGCAGCGGTGCGCGCGGCGATCGACAAGGCCCCCCTGCTCTCCCAGGAGGCGCTGGCCCAGAAGTTCATCGACCATGTCGGCTACGCCGACGAGGCGCACGACGCGGCGCTGGCGCGCGCCGGTGCCGGGGCGGAGGCCGTCGACCCGGCCGCGTATGTGGCCGTCGCCGGCGGACCGAACAACGAGGGGCCGACCATCGCGCTCATCCATGCCGTCGGCACGATCACCGGCGGCAAGAGCGGCAAGCCGGCGCTGGGCGGGGTCTCCGCCGGCTCGGAAACCATCGTCGAGGCGATCGAGCAGGCGGCCGACGACCCCGAGGTCCGGGCCATCCTGTTCCGCATCGACAGCGGCGGCGGGTCGGTTTCCGCCTCGGAGGCGATCCGGCGGGCTCTGGTCAAGGCTCGGCAGAAGGGAAAGCCAGTGATCGCCAGCATGGGCGACGCGGCGGCCTCGGGCGGCTACTGGATCGCGCTGGCCGGCGACCGCATCGTCGCCTCGCCCGCCACCATCACCGGGTCGATCGGCGTCGTTGCCGGCAAGTTCGGCCTCGCCGGGCTGTCCGACAAGCTGGGCGTCCACTGGGACCGGGTGCAGAGCGGCCGGAACGCCGGCATGTGGTCGCCGCTGCGCGGGTTCGACGACAGCGCCATGGAGCGGCTGAACGCCGTCATCGACGAAACCTACGCCGCCTTCCTGCAACGGGTGGCAGAGGCGCGGCGCCTGTCGCCGGAGCAGGCGCGCGGCGTCGCCAAGGGGCGGGTGTGGACGGGCGCCCAGGCGCGCGAGCTGGGGCTGGTCGACGAGGTCGGCGGGCAGGAGCAGGCCCTGGCACTGGCCCGCACCGCGGCCGGCCTCGCCCCCGATGCCCAGGTGACGCTCGCCCCGTACCCTCCGCCCAAGTCATTGACCGAGCAGGTGATGGAACTGCTGTCGGACAAGGGCGAACTGGTCGGCGCGCTCGCCGCGCTGGCGGAGTTGCGGCCGCTGCTGGCCGATCTCGGGCCGCTGCTGGCCGCCGCGCCACGGGACGGGGTACAGGCGCGGATGCCGGGAATCTCGCTCGACCGTTAGGAGCGCATCGCGCCGGGCGCGGAGGGGACATTCCGTCCGAAGCGGCGCAACGGGCTTGCGTGGAGCGGTTCGGGGTCTATGGTGGGGCCGCTTCCGCAGCCCCGTTCGCAGCCCATAACGGCCGAGACGCCTGACCATGCCCGACACCGCAGCGCGTGATGCCCTTCCGCCGGTCTTCAGTCACCAGGAAATCCTGCGCGTGTTCAGCGGGGTCGCCCTGGCGATGCTGATGGCGGCGATGGACCAGACCATCGTGGCCACCGCCCTGCCGACGATGGCGAGCCAGTTCGGCGGGCTGGACATGCTGCCCTGGGTGGTCACCGCCTACCTGCTGACATCGACCACCACGACGCCGATCTACGGCAAGCTGTCGGACCTGTTCGGCCGCAAGCGGGTGCTGCAGGTCGCCATCCTGCTGTTCCTGGCGGGCTCGGTGCTGTGCGCGATGGCGCAGAGCATGACCCAGCTCATCCTGTTCCGCGGGCTGCAGGGGCTGGGTGGCGGCGGGCTGATGTCGCTGGCCTTCACCATCATCGGCGACGTCGTCGCCCCGCGCGAGCGCGGCCGTTACCAGGGCATGATCGGCGGGGTCTTCGCGCTGGCCAGCGTCGCCGGGCCGCTGCTGGGCGGCGTCTTCACCGAGACGGTCGGCTGGCACTGGATCTTCCTGATCAACCTTCCGCTCGGAGCCGCCGCGCTGGCGATGACGCGCAGCACCCTGTCGCGGCTGCCCGCCGGCCGGACCAAGCCGCGGATCGACGTGCCGGGCGCGGCCCTGCTGACCGGCGCCGTGACCTGCCTGCTGATCGTCGCCACCCGCGGCGGCGCCATGGGGTGGAGCAGCCCGCTCTCCCTCGGCCTCCTTGGGGCCGGGCTCGCCATGCTCGCGGTCTTCCTGTGGCACGAACGGCGGACCGACGAGCCGATCCTGCCGCTGCACCTGTTCCGCCGCCCGGTGGTGGCGGTGGCGACCCCGGTGGTGGCTGTCTCGGCGATGGTGCTGTTCGCCGGCATCGTCTATCTGCCGCTGCATCTCCAGCTCGTCCGCGGGACCAGCGCGACGGTGTCCGGCCTGCTGCTTCTGCCGCTGGTGCTCGGCATGACCTTCGGCTCGGTCGGCGGCGGGCGCCTGATCGCCCGGACCGGCCGCTACAAGGTGTTCCCCCTCGCCGGGCTGGCGTTGGCCGGCGTGATGTACGCCCTTCTGGGCGCCCTCCCCGACGTGGCCGGCAACGGGTTGTGGTCGACGCTGATCCTGGTGCCGCTGGGCATGGGGCTGGGCCTGGTGATGCCGGTGATGACCGTGGCGGTTCAGAATGCGGTGGAGCAGCGCGACCTGGGGGCGGCCACCGCGGCGGTCGGCTTCTTCCGCTCGCTCGGCGGTTCGATCGGCGTCGCGGTGTTCGGCGCCGTCTTCAACGCCGTGGTGTCGGACAGCCTGGAGAATGCCGGCCTGTCCGGCCGCGCCGTGCTGGAACATGGCGCCGCGGCCCTCGCCGGCCTCGCGCCGGCCGCCCGCGCCGGCGTGACGGCGACGCTGGAGCACGGGTTCGCCATCCTGTTCCTGCTGGCGGCGGCGCTGGCGGCGGTGTCCTTCGTCATGACGCTGTTCCTGAAGGAGCTGCCGTTGCGCTCGACCCGCCGGCAGCAAGGCGAGTCCGCCGCGGTGCCGGCGGCGGAGGCCTGATCGCCGCCGCTACGAACTGGGGAAGTGGCGGCGCTCCCCCAGCTTGTCCTCGATGTAGAGCAGGTTGACCAGCACCATCACGGTGACCGCGATCGGCGTCGCCAGGAACATGCCCAGGATGCCGAACAGGACGCCGCCGGCGGCGATGGCCCCGATGGTGACGACCGGCGGCAGATCGACCACGCGCTTCTGCAGCAGCGGCGTCACCAGATTCCCCTCGATCTGCTGGATCACCAGATAGAGACCGGCCACCCACAAGGCGTCCTGCGGCGACTGGGCGAAGGCGATCATCACCGCCGGCACCGCCGCGAGGAAGGGGCCGACCAGCGGAATGAACTCCATCAGCGCCGCGATCATGCCCAGCGCCGGCGCCGACGGGATGCCGAGGATCCAGAGCCCGGCCGTGATCAGCAGCCCGACGACAGCCATGGCGACGAGCTGCCCGATCAGCCATTTCCACAGCGCCTCGCCGGTGACGTCCATCACCTCGCGCGCACGGTCCTGGCCGGCCGGCGGCACCAGCAGCACGACGCCCCGGCGGTAGACGCCCGGTGAAGCCGCCAGGTAGAGCGCGGCGAACATCACCACCACGAGGTCGCCGACCATGTAGGCCAGCCCCGAGGCGAAGGAGCTGAGGCTCGACATCCAGGGCCAGTTGCGCGACTGCTCCGTGACGCGCTCCCGCCAGCTATCGGGAAGCGCACCGACCGCGGTGGTGATCTGCTCGCGCAGTTGGTCGACCTGCGAGGCGATCGACTGCCCCATCAGGAATCCGCCGCCGCCGATCAGCAAGACCAGCAGCAGGAGCACGATCGCCAGGGCCCAGCCGTGCCCGAGCCCGGTAAAGCGCGAGACATAGCCGGTCAGCCGCTGCAGCAGGATGGCGAACAGCACGCCGGTGAAGATCAGAAGCAGCGTGCCGGAAACGCGCCAGAGGAACAGGGCCAACGCCGCCACGCCGGCAACGATCAGAACCTTCCAGGTGAAAACCGCCAGCTCGCGCCGGGGCGCAGGTTCGGATGCCGGAGTTCCGATTGCCGTGCGGCCAGGTGTTGCCATGCCTCGATGCTCCCTCTCTCTTGCCGTTTGCCGGCAGGTCAGAAGGTGAACGCACGGAAGGCGTGGACGTTGCGAAGGTCAGTGAGGCTAGATCGTCGGCGATAGTCCGAAGATGAGAATGGAAGTTTCCCAGGCCGGAACCATATCCTTTTCTGACGCCAAGGAGTCATTCTCGCTGATGTCACTTGAAAAAGCCCGCCGCCCCCGGCGGGCTTTCTTTTGCCCCCAAGCTTGAGCTTGGCCATTGCGCAAGAGCGCATGGCGGGTTTCTGCAAGGGAACTCCAACCTCTTGGTTTCACCGGGATTCACGGAACGGACAACCCCGCTTTAACCGGTCACGCTCTTGAGCGTGATCGTTTAAAGCGGTATCGCTTGAAACGTGAATCACACCGAAAACCAAAAGCTTAAAGTCTGTCTGGTGCTTCAATAAGCACCAGACAGACTCTAGCGCCGCGCCTCCGGCGGAAACACCAGGCTGACGCGCAGGCCGGGTTGGTTGTCACCCAGCTCCAACCGGGCGCCGTGCAGCGTCGCCACGGCATCGACGAGGCTCAGCCCGAGCCCGTTGCCGGGCGAGGCACGGGCGGCGTCGAGGCGGACGAAGCGTTGCAGCACCTTTTCGCGCATGTCCGGAGGAATGCCGGGGCCACTGTCGGCCACGTCGATGCAGGCTGCCCGTCCCGGAGCCGGACCGTCCAGCAGCAGGCTGATGGTCCCGCCTTCCGGCGTATACTTGATCGCGTTGTCCAGCAGGTTCGATACCGCCTGCGCCAGCAGTTGGCCATTGCCGTTCACCACCGGCCGTGAGCGGATCTCGACCGACAGGCGCTGCCCGCGCTCCTCCGCCACCGGCTCGTAGAGGTCGGCGGCGAGCCCGACCACCTCCGCCAGTTCCACCGGCTCGAAATCCTGCCGCTTGGCGCCGGACTCCGCCTCGGCGATCGACAGCAGGGCGGTGAAGGTGGCGAGCAGCCGGTCGGCCTCGGCGATGGTGTCCTGCAGCACGGTCCGGTAGACCTCCGGATCCTCGGTTTCGTGCAGCAGCGCCAGTTCGATGCGGGAGCGCAGGCGGGTCAGGGGCGTGCGCAGGTCGTGGGCAACGCTGTCGGTCACCTGACGCATGCCGGTCATCAGCCGTTCGATCCGGTCCAGCATGGCGTTGAGGTTGCCGGCGAGCCGGTCCATCTCGTCACCGCCGCCGAAGCGCGGCACCCGGTCGCTGAGGTCGCCGCCCATGATCTGGCGGGTGGTCCGGTTGATCGCCTCGATCCGCCGCATGGCGCCCCGGCTCATCAGCAGCCCGCCGCCCAGCCCCAGCAGGGCCGTGGAGCCCAGGATCCATCCGAGGGAGCGGAACATCCGCGTGCGCAACTGGTCGATCTCGCTCATGTCGCGGCCGACCAGCAGGCGGAACTGCCCGGGCAGGGTGAAGGTGACGGCCTGCGCCGTCGACGGGCGATCGTTCACCCCGCCATAGTCCGCGACCTTGAAATGGGTCCAGCCGCTGGCGCTCGGCACCGCCGCGGGCCAGCCCGACAGGTTCCCGGCCAGGATCGCCCCGGCCGGCGTGGTCAGCAGGTAGACCGAGTTGTTGTTGGCGACCGCGCTGCGGGTGCGCACGACCTCGACCAGCCCGCCCAGCCCGTAGCTGCGGTAATGGTCCTGCAGGCCGGCCACCTCCAGCGCGATCGTCTCGCCGATCTCCTGCTCCAGGAATCCGGCGGTGGTGCGGTAGACGACCCCCAGGATCAGGCCCACCGACAGCACGAACATCGCCAGATAGAGCAGCGCCAGCCGGAACGCCGTGGTGCGCACCAGCCGCAGGCCGGCCGTCACGAAGGCGTGCGGACCACCGCCATGGACCTCGCCCCTCGTCACGAACCGCAACCTCTCCGGTGAAAGCGCCTGGCACCGTCCCCGGCCACGCATGGCCGGCCGGCGCACCCGGGCATGGGGCGGCTCACGCCTCGGCCGTGCGCAGGCTGTATCCGGCACCGCGCACGGTATGGATCAGCGCCGTAGGGAAGTCCTTGTCGATCTTCTGGCGCAGCCTGGCAATGTGGACGTCGATCACATTGGTCTGGGGGTCGAAATGATAGTCCCAGACATTCTCCAGCATCATGGTGCGCGTCACCACGCTGCCGGCATTGCGCATGAGATACTCCAGCAGCGAGAACTCGCGCGGCAGCAGGTCGATCGGCTTGCCGGCACGCTTGACGTTGCGCGAGAGCAGGTCGAGTTCCAGGTCACCCACCACCAGCCGGGTCTGCGGCTGGGCGGCACCCCGACGGCGCACCAGCACCTCGATGCGGGCCAGCAACTCGGAAAAGGCGAAGGGCTTGGTCAGGTAGTCGTCGCCGCCGGCCTTCAGGCCCTTCACCCGGTCATCGACACTGCCCAGAGCCGAAAGGAACAGCACCGGCGTGTCGTTGCCGGCGGCCCGCAGCACCTGGACCAGCGACAAGCCGTCCCGGCCGGGCAGCATGCGGTCGACGATCATCACGTCGTAATGCTCCGCCCCGGCCAGGAACAGGCCTTCCTTCCCGTCATTGGCGACATCCACCACATGCCCAGCCTCCTTCAGCCCCTTGGCAAGGTAACTGGCGGCTTGGCGATCATCTTCGATGACGAGGATCTTCATGAGCACGAGTTTAGCCTCCCGGAACCGCCCGGCCAAGAGCCCCCTCTCCGCGTGGCGGAAAAGGGACCCGACGGCCGGGTCCCATTGCCGCCGGTCACGCCTTCAGCTTCAGCGCGACGAAGGATTCGTTGCCCTGGCGGTTGATCAGCATCAGCACGGCGCTGCGGCCGGCCTTCTCGGCCTCGGCCACCTGCTGGCGAACGTCGGCCGGGTTCTTCACCGTGGTGTCGCCCACCCGCTCGATCACGTCGCCGGGACGGATCGGAACGTCGGCCCCCGATGCCAGCCCGGTCACCACCACGCCGTGGACATCGTCGCCGACGCCGAGCCGCTTGCGCTCGGCGGCGCCCAGCGGCGCCAGCTTCAGCCCCTTGACGGGGGCGGCCTCGCCATGCTCGGCCGGTGCGGTGTCGGCGGAGGCGACGGCGGTCTGCTCGGACAGCTTGTCGATGCGGACCGCGACGGTCTTCTCGCGCCCCTCGCGCAGGACCTTGACGTCGACGGTGTTGCCGGCCTTGGTCTCCGCCACGCCGCGGGTCAGGTCGCGCAGGGTCTCGACCGGCTTGCCGTCATAGGACAACACGACGTCCCCCTGCTTCAGGCCGGCGCGCTGGGCCGGGCTGTCGGCGGTGACGTCCGCCACCAGGGCGCCCTTTGCCGCAGGCAGGCCGACGCTGTCCGCGATATCGGGCGTGACCTCCTGGATCTTCACGCCCAGCCAGCCGCGTTCGACCTTGCCGTTGTCCTTGAGCTGGGCCACCACCTCCTTGGCGAGGTTGGAGGGAATGGCGAAGCCGATGCCGACGGAACCGCCGTTGGGCGAGTAGATCGCCGTGTTGATGCCGATGACATGGCCGGACAGGTCGAAGGTCGGGCCACCCGAGTTGCCGCGGTTGATGGCGGCATCGAGCTGGAAATAGTCGTCGTACGGGCCGCTGTGGATGTCGCGCCCGCGGGCCGAGACGATGCCCTTGGTCACGGTGCCGCCCAGACCGAACGGGTTGCCGACCGCCATTACCCAGTCGCCGACCCGTGTCTTCGAGCTGTCGGCCCAGTCGACGTAGGGCAGCGGCTTGTCCGACTTGACCTTCAGCAGCGCGATGTCGGTCTTGGCGTCGCGTCCGACCAGGGTCGCCGGCATGCTGGCGCCGTCATGCAGGGTCACGGTGATCTCACTGGCGCCGTCGATGACGTGGTTGTTGGTCACGACATAGCCGGCCGGGTCGATGATGAAGCCGGAGCCCAGCGCCCCGACCTTGCCGCGCGGCGCCCGGTCCTGATCCTGGTCGTCGGGCTGGCCGCCATTCTGGTTCATCTGATCCTGGAACTGGCGGAAGAACTCCTCGAAGGGCGAGCCCGGCGGGAAGGGAAGGTTCGGCACGCCCTTGGCCCGCGGTTCGGCCTTGGCCTCCTGCGTGGCGGCGATGTTGACGACGGCCGGCGTCACCTTGTCGGCGAGGTCGGCGAAACTGGCCGGCGTGTCCTGCACCATGGCGACGGCCGGCGGAGGTGCGCTGTTCTGTGCCTGCGACGCTGCCCAACCGGCCAAGGCCGGTGCCGTCAACACGGTGGAGCCCAGCAGCAGGGCAGCCACGGTCCGCCGCAGGCGGTTCGGACGGGTCGAGGTCTCGGACGAGGGGTGGGTGGTCATTCTCGGGCACTCCATGCGGTCGATCTGGGCAGTCGATTTGGGCAGTCGATCTGGCGACGGGCCGGGGGTGACCGGCGGCTTCGGATGCCCCGCATCACCCCTCGGGTGTAGACGGCAATCTAGGAAGTGCCCGCTCACCGGTGCCTTGCGACGGGATGAAAGAATTTTCAGGGAAGCCGCGGCCGGGCCTACTCGCCGAACAGATGCAGCACGATCTCCCGCCGGTGCGGCCTGGCACGATGTTCGAACAGGTAGACGCCCTGCCAGGTACCGAGCGCCGGCGCGCCGTCCATCACGGGAATCGAGAGGCTGACGCCGGTCAGGGCCGACCTTATGTGGGCGGGCATGTCGTCCGGTCCCTCGGCGGTGTGGTCGTAGAGCGACTGGGTTTCGGGCACCAGGCGACGGAAAAAGCGCAGCAGGTCGGCCTGGACGTCGGGATCGGCATTCTCCTGGATGGTCAGGGATGCCGAGGTGTGGCGGCAGAAGACCGTCAGCAGCCCCGTCTCCAGCCCCTGCCCGGCCACCCAGCGGCGGATCGGCACCGTCACCTCGACCAGGCCAGCGCCGCTGGTCTCGATTACGAGCGTGGTGGCGGCTTGTCGCATCGATTCGCTTCCTTTCCTGATTTCCCTGGCTTGGCTGCGCGGTTGCGCCATACCAGATGAACGAACCCGTCCGGGGATCGGACCGACGGACGGCTGACGAGGAGATGGCGGCTCATGGACATCACCGGCACGCACAGCATTCCGGGACCGCGCGACCGCGTCTTTGCGTCGCTGTGCGACCCGGCGGTGCTGATGCGATGCATCCCCGTGCTGGAAGAGATGGAGCGGCTGTCGCCCACCGACTATACCGCCCGCGTTCGCGCGACCGTCGGCCCGCTCAAGGCCCGCTTCTCCGGCAAGCTGAAACTGGAGCCGCAGGACGGTGCCCATCGCTACCGCCTGGTCGCGCAAGGCAACGGCGGCCTGGCCGGTGCCGTGAAGGGCGAAGCCCTGGTGGTCCTGGAGGAATCCGGCGACGGGCACACGCTCCTGAACTACAGCCTGTCGGTGGCGCTCGGCGGCGCCGTCGGCCGGCTGGCGGTGAAGCTGGTGCAGGCCAAGACCGACCGGGTGCTGGCCGCCTTCTTCGAACGCTTCACCGCCGAGCTTGCGGATGGCCCGTGATGCGGCGGAATGCCGCAGACTTTCAGCCGATCCACGGCCTTCGCAGGTGCAGCAGGATGGGTCAGGATAGCGGGGTCGTCGGGCCGTCATATGATGGAGATGCCCAGTGGACTGCTCCCTCCCCGCCACCTGCGGCCAAGCGGCAGGAACGGCCGATGCGACGCCTGGCGACGGCCCCGCCCTCGACGCCATGATCTTCGCCCGGATCCTGCAGATCGCCTCCACCGACCCTGACCGCAGCCTGCCGAAGGCGCTTGCCTTGCCGAAGGCGGACCTGGCGGAACTGGCGGCCAGACATGTCCCGCAACTCGTGGCGGCCGTGGCCGCCCTGCCGGATTGCGCCGACGACGGCGAACCGGACGACGAGGCCATCGAGGAGGCGGACCTGCGCGACCTGCTGGTCGAGCATGGTGCCCGCGGCGCGGCGGAGGAGCGCTGGCTTGCCGCCATCCTTGCCCGGCGGTCCCTGGAGCCGAACCACCTCTGGCAGGACATGGGCTTCCACCACCGCGGCGAACTGAACGCCATGTTCCGTCGCCATTTCCCGGCGCTGGTGGCGTTGAACGCCGGCGACATGAAATGGAAGAAGTTCTTCTATCGCCAGCTTTGCGAACGCGAGGGGCTGATGCTGTGCAAGTCCCCCAACTGCGAGGTGTGCGACGACGTCGGGGTCTGTTTCGGCGAGGAATCCGGCGATCCGTTGGCCACCTTGTCCAGGCTGTCTCGCGGGGCGGCGGGATGAGGCCACATCGGCGCGTCCCCGGCAGAACTGGGTGGCCAGCCTCCGTCAGCGCGGTTGGGCACCCAAATCCTCGAAAGCCAGCCCGTCGTCGGTCCGGCGGAAACGGCCCTTGCCGTTGACCGTCAGCGGCGGCTGCCCTGGTTGCGGCACGAAGGTGGCGGCATAATAGCAGTCATACTGCCCGCCGGCGTCCTGCCCCGTGGCACGGCCACCCTTCGGTTTGGCCTCGACGCAGCCCTGCTTGCGGAAGCCGTCGAAGGCGCGGAAGCCAGCAGTCCCCTGCCGGTCGAGCACCTTTCGGGTGTGCGCCTCGACCAGGCGTCGCATATCGGCTTCGGACGGCTCACCCGAGCAGGCGGTGAGCGTCAGGGCGGCGGCCAGAACAAGCGGGACGCGGGCGGCCGATCTCACCGCTCCCCCAGCAACCGGTCGACACGCTCCTTCAGCGCGGCGAAGGACGGCGGCTTGACCACGAATCCGTTGACGCCCAGTGCCATCGCCTGCTTCACGACCTCGGATTCGGTGTGATTGGTGAGGAAGACCACCGGCGCGCGGGGGTTGGCGGCCTCGGTGCTGGCACGCAGCCGTGCCAGGAACTGCAGGCCGGAAACCGGCTTCATGTCGATGTCGCAGACGATCAGGTCCGGGTTCACGCGAATGCACTCCCGCATCGCCGTCTCGCCATCCTCGGCTTCGGCCACCGCGCGGAAGCCGATCTGCCCCAGGACCTGCACGATGGTGCGGCGGACGAAAGGCTGGTCCTCCACCACGAGGATACGGTGCTGGGTGTAGTCGATCGCCTGCATGGTCCTTCCCGATCCCGGTTCGCCATGCCTCACTGATACCGCCCGCCCCGACCGCCGGCAATCGCCGGACGGTTACAGGGCGATGGAATATGGTTTGGATCCTGTAAGGCGTGCAGCCATTTGTGGCAGGGCCGGCGGCCGCGCTGCGGCCATTTCGGCGGCGCGCCGCCCCTCTCACATCTGTTTGTCAGGCGGCTGCGTCGGCGGTCCGCCCGTCCCTGGTGGCCGCCTCGACCGCCCGGAGGAACTCGCGCGGCATGGCGTCGACGTCGAAGGCGAGATGGATGTGGTTGTGCTCCACCGCCTTGGCGGCGACGGCGGCCTCCACGCCATACCTGTCCAGCCGCAGGTGGCCGGTCATTCCGGCCAGCGACCGGCCGCCTGCACCCGTCACCGGATCGATCATGGCGCCGCCCACCGACAGATCGCGCACCCGGACGGCCAGCCGTTCGCCGTCGATGGTCAGGGTCCCTGCCTCGTCCACCAGGAAGCGGGGCTTGCGCCGGCGGTCGGCATCGCCGCTGGACGTGCGGACGATGCGGACCAGGATCTGGCGCAGCGCCTCGATCGAGCGGGCGACTTCGCCCGACCCGTTCTTGACGTGGCTCGCCTGCTCGCCGGTGCGGTCCGCCTCTTCCGAGACGTCGGCGATCCGGCGCGACACCTCCTGAGCCGCCGTCGAGGTTTCGACCACGTTGCGGCTGATCTCCTGGGTGGCCGCGGACTGCTCCTCCATCGCCGCAGCGATCGACCCCGTGATGTGGTCGATCTCGGCGATGGTGCGGCCGATCTCCTCCACGGCCTGCACGGCTTCGTCGGTCACGGCCTGGATCGCGGTGATCTGGCGGGTGATCTCCTCGGTCGAGGCGGCGGTCTGGTTGGCGAGGTTCTTTACCTCGCCGGCGACCACGGCGAACCCCTTGCCCGCCTCCCCGGCGCGGGCCGCCTCGATGGTGGCGTTCAGCGCGAGAAGGTTGGTCTGGCCTGCGATGGACTGGATGAGGTTGACGACCTCGCCCACCTTGACCACGGTTTCCGACAAGGAGCGGATGGTCATCTGGGTGTGGCGCCCGCTGTCCACCGCGCGGCGGGTCACGGCGCTGGAATGGGCGACCTGCGCCGAAATCTCGCGGATCGACGCCGCGAGCTGCTCGCTGGCCGCAGCGACGGTCTGGGCATTGGCCAGCGCCTGCCCGGCGGCCGACGCCACCGTCTGGGCATTGAGGCTGACCCGCCCGGCCGAGCCGGACATCCCTTCGGCGTCATCGGCCATGGCGCCGGTCCTCTGCGCCAC
Organism: Azospirillum picis; assembly: GCF_017876115.1. Taxonomy (GTDB): domain Bacteria; phylum Pseudomonadota; class Alphaproteobacteria; order Azospirillales; family Azospirillaceae; genus Azospirillum; species Azospirillum picis. The sequence continues at coordinate 112,337 of NZ_JAGINO010000002.1, forward strand.
CTCCTCGACCGCGCGTCCCGCCTCGCGCTCGACGGTCGATGCCATCGCCTCCAGCGCGTCGCGCCGCTCCGCATCAGCTTGCCGGTTCCGCTCCGCCCGCTCCTGAACCGAATAGCAGAGCCTTGCCTTCAGCCCTCTCAACTGGCCGGCGACGTGATGGAACTCTGCCGCCGCGGGAAGGTCGATGATGTGGCTCTGGTCGTTGCGCGCGATGGCGTCGAAGTCTGCGGAGAAGGCGTCCAATGGACGCCGCACGGTGCGAAGCAGGGCGCAGCCGCCGATGACCGCCGCCAGCAGGCCGCCGATGCCTGCGGCGATGCTGAGGATCAAATTGCGCCGGAAATCGCCGAGAGCGCCCTCATACTCGGCATGGGCGACATCGACCTGAAGCTTCAGCAGTTCATGGTTCGTCGCATAGGCTGCCTGGAAGAGCGGGTCGACGCGGTCGCGCACCAGGACTTCAAGCTGCAGGGCGTCGCTGCGCCCGGCCAGCGCCAGCGCCGGCTTCAGCCCCTCGGCCTCGAAGGCGGCGCGCTGCCTGGCGAAGCGCTCGGCCAGCAGCTTTTCCTCCGGCGTGAAGCCGGCGGTCATGTATTTCCCCCACAATCGGTCGATGGTGGCGGTATTGGACGCGATCCGTGCCTCGCCCGCATCGGCACCCGTGCGCCGGGTTCCGTCCCTGGTGTCTATGATCAGGCGCTGAAGGGTCTGCACCTGGTCGCGCATGAGGTCGAGGATCTCCCCGACATCGACGGCGGGGGCCGTGCGGTCCTCATACACCGTGCGCAGGGCGGCATTGGCATCGGCCATGCCGTGCAGCGTGACCCCGCCGGCCGCCAGCATGGCCAGGATCATGGCGGCGAGGACCAGCGCCAACCGCCCTGCGACGCTTCCCGACCAGCGTCGCAGGGCGGCCGTGGCGCCGCGCGCGACAGGCTGGCCGTTGCGGACCGTCAGATGGTGCGCGCGGCCCCCGCGGATGTCGGCATAGAGTTGCTCGGCCGCAGCCACCTGATCGCGTGACGGCTTGGTTCGGATCGAGATGAAACCGGTGACCTGCCCGTTCTCAACCATCGGGGTGACGTTGGCGCGTACCCAGTAGAAGTCGCCGTTCTTGGTACGGTTCTTCACCAGCCCTTCCCACGGGTTCCCGGTCCTGATGGTCGCCCACAGGTCGGCGAAGGCCTCCTTCGGCATGTGGGGATGGCGGATCAGGTTATGGGGGGCGCCGATCAACTCGCTCTCGGCAAAACCGCTGATGTCGGCGAAGGCCTTGTTGACGAACGTGATGCGGCCGCCCGTGTCCGTGCGCGACACCAGCAGCACGCCCTCTTCCATCACGATTTCACGGTCGGTGATCGGTTCGTTCAGGCGCATGGACGAGCCTCGTCGGGCAAGGGATACGGCACCGCCGGACCGATGCCACAGGACAGGGGCGGCCCGGCGGAGGGCGGGATGGAGAATGGGAAGCCTGCCCATCTACCCGGAGTGGACGGCGGACCGCACTGACCCAGATCAAAAGAGCAAGAGCCGTGCCATGCAACCCGTGAGACGATCCGGTGGCGATCAGGGGAAACCCCGATGCGGCGCAACGGTCGCAACGATCCGGACACTCGACGACCCACCATCATGCTACGTGCCGGGATGGCAGCCTGCGTCGCAAAATGCGAAAAACGCCGGATCATGAAGTCCAGATTGTCAAAATGCGAATGAATCTCTGCCAAGCGACCAGCCTGGAATTAAGGATCAAAAATCTTGTGCAAACGAAAAACCCCTCCTTCGGGTCGAAGGAGGGGTTTTTCTCTGCGACGATATGCCGCACTCTACTTTTTATACTATGCTTGACCTCAGCCGATTACGACTTCGCCATGAGCTGCTCAAGCCAATGGATGTCGTAATTCCCATCGATGAAAGCCTGCTGGGCGATGATGCGGTCATGCAGGGGCAGCGTCGTCTGGATGCCGCCGATCACATACTCCTCGATCGACCGCCGCAGACGCATCAGGCATTCGTTGCGGGTGGTGCCGTGGACGACCAGCTTGGCGATCAGGCTGTCGTAGTGGGGCGGGACGCGATAGCCGTCATAAAGGGCGGAGTCGACGCGCACGCCCAGGCCGCCCGGCGCATGGTAGCCGTCGATCTTGCCCGGCGACGGCATGAAGGTTTCCGGGTTCTCGGCGTTCACGCGGCATTCGATGGCATGGCCCTCGAAGCGGATGTCCGACTGACGGTATCCCAGAGGAGCGCCGGCGGCGACGCGGATCTGCTCGCGCACCAGGTCGATGCCGGTGATCATCTCTGTGATGGTGTGCTCGACCTGCAGGCGGGTGTTCATTTCGATGAAATAGAACCGCCCGTCCTCGAAGAGGAACTCCATCGTGCCGACACCGCGGTAGCCGATGGCCGCCGCCGTCCTGGCCGCCAGATCGCCGATGTACTCGCGCTGCTCGGCGTTCAGCGCCGGGCTCGGCGCCTCCTCGATGACCTTCTGGTGCCGGCGCTGGACCGAGCAGTCGCGCTCGCCGAAATGCACGCAGGTGCCGTGCGTATCGCCGAGCAACTGGATCTCGATGTGGCGGGGACGGCCGAGATACTTCTCGAGATAGACCTCGTCGTTGCCGAAGGCGGCGCGCGCCTCGCCACGGGCGAGCTGGTAGGCCTCCTTCAACTGGTCGGGGCTGCGGGCCACCTTCATGCCCTTGCCGCCGCCGCCCGCCGCCGCCTTGATCAGCACGGGATAGCCGGTCTCCTGCGCGACCTTCTCCGCCTCCTCCAGTGTCGCCACCGGGCCGTCGGAGCCGGGCACCACCGGCAGCCCCTGCGCCATCACCGTCTTCTTGGCGGTCACCTTGTCGCCCATGACCCGGATATGCTCCGGCGTCGGGCCGATGAAGGTGAAGCCATGCTCTTCCACCATCTCGGCGAACTGGGCGTTCTCCGACAGGAAGCCGATGCCGGGATGGATGGCATCGACGTTGGTGATCGAGGCCGCCGACAGGATGGCCGGGATATTGAGGTAGCTTTCGCGCGCAGACGCCGGGCCGATGCACACGCTCTCGTCGGCGAGGCGGACATGCATGGCGTCGGCGTCGGCGGTGGAATGCACCGCCACGGTCTGGATCCCCATCTCGCGGCAGGCGCGGTGGATGCGCAGAGCGATCTCACCGCGGTTCGCGATCAGGACCTTTTCGAACATCGCCAAGGGAATGCCCCGCTTACTCGATGATGAGGAGGACTTCGCCGAATTCGACCGGCTGGGCGTCGGACACCAGCACCTCGGCAATCGTGCCGGCGCGCGGCGCCTTGATCGGGTTCATGACCTTCATCGCCTCGATGATCATCACGGTCTGCCCGGCCTTGACCACGTCGCCCGGACGCACGAAGGGGGTCCCGCCCGGTTCGGCGGCCAGATAGGCGGTGCCGACCATCGGCGAGGTCACGGCGCCGGGGTGGCTGGCCGGCTTGGCCGCCGGGGCCACGACGGCGGCGACCGGGGCGGCCGCCAGGACCGGGGCCGCCTGGACGGCGACCGTCTGCGCGGCGGTCGGACGTGTGACGCGGATACGCTTTTCGCCCTCGGCGAACTCGATCTCGCTCAAGCCCGTCTCACGCAGGAGGTCCGCCAGCTTGCGGACCAGATCGCCGTCGATGTCGAAGCTCGCCATGATGTCAGTCGTTCCCGTTTCCTTAATCGCGGTCGATGATGTTCGCGATGGCGTCCAGCGCCAGAAGATACCCGTGCGGCCCGAACCCGCAGATCATCCCATTCGCCACCGGCGAGATGTAGGAGTGATGGCGGACCGGCTCGCGCTTGAAGATGTTCGACAGGTGCACCTCGATCACCGGAAGCTCCGACAGGATCAGCGCGTCCATGATGGCGACAGAAGTGTGGGTGTAGGCACCGGCGTTGATGACGATGCCGTCATTCTCCGTCCGTGCCTGCTGGATCCAGGAAACCAGCTCTCCCTCGTGGTTGGACTGCCGGAAATCCACGGTGATCCCGAGCTGGTCGGCGCGCTCGTGGCAGGCGGCCTCCAGGTCGTCAAGGGTCATCGAGCCGTAGATTTGCGGTTCCCGCACGCCCAGCATGTTGAGGTTCGGCCCGTTGAGGACCAGAATCGACGCGTCGATGGCCACGGCCCGCGCCCCTTTTCCATGATCGAAACCGCGCGTTTATAGCACGATGCTCCGTCCTGTCCATGGTGACGGGACGATCCTGCGCGGAAAAGCGGCGCCACCTCGGCCGGGGCGGCGGAAATCATCACGGCTCCGGCGCGGTGTAGCGCGCGAGAAGGCCGGCATACACCCCCTGGTCCCTGAGGGTCTTCAGCCCGTCGTTGAAGGCCGCCACGACCTCCTCCGCCCCCGGCGTCGCCCGCCCGACCACCAGATGCAGGGTCACCATGGCGAAGGGGCGCTCCGCCACCCGGATGCCGCCGCCCCGACCCGACCGGGCGACGGCCGCCGCGCCGCTGAATTCGTCGATCACCAGCGCATCTGCCCGGCCGTCGGCGAGCAGCCCGATGCAGCCGCTGAGGTCCGTCGGCGTCAGGCGGCTCGCCTCCCCCCGCGCCACCAGCAGATCAAGTTCGGGCGGCAAGGCGTATCCGGCCGGCTGGCAGATCCTGCGGTCGCGGAACGACTCCGGGCCGGCATCCCCGTCGCGGAACTCCATCGGGCTGCGCGTGGACAGGTAGACGAGCTGCCGCGCCTCGATGACCGGATCGGAGTAGAGGACCTCCCGCTCGCGTTCCGGCGTCCGGACATAGGGAAAGGTTGCCAGGAAGCGTCCGGCGACCACGCCGTCATACCCGCGCCGCCACGGCAGGAACCGGACGTCATACCGAAGACCGCCGACCGCAAAGGCGCGGCGGACCAGTTCGGTCACCAGGCCGCCCCCCGGCAGTTCCTCCGCCGTGAACGGTGCATAGTCGCCGGTCACCAGGTCGAGGCCGGCAGGCGGTGACGGGCTGGAACGACCGGTTCCGGCGGCCGGCCCGGCGGCCGGCCAGAGCGCCAGCAGGGCGGCGATGGAAGCTGCCGCGACCCGGAAGGCGGGGCGGGAGGCGGCGGACCGCAGCCTTCCCGCTCCACCGGGCCACTGTCCTGTGCCGGCGCTCACTCCGCGGCGGCGGCCTGCGCCGACCGGCTGCGGCGTCCGGCGGGATCGGTGTAGAGATCGTTGACGCGCTGGACATGCACGGCGGTCGCCTCGCGGATGGCAAAGATCGCCTTGCGGGCCCGCTGCCCCCAGCCGACCGGCTGCTTGGCAAAGATGGACCGGTAAAACCGCGTGTTGTTCAGGAAGGCTTGGCGCAGGTCGAGGTCGACATCGCCGAAACGGTCGCTGAGGCCGCGGGCGATCCGGCGGGCGAAAACCTGCCGGATCTTGAAGTGGCCGGCCAGATACAGGCCGCCCAGAACCAGAATCGTGCCGATCAGGTTCAGCGGCGCCCCGCCGCCGCCGGCATCGAACAGCCAGCCGAAGAAGGCGGCGAAGCCGCCGCCGACCGTTTGCACCATCGTGCCGAGGACCAGCACCAGCAGCACAGCCAGGACCAGATCGACCGTCAGCACACGCCGCCGCCACGTCGCCATCGCCTCGCGCAGCTTGGGCAGCACCTCGCCCTCCACCTCCTTCACCAAGCTGTCGATGGAGCCGATGATGCGGTAGGCGCGAGCCACCTCAACCTCGTTGACGCGGGTGTGGATTTCAGCCAGGTCGTGGTCGCGCCGCGCCTCGTAGCGGGCACGCCGGCCATCGTCCTCGATGTCGACGGCCGAACGCTGGTCGTAGATGGCATAGAAGCGGCCGGATACCAGCCCGGCCTGGGCGATGGCCCTCTGCCAGGCGCCGAACACCGCCTCCAGATTGTCCTCCTTCGCGGTGGTGTCGACCTGGTTCAGGATGTAGCAGACCTTGCGGGCGTCCGCGCGGTTGACCGTCTTCGACACCAGATGGCGCAGCGTGTCCTGCATCGCGCCCGGCTCGGGATGGCGGGCGTCGAAGAAGACAAGGACGAGGTCCGACAGCTCGACGATGTGATCGACGAGCCGCAGGACGGAGCGGCGCTGGTCGTCGGCATCGAAGCCCGGCGAGTCGATGAAGATCTTGCCCTTGGTGCGCGGGCCGGCGAGCGTCTTGAGCTGCAGGTAGTTGTCGATCCGCTTGCCCTCGCCTGCCGCCACCTTCTCGATCTCGTCGGCGATCCGGTAGAAGGGGAAGCGGGGATCGGCGTTGAGAGCCGTGCCCGGCAGGGCTTCCTTGCGGGTCTCCGGCCCATGGCAGATGACCGTGAACTTGTCGTCGACCGCCTGGTTGCCGGTGTTCTGCAGCGCTTCGCCGAGGTAACCGTTCAGGAAGGTCGACTTGCCGGCGGAAAAGGTCCCTAGCACGGCGACCATCGGCCACCAGGGAATCCGGGTGGTCAGGGATTCGTACCGGCCGATCAACCCGAGGCCGGAGAGGATGCGGTCGAAGGCGCGGAAGGTCGGGAGAACCGGCAGCAGGTTCGGGTTCTCCGCGCGGAGATGCGCGTCCAAAGCCGCGAGGCGTTGCTGAAGGGCTTGCCGGGGGGTCATGGGCGGGCGCGTTCCAATGTGGCACTCGGGAAAGGGACCGAGGGACCGGCCCCCACGAACGGACGGCCCTGTCTAGCACGGGCGGGCATCGCCCGGACATGAAATCTCCCGCATCATCCAAGCGGGCTCTCCAACACGGGACGGCAGGGGGACGAGGCAGATGGGGTGGAGACAGCGAGCCGGAGCGGGGAACCGGCCGACGCGCCGCCGCGTTATCCCCGGCATGGACCGCCCGGACGCCTCCGACGCCCCAGACGCTGCCGACGCTGCCGCCGACACCTCGGGGGCCGGAGCGCCGCGGCTGACCGCCGAGGAGTTGGCGTTCCTTCTGCGCGACCCGGAACAGCGTGCCCGGGAAGAAGAGCGGGCGGCGCGATCCAACCGCAACCGCACGGAACGGCGCGCATCCGATCCCGCCTATGCCGACCGCCTGCGCGCCGGGGATCGGGAGCGGCAGCGCAGGCGCCGGCGACGTGAAGCCATCGGCCGGCCGGAACAGCCGGAGGAGGAGGCGGTGCCCCTCCCCGATCTGACGGTCGATCAGGCGGCGTCGCGTCTCGCTGACCATCTCCGCCGCGGCGGCACTGCCCAGGCGGCGCAACTGCGCAGCCGGCCCGACCGCATCGCCGCCTACGCGGAGGCTTTCGCCGTCTACCGCATGCTGTCGGCCGCCGGCGTCCGGCCGACGAGAGGGGCCCTGGCGGCCCTCCTGAAGTCGCACTTCGGCCGCATCGCCACGCCGTCGCAGGTGCAGAAGCTGCGTGACCATGTCGAGTCCTTCGCCATGCCCGGCGGCCCCTGGTCACCGACCGCCGGCATGAGCGGCAAGGCCGATACGGACGGTCACGCACCAGGGGGCGATCGGCCCGGAATCCCCCCGCTTCCACGGCGTTGATAAACCGGAAATTACGGTTAACGAGATATTAATGATGGAATGGCGGACGGTTGCCCGCATCGCGACCCCGAACGCCGGCGCGTGACAAGGCATATCGGCCTTGAATAGCAGAAATTGCGTTTTCCACGCATGATTATTTGCCGCAACCTGAAGGTTTATTGTCGCGGCTCCCGTCCGGGTAAACTCCACCGCCTTCCTTCCGGGCGATGGCTGAAAAGGACAAACGATCGCCCCAACCAGCGGGTGCGGCAAAAGAATCCGGGATTTTCCTGAGTGATCGGGTGTAGGAGGTACACAAAGGTGCGACGGAAATGTACGCCCCGGTCGACCAATTAATACAAAGTCGTAACACGGAAACTCGCGCGAATGCTGGTCTCCCGCACCCACCTACCGGAATATGGTCGGAATGGCCCAATATTCGCAAGTTTTCCCTTGAATCGCGCCAAAGCCCATGTAAACAATCTTTTCATTCTCGCAAAGAGAGGCGGTTGTCGACTGGGTATCGGAGACCAATGGACATGAGTGAGGCGACGGCACGCAAAAGAGGACGACGCGGATCGCCGGAATCCTGGTCTGTAGACGCCCATGTCGGGCAGCGCGTCAGAATGCGCCGCACGCTGCTGGGAATGAGCCAGGAGAAGCTTGGGGAAGCGATCGGGTTGACCTTCCAGCAGGTCCAGAAGTACGAGCGCGGCTCAAACCGAATTTCGGCGGGCACACTCTATCGCCTTGGCCAGGTGCTGGACGTTCCGGTCAGCTTCTTTTTCGACAGCTATGACGACCCTTCCCAGGCGCAGCGTCCGCGCGGCGACGGCGAGGAGCCGGCTGAGAGCGGCACCCAGATCAGCCGGCGCGAAGCCCGCCTGCTCCGGCTGTGGCGGGCCGCACCGTCCCATGTTTCCGATGAACTGCTGGCGCTGCTGTCCGCCTTGTCTCCCGGGATCAGGGAAATGCCGGAAGAGCCCGACAGCGACGGCGGCGAGATGCTGGACGGGGGTCAGACTGCCCTGCCCTCCTACATGGATGGGCACGGCGCCGCCAAGCTTCCGCCCGCCCAGCCGGTGGACGCGGAGGCGGTGCGCAGCAGCACCCGCCAGACGCGCGGCGATTCGTCTCGGGCCAAGGCTGCCAAACTGCTTGAAGCCCAAGGGGACAAGGGCAAGCCCCGCCGCCGCCATGGCGCCGTCTGGGATCCGACCGATATTCTGCGTGCCTCGAAGCCCTCGACGCGTGGCTGATCCGCCCCCCGGCGCCGACGATGGCGGCGAAGGCCGGGGTGCAAGGCCGCATTGAGAGTGTGAGTCACGTTTCAAGCGGGATCGCTGGAAACGTGACTCACACGGAAGACGCCATAATCAAAAGGCTCCGCGATCCTGATCGATCACGGAGCCTTTTCCATACCGGCTCAGCGCCGCACATGATCGCCGGCGGGTCAGCCTTGCCGTCCCCGCCTGCAAGCCGGCGTCCGCGTGGGCGGTATCACCAGCTTCGGACGGGCCCGACGTCCAGATGGACGAAATCGCTGCGGGGATAGTATCCGACGCCCCCCGACTGCATTCCCTTGGCGATCTCCGATATCCCACGCAGATGCGCGTCGGGGAGGCGGATGTCGATCGCCATGCCGCGGGTATGATAGCTCTCCTTCGCCACGCCGCGGGACCGGCGCCGCGCGAGGGCGTTGGTACGGCGCGACCGATAGCCGCAAATCACCTCGAACGGCTGATCGGAGCCGACCGCCTGATGCACGCGGGCCAACAGGTCGAACAGACGCGGGTCATAGCGGCACACCTGCTTGGCGCGGTGGTCCCGCAACAGGACGTCCAGCTTCCGCAACACCTCCGGCCGGTAGTGGCCGTCGGCCCAATAGACACCGTCGAAGCGTTCGTTGGTGTTGATGTTGTGAAGCGCCAAACGACGCACACCGCCGGTCAAGGGAGCAGCTTCCGCCGTGCCGCTGCCCAACAGCACCGGGGCCACCGTGGCCACCCCCGTCACCATTCCCGTGGCGACCGGAACGGCCGCCGATACCGCAGCCGCGGCAAAACCCAGGAACCCGCGCCGCCCCATTGAAGGAGCAGCACGCTCGTCATTCCCCAGAAACATCCCCGAACCTCGTCGTTTTCGTTCCGGCCGCTTGTTTCCGGCCCTTCGGCGTGTGGCTGGTCGCGAAGCGTGCGCGATGGCTCAAGAGCTGATGACCGCTATGGATCCCAAGCCCTTATACGGCTTATGACCAACGCTTGCCCGGCGCATTTCGTCAGAGGGGAAGCGCCGCCGGACGGATAACCGTATAGGTCAAGGTCATCGTCCGAGGCAATAAAAAAATCTGGTGGTGTGACCTTATTGCATAAAGCGGTCATAGCATGGCTGGCAGGAAGATCACACCATCATGGGGAGCATCGGCTTTTCGCGCTGCACCGCTCGCCAACCCCGACAGCAATGCATAGATTGTATTCGGACCGGCCGCGCATCCGCGCAGGCGCACAACCGGCACTCCGAGACAGAAGGGCCGGCACTTTGCGACAGAGGGATTGACATGACAGTAGCCGCCGATCTCCGCCCCTTCCACAAGCGGATCACCCGGAGGCCGGATCGTTCCGCCAGCCTGCTGGCGGCTGCCCTGTCGCCGGCCCTGCTGTCATCGGCCCTGCTGTCGTCGGCCCTGCTGATCGCGTCGCTTCCCGCCGACGCCGCCCCTTACCGCGATACCCTGACCGGCTGGGCCGACCGGCTGGACTCCGCCGCGGCCGAACTCGACCATATGCCGGCACAGACCTCGGCGCCGATCGGCCAGGGCGGGCTCCTGAAGCTCGGCAGCTCCGGAGACCGGGTCGGACGCCTTGCCCAGCGTCTGGTGGAACTCGGGCTGCTGCCCGCCGACCAGGTGTCCAGCATCTTCACGCCGGAGATCGACCGTGCGGTGCGGGCCTTCCAGGTCGCGCAGCGGATGAAGCCCGACGGGCTGGTCGGCGCCGGGACCCGCGCAGCGCTGGACCGCGGCCCTGCCGAAGCGGCCGCTTTGATGCGCCAGAGCGCGGTGGCGATGCGCAGCTTCCGCGACACCGCTCCCGACAGCGTGCTCGTCGTGAACCTGACCGACCAGACCACCACGCTGGTTCGCGACGGCGAGGAAGTGATGACGATGCGGGCCATCGTCGGCCGCCCGTCGCGGGAAACGCCGCTGCTGACCGACCGCATCACCCATGTGATCGTCAATCCGACCTGGACCGTGCCGCCGACGATCATGAAGGAGGACAAGCTTCCGCACCTGCGCGCCACCGGCACGCCCGGCATCCAGCACGCCGTCGTCTATCTCGACGGGCAGGAGGTGGCGCCGGAGACGGTGGACTGGCAAGGCGTCTCCCCCGGACGCGTCCGCATCGTCCAGCAGCCGGGAAACCACAACGCGCTCGGGCGCTTCCGCTTCAACCTGACCAATCCCTACGACATCTACCTGCACGGCACCAACGAGCCCCGGCTGTTCGCCCGTGAGCTGCGCTCGATCAGCTCCGGCTGCGTCCGTCTGGAGGATCCGCGCCTGCTGGCCGAAACCCTGCTTCAGGGCACACCGATCACCCCGGCCCGCATCGACCGCATGCTCGATCGTGCCCAGCCGCAGTGGATCAAGCTTCCGACCCCGATGCCCGTTCAGTTCGTGTACTGGATCGCCACGGTCACGGCTGACGGGTCGGTCCGCCTGCATCCGGACATCTATGACCGGATCGATGAGATGCCGGTCACCGGTCCGGCGGCGGAGCCGCTGCCCAGCACCGGCGTGACACCTGCGGTGCAGCCTGAAACCGGCCGGGCTTCCGCCCCCCCGGCACCGGACCGCTCACCCGCCTGAGCGGATTTTCCATCCCGTTTCCCGGTCCGGGAAGGTGCAGGCCGGTGCACGGTTTGCGGCATTCCCGGCCCCTCCCGATCCTTAGGGTGGGTCCGGGAATGCCACGCGGCCGTCAGGCGCGGCGACGGGTCTTCCGGCTGCGGTTCGGCGGCACGGCGGTCGATGCGGCTTCCTCCGGCGTCGGCCAGACGTCGCGATCACCGCGCATCGGAATGGTGGACTCCTCGCCCTGGTCGGCCAAGCCGGGCATCTCGCCCTGGTTGGCGATGCTCAGCACAGGCTCAACCGGCTCGGTGCGCTGCGCCGTGGCTTCCGGGCCACCCGCCGGGTTGGGCTTCAGGGTGCTGCGGTAATTGTCCTCAATCGCGATTTCCTCGCTGGCCAGTTCCCAGTGGGCGTCGGATCGCCCCTCGGGCCGGCCTTCCCGTTCCCAAATGTCATGCGCGCGCCGACGGATGCGGCTTTCCAAATCCTCGGCCATGGGGCGTCATCTCCTTCACCGGTGGGCCTTGTTATCCACGGATGACCAAGCGGTGCCTGCGCACCGCCCTCGACACCCGCTCCTCCCCTTATGAACCCCGCCGCCACCCCGGCGGTTCCGGTGGTTCGGCATGAGCGTCATCCGACCGTTCCCCATCGGCAACGCCCTTTCGGAAATCGCCGTCCGGCTTCGATTTCCACCGCTTGTCGTTTGAATTAGTACTTTCGGGATGATATTGCAGCCGCATCAACCGGTGGTCCGGCGAATGGTGGCTGGGCCAAGTGACGGAACCGATATGTTGCGCAACTTCCCGCCGAACGCCGCTTCTTTCGCCCTCTTGCGCCAGGCGGCTCTGCCGACGGCGCCGCGACTGCGCAGCAACATGCTCGGCGCTGCGATCATTGCAGGCGCCGTCATGCTGTTCTCTGCACAGGGGGCCAATGCCGCCGCCCCGTCGCCGGTCGCCGCCCCTGATGGAGCCGTGTTGCAGCTCGGCATCTATTCCGGTGACGGCGACGCCTGGTGGAGCTGGAAGGATCTGCAGCGCCGCGCGCCGGAACTGGCTGCCGGCCTGACGGCATCGGTGATGCCGCTCGACGCCAAGAGCGGAGCCGGCGGCGTGGCGCTTTACGCCCGGATCGACAACGCCAGCGAACCGAGATCGCTCTGCCGCAAGATCCTCGGCGCCGGCTTTGGATGCCTGGTGGTGGACCGCCCGGCCGCCGCACCGGCCACCGCCAGAACGGCCTCACCCGCCGAGCCGCGGGCCGCGGTGGATGGGCCGCCGGCAAAACCCCTGCCGCCGGCGGTGACGGTGGCCGTCGCCCCGCCATCCCCCGCACCGGTGCCCTCCATGCCACCGGCTCGACCGGCTCCGGCGGCCGGCAAGCCGGCCATCGTGCCGGTCGCCCCGGCGGCCGCCCCAGTGGCCGCCCCAGTGGCCGCCCCTGCAGTCGTCCCCACGGTCGCCGACGGCAAGGCCGCCGGGACCACGACGTCGGTCCTGGCACCGATCGCTTCGGCCGCCGCCGCCCCGCTTGTGGTGCCGCCGTCTCTCGCCACCATGACCGCGCCGCCCGACGGCACGATCATCTACAGCGAGGAGGACGCCCGGACGATGGCGGACATCGAGCAGCACAGTCGCCGCAAGGGGCGGCTGCGCTCGGTGATGCCGGATTCGCGGTACGACGTGATGCCGGCCACGCTGAAGAAGGAAAACTGGAACCTCTGCGCGCTGACCTTCGACGACGGCCCGCACCGCACGGTGACCCGTCAGATCCTGGACATTCTGAACAGCGAAGGGGTGCGGGCGACCTATTTCCCGGTCGGCAGGATCGCCGAGCGGCAGGGCGACCTGATCCACGATTTCGTCGCCGGCGGGCATGAGATCGGCAACCACAGCCTCACCCACTCCGATCTCCGCAAGATGGATGCGGAGGCCGCACGGTTCGAGATCGCCGAAACGAACCGCATCCTCCGCAGCTTCGGGGCAAATCCCGTCCTTTTCCGCCCGCCATACGGCCGTTATTCCGAAGAGTTGCTGGGACTGGCGCGCGAGGAGCATATGGGCTCCGTGCTCTGGTCGGTGGACACCCGCGACTGGAAGATCAGGAACGCCGACAAAATCGTCAACCAGATCCAGGTCGCCGGCATGCCCGGCAACGTCTTCCTGATGCACTCGACCTATCCCACCACGGCACAGGCGCTCCCCCGCGTGATCGCCGAGTTGCGGGCGAAGGGATGCGAGTTCGTGACGCTGTCGGAATGGTTGGAGAGGGCACGGTTGCTGACCATGCCGAAGATCGTCAACGCCGGAATGCCCGCGCCGGCCACGGTGCCCGCAAGCCGCGACTGATCGCGGACGATGTGGAAGGGGGTCACCGGATGCGGACCCCGACCATGCGCCGGCTCTTCGATGTATGGCGGGATATTCGGTTCGCCGGAGGCGGGAAACCGGTTCCTCCCGACACCTCCTCTCAGCGTCCGCCGCCCTTTGAATCCTGCTGCTTGCGTTGCTGGGCATAATGGCGGATCGCGGAGTCGACCTCGGTCGGCAGGATGGACCAGGTCGCGGCGAGCGAGCCGCCCTTCGCTTCGACCACGGACACGGTCGCGACGAAGGAAAACTTGGTGCCGCCATCGTCCACCCGCACTGAAACCCGCGCGTTCTGGCCCGCAATCAGGGAGTTGTCGAACCCGCGGGCGACGAAGCCCTTGGTGGTCAGCGACAGCAAGGGGAAGCTCTTCCCATCGAATTCAACGACGCTGACCGGTCGCTGAGCCGGTTTGGGCGCCGCCTTCTCCTTCACCGTGACCTTCAGAAAGTCGAAAAGCCCCATCACCGCCCCCCGGATGCCGGCTCCAGCCGAGCCTTGCAGGACGGCACACCGCCGCCTCCCACCGAGTTAAGCGCAGCCGTGGTGCCGGGGGCAACGGATTCCTGGAGGCGGTCCCGCGCGGCCCCGTCGTCATGTCCCCACGCGCTCACGGCCGTTCACCGTAGGAGGATCGATACGGCGCCCCGACCAAGCGGCGCGCTTTCGGCGCCATGCCGATCGGCGGAACTCAGCGACCGGTGAGCGCCCCTCCGCCCGCTCCGCCACCTGGAGCGGCCTGAAGAGCCGTCCAGGCCCCGTGCGCGCGCCGCACCCACAGCAGCGCAAAAGGCATCAGCGTCGCCAGCACAACCAACATTCCGCCCAGAACCGAAAGGGCGCCGAGCGGATCGGAGGCAGGCAGCCGGACGGCCAGTCCGACGAGGAGATGGAGGATCAGCGCGGCCAGCAGCGTGGCCGCGAACACGGAGGTGACGACCGCGGCAACGGGCCCAAGCAGACCGGGCCAACCGCGGCGAACCGGTGCTCCGGAGAGGGCATCATCGGAAACGCCGCTACCCCAGTTGGATCGCACCGCCGGGTACGGCATGCCGGCCACTTCCCGCATGGGCACCTCCGCTTGACTTCCCTCCACCGGAACCGTCGATACCGACCTTCCACCGAAGAGACTGGAGATGAACTATAGGATGCTTTCAGGCGCTTGGCCAAAATCCAATCCGGCTACCTCCTTGCGCCTGCCGGGCAAAGCACCTCACCCGAATTCCATCTATCCGAAGGTCAGTGGGCAGAAATCGGCACAACAACGGTCAAGGCCGCCAGCGCCAACTCGCGGTCTCCACAGAGGCTGTGGATAACTATGTGGGCAATGAGTGCGAAGCCTCGATTCGCCCTAAGCGATTCAAGGCCCGCGCTGTGTTTGCCCAAAAAAGCATCAATAATGTTAGAGCGCTGATTTAAAACAACAATCGTCGATTTCATGCACTTGGGGCTTGGGTGGCGTGTCAACCGAAATCTGTCACATTCCACCCGAGACTGCGATTCCACACCGGATTGTGCCCTGTTGACAACTGCGCCCTAGGGTATTGCACCATCGTTACGGGCAGTTACGCACCTGCCAACAGGCCTATTACTTTCGTCCGTCAACGCTTTGCAACCTCCTGATCAATCAAGGCTGCGTCTTGACCCAGCACCGCAGCACCTCGGCGACGCTCCACGCCTGGGAGATGCAGCCTCTTGGCACGAACGGCGCCTCGGCATCGAAGATTTCGCTGATGGTGCCGATGCCCGCCTCATCCAGATGAGGCAGGAAGCCTTCCAGCAGTCGCCGAGCGCCCTCGCGATCCTCCGGGTGCAGCTTCAACCAGGCGTCGACGTAAGGGCCGATCAACCAGCCCCAGACCGTGCCCTGGTGATAGGCGGCGTCGCGTGCCCGCAAGTCGCCGAAGTATTTCGGCTTGTAATCCCGCGACCCGGGCGCGAGCGACCGCAGCCCGACCGGGGTGAGCAGCCGGCTGCGGACAGTCTCCACCACCGGTTCCCACCGGTCGCGGTCCAGCACCGGATGGTCGAGCGAGACCGAAAAGATCTGGTTGGGTCGGCAGGCGATGTCGTCGCCATGCTCGCCATCCACCACATCGAACAGGTGCCCTGCCGACGGGCACCAGAACCTGGCGTTGAAGGATGCCCTAGCCTGGTCGGCGAGTTCGTCCAGCGGCCGGGCGGCGGCCTCGCCGTCCTCCTCGCGCAGCCATCCCGCCATCAGGCGCAGGGCGTTGTGCCACAGGGCGTTGATCTCGACCGCCTTGCCGCGACGTGGCGTCACCACCCAATCATCGACCTTGGCGTCCATCCACGTGAGCTGATAGCCCTCCTGACCCTGGCGCAGCAATCCGTCGCGCTGGTCGACACCGATGCCGAACCGGGTCCCGCGACGGTGGAAGTCGATCACCTCCCGCAGCTTGGGCAGCAACAGCCGCAGGGTGTCGCGGTCGCCGGTGACGCCCAGATAGCGGTTCAGGGCATGGAAGAACCAGAGCGTCGCATCGGCGGTGTGGTAGAGGCCGCTGTCCTTGCCGTCCGGAAACATATTGGGGATCAGACCATCCCGGATGTAGTGGCCGAAGGTGTGCAGGATCCAGCGGGACTCCATGTGACGGCCGGTGGCGAGGGTCAGCCCCTCCAGTGCGATCATCGTGTCGCGGCCCCAATCGGTGAACCAGTGGTAGCCGGCGATCACCGTCCGGACCTCGTCGCCCTCCGCCCGAGCCCGCATCTGGTCGGCGACGCGGCCGGCCGGCACGAACAGAAAGCTGTCGGCGGACAGCACGAGTTCCGCCATCGCCCCGTCGCGCAGGCAAGGATGGGCGTTCTGGATGAGGCGGCGGCGGCGCTCGCCCTCGAAATCCAGCACGTCGGACGGCGGCAGCGCCTCCAGCCGCCACCACTCCTCGGTCGCCGCGACGAAGGTGATGCTCTGCCCCGCCCCGACCTCGCCGCTGAAAAAGCCCGGCGTCCACAGCGACCCGCGCGACTCGTAGCCGCGCTGCGCCTCCACAGAGTAATAGATGTCGCGGCGGAGGCCGCCGTCGAGCGTCATCGAGAAGTCGCCGCCTTCGACGGCCATCCGCAGCACCGGCAGGTCCGGGCCCGCCGACACCTCGTAGCGCTGGCCGCTGGCGGTGATGCGGTAATCGCGGGCCAGCGGCCGGTCCACGGCCGATTCCAACGTGCGGAAGGCCAGCACCGGCCGCAGCCGCAGCCGGATGGGGGCTTTCGCCTCAAGCACGCGGTAGGTGACGTGAACGATGTTCTGTCCATGGGGCAGGACGATCTGGCGCTCGATCACCGCGTCGCCGGCACGGAAGCGCCAGACCGGCAACCCGGCCTCCATGCGGAACTCCTGCAGGGCAGCCGTCCGGCCCTGCTCGCCATCGTCGCCATCCTCGGCACCGTCGCCATCGCGGCAGCTCAGCCAGAAATCACGCCCCTCGCCATCGACCACCCTGTCGCTCAGTTGGCTCAGCATCAGCACGCGTCCGAGCGGCGCCGGCAAGGCCGCGACCAGCAGCCCATGGTAACGCCGCGTCACCGCCCCCGACACCGAGCCAGAGGCATAGCCGCCGAGGCCGTTGGCCACCAGCCATTCGCGGGTTTCCGCGCCATCCGGGGCGGTGTTCAGGACATCGCGCGACAGGGTGCGAACGAAATCAGCCATGATGGACCTGCGATCCGCTTTTAAGGTTCCGTTCCATCGGAAACCGCGATGACGGGGGTTGTGTTGCCTCCCGCACCATCGCTTTTTTCCCGGACGCCGGTCGCGGGGCCGAGCACCAGCGCGGCATGGCCGGGCAGCCGCCATGTTCCGTCCGGCTGCTCGACCGGGGCGGTGCCGCAGCCGCCGTAGACCGGCTCCTCGCTCGACCACAGCACGGTCCAGGCACCGCCGCCATCCGCATCCGGCCGCGGCGCCAGCAGCGGTTCCGGCAGCGCCGGCAGCGGAAGGTCGCGACCAAGGTTGACCAGCAGCAGTCGGTCGCCCGGATGGTCCCCATCGCCACCCTCGCCGAAGAACCGCAGAACGAACGCCTCCTCGCCGAGCACCGCCCCGTCCAGGCCGCCGACGCGGGGAGCGGCGAAGACCCGATCCTCCCGGCGCAGGCGCAGCAGGTCACGATGCAGGGACCAGATCCCGGGCTTCGCCTCACGCTCCCGGTGGTCGAGCTTGCATCGGGTGAAGGTCTCCTCCGCGTGGGGCTCGGGCAGGCGCGATCGCATTGCCGGGGCAGCCACGCTGGGGAACTGCGCCAGGAACTCCGCCCTGCCCTTCTCGACCAGTGCGGCCAGTTCAGGCACATGGTCCGCGAAATAGAGGAAGGGGCTGTCGGACGCGAATTCCTGTCCCTGGAAGAGCATCGGTGTGCCGGGGCCGAGCAGCATCAGCGCGGTCATCGCCCTCAGCCGTCCCGGCGAGGTCAGCGCATGCAGCCGCAGGCCGCGGGCGGAGTTGGCGATCTGGTCATGGTTCTGCAGGAACGTGACGAAGGCCGCCCGCGGCACGTCGAAGGCCGGCATGCCGCGCCGCTTGCCCTGCCAACGGTACCATTGCCCCTGGTAGAGGAAGCCGTACTTCATCGCCGACACGAATTCCTGCGGCGTGCCGCGATAATCGGTGTAGTAGGCCTCCGTCCGCCCGGTCAGCGCGACCATGGCCGAATGGTGCAGGTCATCGTTCCAGATGGCGCAAAGCCCGCAGCCGCCCTCCTCGGCCGACCTCACCATGCTGGCATGCTGCGGCTCGTTCTCTCCCACCAGGATGGTGGCGCGCCCGCCGGCGGCCTTGCGCACCGTGCAGGATATCTCGGTCAGGATATGAGGCTCGCCCCGGCGCTCGCTGCCATCATGGATCGACTGGGTGGCGTCCAGCCGCAGCCCGTCCAGATGATACTCCTCGATCCAGAAGGCGGCGTTGGACAGGAAGAACTCGCGAACCGGCCCGGCGTCCGGGCCGTCGAAGTTGATGGCCTCACCCCACTCGTTCTCGTAGCGGTCGGTGAAGTAGTCGTCGGAGAAGCATTTCAGGTAATTGCCGTCCGGTCCGAAGTGGTTGTAGACGACGTCGAGAATGACGGCGAGATCCAACCGGTGCGCTTCGTCAACGAAACGCCGCATGGCGTCGGAATCGCCATAGAGCCGCGTCGGCGCGAACAGGTTCACCCCGTCGTAGCCCCAGCCGAAGCGGCCGGGAAACTCCGAAACCGGCATCACCTCCAGCACCGTCACGCCGAGATCGGCCAGCGCCGGCAGTTGCCGGATGGCGGCCTCCCAGGTCCCTTCGCGGGTGAAGGTGCCGATGTGCATCTCGTAGATCACCTGGCCCCGTATGGCGCGGCCGCGCCAATCCCGGTCGGTCCAGGCGAAGCGGTGCGGATCGACCAGTTGCGAGGGGCCATGCGGCCCCTCCGGCTGGAAGCGCGACATCGGATCGGGATAGAGGGTGTCCTTGCCATCCAGGCGGAAGCGGTAAAGCCCGCCCGCCTCCAGCCCCGGCACCAGGCCGGAGAAGTAGCCGTTCCCCTCGCCAGCCAGCGCGGTCGCCCGTCCGTCGGGTTCGGTCACGAGGTCCACCCGTGCCGCCTTCGGGACCCACACCCGCGCGTGGGCGCCGCCGGGTTGCAGTTCCACCCCGATGGGCCAGCGGCGCTTGACGGTGGCCTGCGCCTGTTCGACAGGCGGAACCGTTGCGGACATCTTCACGGCAAATGACCCCCGGATGAGTGATGCGGACTTGCCTTGCGGGGATGGTCAACAGGTGCCGGGCAGCGTGGTCACGGGGGCTTGCGAAATTGTTTCGAACACTAAGGAATTAGTGGGCGGCGCGGAGGCGTCCCCCGCCTACCGCCCTCCTCCCGGAACGAAGCCGCCTCCCGTCAGCTCCATCCTGGCCATGTCCAGTCCCATGCGCTGCGCGCCGTTGCTGACTGCGGCACGGACCTGCCTCATCCGCACCGGATTCCCTTTGGCCTGCTCCACCGCACCGTCGATCAACGCCGTCTGGACCAGCAGCGCTTCGGCAAGCTCCTGCTTCTGCGCATCGGACGCCCTGGCGGGACCGCCGGCGTCGTTGAGCGCGCGCGCGGCCTGGGCGCGGACCGCAGCCATGACGTCGTGCCCCAGCGTGTCGTTGTCGCCGCGCGTCGCCTGCCAGGCTGTCACCCACCACAGGGCGTAGGCGTCGGCGAGATTGTCGACCCGCAGGCCATGGGGAGCGATCAGCGCGGCGATCTTTTCGATGATGTCGCCATCCGCGAACAGCCGCTGCAGGTCGGCCGCACCGTTCGGATCGACAGCCCGCGTCCTTTCCACGAATGCGGAGAGATTGGCGCTGCGGCGTGCCTTCGACGGTGTGTAGCGCAGTGCCGAGACATCGGGCGGCGGCATGTCCCGCTGCGCGTCGCGGTTCATGAGTTCGCGAAGGTGGCTGCCGAGGACGTCGGTCTGCGTGTAGGACGGGACGAGGATGCTCCATGACCAGCCGTCGATCACGGCCTGGGCGGCAGCCCCGCCGCTTCCGGTGCCCCCGCCGATGCAGACCGCAAGGGCGATAACCATCAAAAGTCGTCTCATCCCACATTCCCTTCCAAGAACACGAAAGGGGAAAGCGGAGGATATGCCGCTTTCCCAGGGAAGAGGCGCGATGGTGGTATTGCCCATCGGCAGGCCTTTTCCTCAGACCCGTTCGCCGAAGCTCCCCGCGGCGGCATCGATCACCAGCGGATGGGCACGCAGGGTGGTCAGGGCCGCTTCGACCCTGTCGTCGGCGACCTCCAGCGTCACCAGCACATCCGCCCGGTCGCCGCGTTCGGCGTCCCGCTCCTCCCGGCCGGTCTGCACGACGTTGCCGAAGCGGTCGCGCAGGCTGCCGACGATCTCGGCCTCCACGCTGCGCCCATGTTCGGCGGGATAGGCGTAGACGAGTTCCATGACCCTCTCCCTCTTGTCTGCAACCTATGGGGCGAAGACGACACGCATGCAGCCGTCCCCCTTCTCCTTGAACAGCCGGTAGCCCTGCGGCCCCTCGTCGAGCGGCAGGCGGTGGGTCATCAGGTAGGACGGGTCCAATTCGCCCTTTTCGATGTGCTGGAACAGGCGCTCGGCATAGCGCTGGCCGTTCTGCTGTCCCATGCGGAAGGTCAGGGCCTTGTTCATCGCCGCCCCCATCGGGAACTTGTCGATCAGACCGCCATAGACCCCGACGATGGAGAGCGTGCCGCCCTTGCGGCAGCTTTCGATCATCTGGCGCAGCACCGCCGGCCGGTCGGTCTGCAGGCCGATCGCCTGCTTCGCCCGGTCGTAGAGATCCTCCACCGCCCCGGCCGCGCTGTCCGCCTCCATGCCGACGGCGTCGATGCAGACATCGGGGCCGCGCCCGCCGGTCATCGCCTGCAGGGCGTCGAAGACGTCGACCCTGTTGTAGTCCAGCGTCTCCGCCCCGGCCTTCAACTGTGCCTGACGCAACCGGTCGGGAAAGCGGTCGATGCCGATCACCCGCTCAGCCCCCAGCAGATAGGCGCTGCGGATCGCCATCTGGCCGACACCGCCACAACCCCAGACCGCCACCACGTCCCCGGGCCGGATGCCGGCCATGTCGGCCGCCATGTAGCCGGTCGGTACGGCATCCGACACGAAGACCGCCTTCTCGTCGCTCACGCCTTCCGGCACGCGGAAGGCGTTGAAGTCGGCATAGGGGACGCGGATGTATTCGGCATGGCTGCCGGCATAGCCGCCGAAGGCGTGGCTGTAGCCGAAGATGCCGGCGCCGCAATGGCCATAAGCCGTGCGGGCGTAGTCGGGGTTCGGGTTGGAGTTGTCGCACAGCGAGCTTTCGCCATGCCGGCAATGGCCGCAATGGCCGCAGCCGATGATCGACACCGTGATCACGCGGTCGCCGCGGTTGAGGTAGCGGACCTCGGGCCCCTTCTCGACGATCTCCCCCAGGAACTCGTGGCCGATGATGTCGCCGGCGCGCATGGTCGGAACATAGCCGTCCAGCAGGTGCAGGTCCGACCCGCAGACGGAAGACAGGACCACCTTGACGATGACGTCATGAGGGTTGACGAGCACCGGGTCGGGCACGCGCTCCACCCGCAGGTCGTTGGTGCCGTTCCAGCAGAGCGCCTTCATTCCATCGCCTCCCTGGAATCGGTCGGCCGATAGTGGCTGCCATGACCATGCGGCTGGCGCGCGATGGTCGACAACTCGCCGGTCTCGATCCGCTGCTTCAGGCGGCGCAGGGTCTCTTCCGCCTGTGACTCCGGCGTCACGCCGAGGCTGGCTGCGACCGTCTCGGCGGGAACACGGTAGACCAGGGTCAGGCGCACCTCGGTCCCGCGGTCTCCCGGCGCCTGGGCAAGCATCAGCGAGGCACGGTGCGGCAGGGGGGTTTCACCCACCGTGTGCCAGGTCAGAAGCCGGTCCTCGTCGATGCGGTCGAGGACGCAACGCCAGTTCAGCCCCGCGCCCGCCGGCACGTCCGCTCTGGCTGTCCACCGGCTTTCGGTCGCCGACAGCACGTCGACCCGCTCAAGCTGCGGCATCAGCTTGGGAAGGTTCGCGAAGTTTCGCCAGAACCGGAAGATCTCCCCCGGCTCGGCCGCAATGGTGACCACGGCCTGCGTGCGCTCCGGCACCTGCGAACGCCGGCGCGACGCGGGCGTGCGCCAAGCGCCGGGATCGCGCGCCGCACGCAGCGGGCCGGCTCCGAAGGGGCGCAGCCCAAGCGCGCCGGCCAGGAACAGTCCGGCGCCACCAAGCGCCAGCATCCTGCCGCCCCAGCCGGGTTGCCGCAACCCGACGATGCCGAGCGCGGTGCCGCCGACCATCGCGAGCCAGCGGCCCCCGGCTCCGGCCTGCCCAGCGGCATCCGGCCCGGAACCACCGCGAAAAGACGCCTGCTGCGGCCACCGGCCGTGCCCGGTCAGACTGTTCGACGCCATCGCCACTCCTTTCCCGTCTGTCCAAAGCCTGTCAGCAGAGAACAGCGGGGTTGCGGCTTCGTTGCCGACGTCTCAAGCATTGCCGCCGCGAAGCCGCCGGTCGAGGCCGCCTCCTACGGGCGGATGCCCCGCGGCTGCCCCCCGACATCGGCTTTCAACGGCCGCTTACCGCGCCCCGACGGCACGGACGGCAACCGGGCGGCATTCCGCCTGTTACGTCATGGAAGGACGGAGAGGGAGGACGGCCGTGCCGTTGCTGAACGCCACACTGGGCATCGCCAATACCGAGAATTACCAACCCGTGGTGATGGAGACCGACCACGGATCGATCGATGGGCACTTCTATCCTGCGCCGGGCGCCACGCTGGCGGCGCTGTGGGTCGGCGGGGTCGGCGGCGGCTTCGACACGCCGGCGCGCGACCTGTATCCGCGGCTCTGCCGCGACCTCGCCGCCGATGGCGTGGCCTCGCTGCGCGTGCGCTTCCGCGATTCGCGCGACCTGGAGGCAGCGGTCTATGACGTGCTGTGCGGACTGAGCTTCCTCGGCCGCCAGGGCATCCACCATGTGGCGCTGATCGGCCACTCCTTCGGCGGCGCCGTCGTCATCCAGGCGGCCGCGTCCAACCGGGGTGCGGTGTGCACGGTGGTGGCGCTGGCCACCCAGGGCTACGGCACCGATCCGGTGTGGGACCTCTCCTGCCCGATCCTTCTGATCCACGGCGAGGCGGACGAGATCCTGCCTCCAAGCTGCTCCATCCACGTCCACCGCAAGGCACGCGAGCCGAAGAAGCTGGTTCTGGTGCCGGGAACCGGCCATGCGCTGGAGGAAGCCTCCGAGGCGGTCTGCCGGGAAGTCCGCGACTGGCTGAAGGCGACGCTGATGCGGGAACGGTAAAGGGGGGCCTGAGCCCCCCTGAACACCGCCTTCAACTATCCTTCGGCTTCTGCGTATCGCTGATCGGCTGCACGCCGGCAGGCTGGTCCTGCTGCTGCGGCTGGGGAGGCTGCTGCTGTTGCTGTTGTTCGGGCGGCTGCTCACGGCGCGGCGGGCCGGCCTTCACGTCGTTGTAGACGGCCTTGGCGATCTCCAGCAGCTCTTCCTTCGACAGCCGGCCGGCCAGCGCGTAGGCCAGCGGCCCCTCGACCCAGTAGAAGGTGGCGACGTCACCGTTCTGCGTGAAGCTGAAGTTGGACTGGTTGCCCCCCTGCGGCGCACCGACGAACAGGGTGATCCGCTTGTTGGCGTCGTTGGCGTACATGTACTGCGCACCGGCTCCGAGGTCGGTGGGCAGGGAACGGCCGCCGATCAGACGATAGCCGACACGGCCAAGGTCGGGGCCGAACACGTCACGCCCCATGCGCTTGGACAGCCAGCCGTTCAGCTCGTCCTGGTTGTCGGCACCGAGTTCGACCTGGAAGCGCTCGTCGGAGGTATAGAAGCGGTGGGCCTGCGTGGCTTCCTGGGCGAAGGTGGCCAGGGTCTGGCGCTGCTGGGCGATCGGGGCGGTGGCCTGCTGCTCCGCGCCATGGCCCATCCAGCCGCCAGCCGCACCGGCGACCACCAGCATGACCGCGGCGGCGAAGCGAACCAGCGGCCGGGCATGCCAGGCCGGCCGATTGTCGTTGAAGGCGACGCGGCCCTTCAGCCTGTCGGTCAAATCCTGGACGGCATCGCCAGGCGGTTCCCGCAGCACCGAATCGAACATCTCGTGCAGCAGCAGCGCTTGGGCGCGGTAATCCTCCGCCCGGCGCGCCGCGTCCGAATCCTCGGCCAGCCACCGTTCCACCACCAGACGGCGGTTCCCATCCAACTGTCCGTCCACGTAGGCGTGGAGCTCGTCCTCTGTGACCCGATGCGCATTCATCACTTCACCCGCCGGAGGGTGACGCCACCCTCGTTCGCCAGTTTCGCCCGCACCGCCTCGCGCGCCCGCGACAGGCGCGACATGACGGTTCCGATCGGCACGCCGAGCATGTCGGCGACCTCGTCGTACTTCAGGCCTTCCAGCGCCACCAGAAGCAGCACCTTGCGCTGTTCCTCAGGCAGTTCGTCGACCGCGCGCATCATTTCGCGCAGTTCCACTCGCTCTTCCTGCCGGGCCGGGGTGACCAGCTTGGACTCGACATCCTCGACGTCGACCTCCTGCGGCCGGGCGGCCTTGGAACGGACCTGATTGACGTGGACGTTGTGCAGGATGGTGAAAAGCCATGCCCGCAGGTTCGTCCCCGCCTGGAAGCTGTCGGCACGCGCCACCGCGCGCGTCAGCGCCTCCTGCACCAGATCCTCTGCATCCGCACCATTGCGCAGCAAGGCACGCGCGTAGCGCCGCAAGGACGCGATGTGGACTTCCAGATCGACCCCGAATTTGCTCAACCGCGCACCCGATCATTGCGATCACGCCACGACTCACGCCATGGCCTCCCCCTACGGCCGGCAGGCCGGACGGGACGACGCGACGCCGCATTTCCAGGGCCGGGCCGGCTCATCCGGCCTGATGGCCGAAAGTGGAGACCCGATGCATATGGGTGCGAACGCGCGCCGCGCATCCTTTATTCCAGACTTTCCGTCCCATGCAGCAAAATTTATGCGACACCGCCAAGCTTGTGCCGAAAAGGCTTCAACCGGCCTTCCGGCATCAGGCCGGGACGTGCGGCAGCCTGCCAGCGACAGCGGCCCAGGCGGGCGCGACGGCCAAGGCGCCTTCGATCATCCAGGGGGAGTCGATGGGGAGGGTTTGGTGGGCCCGGCCGGATTCGAACCGACGACAACACCGTTATGAGCGGGCGCGTTCTGGCCGAACAATGGCGGATTTCCTGGGTTTTTTGAGCGTGCCGTGTGCTGCGGCAGTTGTTGCGAAGCAACGGGTTTCCACGCCCTGCTTTCCCATTGCTTTCCCATACCTTCGGCAGGGTCAGGGGGCAGCCCATGCCTCCCACGCCGCCACCCGCTGCCGGAGAAGGTCGACGTAGCCGACAAGGGCATCCCGCCCCACCGGATCGAGGCAGGCGACCGAAGCTACTCCGGGCACCGTGAAAATCCGGCCGGGCGGCGGGACTGGTACCGTCATCTCGGGCGGCGGGACCGCACGCTGGATCACCGGCACCTTAACGACAGTCGGGTCTGAGGCGCAGCCGACCAACAGCAGCGCTACAATCAGCGGGGCAAGGCGAGCCATGCATTCAGCTCCTCGACATTGGTGATGTTAGGCTTCGGGCGAGGCGTAAGCGCCTTCAGCGCCCGCACCTCGGCTGCCGACTGAAAAGCGGCTGCCTTCTCTTGCCAATCCATGACGGCGTCGTTCTGGATGCGGACCGCACTCTCTAATGTGTCGGCGCGCACCCGCTCGTCAGCGAGGTCGGACCGCGTCAGCCATAGGGACACGCCCAGCGCGCCCACCACGACCATCAGCAGCCCGCCCAGCACCAGGGCGGCGACACCGCCGGCCCGAGTGCCGAGGAAGGTTAGAATGCCGGTCATGCCGCCTGTCGCCGGTCAGGGATGGCAGCGATGATGCCGGTCAGCACATAGCCGGTCACCTCCAGCCAGAGAGACACATCCTCCGGCG
The DNA here is from genome assembly GCF_017876115.1 of Azospirillum picis. Classification (GTDB taxonomy): domain Bacteria; phylum Pseudomonadota; class Alphaproteobacteria; order Azospirillales; family Azospirillaceae; genus Azospirillum; species Azospirillum picis. The sequence continues at coordinate 138,536 of NZ_JAGINO010000002.1, forward strand.
TGTAGTGCCCCAGGATACGGGACAGGATGGCCCCGACCGCAAGGCGGGTGGACGGCTCACTGAGACGGGTCGCGACATAGGCCGCCGCAGCGCGCCAGTCAAATGCGGACATGATGCCTCCTTCCAGGCATAAGAAAAGCCGCTCGGGGATGCCGGCGGCCAAACGGTCGTCAGAGGTGTAGACGCGGAGTCTGGGCGCTACTTCAGCTCCAGGCGGAAGAAGCGGTGGTTGCCGATCACGGCCACCGGCTTCTTGCCCCCCGACCAAGCCGGAGCCACCCCGGTGGTGTGGTAGTGGTCGGCCCCGTTGGTGATGTCCACCAGCTGGCCGGCAAGAAGAGCGTCGGCCAGCTCCAGCGCCGCCCGATAGCTTGAGTCACGGTCGGTCACCGCCAGCAGCTTGCCCCTGTTCGGATCGTCCGGCAGCCAGCAGGAAAACTGATAGGGCTTCAGGCACACCGCCGCCGGGGAGTTGCCCCACCAACGCGGGTTGCGCGCCCGGTTCTGGATGACGCAGGCGACAGCGGCCATGCCGTTGCGACCTTCACCGCGCGCTTCACCCCACAGGGTGCGGGCAACCACCTCACGGGCCGGCATCATGGGGAGCTGGGCAGATTGGGTCATGGTCGAGTTCCTTCTACTTGGAGGACTGGCCGAGCCGGAGGAAGCCGGCCGACATGCCGCGGGACGCGGCCAGGACAAGACGAGCAAGGGCGAGGCGGGCAAGCTCTTCGTCGCCACCGCACTCCGCCAGCACGCGCGCGGCGAGCTGCTGCGCGGCATCAGGCGGCGGAGGCATGGTCCACCCCGACGGGCGGGATATGAGCGGCCATGGCGCGGAGGGCCGTGACGTCCAGCCCGGCAGCGGCGAGTTGTTCGACCAGAGCCGCGATGATCCGGCTCTTCTCTTCGTCCCGATGCTCCAGCCCAACGACCTGCGTTTCCAGCAGATCGACCTTGCGAGCGAGCGAGACGTTTTCGGCGCGCAATCGCTCTTCGCGCCGCGTCGCGCCGCCTCGTACCGTAGCGTAGGCGTCGGCAAGCGGCCGGGCGGCACGCGGCAGCGCCTGCACCACGGTGATGAGGACAAGCACGACGGCGGCCAGAGCGGCGAGGAAGGCGACGCCCAACACCAGCTCCAGCGCTACGACCGCAGCTCCGCCGCGCTCCAGCAGATCAAGGAATCGCTCAATCTGCCCGGCTAACTGGTCAATGGGCGGCGGGTCTGTCGCCGCCATGGCCGCGCCACAGGTCACCAGCACCGAGCCGGTATAGGTAACTGCCCGAAAAGTGTTCACCATGCCCTCCGCGCATGAAAAAGGCGCCTCATGGGCGCCGGATCGGTCAGGGATTAGAGCGTTGCCGCATGGCCAGCCGTAGCGGCAGGCTTGCAGTTAGACAGTCAGAACGATACCGAGCGCGGCGCCAAAGCCGGCACCGGTCAGCAGCTCGCCCCATTCGGTTGGCCGCGTGAGACGCCAGGGCAGCGCCGGGAGCTTGGTGCCGAGCAGGTAGGCCAGCGGCATGGAGAGGCCGGCCAGCGGCAGCCACAGCGCCGCGGGATGGTCGGGGGTCAGCGGCAGGGCGATCAGGGCCTTGCGGGCGATGCCAACGGCCGCCAGATAGCCCAGCTTTTCGAGGAGAGGGACGCAGGCGGTCCAGCTGTTGGGATAGTCGGCGGGCGTCTCGCTCAGGTTCTGCCCGACGCCGTGCGGCAGCCACGCCATCCCGGCATAAGCAGCTGCACCGGCCAGCACCGCCGTCCATAGCCCTGCCGGGTTCGGCGGAGCCGGGATGGCAAAGACGATGGCGCCGACCGGCACCGCCCAGAAGAGCACGCGCGCGCCAGTTGTGCCAATCCAGGAATGGTCTTGTCCACGCTCACGATGGGCGCAGGCCAGGATCAGGGCGGACACAGCCGCCCAGGCAATGGGGGACATGGTGGCTCCTTGGGGAGATACGAAGCGGGGGATATCGGCTTACTTGCGGGGGTGCTGGCGAGAGATTGACTCACCCCATCAGGAGACATAGAGAGGGGCCGCTGATCGCACCCCTTTCAAGCCGCTCGCGGCAAATTGAGGCAAGCATGGCCATCACGAAGGAATGGGAGCTGCGCGGGCTCCGGTATTGCCGCGAACAAAATTTCTTACCAACAGGCGATTCGATCCTGGAATTCGGCGAGTGCGAAGCGGACCAGCGGGTGCCATTCACCGAGGTCATCACAGCACATGCACCAGAAAACCGGCGCCAAGCTCTCCTTGATGAAGCCGCCAGCATGGATTTGATGACGGAATCGCAGAAGCGGAAATTTGGCGCCAAGCTTCTCTACAAGGCCTTGTTCAACAATAAAACTTACGAGGCCGTCGATCTCGGCGGCGAACAGTCGCACAAGATCGACCTCAATTTTGATTGTGACCTTGGTAAGCAATACGATATCTGTATTAACAACGGCACGGCGGAACACGTCTTTAATGTTTTGCAGTTTTTCACGACAGTCCATAAGCACACTAAACTTGGCGGGCATATGGTTCATTGGACTCCAAGCAATGGTTGGCTGAACCATGGCTTTCACCAATTCCAACCAACCCTTTTCTTCGACCTTGCTCACGCCAACAGCTACAAAATAATGGCTATAGTTGTTTTGACGCCACATAGAATGATGCATTTCCTAACACCAGAGAGCCAGGAGAATTACTCAACATCTCTTCACCGAGACCTGAACATCTGCGAAACGCTCGCAATCTTTCAAAAAGTCGAAGACAAACCGTTCGCGATCCCGTTCCAGACCATGTACAAGGAACATGCACCGCAGACGCGCTATTGATTGACATTCGGCGGCGCGACAATCGGCTGGACTATTGTCGCGCCTGTCATGTAGTGGGCCAAGGCTCGACAGGAATCGAGATAGCGCTCCCCGTGTAGCCGCGGTTGGAGCCGACCGTTAGGCGGTGGGCGTAGAGCTTGCCCTTGAAGCGCCCGTTTGATCCCCAGCAAATGCGGCTCGTAGTAGTCGAGATACTCAGGCCGTAGGGGAAGGATAGCACCTGAACGCCGTTGACGAATACCGCAACAGAGTTGCCGGTGCGCACAGCCATAACGTAGGCATCGGCACCGAGTGGGAACGTCGAAGCCGACCCACCAAAACCAAAACCATCACGACTGGCGTACAATTTTCCGTTGGAGTCTGTGTAGAGATCAAAGCCATTTGCATCCCCTGACCGGAAGTCAAAGATCGGGCGAGGGGCAGAGAAGTCGGTGAGGTTGAGCCACGCCTCTGCAACGAAGTCCTGCGTTCCGAGCGCCGGGATTGACACCGATAGCGCATCGTCCACGCCGTCGAGCGGCACGCCGCCGTAGCCGGTGAACATTCCGCTCGACGACACAGCGGCGCCACCGGAGACGGTCACCGCTCGGTGGAACGACGAGTAGTCCGAGATGCTAGTATCTGTTGCCTTCGGCTGGATCAGCGTTTGGACATTCGCGAACCATGGGTCGCCCTGCCCCACGGATGCTGCCTCAAGCAACATCAACTCGATAGGCGTCATTGCCCGTCCTCCTCGGTATAACTTCCAGCGGTTCCGCCATCCGGAAACTCAAAGATCCGGACGGGGGTAACGACCCATCCAGAGCCATCCCACATCAGCTCCTCGGTAAGCGGATCGTAGGCCGGCTGATCCGGCGCAACGGAACCACCAACCAGCGCTAGGGCGTCGATGTCCGGCCCGCCTGCATCAGCGTTGGCCCAAGCCACATCCGGATAGGCGCGACGCAGCTGGCCGAGCGTGACGGGCATCTGGTAACCAGGGATCAGGTACATGATCATTTGATGTCCTTTCGGGTCACGACCTCGTAATCGGCATCCGTTCCAATGAAGGTCAGGCGATCAAGGCCGGAAGTGGTGAAGGACACGGGGGCGCCTCCAGAGGTCTTCTTGCCGGTCGAGAAGGTGATCGTGTAGGCCCCGGCATTCGTCAGGTCGAGCACGCCCACCCCACCGCCGACAGGGAAGGTCGGGATGATCTTCAGGTTCGCCGTGACGGTCCGGCTCGCCTTGTGACCAAACCTGAAGTCCACCGTGAGTTCGTTCGGCGTGACGCCCGTGTTGAGCGATGGCGCGACCGTTTTCAACGCATTCCCCGTCCCGCCGGGCAATCTCCACCGGGTACCGTCGTAGGTCACAACGTACTTCGCCCCGGCAACCACCTCGCCGCCGAGAAGCGCGGCACCGTATGCGTCATACACCGCTGTGGCTGCGGTCGAGCCGACGGCCAAGGTCAGCGTCCCGGTGTTGGTGTAGCCGGCGACGAACTCCACAGAGGGGTTACCGGTCAGGCTGGCGAGCGAGCCGGAGAGGGTTTGAGCGTTGGCCGATCCGGCAGAGGTACCGTACCAAACGGCGCCCGCTCCATTCGTGCCGTTGGTGCCGTTCGTGCCACTCGGCCCTGACGGACCGGCGCCCCCGCCCGATACAGTCCACGCGGCAAAAGTTCCGCTGCCGCCCACTGTCGAGACGTTGATGGTTACGCTCGTCCCGCCGATGACCGTGATCTGTCCGAACATCCAGTTGCTCGGCGCCGCGGTGCTGGCCACCATGAGGTTGGCCCCGACCGCAAGGTTCAGGGCCGCCGCCGTGGTGAGGGTCTTACTGCCCGTGCCGATGGTGAGGCTTGTGGCAGAGGTGGTGGCAATCGTCGGCAGGGGCCCGGTGTCGCCCTTGTCCCCGGTACGGACAAAGCCAAGCGCCAGGGCATCGCCGGCCGCAAAGCCACCCGGACCGGCGACATAGGTCACGCCCACCTTGCGATACCCAGTCGCGGTCGTCGCTCCTGTGACGTCCAGGTCGACGTAGGTGCCGGGTGCGCCGACCTTAACCAACCGCAACCGTCCCTTGACCGACGAACTGCTGGCAGCGTAGCCGGCCAGGGTATTGGTGGCTGCGGCACCAGCGGCATCCGTGGTGCTGACATAGAGGGTGTAGCTGCCGGCGGTCAGGGTGGCGGTGGAGGCTCGCACCTCGCCAACCCCTGGATCAGCATCAGCCGTGCTGGCGTCCCACGTCATGGTGAGCGTGGACTGCGCTGCTGCGATCTGCGTCACCGCCTGCTGCGTCTGGTCAGCAAGGTCGGAAATGCCATTCGCCACCGTCGCCACGGCCCGCAACGTGGGTACCCAGTTGGCATCCATGCCGCCGACGCCAGAGTAACCTTTCGGGTTCGTCGTGGCATTGTAGGTTCCAGCGTTGTATTCGCCGAGATCCTCGGCGGCGTTTGAGAATTCGCTCATTCCCGCCACTCCTCCAATTCAATCGATCCTGATGTGTAGAAAGGCGCCATGTACTTGTGCGCATGGTCATCGACGCGCCGAAACAGGCCGCCGTATTGGAAGCAAGCCGCTGGATCGGTGACGTTCGGCAGCCAGACGATGGGTTTGGACTTGCCGACCCGCATCGCCATGCGGAACAGGGCGTCGCGCAGGGTGCGGTCCGTCACAGCCCGGTCGATCAGCGCCGCCCGCCGACCAATGCCCGGCTCCACCCACACGCCACCACCGTCCGTCTCGGTGCGCTGGTCGTAGGACCGGTAATCCTCACCGGACGATCCAACGTGACGGTCGAAGGGCAAGCCGTCACCCACCCACGCCAGCCCGATCCGATAGCCGGTGTCCGGCTGGCCGTCCGTCTGCACCGTGTCGCCCCAGATGCTGAGACGGACCCGCCGCACCCGGCACAGCGACACCACGAGATGCACGTTCTTCGGGAAGAGCGGGTAGTCCCTGGGGTCCATGTCTCCGCGGAATTGGTTCGGCGCGCCGAAGCGGAGCGTGGCCGGGTCCACCAGCGGCGGCACGACGTTGGTCTGCGCCGTCGCCGCAAGGTCCGTCCCGAGGGCGTCGGTCCAAGCCTCCAGCCGGACGGTGGCGAGCTGCTCCAGGTTCGTGTCGATCAGCCCGACATAGGTGAGGTCGATGGGGCTGTCCCATTCGAACTCGATCACCACCGGCCCATCGCCGTCCGGATCGTCCGGATCGTCGCCCAGCCTCGTGGAAACCGCCGCGTCGATCAGCGGCGTGGTCTTCATCGCGTCGAGCGGTGCCGTCGGCACCCAGTCGACGTTGCTGGTGATGGTGCAGGGGTTCAGGGCCGCCGGGTTGGCGACTTCGTTGCGGTCGGCGGCATAGCCGAGAGGGTTCGCCATGATCAGCGCTCCAGGTAGAGGATGGCCCCGCCGCCGCGCTCGCGGTTGGTGCGGCCGTAGATCACTGCCGTTGCGCCGGTCTCGAAGCCGGCGATGTCGTCGGTCACCCGGATGGCATCACCGATCCACAGGCCGGGCGCGCCGTCGCGCACCCGCAGCTCGTACTGCCGGGGCGGATCGGCCTTCTCCTCCAGCCATAGCGGCGCTTCGGCGGCGGCCTCGGCGGCGATGGTCAGGGCGGTGTCGAGATAGGCGGGCTTGGCGGACACGCCCCAGGCGGCGGCAACGGTGGTGTCCACAGCCGAAGGAGCCTGACGCCATTGCGTCGTCCACAGCGCGGCGTCGTCGGCCGTTGCCGCGGTGGCGGTTTCCGAAGCCGGGGTGGTGTTCTCGGCGTAGCGGACGATGGCCTGTTTCGCCGGCACCTCGCTGTTGCCGGCGGTCGGCCGCAGCCCGTCCGTCTCGCCGGCAGCCTTCCGGTAGGACCGCAGCGGCGTGGCGGCGGTGGCGCGCGGCAGGCGGGTGACGATCAGGCGGTCGGTCAGGTCGATGTACCAGCGCCCGCGGGCCACCGATCCGACCAGCTTGTCGTAGGCCGCGCGGTGCGTGGTGGTGTCGCCGGCCGGCAGGTAGAGCCCCGCTGTGCGCGGCGTCGCGTCGATGCCGGCGACGTCGGCCGTGTCGATGATGCCGCCGTGCGTGGTGGCGAGATGGGCGACGATCTGGCCGATGTACCGGTGCCAGACGCCGGCCGTCTTGTTGCCTTTCAGCTCGATCCGGAAGTCTTCCGGCTTGCCGCCACCGATGGTGATGATGCCCGTGCTGGTGTTGACGGCAAACTCCGCCGGGCTGTTCGTCGCCGATGGGGTGCCGGTCACCAGGGCATAGAGCTTGGCCTTGTCCCAGCCCCGCACGATGCCCTCGATGGGGTGCCCGCCGTTGCAGCTGTAGGTGTGCCGGCCGTTGATGACGCCCAGGTAGGTCGGCGCGACAATCGGGCGCCACCCCCAGCACCGCTCCTTGGTCATCCCCGCCAACGTGGCCGGCCCCTCCAGCCCACCGGTGCCGGCATAGCAGTCTTCCGGATCCAGAAGCGGCGCGTCGAAGTCGGCGAGGCGGTCCCACAGCGGCAGGCGCAGCTCGGTCTTGTCCGGCTGGATCAGGCCGGCCTTGGCCCGCCAGACGGTGACGGCGGTGCTGTAGGCCTCCGCCTCGTCCACCTCCTTCACGACGATGGTCCGGATGACATAGTCGGTCAGCAGGGCGTTCAGCGGACGGACACCCAACTCCACCCGCAGCAAGGTCGCCGCCGTGACATCGAGGACGTTCGCCCAGCGCGGCAGCGTGTCGGCCGACCGGACGTTCATCAGCCGCAGGTCGGCGGTGCGGAGGGCCGACCCGCCGCCGGCACCGGCCGCCTCCACCGCGACCGAGTCCCACTGCCCGACCAGCGGCAGCCAGGTCACACGGGCCGGCGTGTCGGTGCCGCGGGACTGGTAGCCCCGCGAGCCGGCGCAGAGATACCAACGGTGGACATGCCCGGACGCCTTGTGGAAGGCGTCCAGCTCATAGAGGCGCATCATCATTTCGGCATGGCTCCGGCAATGCGGCGGGGCAGCTCTGCCAGATCATCGCGCACGCTCTCCAGCTCGGCTTTCAGGTCGGCACCGATGGCCGCCCGCTGACCGCCTGCCCTGCTGTCGGCCAACTCCACCGCAGCCGCAAGGCGATCGATCTTCGCCGCCAGCCGGTCGAAGGCCGCCGCCGTGCTGTCCGGCCCACCGCCGAACACCCGCGGCGGCGGGCGGAGGGAAACGACGTTGGACGGAGGAAAGCGGTCGTTGGACGGCAGAGCGTGGTTGCGGTTGATGTAATCCACCACGTCAGCGCCGATGGCGGCGGTGGCCGGCGCAGTGAGCACCCCCTCTCCGCCGGCCAAGGCGATCATGCCACCGCGGGCATACCGGGCCAGGACGCTGTCCCGGCCCCAGACACCATTCCCGACAAGTCCACCACCTTCATAGCCACCGACGATACCGCCGGTCTCGAAGTTGATCCGCCACGCCTGTCCATTGGCGCGCATGATCTGCCGGACCTTCTCCTTCACCGATTCGGGCTGGCTGAAGATCCAGGCGTCGGAACGGCCGTTCAGGTCGCCGGTCCCGAAGTTGCCGGCGAAGTCGGTCTCCATCGCGATCTGGAGATTGGTCGCGACGCTTTCAGGTGCCCCCCAGGATCGGCCAGATGCCAGCAGGGACGACAGCTTGCTCTCTCGGGCAGCCGTGGCGTCGAGGCTCTTGAGGGAGGAATCGATACTGGACAGGTAGTTGACCTGCCGCTGCGCGGCGGACAACTGGCGCTGGGCAACCGTCTCCACCGACGACAGGCCGGCCTGCACCTTATAGTAAACCTCGGGGTTCGCGCTCGCGTTGACGGTCCGGTCCGCCTTCAGGAAGGCTTCCCCAGCGTCCGCAAGGGCTTCCACCGCCGCAATGTCGCCGGCTTGCGCCTTGGTCAGCGTGTCGACCCAATTCTGCTGGGCGACAGCCAGCTGCTGACCGGGATCGAGTGCCGAATACTCGCCCAGCGCCAGCGACAGGCGCGACGACTTGATCTTGTCAACCAGCCCCGACCACTGAGTTGCAGCCGCCTGCGCTGTCGACAAGGCAGACGACAAGACCGACGACAAGGACGAGCGAAAATCCGACAGCGACTTCGTCACCGATTCGGTGACCGTTGTGTTATCTGCCCATGCCTGGGTCAGATAGCCCACCGCCGTGGTCAGCTGATCCGCCGTCAGGTAGCCTTGCACATAGGCGTCAGCAACGTCGACGTAGGCGCCCCTGACGTCATCGATCGTCAGGGTGCCCTTGCGGGCTGCATCCTCCACCCCGGTGATGGAGCGGGCCAAGTCGAGGATGACCCCGCTCGTCTCATCCAACCCAAGGCTGCTCAGACGGTCGATGGCGTCCATCTTGTACAGCGGGTCGACCAGCTGTTCGATGGAAGCTGCACCCTGCTGCTGCACCAGCCCAATGGTCTTGTTGTAGGCGTCGACGGCCTTCTGTGTGTATCTGACGGCCATATCCGTCACATCGGCTGCGGTGTAGCCGAGTGCTTCCAGGGCCGGGCGGAACGCCTCGAACTCAATTTCCGCTTGCTTGGTGACAGCCGCGACGCCGCGCAGAGGCTCGGCAACCTTGCCGATGCCCATCATGGCCTCGATTCCCTTGCGGGCGGCGGCGGTCAGCTCCTCATTGGTCGCAAGCCCCAGTTCGCTCGCCTTGTCGCGCCAATCGGTGATGTTGGTCTTCACCTGCTCGCCGAGTTCCTTCGCCTGCTCGGTGAAGGTTTTGATCTGGTTGGACACCGGATCCATGCTGGCGTTCAGCGCGTCGAACTGGTCGCGGAAGGTCGCGGCGAAGCCCAGATCGCTGGCCAAGTCCTCAGCCGTGGTTGCCTTCGACGTGCCGAGGGCTGTCTTGACGTCATCGTTGGCACCGGTCAGCTGACCAGTCCCGATCAGCCCTTTCAGGCTCTCCCGCATGTAATACTGGATCGCCTCATCCTGCGATCCGAACTCCGCCCGTTGGCCAGCATTATCTCCGACCTGCGGGGTGACATACCATTTGTCATCCTTGGCGAAATACTGGAGCAACCCGGTATTGAGACCGTCCCCGCCCGTAACCCTGCCACCGATCCCGACCACCACAGCATTCATGGCAGTGGCGACCGCGTCCGTGACCTGCTGCATCTGCGCGGCGTCCGCGCCGTTGTCCGCCAGGGCCGCGTCCGTCCGGAAGCCCCCCTTCCCATCCAGGGTAACGTTGCCGCTGGTGTTGGGGCCGACGCTGGGCTTTTGCGTGCCGAGCGCCGCCATGATGCCGGAGATGATGGCGGCAGCAGCGATGCCCCATGGCCCCCCCACCGCCGACAGGCCCCAGATGCCGGCACCGATGCCAGCCGAGCCCGCTCCCAGCGCCGCACCCGACAGGGCGCCCGCGGCCTTGGACCCGGTCGCATTGCCGATCAGCGAGCCGCCGATGCCACCGATCACACCATAGGGCATCGCCGCGCCGATGGTGCCGGCGCCGGACACCAGGGCATTGCCCGAGCTGGTCAGCATCATGTCCGAGGCAGCGGCTTCCGGAACGAGACCGGCAGCCGACTGCGACAGACCAAGCGCCTGCCCCATGCTGCTGGTCGCGAACGACCCGGCCGCCTGCGTCGCGGACAAGCCTGCACCACCGCTGAACAACGATAGCCCAGACCGGCCGGCGCTGATCAGGGTCGAGGCATTGCTGAACATGCTACCGCTGCCGGAGACCTGTGCAGCAGCCCCCGAAGCCCCAGTGGGCGTCTGGATCCCGAACAGCGATGGCACCGACCCCACGACTTGGGTGACGATGGGCAGGACAATATTGGCTTCCAGCGCAGCCACTGCGATCCGCTTGAAGATCGACTTGAAGAAGTCGACCACGCTGACCGCTTTGTCCGGATCGGTGAAGCCGTCATAGACGTTCTCAGAAATGCTGCTGGCGATTTCCTTTGATGTCGCCTGCACGTCGTTCGCGTACTGCGTCCATGCCTGAGTGTCGGCAATCTGTTCCTGAAGCTTCACCCACTCCGCGATCTGATCCGAGGTCGCGGACTTCGCCATGTCCTGCGCCTGCTGCTGGATCTGAAGCGAACGCAGGGTGCGGGTGCGGACAGGTTCCGCCTGCCCCATCAGCGCAAGCTCCTGCCGGGCATAGTCGAGGCTCTGCCGGGCATTGCGCAGGGACTCCTCGCCCTGGGTGCGCCTCTGCGCCTGCACGCCCCGCTTGGATACGTCGTCATAGGCACCGGCCAAGCCGCGCAGGGTCTTCGCCAGCTCCGCCGCCCCTTCTTCCTCCGCCACCTGGGCGGCAGCCAGGATGCCGGACGTCTGGGCCGCAACCTGCGCCTGCCGTTCGGCTTCGGCCTGGGCAGCGGCCCCCAGCTTGGCCGCATCCGCAACCTTCTCCTGTGCCTCCGCTTGCTCGGTCAGATCGGCCACGGCCTTGGCGGCATCGGCTGCGGTCGACGACGCAGCATTCAGCAGGTTCTGCCGGGTGAGTTCGGCGACGCTGACGGCAGCGTTGCCGGCAGCAGCAGCCTGGGCATCGTTGGCGGCCTTCTGCCGCAGTGCCGCCGCCTCACCCTGCCCATAGGCAGCAGCCAGCAGGATGTTGCCCTGAGTGGCCAGCGACATGCTGTGCAGTTCGTCGCCATAGGCGGTCGACAGCTGCAACAGCGCTTCCTTGCGGCGCAGGATGCGGATGTCTTCAGCATCCTGCCCGGACAGCTTCTTCTCGCGGATTTCGTCTTCGGCGCGCATCGACGCCATTTCGAGCGTGCGGGCGGCTTGGCTGCCGCCCATCGCCTTCGCCAGACGCTCATAGGCGGCGGTCTGCTCGTCCACATACTGGACGGCCTTTTCATCCTGTTTCCCGCCGGCACTAGCTGCACCGGCTGACGTGCCAGCGACCCGCACCGGGGCCTTGGACAGCTCCGTCACCAGCCGGCCCTGCGCCGCCTTCAGCTGCTGTTCGAGGTCGGCAAGCTGCTTGTCCAAATCGGACCCGTCCGTGGTGCCGAACAGCAGCGATTTGAGGCTCAGATTGAGATAGGTCTCACCGTCACCCTTGGCGGCGTCGCGGGTGGCGATGCTCTTCTTCACCGCCGCAATCCGCGTCTCGATGTCGGCGACTTGCTCCTTCGGGGTGCTGGTGACCGCCGCCGCCATCCGGGTGACGGCTCCGGAGACCCCGGTGATCATCTCCATGACCGGACGGCTCTGCGCCACCGCATCCATGAAGGCATTCCAGCCGATGCCCAGGTCGCGGAAGGCCTGTTCAGCCGGCGACATGGATTGCTGCCGCAGCCCGTCGAAGCGACGGTGCAGGGCCTCCAAGGCGATGCCCAGCGCCTGGGCCTGCTGCCCATGCTCCGCCATCGCGCGGACGGCCTTCAGCTCGTCCGACGTCAGGAAGCCGATTTCGTCCTGAAGCTTCTTGATGGCGGGATAGCCCTCGGTCGCGAGCGAGCCGAGCTGCTTCACCATCTCGTCCACCGGCTTGCCCATGCCGGCGGCCATGTCATTGCCGATGCCGGCAATCTCCCTGCCCATGGTGGCGGACAGGCCGCGGGTGGAGGAGATCACCTTGACAGCAGCGTCCGACTCGTCCTTGCCCGCGCCGTCCGCATACATCGACTTGGCAAGGTCGCGCAGCTGCGCCGCGGTGGATTGCGCCTCCGTCCCATAGGCCTTGGTGGTGACCGACAGGCTGCGCAGCTGACCTTCGATGCCGACAGCCCGCGAGGTGACCAGCGCCAGCCCGGCCGCCAGCGTCGCACCAGCGGCAATGGTCAGGCCGATGGGCGACAGCATCAGCGCCATGGCGCGGCTGACGCCGCCAACAGCCGACGTGGCCTGTGGCCCCTGCTGAATGAGCACGATTAGGGGGTTTTGCCCACCAGCCAGCGACACGAAAACGTCTTGGATCTGATAGGAAAGATTCGCCATTTCATGGGCAGCCAGCTTGGTCTTGCCGGTGGACTGTTCCAGCAGCCCATGTTGCTCGCGAAGCGCTTTGCTCAGGTTGCGGTGCTGCGCCTCGCTCAGCGTGACGCCCTGCACCCCGCCGGACAGAGCCTTGTCCAGCAGCGCCTGACCATCGGTCACCTTGCGTTCGGCGGCGGCGGTCTTATCGAGGCTATCGACCAGAGCGCGCAGGGCATCCGCTTCCTTACGGGCGGCGATGGCCGCCGGATCGTAGGCATCCCGCGCGGCCTTCAGCAGCGCGTTGGCCCGCTCGCGCGACACCCCCATTTCGTCGACGGCACGCTTCAGCAGCTTCTCATCGTCGGCGAGCTTGCGAGTCGCACGGGACACCGGGTCGAGCCGGCCTTCCAGCGCTTCGAACGAGCGGCGCAGCCGGTCCACCGGGGCATTGTCGTTGACGACGCCCCTGATGGTGACGCCCAGGTCTTCCAGCTTCTTCCGGACCGCGTCAAGGTTGTCCGCCTCGACGCCGATGCGGACGCTGACCTTCTTCTGTGCTGCCACGGCTACCGCCCGAGGATGTTGGAGAGGTTGGACGCGAGTTGGGCTTCGGCCGCGCGGGTGGCGGCACTGATGTCCAGCAGCTTCCGGCCGCGCACCCGGCGCACCAGCAGGAAGAGCGGGATGGAGGTGGCACGGCCCACGCCGCCACGGGCAAGGCGGTCGCCGCGGGCCTTGCCTTCGGCGACCAGCAGCGCCCGTGCGCCGTTCCCGATGGGGATGAAGCGCAGGGTCCCGCCGAAGTGGGACTCCGCCGCCGCCACGTTCGACCACTTGGCAGGCACCAAGCTGGCGCGGCGGCTATCCGGCCGCTGCTCCATCTTGTCGAACCCCAGCTCCTTGGCCGCAGCCAGGGGGATGGCCAGCCATTTGGAGCCGCGTGCGGTGATGGTCTCGCCGCTGTCGAAGGCGTCATGCAGGCGAGTGGCCTTGGAAAAGACGAGACCGGCCGGACGCAGGGTGCGGCGGCCGGTCTTCGGGTACAGCTCCAGCCGCCACGCCTTCTCCAGCCCGCTGCCAAGCCCGGCCGCACGGGTCTGCCGGCGCAGCTCAGTCTGAAGGGCCTCAGACGCTGACCGCACCGCCGCCCGCGCGGCGTCGGCGATGTCGTCGAAGCCGGCGTTCACCAGATCCTTCACGTCACCGGAGAGACGGCCGACGATCATGACGGCTCGCGCGCCAGCAGTTCGGCTTCGGCTTGGCTCATGATGGCGAAGGCGTCCATCATAATGGCGGCCTGATCCCCAACACCACCGGCCTCCGGCAGGTGCCCGGTGACAGGCACCACGCCCTGCGCCATGCCGCCGATGCGCCCGGCATGCGGCTGGTAGGCGCGCCAGAGCTGGACCATGTCAAAGTGATCCTCCGTCAGATCGAGACGGGGGTTTCGGCGGAAATGCTCGCCGAAGAGGACCCATCCCGCTTCGCCGGCAAGCTCTTCGACGCCGTCTTGGTAGGCTTCCGGCTGGAGGCTGACCGCGACGGCGATACGAAGTTTTTTTCCTGATCCTTCGACGGGCGCATCAGCCCCATGATCTTGAAGCCCACCGCGCGCAGCTCGTCTTCGTCGAGGTGGGACAGCGTCTCGTCGGTGGTGAGATCGCGGCGGCGGACGAAGGGAGCGGCGGAACCATCCTTGGCCTTCACCCCCTCCCAGCCCAGCAGGAAATGCTGGCAGGCGACGATGGGCGCGACCGACAGCCAGAATTCGCGGTCACCTTCCATGGCGGCATAGCGCCCGCCAGCCGCACGAGCGAGGCGGGTGATTGCTTCCAGCCCGTCCAGCGCGTCGGGGTCAACGTCGCCTTGGGCGGAGGCTTCAACCTCGTCGATCAGCTCCAGCAAGGTATCGAGGTTATAGGGGTTCACCTCGCGCAGGTCTTCGCGGAGTGCCCGGTACAGCTCGGCATCGCCGGGGTAGGTTGCGCCGGCCGCGCGCAGGTCGCGACGGAAGCTGGCACGCTGGAAATGGCTCGGGACGGCCAACCGGAAGACCGGCTGATCCGGATTTGCGTCGAGCTGCGCTTGCACGGCGTCGATCAGCCGGGCAAAGCCCTCGGCCAGCTCCGGGGTTTCAGCCCTGGCCTGCAACCCGGTCAGAGTCTCGATCTGGTCGCGAAGCGGGGTAAAGGTGATCACGTTTTTGGTCGAAACAGGCAGCATCGTGACGATCCTCTGTCGGTGAGGGGTGGGTGCGGGCGGTGCCGACATCACCGCCCGCTGGCGCACGACGGCGCCCCGCCGGCCGGAGCCGACTGGTTACCCGGTGCCGGCCGGGGTCGCGGGGGTCAGTAGAGGCAGACGAAGGCGCCCGCATCCTGTCCTTTGCAGGCGAACTGATGGGTGCTGGCCACCAAGCCGTTGCGGTCGCCCGGCTGAAGGTTGGTGTAGAAGGCGGCCGGGATGGTGACGCCGATCCGGTTGCCGGCCACCGTGCCGTAGCTGGCATGAATGACCTGCTGGGTACCGGCCCGAAGCGCCGCCATGCTGTCGCGGGTGGCGACCAGCGTTTCCAGCGGGTCGCAGCTACCCGTCATATTGCGCGCGGTGACGACGGAGGGGTCGAAGCCCTCCACAGCGTTCGGGTTGTCCGGGTTGGTCATCTCGTTGCCGAAATCGATCGACAACGACGCCATGGCCGAGACCACACGGTTGACCAGCGCCTTGCCGGCCTTCCAGACCGGCGGACGGGTGGCATCATAGACGAGCCCGGCCGGCACATTGGCGTCGGTCTTGCTGACGAACATGCCGGTGAAGGTGAAGCTGATCCGGCCGATGTTGCCGCTGGTCAGCTTCACCGTCGCGTTGCCCCGGCAGCCGGCGACGATATACTTCAGCCCATCCTGGAAGAAGTGGAAGGTCAGCGACGGGATGGAGACCGACGCCGGCTTGTAGACCACATTCACCGGCACCTGATAGCTGGTGCCGACCGACAGCGCTGTGCCGAACTGGTCGGTCAGGGTCGCCAGCTTGCCGGCGGTATAGTCGGACACGAACGACGTCGCTCCGGCCGCCGGGTTGCCGGTCAGCAGCAGAGGCATGCCGCGATAGGCTTGCGCCGTGCCGCTGGCCCCGGCACCCAAGGTCAGGCTGGTGGGAGTGCCGGCGGTAGCGGCTTCAGCAGCGGCCGGGACTGCGGCGGCAGTGATCACCTCCGCCCAGGCGGCGGCCTTCATCAGCTTCCCCCACTCGGGCGGCGTGCCGGGGGTGCCGGAGCCCTTCAGCAGGACGTCGAAGGTCAACTGAACCGTCATGCCGCCGCTGATCGGGCCTTGACCGTCGAGGCTGCCGGTCACCTCGCTGGTCTGGACGGTGTTGGGGTTGAAGCTGATCTGCGGATTTTCGACCAAGACCGCATCGGTGCCGGCCACTGGGGCGGCATCCACTCCTTCGGTGGTCTCGATCTTCGCCAGCAGGGCGGCGTTGCGGGAGCGCATGGCCATGACGGAGACTCCTTACTCGGCCGTCGACGCGGGCGCGGACGGCGCTTCGGCGGCGGGCCGGCGGCCCTTGGTAGCGGGGGTGCGGGTAGACGCGGCGGCTTCGGCGGCCTTGCGCTCTTCCTCGGTCAGGTTGACGAGCTGATCGCCGTCGCGAAGCTCGAAGCTGTGGGCAGGCGTCGGCGCCACCGCCGCCGCCCGATGGGCCGGGATGTCCATGGATGCTCTCCGGTTGGGGGAAAAGGGTCAGGGGGCCGCGGTATAGGGGTCGCCGGGCCGGGTCCAGAATTCGACGGCGAAGGCGAAGAAGACGTCACCCAGCCCGCCGACGCCCTCGCCGTCAGCTTCGTCCTGATCGGCTTCGGTCAGGTTGGTGTCGACGGCGATGCCGCCCAAGGTCGGATCGGCCTCGACGGCGCGCAGGATGGCGGCCCCCAGGTCGACGCCCTGCCGGTGCAGCTCGGCATCCGACGCGTTGTTCTTCAGGAAGGCGGTGACCGTGATCCGCTCGACGTTGCGGGTCACCGCAGCGCTTTCCTGATCGGACGATACGGGCGATGCCTTCATCACCAGCGCCGGCAGCTTGCCGTCCGGCACTGGTTTGCGCAGCCCCCGATAGACGGTGATCACGCCCGGCAGGTTGGCGGCCACCACCATGCCCAGGCGCGCCTCGAAGGCCGTCAGCACCTGTTCGCGAATCGATGTCGGCATCACTTCAGCTCCAGCCGCCACAGCAGCCGGTCCGCATCCGGCTGGCTGGTCTTGTCGATGACGAAGACGTCCGCGCCGATGGCCAAGGTGCCTTCGATTTCCATCAGCGGCACTTCCGACACGCGCACTTCTGCGATCCGGGCGGGGGTGGTCACACCGCTGCCGCCGGACCGCCAGTCGCGGTCGCCTTCGGACAAGACCGCACGGCATGACGCCACCGGGGCACCGGATGGCGGCGTGTAGATGGCCGGGCGGCCCCAGACCTGAGCCACCGAAGCGTGAAGAACCGAATCGAGGTCAATCATTGCAGACAGTCTCCCGATGCGCGACGGGCGGCCCCGGGGCCGCCCGTCGCGCATGGTCGAGGTGATGCCGGATCAGCCGAGCAGATCGGCCTTGGGGTCGGGTCCGGCCTCGGCTCCGACTTCGGACTCCGGCACCGCATCCGGATCGGGCACAACCCGCTTGGCGGCACCGCGCTTGACCAGGGCAGCCGCTTCGGCGTCCGGCAGCTCCACCGTCTTGCCGGGCAGCACGGTGACCTGTTCCTTCTTCACCACCGCGACGATGGTGTTGACGGCGACGATCTTCATCAGAGCACCTGCGCGGCCAGAGAGGCGTTGACGTTGGTCGGCACCATCAGCGGCGCCGACTGCATCAGCAGCTGGCGGATGGCCGGGTCTTTCTCCACCCAGCTCTTGGGGAAGTAGGGCAGCGCCTGCAAGCCGGCCTCGTCATCCCGGATCGCCCCGAAGGCGCGCACGCCCTCGACGCCCACACCGGTCAGCACCACGGTGCCAGCCGGCCACATGGAGTGCTCGGCCCCCTGCTCGTCCTCATACCAGGACGAGTAGACGAAGACGTTGAAGCCGTCGACCTGCCCCATGAACTGCCCGCCTTCGACCGGCGCGTTCATCGCTCCGGTGTTGAGGCTGACCGCCTGATCCTTCCATTGCTTGAGCTTTTCGACCACGGCCGGGTCCTTGCGGAACACCTTCCAGACGTCGACGCCCATGATCAGGTCGGTGGGCATCGACCCCGACTTCTGCAGGACGAGCAACGCCCAGTCCTGAAGGTTGTCGAGGATGGCCGCCGCCGACTGGCCCCAGCGGGCGGTGCCCGACAGCGTCACCGTCAGCGAGCCGTCGCGGCCGAAGTTGACCACGACCGACGGGTACAGCTCGCCCACCACGGTGACGCTGCCGGTGGTCAGCGCCGATGTCGCCATCCATTCGAAGCGGCGGGTCAGCATGTCGGTCTGGTCTTCCAGATCCTCCACCAGCAGCAGGCGCATGCGGTCGGCCGGGGCCAGCACGGCACCGCCGATGGCCTCGCCCACAGTGCGCTTCAGGGCACGGTTCGGGTTGAAGCTGCGACGGTCCTTGGTATAGGCCGGCTTGAAGGTGTTGGTGGTGTAACCCTGCGACGCCACGACCTTGCCGGCCACCATCGGCGACACGAAGGGGGCGAGACGGCGGCGGCGGGTGATCAGGTCGAAGGCGATTTCCTCGGTCGTGGACCGGGTTTCGCTGGTGAAGTAGCGGTCCAGCAGGAAGGACGGCGGCGTCTTGACCTGACGCACGACACCGGCCAGCACCGCGGTGGAGAAGATATCGACCATGGAAGAGCCCTTTCTCAGGACAGGGGCTTGACGATCAGGATGCCGACGTCCCGCAGCGGGGCGAAGGCGGTGGCGTAGCTGTGGCCGGTGCCATAGGTCAGCGCGTCATCGCCGAAGGTGCCGCTCATGTAGGCGACCGTGGCGGTATCGGCGGCACCGGCATCGGTGGCTTCGGCCAGGATCAAGTCCGGGGTCTGGCTGCCGTCGCTGGCCCCGGCCAGACTGAGCACGTACTTGCCGGATGCGGTGATCTTGCCGAGCACCGCCCCGCGCGGCAGGGTCTGGCCGGACGCCAGGGTGATGCCCTTGGCCGGGAACGGCCCTTCGACCTGCAAACGGTCGGGGGTGAAGGATTCGCTGGTGAAGCTGGCGGGCATGGGGCTGCGCTCCTTTACTTCGCGGGCGCGCCGTTGTGGGCGGCGTGCAGGTTCATGATCGCGGACACCTCGGCCGAGACGTCATCGCCCCCGCCCGACGCTCCGCCGTCCGGGGTGATGGAGGGATTGCCCAGCGCCGCCATGGCGGCGGCGAGCGGGTTCGCCGGAGCCTGGGCGGTCGACGGAGCGGCGGCGGCCGGCGCAGCCTCCAGCACGGCAATGGCCTGCTGCGCCGGCAGGTCGGTGCCGAAAGCCAGCGTCGCGGCCAGCTCCACCCGGCCGGCCGCCGCCGGGGCCGCGAAGATCGCGGCACAGCGCTCGCGCTCCTTCCGGCGGACCGACGCGGCCTGCTTATCGTCCTCGTCCTCGGTTTCGTCCTCCTCCCCTTCCTTCGGCTTGTCATCGCCGGAGGCTGCCGGCTGGACCGGAGGCGTGACGGCACCCGAAGCGGGCTTCGGCGTGCCGGGCGGCACCACAGGGCCGGCGGCAGCGCCGGGACGGAGGTGCGCGAAGCTGAACGGAATCTTCATGGCGGGGTCAGGCTCCCTGTGCGGTGGACAGATGGGTGAGAAGGGCTTGGAAGGCGTCGTCCGGCGGCAGCACCGCATCGGCAAAGCCTTGCTCGACGGCGGCAGCGGTGCCGTTGGGGCCGTCCCAGGTGGCGGCCTCCGTCGCCAGCACGGCGGCAAGGTCGAGGGATGCGCCCGCGGTCTTGCGGCCACGGGCGACGGTGTCGGCGAACAGCTGACGGATGGCTTCGCTCTCCGACAGCCAGCGGTCACGGACGTCGTCCGGCAGCGGCTGGAAGGCGTTGCCCTCCGCCTTGTGCTTGCCGGCGGCGATGATCGTCGGCTTCCAGCCGGCTTCCGACAGCGCGGCCGAGACGTCCCAATGGATGGAAATCACGCCGATGGAGCCGAGCCCGCCCGTGCGCGGCACGCTGATGGTGTCGGCGATGCCGGCGGCGATCCAATAGGCGGCGGAATAGGCGTAATCGTCGAGGATGGCGGCCACCGGCTTGCCGGCGGCGGCCTTCGCCTGGGCGGCCCAATCGACCAGATCGGCCACGCCCGAGACGAAGCCGCCGCCGCTCTTGCACCAGAGCACGACTGCCTGCACCCGGGGATCGGCGAAGGCCATGCCGAGCTGGAGCCGCAGGACGTTACAGCCGGTGGCATAGCTCCAGCCGATCCAGTCGAAGCGCGGCACGATCAGGCCGCACACCGGGACGATGGCGACACCGCCGACGAGCTGATAGGGCCGGCTGCGCTCGTCCAGCTCGGACAGATGCAAAGCACCAGGCGCCGGGCGCTGGAGCCCGGACGAGGCGCCCGCCGGCGCCGCGCCAACGAGCTGCGGCAGCAGCGCCGATGCGGACGTGACGAAGGCCGGAGCCAGCAGCGCCGGCCCCGAGACGAACAGGAAAGGGCCCATGATCAATCCTCGCGGGACTGGCGATCGCGGTCGGACGGTTCCGGGCCGTCATGCAGGATCACCTGCGTCGGGGCCTCCCAGGGCACCGGCAGGCCGAGCTTGCGCAGGAACTCCGCTTCGCTGGCGCGCTGTTCGGCCACCTCGCGCCAGTCCTTGCCCTGCTCCGCGCACTCATCCTCCAGGTTGGAAACCCCGATCTTCATGCGCATCTCGGCGGCGGCCACTTCCTTGACCGGGTCCACCCAGCCACGCCCGACGCCGATCCAGCGACAGCGGCCATAGGCGTAGCGGTTGCCGTAGAAGTCAGGAGCCTCCACCTCGCCCAGGGCGACCGCCTCTTCCAGCCAGAGATGGAAGACCGGGGTGGCCCAATAGGTGGCCAGCCACGCGCGGCGGCCCAGGAAGTAGCGCCATGCCTCCAGCATCGCAGCCCGCGCACTGCTGTAGTTCGTCTGGCTGAAGTCCTTCAGCAGCAGTTCATAGGGGATGTTCATCCCCGCCGCGATGTGACGCAGAACCGACTTGGTGAAGGCGTCGAAAGCCGTCGCCGGCCGGGCCGGGGTGAAGGGCTGCATCTCGTCGCCGGGGAACAGCGGGATGACCGAGCCGCCCTTCAGCCGCACCGCATGCTCCGCCCGCTTCTCCATGTACTGGTCAGACCCGCCGAACAGCTCTTCCAGATCCTTGGCGGTCGAGCTGGTCTTGATGAAGGCGGCGATCATCGCGTTGACGATGGCCGCCTTCAGCTCCGATTCCGTGTAGTGCTGGTACATCTTGAACTGCGCCAGCACGGGCGACAGCAGGGGCTTGCCGCGGTTCTGACCGGTACGCTCACGGTCATGGACGTGGATGACCTGCTTACGCCCCCAGGGCGTCATGGCCGGCACCCGCGTCCACTGGTTGATGTCGGGCGCCCAGCTGAACCAGTCCCCGGGGTGCGCATTCCTGATCCAGTAGCCGGTGGGCGCACCGTAGCGATCGATCTCGATGCCGCCGCGCAGGGTCGGCCCGTCCATCCGGTCGTTCGGGTTGGACAGGCGGTCCGCCTCGATCACCTGGATGCAGGTCGCATACTTGCGGTCACGCGACGGCAGCCACAACGGCACAGACAGCCCCTCGCCGTTCAGCAGCCCGGCCCGCGTGATCTGCGCCGTCATGCCGGCGAAGGTCAGGGTGCGGGCGGCATCGCAATCGGTAGTCTCCGCCCACGCGCGCCACTTCGCCTCCACCACCTCGCTCCACTCGTCCGCCCACGCCTTGTCCCGGCCGAGCGCCCGGTAATCGGGTGTGCTCGACAGCCGCAGGCCGGTGCCGACGACGTTGTCGAGGATCGACTGAATGCCGGACGAGGCGATGCCATTGTTCCGCCACAGGTCGCGCGACCGCGCCACCAGGGTGGACAGCTCCGGCAGCAGCTCGGCATCCGCCGACGTCGCGCCGACCTGCCAGGACGCCAGCTCGCGCGACATCAGCGACGCGCCGTCATAGGCGGTGTCGACGGCGGAGCGGTGCACCGGGCGCATCGGGTTGCCGTGCTGGTCGAGGATCGTCACGGACGGAACGGGGGGCATGGTCGCGCGCTCAGAAGCTGATCAGCAGGGCACGGCGCGGACGGCCGGAGGCAGAGGCGATCTGCTCCTTCAGCTCCGCGATGTAGCGGCGCAGATCGGCGACGTTGGCCGTCGAGAACTCGACGGTCCGGCCATCGCCGCTGGTGACGCGCACAAAGCGCCCGCCGGTCAGCAGGGTGTGCAAAGCGGTTTCCGCTTCGGACAGGCGCGTCCGAAGCGTCTCGATGTCAGCCATGGTGGAAACCCTCACGACAGATAGGGATCGTCGGCGTCAGTGGCTTTGGGCAGGGTGATGCGGGGGCCGCCGGCCCCCTTCATCGCCCGGCGCAGAGGTGCCGGCAAAACGACCGAAGGGGCGCGGGGCGCTTCTTCGGTGACGGAGACGGCGGGCGGCAGCGGAGCCGCCGGAGCGAAGACAGGCGGCTCCGCTGCCGCGACCAACGGCAGGTCGAACAGGTCACGGTTCGTCACCGGAGCGGCGGCCCGATGGGCGGCGAGCGCCTGCCACTGGTCGGCCGTCATGGTGTCACAGCCCAGGTAGTAGGCGAGCGCCCGGCAGCCGACAGCAATATCCAGCTCTTCGTTCGCGCCGTGCTGTTCCCACCATTGGTGCGGACGTCCGTTGCGGGTGCCCTTGCGCAGGGTCTCCGCCGTCATCTGCTTCAGCAAGCCCAGGTCGGCGTCCTCATTGACGTACAGGCCGCCGGGGCGGATCACGCCGTCCGGGCCGGGGCCGCGCAGCATGCGGCGCAGGGCGGCATAGTGCTGCGATTTCAGCGGCCATGTCCCAATCGGCCACAGCAGGCACCCGCCCTTGACCCGCTGGCCGCGCCAGTCGATGTCGACCTTCTTCGGCGTCCCGAGAGGCGGCAGCAGCCACGCCTGGGTGCCATCGCCGCCGCGCCCGTCACAGGCGAAGACGCCCGGACGGCGACGCGCCCACAGGTAGACCCGATGCGACAGGTATCCGGTATCGACGCCGAAAGCTTCAATCGGCCACGTCGCCCCGCGAGCGTCCGGGTAGCGGCGGGCCTGGATCGCCTCCAGCCGCTTCCACACCTCGTCCTCTTCCGGGTCGCCGGGGATGGTGCCGCCGTCGATACGCCAGAAGGTGGGCACACCGGGCAGGCCATGGCCGCAGGCGTAGACGCCCCATTGCAGGCGATCCGCCTGCACGTCGCAGAAGCCGGTGACCACCAGCGCCCCCGGCGGCAACCGGCGGTGCGGGTAGCTCAAGCGACGCTCCAGCAGCTTTTCAGCCTCCGGCGCGTCGCCCTTCTCCCTCCATGGTTCGCCCAGCGTCTGCTGAGTGAAGACCTTCAACCCGGCCGGCCCCTTGCGCTTGGCCTCTTGGAACTCCTTCACGATCCCGTCCCAGCTGTTGAACGGGGAATACGCCTGCCAGATGGCAAAGCCGGGCTGTCGTCCAGCGGAGCCGCGGGCACGCCACCGGGCAAGCTCCTCCGGCTCGATCACCTGGGGCGGCGGCAGATCGTCTTCGCTGCCCGGATGGCACTTCAACCAGATGCCACGGGCGAGCATCTCTGTCTTGTGATGGTGCTCGATCACGCCACCGCAGCCGACCGACATGCAGACAAAGTGCGCGCTAAATGGCGGCGCATCCCCGTCCCACCGCAGGGTTTCCCAGCGCAGCACCTGATACGCACCGCAATGCGGGCACGGCACATAGTAGCGGCGCTGATCGCTGGCCTCGAATTTGGCCGTGATGCGACAGGCACCTTCGACGCCAGGGGTGGAGCAATAGAAAATCTTCGCGCCGCGGGTCTCGCGCCATGCCTTGGTTCGGGCATAGGCCAGATCGACCGGGTCGCCGCGCCCGTCGACGTCCCACGGGTATTCCGACACCTCCTCCAGCACGACGACGCGATAGCTCATCATCTGGAGCGGTTGGGACGACGACGCATGGCCGATGACGGCGAAGCCGCCGGCAAAGCGCAGCATGCCCTGGGTGGAGCTGTCGGCATCGCGCGACCGCTGGGGGCGGACGCGCTCGCGCAGGGCCGGGGTGACGTCGATGGTGGTGCCGAGCTTCAGCTTGGCATACTTGTCCATCTCGCCCAGGCTGGGCAGCAGGATCAGGATCGGCGACGGCTCGCCATGGATGACCGAGCCAACGAGGTTTAGCCCGGCCTCCGAAAAGGCGACCTGCGCCGACTTCATCGACGCCACTTCGGTGCAGGGGTGCGACAGGCTGAGAACGTCCTGCACCTCGCGCAGGTACGGCACACGGTCACCGTTCCACTTGCCAGGGTACGGGCTGCCGCTCTCCGCGCTGACATACCGCTCCGTCTCGGCCCACTGGGTGACGGTGAGACGCGGCGGCGGGGTAATCCCGCGGGCGAAGGATGACAGCACCACGGCGCGGGCGTCGCCCAGCGCGGGGAAGCGGTCACTCAGGCTTGCCATCGGTCCGCGTCAGGCCGAATTCGGCCATGGTGGTTTCGATCTGGCGCTTCCACTTCTCCAGCAACTGCCGGTCGACGTCCTGAATGACACCGAGTGCCGTCCGATAGTCGACGACGCCGACAAGGCGGTTCGCCAGATCGGGCGCCCGCTCGTCCAGCAGGCGCATCAGAGCCGGCCCCAGGTCGAAGCCGGCATTCGCGGCGGCGTCCCGCTCGACCAGCTGCGCCTGCGCCTTCGCGTTCTCCAGCTCGGCCCGGTCCGCGTCGGCGCGGGTCTTGCGGATGCGCTCGTTCGCCAGCGTGGTTTCGACGCTGGCGGCGATGGTGGTGGGGAGAACGGGACGCGGAGCCGATTCGGCCGGGTCGGCATCGGCCGGAGCCGCCGCTGGGGCAGAACCTGACGTGCGACGCTTGGCCGGGTCGAGGAATACCGGCAGCGCACGCACGGCGGCGATGGAGACCAAGGGGCGACCGGACACCCCATAGTTGGTCAGCAGCCCCTGCGACACGTAGCGGCTGACGGTGGACTTGTTCACGCCCACGGCGGCAGCGGCTTCGGTGACGCCGACAAGGTCGTCAGGACGGTCGTTGCTCACGTTGCACGTCCTGTTGCAACGCCTGCAACGGCGTTGCTGCAAACTTGGACCCCACCCACTGGCCCGCCATCATGCCTTCGCCACCCGTATTCGGCCGGATTGCCGGAAGGACCCGCAAGGGGGGTGGGGGTGGCGGGGGTGCCACCCCGGCCGGGGGCCGGCAGGCGGACGGCAGGCGCCGGACGCGCCTCCCCGCCGCCCAGGGGGCAGCGGAGGGGCACCATTGGGTGCCGTGTGGAGGGGGTGCGGGTGTCTGTCATGGGTCGAAACGCAGTGCGCCCGGCGCGGGGGATTACCCCGGCCGGGCGCACTACCTCAATCTAGCGGAGAGGCTAACCCAAACGTCCCCGTGTCCGTCAAGCGGTATTTTTCGGAACACCGAGACCGAATGTTGCGGCGTACCCGCCCAGCGCCTTCAGGACGGCTTCCGACACCCGGCCATTGCGCAAGCCCAGCTCCACGTCCAGTCCGCGCGGCTCGGCCTCCCCGGTGACCACCAGCACCACCGCCACGTCCAGATACAGCGTCCGGTGCCGCCCGCGCAGCCAGCCCGCCTTGCCCGCCGCACGCACGCTCGCGCACCACCGCTCCAACCGCCAAGCCGGCCCCTCCGCCAGCTCCCACGACACCGTGCCGCCCGACGGAGCCAGCGGCGGGCTGGTGCGGTTGCCGCCATCGACCACCAACCGGGACGGGTCCATCGCCCGCAGCCCCGACGCGGTCGGGATCGCCATCGCCAGCCCGCGCCCGATGTCCACCGCCGCCGCGAGCTGCGCCACGTCCATTCGACCACGGGCGTACATCAGCGCCACCCAGCCGCGCCCGCACACCAGCCCCGGCACGGCCGGGTCACCCCGCTCCGGCAGGTCGCGCAGCCGGCCGGTGACCAGCCCGTCACCATCACCCTCGCCACTGCCTAGCATCACCGCTCCGCCATCCATGCCCGATTGCTCCCTGTTGCTCCCCGCCCGGCGGGAATGCTCCCTCTCTGAACCCCTTGGAAACTCTCACTTTAGGGAGGATAGGGAGGATAGGGAGTAATGTTCGGAGGTCTGCCATACGCGCCCGCACGCACCCGCGCACACACGCACGCACATATGTGAGACCCCCGAAAATCGCTCCCTTCGCTCCCTATGCTCCCTAAACCCAGGATTTCCGCGCCTTCCATCAGAGGGGCCATGCCAGCGATTGCTCCCTCTGGGGTCGATTGCTCCCTCTCCCGTCAGATTTCGGGGGGCGGAGCCTCGACGCTCTGGGGCAGCCCCTCCAGCAGGCACAGCCCCACATACTCGTTCACACCGCAACTCTTGACTGTGCGGAAGCCGCGATCCTTCATTTTCCGCCCGAACCCGTTTTGCTTGAGAGGCTCTTGTGCATTTCTTTCGCACCACTTGGTGTAGGCTTCGTACAGCGCCGTTGCCGTGACGCGCCGCCCTTGCAACGCCGCCGTCTCCGCCTCAAGGAAATCGCCCAGCGGGTCCTGATCGCGCCGGTACTCCTCGACCGCCGCCATGATCTTCTCAGGCGGGTCCAGCCCCTCTTCCAGCCACAGCCACAGCCCGTCCAGCAGCCAGTTCAAGACCCCGTCCTTCTCCGCGACCAGCTTGTCGAGGATGTGCGGGTCGCGCTCGTCCGGGGTGATGAAGACTTCGAAAGGGACGAGGATCACGCGCCGCCAAATGCCCACGTCCTGGCCCCGGATGATCGGCCGATGGTTGGTGACCATGATCGGCGTGAACTCTGGCCGAAACTCGAAGGGGTCCCGGTTCAGCTTGCGCGTCTCCATCGGTTCGCCGCCGGTCACCTCCTTGACCAGACCTTCCGATAGGGCCTCGCCCTTGTCCGGCTCGGACATCAGCACCAGCCGCACGCCCGGCAGCTTGGCAATCGACGGCTTCGGCCCGTCCGCCTTCTTGTCCTTCCCGTCGAGGAAGACGCCCACCGGGATCGTGGCTGCATAGTCCCCGAAAATCTTGCGGATCAGGTCAATCAGCTTCGACTTGCCATTCTTGCCGGTGCCGTAGAAGATGACAAATATCTGTTCGGATGTGTCTCCAGTCAGACAGTATCCGAGAAGCTTTTGCACGAACTTCCGTACCTCTTCGTCGGGCAGGATGCGGTTTATGAAACGGCCGAACTGCGGCGCACTCGCCTGTGGGTTGAAAGCCGCACCGGCAAGCCGGGTGATGAGGTTCGTCTTGCGGAAGCCGCCCAGGTGCATCTGGTCGCGGCTCTCCGGCTTCTGGCGCAGGTCCAGCGTGCCGTTGTCGACCGTCAGCAGCCACGGATGCGCGTCCATTGCCCGCATCGGCTTCGACAGGTAGGGCTTGGCCTGCTCCAGCGCGCCTTTCACCTTCGGCGTGTCACCCGACTTGACAGCGAACGCCTCGAACGCCTTCAGGCCGCGTTCCCAGTCCTTGATGCGCTCCAGCCGCATCTTGCCCTGGATGGTCGGGTCAGGCTCTTCGGTCTCGGTCGGAGGGGCCGGCGGCGGCCCCAGGTCGCGCAGTTCCTTCAGCTCGTCCCGCAGTTTCTCCACCATGCGGTGACACAGCTTCGTGGCCGCCGCCTCACCCAGCTCGTAGCCGAAGCGCTTGCCATCCCAGACCGCCCACCCGTTCTGATCGACGAAGACGAGGTCACGGCCGAACCGCTGAATCAGCCGCTCGCCGTTTCCCTTGTCGGACTTATCGTAAGTTGCAAGCTCTCGGTCGGGCGGCGGTTCTCCGTCGTCATCATCCGGCGGTTGGGCGACGCCGCCGCCACCCATGCCGGCATCGACCACGACCGCGCCGTCAATCTGCTGTCGCAGGTCTTCCAGCGCGTCGGGCAGGTCCGCCGGCACGATCTTGGAACCGTCATCGGGCATCGCGCACCTGAAAGCCTCTGGCACGCCCATCGGGCGCCCATGTTTGGAGGGGGGAGGGGGGAGGCGCGGAGGGGTGTCGGTAGGTCATGGCTCCACCTCCCCGGCCGGCGCCGTGAATTTGTCCGTCTGGTTGCCCCAGGCGTCGAAGCCGGGCCAGGATTGGCGGGCGAACAGCTCGCACGCGGGGCCACTGGGGATCAGGCGACGCGCCATGGCGTATTGCTCGTCCGGCTTCCGGCTATGCTCGCGCGTGGCAGCGTCCAGGGCGTCGCCACCGTCCAGCAGGACGCCCCGCTCCGACGTGCAGCCCGGCCCATAGGGCGGCTCGCCAATGGCCCACAGGGTGACGTGCTCCGTCGAGACCCGGACGACATAGCCGGGGCCGAAGGCTACCGTGCCCTTGGGGGTGCGCTTCAGCCAGGGGAAGCCGGTCACGTACCGGAAGCCCCACGCCTGCCCCACCGCTATCGCCTGCGGCAGCATTGCCCAGGCCCCCCACAGCCACAGCAGACAGCCGCGCGGGTTGGCGAGCTGCTGCACCGGTAGCGCCTCGATGTCGTCCAACGGCATGCAGTCGTAATGCGCCACCGGGTTCTTGGCCTCGCCCTTGGCGGAGCGGTTGTAGAAGCGCCATGGCGGGTCAGCCATGATGAGCCTATACGCGGCTGGGGCGAGGCTGCCCCAACGCCAGGACGCAGGCTTGCCCGACAGCGAGGACGCCCGCGAGGGAGCATCACCCCCAATCGGAGGCAGATCGAACAGGAGGGGCGCGGGGGAGGCTGGCTTGGTCACGCGGCGACCCTCGTTCGGTCTTGGTCGAATTTGGCCGTCGCTCGCTCGGCCACGGCCACCCGCCGGGCGATGCCGGCGGCGAACAGCTCGCTATCGGCGATCAGCACGGCCAGCAGGTCGAAGGCATCCGACCACAGGGCGTTGCAGTCGCGGGCGCGGTCACGGTGCCCCAGCAGCCGGCGGCACCAGCGGTAGACGTCCGGCGCGCGGCGCGTGGTCGTGGTCATGTAGCGGAAGGCCAGCATGCGGGCGGCGGCATCATCCATGGCCGCCGCCCTGAAGTTCGGTCATGACCCACCGGACGGCCCGGACGAATTCCGCTCCAGCTTCCGCGTTGATCGCGTTCCCATAGGCGCGCAGGCGTCCCACTCGGGCGGCAGCCCCATGAGCCAGCGGGAATGTGCCGGGTTCAACTGGCCGCCACCGCTGGTCTTCGCACCAGACCCACTGTGCGTTGCCCCAGAAGCCGTTAACAGGGCCTGCCGCGGGAGCGACACGCCTTTGGAGCCGTACAGCTCCTCCGTAGTTTTCTGCGATCGATCCGACCGCCAATCCCTCGCCGCAGGCGTCGCCCAGGATGCTGCATGGTTCAGCGTGATGTTCTTGGTCGTGAACCCTGGCGCTGGATGGCGCAGCGCATCGTTTCCCGTTGGTGTCGGCCAACCGGCCAGCGAAGCAATGGTCTTCAGTTGCGAGTTCGGAGCGCCCGTGTCTCGACGGCACTTGTCCGGCCCGCCGGCTGCATCGGCCCTTGTTGGCGTTGGCCAGCTTCCCAGCGCCGAGTTGACTGCCTGGGGAAGCGATGTTCCGGACATCCCCGCTGTCAGCCGCCCACCCCGCCCGCCGTCCGATGCGGCTGGTGTGGGCCATGAAGAACAATCGCTGCCGGATGTTCGGCGCACCGACGCCCGCAGCGCAGAGATCAACCGCCCCAACGGTGTACGCCTCGCCTTCCAAGTCATCGTGAACAAGGTCGAGCCAGACCAGGCCGTCGTCCGACGCAAGCTGTTCGCCAAGGACATCGTCAGGGCCGCAGACGCGGATGAGGTGGTGCCAGAACGGCCATAGGTGCCGCTCATCAGCAAACCCATCGCCTGTGCCTGCCTGGGAGAAAGGTTGGCAAGGGCATGATCCGGTCCAAATGGGCCGGTCATCCGGCCATCCGGCGAGACGCAGGGCGCGGCTCCAGACCCCGATGCCGGCAAAGAAGTGGCATTGGGTGTATCCCGCCAAGTCAGCAGGTCTAACGTCACGGATGTCCCTTTCGTCCACATCGCCGGGCGCTATCAGGCCGACGGCGATCAGGTTGCGCAGCCATGCCGCCGCATAGGCATCGCGTTCGTTGTAGTAGGCGCGCGCTTTACCCATGCCCGCCCCCATTCCGCGCCCGCCGGGTGAAGCGCACGGTCACCCGGCGATCACCGCCCAGCGACATCGCCACCCTGGCCCGCAGCTCGTCCGACGCGGCATCCGCGCCGATCACGATCACGTCCCGCACCGTCTCCGGCAGTGCCAGATGCAGCAGAGCCGACACCGGCCCGCCGACCCACACCGGCACGCCTGGATAGGCGGCGCGGGTCTGAAGCCCGATCACGGCCCCGGTGGCGACGTGCAGCCGCTCCCCCGACAGCTTGCCCAGGCGCACCGCCGCACCCTGCCAAGCCCCGATTAGGCGGCGGGACGGCAGCACCTCGCCCGTGCTGGGATCGGCGATCGTCGCCATGCGGCCATCCGGCGACAGGAAGGTCGCCAGCACGGCGCGCACCTCCGGCTTGCCGTCCCGGTCCGGCCACCGCGCCATCCCCGCCAGCAGGGCGGGCCATCGGCCGATGCACACCGGCTCCGCCCCGTCCGGGGCATGCAGATAGTCTACCTCGCCGAAGCCGAACCACGGCCCCGCGGTCGACGGGTCCACGCCGTTGGCAGCAAGGAAGGCGGCGGCGGGGGTGTCGACCAGCGATGCGGCGCGGGCATTCCACACCGCCCGGCCGGCGGCCATCTGAACGCCCAGCGTGGCGGCGGAGGGGGCATCGCTACGGCGGCGACGCTGGGGCTGATAGCGTCGCTGCTGTTGGGCCGGAGGCTCCGGCACCTCGCGCGGGTGCTGCCGGCCCGCCTCGATGCCGCCGGCAATGATCTTCTCCAGATGGTCCGGCTTCCACGGCCCCTTCCGCGGGTCATGGCTCCACCCCAGCGCCGCAGCCATCAGGTGCTGCGCGACAAGGTCTTCCGGCAGGGCATTGGTGGCGACCAGCCCGCCCAGTTTGAAGGCGGCTTCGTTCAGCGCGTTGTTCTGGTTGCCGGGGCCGGTCTGGCGAACCCGCTTCACCTCGTCATCCAGGGCCGCGCGGGCATAGGCGGAGATACGTTCGGTCTTGGTCGAAGGAGTGCGGACGGCCTTCGGCACCGGCTGACCGATGCGCTTGGCGAGGAAGGCCGGCAGCTCGCGGCCGTCGAGGCGCAGGCGCAACCAGTCGAGGTCTTCCGGCTCTCCCATCAGCAGCCGAATCATCCACTCCGGGGCCGGAGCGATGGGCGTGACGTCGGGACTGCCGATCCAGTCATACCGCCCACCGTTCGGGTGGATGGAAGGCGCGGCGAGGATGTAACCGCCGGTCGATCGGGTGTCGAGGCCGGGGCCCAGACGCGACCGCGCGCTGTTCTTGACCGGGCGGCCCGGCCAGCGGAACAGCCAATGCCGGCCGCCGCTGGGGGTGTTCTGCCCCAGCGTCTCCGGCAGCGGCTCCCCGAACAGCTCCTCAAGGATCTGCAGCGTCTCGAAGCCGTTTTCCGCCGGCTTGTCGCCCACCGCTTCTTTGATGTCGGCGTCCATCACCCACCAGCCGGACTGTTCCCCGGCTGCCAGACCGACATTCGCCCGCGGCCAGCGGGTCCAATACTGCTTCACCCAATAAGGGGAGGTCTTGGCGTCGAGCACGCCGTGCTCGAAGAAGTCCTTTTCCTTGTACGGCAGCTTGTCCCCGGCCACGCACGGGAACACCGCCCAGCCGCGGGCGGCATAGGCCGCCGCCGCCTCGAACAGTTCCGGTCCGGCAACTTCGGTCATGGCCGAACCTCCCCGGACGTCAGATCGTGGACATGCGCCCAGAGGCAGGCATCAGCGATGGATAGGGCCAGCGACCACAGGCGTTCCGAGGCATAGCCCTGCCCGCCCCGGCTGATGGCCGCCCGCCGGTCGCTGGTCTCCAGGCGGAAGCCGGCGGGCATGAGCACCAGCGCGGTCCCCACCAGCGTGATGGGCATCAGCCGGCCGGCGGCAACGTCGCTGATCTGCCGGCGCAAGCCCAGGTGCTGGTGAGTGTCGACGGTGATGCGGCGGCCGGCCCGCAGGCTCAAGATGGCGGTGTGCAGCACCTCGCATTCGGCCGCGATGCTGGTAGCGTCCTGGGCCAGCCGCCGCAGGTCGCCGAGATAGCTGGCGGTGGTCATGGCCGTGGCTCCCAACGGATCAGGACGCCGCGGAACTCCAGCAGGCCCGGATGGGCATCAGCCCAGAAGCCGCAGAGGTCAGCCCAGTTGCTGAAGCCGTCATAGTGGGCGAACTCGTTCAGACCGGGCGTGTCGGTGATGATCTGCGCAAGGCCGCCATCCTCTCCGCCGACGATCACCGAAGGCTGGCGGCCAAGAATGAGGGTGACGGGGACGCAGGCGGTGCAGATCGCGCGGCCCAGTAGGCGACAGGACAGGGTCCGCATGCCGACATAGAGCTGAAGCTCTTCACCCGGCCGGGCATGGCGCTTGCGCGGCGCCCGGATGGTCTGGCGCTTCATCCCCGGCAGCAGCGGGCCGGGTTCCAGGCCGGCGACGATGCGGTCGGCGAACCGCTTGTTGAAGCTGTAGGCGACCATTACGCCACCTCCGGGACTTCGTCCCAGGTCCGGCCATCCAGCAGACGGCCGGCGGCCTTCTTGCCGAGACGCTCCATCAGCCGGACAGGAAGGCCCTCGGGAACGTCGGTGAAGTGGGCGAAGCTGCGCCCATCCATGGCAACGAACACCGGCTTGACCGCGCCCAGGTCGGCCGGGTTGATCGTGTTGGAGAACTCGTCGTCGGTCTCGATCACCTCGACCGCGGGGCTTCCGGTGTCAAACTCGCGAAACTCGCCATGTTGCTTGAACAGGAACGGCACGCCCGCCTTGGCGCACTGGTCGCGAAGCGTCCGGACCCAATCCGGATGGCTGGGCCGGGCGCGGGGACCACTCTCGCCGCCGCAGATCACCCAATCCAAGGCAGAGACCCCTTCGGCAGGGCCAAACACCGGATCGACAACAGCGATATTACCGGTCAGGGCATTCAGCACCTTGACCGTTCCGCCGTTCACACCGTTGTAGCTGAACGGAATATCGGTCAGGTCCAGCGCCCCCCGCAGCGGCTCGCATGAGAGGAAGCGCCCGGCAGATGGCGTTCGCGAAAGGTGCGGAACGCGTTCGATCGCTGCCGACTGATCCTCGACGGTCGCACCGGTCCAGACGTTCGGGAGCGGCCAATCAGGCAGGCGATCCTTGGTGCCTTCGTCCAGCACCTTCAGCGACAAGTGCAGATCGCCAGCCCGTGTAGATTGGCTGCCAAGCCTGTAGAGGCACCTGTTGATCCGATACGGCGTTTCCACCGAGGCCAAATAATGCCGCATCCGATCCGGCCGCTTGGTCAGCAGCAGGAAATGGTGATGCCGGCACAGCGCCATCATGGCATAGACCTGATCGATCCAGTCTTGTTCGACGCTGCCGTGGAACAAGTCCGACATGTCGCAGACGAAATACACACGGCTGCGCTTGGCATTGATCGGCGTATTCAGCACCTCCGGCACCCAGCGGAGGGTGCCGTTGAAGCGGGGCGTTCCGGCGGGGTCCAGATTGGTCAAGCCCGCATAGACGCCGTTCCCCTTGTGGCCGAAGCGATGGGCGATGCTGGCCGCATAGCAGTTCCGGCAGGCTTCGCTGAGACGGCTGCACCCCCGGATCGGGTTGAGGCTGGCCGGGATGGCGTTGATCTGCCGCGCGAGCGCGACCACCCATTCGATGGTGCAATGGTCTCCCATGGCGTCAGCCCTCCGCCCGCTCGCCAGCCCGTAGGCGGGTGGCGATACCGGCCGCGCCCAGCGCCGAACCGCGCACCGCATCCCGGACGCGGCTCGCCGGCTTCCACCACCGGTTCTCCCAGGGCCACAGGTCGCAGGGGGCGCCCGCGGGGAAGTCGGCGCGCTCTTTGTCCGACGTCCCCGCGTTCAGCAGGTAGCAGCCGCCGGCCATCTCCAAGTCGCCCGGATCGTGGGCACCGTCATGCGCGGCGGTAAAACCCTCGCCCACCCTTTGCCGCGCCAGCTCCAGCGCGATCAGGCGCAGGGCGTCCCTGTCCGCTTGGTCCAGACCGGACGGCAGTTCCAGCGCGAAGACGATTCCCCGCACCCAGGTGATGCCTGCATCGTCGAGGGTGACGGTCAGCCCCTCCTTCCGCAGCAGCCGGGCGAACTTCTTGCGTTGCACCGGCTGCACGCCGTGCCCGGCGCAGAACCGGGTATAGTCGCCGTACAGGTGGCTGACGCGGACATGCACAGAGGCTTCGCGTCCCTCGCATGCACTGCGGAGGAACGCGTTCAACGTGGCGGACATGGGGTCAATCCTCCAGGGCTTGGGCCGTTCTCGCGGCGTGGGTGGCGGCGGCGCGGGGCGGCATCTGGTCGCCCGGCACGGCCGGCGGATGGGGGCGACGGCCGGCAGACCCGCCGTCGCAGAAAGGAGCGTTGAAGACGGTCAGGGCAGCGGTCAGCGCCCGGTTGTCGAGGTCGCCGGCAAGCCATGCCCGTGCGACCTGGGACAGCCCGCGCGCGGCGCTGGGACGGTCGGGAACGGCGAAGATGGCTTCGGCCAGGGCCGCCCGGTCATCCTCATGCGGCTTGCCGACCAGCACCCGGCCGCAGGCCAGCGACAGGGCGATGCCGGGGTCGAGGTCACGCGGGCCGGTCATGGCTACAGCCCTCCGCGGTCGACGGTGGGCATCGCCGCGATCAGCGGATCGGTCTCGGTCCAGCCGGCCGCCCAGCCCCAGCCGCTGATGGTGTCGGGCAGGTACGGGTTCTCCGTCGCCAGCTCGCCCGCAATCCGGGCGGTGGCACCCTCGCCCCAGGCAGCGAGGAATCGCGCATCAGCGGGATGATCCATCCGGCCGGACAGCACCAGGGCACAACCACGGTTGGTCAGTAGCGCAGTCATCACGCCACCTCGACAGGCCGGAGCGCCGGCAGGCATGAGGTGACGTCCGTCTCCAGCGCCAGAAGGACGCTGCGCAGGTCGCCCAACTCGCGCAGGATTTCCCGCGCCTCCTCTGGGGTGATCTGCCGCCCGCCGTCACCAGTCGGACAGCGGGCGCGGCGCAGCTCTTCGGCAAGGTCACCCATCTCCGCCATCGCGTCGGCGAGACGGGCCATGGGGTCGCCGGGCACGGTGGCGGCGGCATGGGCGCGGCGCAGCTCCGCCTTGTAGGCGGTCAGGATCGCGGGATGCTCGCCCCGCACCACAAGCGCGCGATCCAGCTTCAGGGCCTGGATCAGCGGGATCTTGTGGGCATCGTCGTCGGGGTCCGACCACATGCGCACCAGCCGGGCGCTTTTCCCGGTGATTTCCTCGACCCCAGCATCGCCCAGGCAGGCATGGGCAAGAAATACGCCGTCCTCCAAGGACAGCGGATCACGGCGCTTTGTCATTGTCCGACACTCTCTCTTGGATTGAACAGGACGGCAATTATTCTCGCATTCATATTACAGCCATGCCCGAAGACCCTCAGCAGACGAAGTGCCGACACCCATGGCAGCCAGCCTCCCAGCCCGGAACGAGTTGGTTGCTGCGGCACGCACCGGCCGCCAGTTGCAATTATTCCAGTCATGCGGCGACTGCCTTCCGACCGGCCATCGCCGGTGGCGGCTCGAAGAACCACGCGTCGTCCCAGGGTAAACCGGCCTCCTTCACGCGGGTCCGGATGCGGGTCATCTCGCTCAGCGACGGTTCTGCTTCATCACGCTCCCATCGGCTTACGGTGGCTTGGGTGGTTCCAGCCGCTCGCGCCAATTCGGCCTGCGTGAGCTGGAGAATTTCGCATCGGATGCGGCGGATGGCGTTCATGAGCCGCGACTATATGCACATACGTATAAAGGGGCAAGGGGTTATCCCAATGATTATGCCACCTCGTATTTGCCATGTGATACGCAAGCGAATATGCCGTTCCTCATGAACCCGCTCGCCCAACGCATCAAGCAGCTCCGCAAATCGCGCGGGCTGAATCAGGCTGAGTTCGCCGAACTGCTTGGCGTCACTCAGCCCACTGTGAGCCGCTGGGAGCTGGGCAAGAGCGAGCCGGAGTTCGATCAGATCGTAGCTCTGGCCGATTTGGCGGGTGAAACGCCGCAGCAGTTTGCATTCGGGCAGCAGGTCAACGAAGAGTTAACCTTGCAGCTCGTATTCGTGGTCGGCGCAGTGCAAGCCGGTCATTGGGTGGAAGCAGTGGAGTGGAATCGCGACGAGTGGTATTCGGTTTCCCTTCCGCCACACCCTCAGTATCCCGAAATAAAGCGTTTCGGGCTGGAAGTGCGCGGGCCATCTATGAACCGCGTCTTTCCTGAAGGCTCTGTTGTAGAGTGCATCCGCTTTGAGGATTTGGGCGAAGAACCGCAGCCGAATGATTACGTAGTTGTTGAGCGCCATCGCGCTGATGGGTGCATCGAAGCTACGGTTAAGAAGCTCGTTGTTATGGATGACGAGCCGTGGCTTGTGCCTGAGTCAGACCACCCAGCATTTCAACGCCCCATCAAGCTCCGTAACGGCCATGAGGATGATGTGGAGACAGTGGTAATCGCTGGCCTCGTCATTGGTTCGTACCGCCCATTCCTCCGTAGGCGCTAACCTCTCGGCTCGCTCACATCGACTGCCGACCGTCACCATAGGCTGAGAATGGTGCGGTATCAGTCGCACCATATGCGGCCAAGCTTCTGCCTCCCCCCCCTGCATAATCACGCATGAAAACGGGGTTCTCATACAGACCTGCATTTTTCTCTTTGTCGCCAGATATGCGTATGTGTATATATGTGCCGCGCTTGGTCGTGAGCACCGGTTGATAGCCGCGACTTGGCGTTCCTCCCAACCTGCCCCGGCGCGGCTGAGACGCGGCCCGCCGGGGAGCTTTTCAGGGAAACGCGATATGAAGCACCGCCACACGATGCGCAGCCCCTCCGAAATGCACCCGACCGCCCGTAAGATGGGACGGAAAATCGCCGATCTGGGCGGCTCCGGCGACGCGGTGACGGAAGCCGACCTGCTGACCGACTTCAGCGCCAGCGACATCAAGACCCACATCGAAGCCGCCCGCGGCTACGCCCGACAACTTCTCGGGTCGAGCCGCGGACGGTCAAGCGGCTTTCAGATCATCGGAAAGTCAGGACCGTCTATTCATCGTCAGCCACATCTTGAACGCGCTTAACTACCCTGTTCATAAGGTAGTTCATGTACTTGGACATCTCGGCAGATATCTGCTCAAAGTCCTCCGGGTTCATCCCTGGTCCTGCAGTGGTTCTGCTGAGAAGGACCTTCATCCGGTCTCTTGCTTCCAGAGCATTTTGAACGGGGTTAGGGGCCGTCAAGCACTGGCGGGATATAAGTTGCTCCAAGACAAATTCGATGGCGGCGAAGCGGCCCTCAATCATCGCGAAAAACGGTTCCACGGGTAGCTCCTGTGCTTGGTTGAACAAAAACACAGTAGCACACGCGGCCGGGCGACTTAATCGCCCGGCCGCGACCTGCGGGGGTATATTGCGACGACGACCCGAGCGGAGGCATGCGGCATCCGTTCCGGCCGCCGCCGCACTAGGCAGCGGGCGCGGCTGGCGCATCCCAGCCACATAGCGTGTGTCCCAGCCAGAGACCCCCGGCGTCGGCGGAATTGCCGGGGGTCACCGGGACCACACCCCGAGACATCGACATGACCGACACCACCGATCCGGTGGACGGCGGAGCTTTGCCCGCCCTCCCGCAGACGCACGACCCCGACCTTGAAGCGGTCTACCGCCTGTGGATCGACATCATCCGGGAGGCGCGCATGCTGGGCGGTCGCGACGCCGCCCGCCGGCTGTGGCGGTCTTCCCCCCTGCCGCCGCTGGACGCACACAGCAAGGGGAAGGATACGCCCGACTGGGTCGACTCCTTCCTCTCCGACTGCACGGAACCGGCCCCCGGTGCCCGCCTGAAGGCGGAGGCGCTGTGGACCGCCTACGTCGCTTGGTGCCAGCCCCGCGGCCTGGAGCCGATCACCCGCAAGGGGCTGATGATGCAGCTCGGACGCCATGGTCTGCGGCGTCAGAAGGCGAGCTGCATCTACTTCCTGAACCTGCGTCTGCGGGTCCAGTGATGCAGAACCTCAGCAAATCCGCGGCGTGTACACGCGTTCCGCCAGAAGCCCCAGGAATGGCCCCCGCCCATCCGGCCGGTGGGTCGGTGTGTCGGGAATGCGGAGCCGCCTACAAGGCCACCGATCTGGCACAGGAATTTTGCCGCCCGGCCTGCCGCATCGCCTGGAACAACCGGGCGCGGCTGCGCGGCGCGAAGCTCTACGAAGCGGTGATGACGTGGCGCGTCCTTCGCCAACCCGGCGCGCTCGCCGTGGTCACCGCCCTTGTCAGCACCTTCCTCGACGAAGACCGCGCCGCCGGCCGGCGGTGGCGGCCCCGC
This sequence comes from Azospirillum picis, assembly GCF_017876115.1. Classification (GTDB taxonomy): domain Bacteria; phylum Pseudomonadota; class Alphaproteobacteria; order Azospirillales; family Azospirillaceae; genus Azospirillum; species Azospirillum picis. The sequence goes on from NZ_JAGINO010000002.1 coordinate 176,884, forward strand.
ACCTTCAACCCCAAGACCGGCCGCCGCGAGCGGCGGAAGTGAGGACGCATGGTTACCCCCCTGCTTTCCATCAAGACGAACAGGTTCCCGCTGAACTGGAAGCGATACAGCAAGCTCTATGACGAGTTGGAAGCTGCCGCCCAGGCTTTCTACGACCTGGGCCACGCCGATCTTGCCGAAGGGATCGACAAGGTGCGGACCGAACTGAAGAACGCCTGGGAGCTGATTGCGGCCAAGGAGCGCGCGGAGCGTGACGCCGCCGAACGCAGCCAGCCGGAGGGGCACTGAATGTCCGTCATCGGCCATTGCCACAACTGTGGCGAACACACCCGCATCGACCGCACTACGCGCCTGTGCGACGCCTGCACAACCGAAGAGGGTGAATCGTTTGCCTCTCTGCCGACGCGCGAAGACACCATCGCCCTGATCGGCCGCCACCTCCTTCCGAAGGGGGCTGACTGCCATGCCCCGTGAGCAGTTCGTGGAGATGCGCTTCACCGCCAAGAACGAAGCGGTCATCCTCCAGGCGAACGACATCATCGCCGAATATCAGCGGCAGGGTTTCGTACTGACCTTGCGCCAGCTCTACTACCAGTTCGTGGCGCGGGCACTGATCCCGAACACCATGCAGTCGTACAAGCGGCTCGGGCAGATCGTGAACAACGGTCGGATGGCGGGGCTCATCGACTGGGAGGCCATCGAAGACCGCACGCGCAATCTCCAGAGCGTGTCGACCTGGGAGGATCCGGAAAGCATCATCGACGCCTGCGCGGCACAGTTCCGGGTGAACCGCTGGGCCGACCAGCCCGCCCACGTCGAAGTGTGGATTGAGAAGGAAGCGCTCATCGGTGTCATCGAGCCGGTGTGCAACGAGTTCTATGTGCCGTTCTTCGCCTGCCGTGGCTACACCAGCCAGAGCGAACAGTGGCGAGCTGGCCGCCGGCTTCGGAAGAAGCACCGTGCCGGCAAGCACGTGGTCGTGCTGCACCTGGGCGACCATGACCCGTCCGGGTTGGACATGACCCGCGACAATGACGAGCGGCTTGCTCTGTTTGCCGGGGCGGAAGACATCGTCGAAATCCGCCGGTTGGCGCTGAACATGGATCAGGTCCGGCGCTATCGCCCACCGCCCAATCCGGCCAAAGAGGGTGACAGCCGATTCGCCGACTACATCAAGCGCCACGGCGACCAGTCCTGGGAGCTGGACGCGCTCGACCCCACTGTCATCGACAAGCTGATCCGCGACCAGATTGACGGGCTGATCGACGGCGACGCCTGGAAAGCCGCCATCTCCCGTGAAGACGAATATCGGGCGCAGCTCGAACGCACGGCCGACCGCTGGGACGACGTCCGCAGCTTCCTCTTCCCGGCGGAGGGCGAGGAATGACCATCCTGCTGCCCACCCTGACCATCACCGCGATCCTCGCCGGCTATGCCGGCGGGTTCGTGTGGTTTCTCTCCGCCTGCCGCGGACAGGTGACATCATGACCAAGCTGCAAGCCACCCTCTGGGACCGCGAGCGCCTGCACAAGGATGAGGCTGTCGAACTGACGGTGCAGAGCCTGCTGGCGCATGGCAGCGATCACGCGCATTGGGGGATCGCCTGGAGCGGCGGGAAGGACAGCTCCGCCACCCTAACCTTGCTGGTGCACCTGCTGGACACCGGGCGCATCCCCCGGCCGCGCTCGCTGACGGTCTTCTATGCCGACACCCGTCAGGAGCTGCCGCCGCTCGCCATCGCTGCCCATCGGATCATGGATCAGCTCCAGGCGCGCGGGATCGCGGTACGCGTGGTCACGGCCCCGCTCGAAAAGCGCTTCCTCGTCTACATTCTGGGGCGCGGGGTACCACCTCCGAACAACAACACCCTGAGATGGTGCACCCGTCAGATCAAGGTGGACCCGATGACGGCGGCCATCGAACAGCAGATCAACGCCGTCGACGGCACCTTCCTGATGATCACCGGGGTGCGCCTGGGCGAGAGCGCCGCCCGCGACCAGCGCATCGCCATGTCCTGCGGCAAGGATGGCGGCGAATGCGGCCAGGGCTGGTATCAGCAGGTTCTGCCGGCAGCGAGGGGTATCCGGGGGCGAATCGCCACGCTGGCCCCGCTGCTGCACTGGCGGGTCTGTCATGTCTGGGAATGGCTGATGTTCGATGCACACGCCGCCGGCTGGGCCACGGCGGATATTGCCGATGCCTACGGCGGGGACGAGGCGGAGGAGATCAACGCCCGCACGGGCTGCACCGGCTGCCCGCTGGCCCAGAAGGAGCTGGCGCTGGAGTCGATCCTGAAGTCACCGAAGTGGGCGTACCTGTCGCCCCTACGCGGTCTGAAGCCGCTGTACCGCGAGTTGCGCTTGCCGCAACACCGGCTGAAGAAGACCGGGCTGAACGCCGATGGCACCATCGCCAAGGCGAAGAACAGGCAGCGCATGGGGCCGCTGACCTTCGAAGCCCGGCTGATGGGTCTAGACCGCATCCTGACGATCCAGGCCGCGGTGAACGAGGCCGCCGCGCAGAGCGGCCGCCCCGTCATCGACATGCTGAACGCAGAGGAAGAAAACCGCATCCGGGAGCTGATCGCCGCCGGCACTTGGCCAAACGGCTGGGATGGGGACGAGCCGACAGGCGATGTCCCGCAGGACATGATCTATGGCGACGGGGCCGTGCAGCCCCTGCTGGTGAGGTGACGAAATGACCGAGAAGGGTACCGTCCTACCGATCAGGCTGACCGAACCCGACGCCGCGCGGGAACTCGGGATCTCGATTGGATCGCTGCGAGCCTTGCGCAAGAGCGGCCAGATCGGTCATGTCCGCATCCTGAACAAAATCTTCTACCTGCCCGATCAACTCAAAGCCTACTTCAACAGCCACTGCATCGAGCCATGCCAGACCACACCAACAAGCCAGGGTATTTCCAGGGATATTGGCTCGAAACCAAACCCGGACGCGACTCGGGCGTCTGGTACCGGACATGGTACGATCGATCCTGCCGTCAGGTCCGCCGCGTCTCGACTGGCGAGAGAGACTTTCAGACGGCCCACCGCGCGCTGATCGCCTGGGTGCTGGACAATGAGCGACCGCGGCACGCTCCGCGGTCGCAGGCGCTGATAGACACCCTCGCCCTACGGTATTGGACAGACCGCGCACACGCCCTCCCCTCTGCCAAGACAGCCAAGCGTGAGCTGCGCCTGATACAGGAATGGTGGGAGGGCAAGACCGTCGCGGACATCACCCCTGACGCACAGCGCCGGTTCCGCCAACACCTCGCCGAGCTGGGCACCGGGCCCGGCGGGATAGACCGCATCCTCTCGACGCTCCGCGCGGCGCTGAACCATGCCAGGAAGAACGAAGAGGTCGAGTCGGTCCCCTTCATCTCCGGCTTCCGCCCAGCGGAGGAGCTACGATCCCGTGAGCCGAAGGGCCGCCCGCTGTCCCTGGACGAGTTAGCCCGTCTGATTGACGCGGCGCAGTCCCGGCACATGCTGATGTACCTCATGCTCGCCATCGGCACCCTGGCGCGGCCGGCGGCGGTTCTGGACATGACAGCGGGTCAGTACGACGCAGAACATGGCGTCCTGACGCTCAACCCGCCCGGCCGCATCCAGAACAAGAAATGGCGGCCCGTGATACCCGTCGCCGCCGCCTTGACCCCGTGGCTGACCGAGACCGCCGAAAAGAAGACCGGCCGGTTCGTCACCTATCGGGGGAAGCCCGTCACCTCGATCCTCGCGGCCTTCCGAGTCGCGAGAGAGACCGCCGGTCTCGACGCACGAGTTACCCCCTATTCGATCCGCCACACCATGGCCCGCGAGCTGCGCAAGGCCGGCGTCCCTGGCGATCAGATCAGCATCTTCCTTGGGCACCTCCCCCAAGGCGCGGCAGCCACGACCGCGGTCTATGCACCCTACGAGCCGGGCTATCTGGCCGACGCGGCAGCGGCGATCGACGCGGTGATGCAGCGACTCGGGACGATGACGAAAGCTAGCCAGCAGCCGCCCCAGGCCGGGGGCGACGCGCCTACGGTCATGACCGCACCGACCGGCAAGGCCATCCGGCGCGGCATCGGCGAGGAGAAGCGGGCGGAGGTCCGCCGCCTGATCCTAGAGGGGGTGCCTCACGCCCAGGTGAAGGCAATCACGGGCGTCTCGGACGGCACCATCAGCGTCATCCGACAAGCCCTGAAGGCTGAAGCTTTGGTCCTGCGGGCGACCCGTTGACCGCCCTTGCTTTCCCATTGCTTTCCCATCGGCCGCTTTCCCATCCGGGAGGGTGGCTAACCCGTTGAAAAGATGGTGGGCCCGGCCGGATTCGAACCGACGACAACACCGTTATGAGCGGCGCGTTCTAACCGCTGAACTACAGGCCCTTCCGCGGGCCGCACTTTGCGACAAAGCGTTCGGGGAATGCAACCCCTCGTTCGCAGCGTGCCGAAGATCGGCCGCACAGCAAACGGGGGCCGAAAGGCCCCCGTTTGCCAACGCTGAACGACCGTCCCCGCTCAGGTATCGAGGAAGCTGCGCAGCTTGCGCGACCGCGACGGATGCTTCAGCTTGCGCAGCGCCTTCGCCTCGATCTGACGGATGCGCTCGCGGGTGACATTGAACTGCTGGCCGACCTCTTCCAGCGTGTGGTCGGTGTTCATGCCGATGCCGAAGCGCATGCGCAGGACACGTTCCTCGCGCGGCGTCAGCGAGGCCAGCACGCGGGTCGTCGTCTCGCGCAGGTTCGCCTGGATGGCGGCGTCGAGCGGCAGGACCGCGTTCTTGTCCTCGATGAAATCGCCGAGATGCGAATCCTCCTCGTCGCCGATGGGCGTCTCGAGGGAGATCGGCTCCTTGGCGATCTTCAGGACCTTGCGCACCTTCTCCAGCGGCATCATCAGCCGCTCGGCCAGTTCCTCCGGGGTCGGCTCGCGGCCGATCTCGTGCAGCATCTGGCGGCTGGTGCGGACCAGCTTGTTGATCGTCTCGATCATGTGGACCGGGATGCGGATGGTCCGCGCCTGGTCGGCGATCGAGCGGGTGATCGCCTGCCTGATCCACCAGGTGGCGTAGGTCGAGAACTTGTAGCCGCGCCGGTACTCGAACTTGTCGACCGCCTTCATCAGGCCGATGTTGCCCTCCTGGATCAGGTCCAGGAACTGCAGGCCGCGGTTGGTGTACTTCTTGGCGATGGAGATCACCAGGCGCAGGTTGGCCTCGACCATCTCCTTCTTGGCGCGGCTCGCCTCCTTCTCGCCCTTCTGGACGGTCGAGACGATGCGGCGGAACTCGTTGATCGGCAGGCGCGCCTCTTCGGCAACCGCGGCGATGCTTTCGCGCGCCCTGCGGATGTCGCCGTCGTACTTCTCCGCGAACTTGCCCCAGGTCTTGGGGTTCAGGCCGCGGATGCGCTCCTGCCAGTTCGGATCCAGCTCGTGGCCGAAATACTGGTTCAGGAAGTCCTCGCGCTTGACCCGGCAATCGGTCGCCATGCGCAGCAGACGGCCTTCGAAACCGGTCAGCTTGCGGTTCAGGCCATAGAGCTGTTCGACCAGTTGCTCGATGCGCTGGTTGTTCAGGCGGACGGTGTTCATCAGCTCGACCATCTCGGTCTTGAGCTTGTCGTACTTCTTGTCCGTCTGCTTGGCCACGTCCTCGCCGCGCTGCATCGCGGCCATCCGGGACTCGTGCAGCTTGTGCAGCTTGTCGTACGTCGCCTTGATGTTCTCGAAGGTCTCGATGACCTGCGGCTTCAGCGCGGCTTCCATGGCGGACAGCGACAGGCTGTTCTCACCCTCCTCACCCTCTTCGCCTTCCTCGCCCTCGCCTTCGGCGCGCGGCGGGCGCTGCTCGTCGCCTTCCTCGCCGGCCGGCGCCTCGGCGCCGGCAGCGGCTGCAGGCGAACCGTTCGGCGCGGCGGACTCGACCGCCTCCGCCAGGCCTTCCGGCATCTCCTCGCCGTCCGGGCCGCCGCCGTAGGTGGCGTCCAGATCGATGATGTCGCGCAGCAGCATCTTCCCTTCCATCAGGGAATCATGCCACTCGAGGATGGCGCGGATGGTCAGCGGCGATTCGCAGATCGCGCCGATCATCATCTCGCGGCCGGCCTCGATGCGCTTGGCGATCGCGATCTCGCCCTCGCGCGACAGCAGCTCCACCGAGCCCATCTCGCGCAGGTACATGCGCACGGGGTCGTCGGTGCGGCCGATGTCGTCGTCGTCGAGATTACCCGCGGAGCGGCCCTCGCCGTCGCCGCCGGCCTCGCCGCCGTTGTCCGAGTCCTGCTCTTCCGACTCGACGATGTTGATGCCCATCTCGGACAGCATCGCCATCGTGTCTTCGATCTGCTCGGACGAGGACGAATCCTGCGGCAACGCTGCGTTCAGCTCGTCATAGGTGACATACCCGCGCTCCTTGCCGCGGGCGATCATCTTCTTGACGGCCAAACCCATGCCGTCCATCAGAGGACCGTCTGCGGATTCCTCCCGCGTTTCGGAAACTTCAACGCTGTTCGCAGCTTTCGTGGCCATGCGATCGGTGCCCCCGCATTACCCCATTGAAAAGACGAAAAGAGCGCCCGGTCCCGGTCACCCGGTCCGTCCGCCCCACCCCCAACCATCCGACTACCCCGAACCCGCCATGCGGCTCCGTCCCATCAACCGACGCCATTCCGTCGACAGCATGCACCGTCAACCGTCAGGCGTCGTCAAAGTCACCATCATCCGTCATTCCCAGACCGGACTTTATGACCTCCTGCTGAAGAGCCACGACCCTCGCGAAGTTTGCCTCGCTGTTGTCACGGGTCAGAGCCGTCTTCGCTTCCCTAAGATCGTCGAGCACCCTCTCATGATGCAGATGCCGCCATGCCGGCCACCAGCCCTTCCGCGCGTCATCGGGTGACGCATCCGGCCGGGCGAAAGCGGCATGGATATAGGTCGACTCGCTTAGCAAAGCACCGACCATCGTATCATGGCCGGCGGATGACAAGTGGCGACAAAGCGCAGCGGCGTCAAGTGTCGAGTCGCCGTTGGCCTCGTCGGAAAGGCATTCGATCACCGTCCAACGCAGTTTTTCCAGCTCGGGGTCGCTGAACGGCAACAGCCCCATCGGCTCGGCCAACTCGCCGAAAAGCTCGGGATGATTGATCAGGGTGGCCAGCAGGATGCGCTCCCGCACCAGGGCGAGGCGGGAGGCGCGCCCCCTGCCCTCGCCGGCCGGCTTCGACGTGCGGGCGCCCGGCACGCCGGGCACATGGCGGCGCGGCGGCTCGCCGAAACGGCCCCGCCCCTGTCCCGGAACCCACGGGCGGCTCCAGGAACCGCCGCCGGATCGCACGGGGGCGAACGCCTCGTCAACGCGCCGACGCATCTCGGTGCGGTAGAAGCTCTGGACGTCGCGGTCGGCGATGGCCGAGACGCGCCCTTCCAGCGCCGCCTTGACGGCCGCCTTGGCTTCCGGCGTATCGGTGGAGCGTCCCTCACTCTCCATCCGCCAGAGCGCCTCCGACAGCGGAATCGCCGCCTCCAGCACCGCCCCCATCGCCTTGGCCCCCTGGGCGCGGATCAGGCTGTCGGGGTCCTCGCCCTCCGGCAGGAAGGCCACCCGGGCCGACTGGCCGGGCGCCAGATGCGGCAGGATGCGCTCCACCGCACGCCATGCGGCGCGCCGGCCGGCATTGTCGCCGTCGAAGCAGAGGAAGGGAACCTTCTCGGCCGCCGGGATCAGCTTCCACAGTTCCTGGACCTGGGTCTCGGTCAGCGCGGTGCCCAGCGGCGCCACCGCGCCCTCGAAGCCGGCGCGCACCAGCGCGATGACATCCATGTAGCCTTCGGCGACGATCACCGGCTTGCCGTCCGCCGCCGCCTGCCTGGCCCGCGACAGCCCATAGAGCAGTGTGCCCTTGTGGAAGAGCGGGGTGTCGGCGGTATTGACGTATTTGGGCCCGTCGCCCTCCAGGATGCGGCCGCCAAAGGCGACCACCTGCCCGCGGCGGTCGGTCACCGGAAACATCACGCGATTGCGGAAGAAGCTGTAGGGCGCACGCCCGTCGTCCGGCCGCTTCAGCAACCCGGCATTGACCATGTCCTCGTCGGAAAAGCCCTGCTTGCCGAGATGGCTGCGCAGCGCCCCGGAGTCGCCGGGCGCATAGCCGAGCCGGAAGCGGGCAATGGTGTCGCCATCCAGGCCGCGGCGCAGCAGGTAGTCGAGCCCCGGCCGACCCACCGGGGCATGAAGCTGCTGCTCGAACCAGCGCGCCGCCTGCTCCACCAGGTCGTGCAGGGTCTTGCGCCGTTCGTAGCGCTGACGGTCCTCCTCGGTCGGACGCGGTACCGGAAGCCCGGCCTCGCCGGCGAGATGTTCCACCGCTTCGGGAAAGCCCAGGTTGTCGTGGCGCATGACGAAGCCGATGACGTCGCCATGGGCTCCGCAGCCGAAGCAATGGAAGAAGCCCTTCTGGTCGTTGACGTAGAAGGACGGGGATTTCTCGTTGTGGAACGGACAGGGCGCCTTGAACTCCCGGCCCGCGCGGATCAGGCGCAGGCGCTTGGAGACCACCTCCGACAGGGCCAGCCGGCTGCGCAGCTCCTCCAGGAATTGGGGCGGGAAAGCCATGGTCGGACGGTCACCGGGGTGTGTTGGGCGCTGGGCAGGTTTTCCGGGGCCGCCCATGGGCGAGCGGAGTCCGGGAAACCTGCCCAGGCTATAGCAGAGGCATAGTATGGGGACCAGCGGCGGTCGTCCCAAGGGCGCAAGCGGACAGCAGGGGGTCGGCGGCCCCAAGTCCCCCCCGGCCCGGGACCGTCCGATGCCGGGCCGGGGGAGACTTGGGCCGCTGCGGAAATGCCGCGCCTACTTCCCGGACAGCCGCTGCTTCACCAGGCCGCCGGCCTTGGCGAAATCCATCTGGCCGGCATGCCGGGCCTTCAGCTCCGCCATCACCCGGCCCATGTCCTTGATGCTCGACGCCCCCAGTTCCGAGACGATGGCATCGATGGCGCCGCCGGCCTCCTCCTCGCTCATCTGCCTGGGCAGGAAACGCTCGATGACGGCGATCTCCTCGCGTTCCTGCTGGGCCAGCTCGGGGCGGCCGCCCTGGTCGTAGAGGGCGGCCGATTCGTTGCGCTGCTTCACCAGCCCCTGCAGCATCGACAGGATCTCGCCTTCATCGATGCCATCGGTCACGCCGCGGGTGCGGGCGGCGATATCGCGGTCCTTCAGGGCGGCGTTGATCATGCGGATGGTCGAGACCGCGCGCGTGTCCCTGGCGCGCATCGCATCCTTCAGGGAGTCGTTGAACCGCGTGCGCAGCGTCATGTCTTTTGTTCCTTGGTCCTGGATCATGTCCGGTCGGGCCGGCGCCTGCGGAGCCGGAAGCCGACTATTCCGAAAACAGTCGTGGATTGCCATTCCAAATAAGGGGTCGCCGGATCAGGGATCCGAGAGGGCGCGGCGGTCGCGGAACCGCGCAGCCCGGCCCTGCAAAGCTATTGCTGGAAATCCGGCGGCCAATCGTCATATAGCATGTCCGGCCCATCCGATCAGCCCGCTCGATCCCACGATCCCCGTCGTCACGGCGGATGTGGGGTGTGAGCGGCTACGTGTGCGCGCCCGGCGGGACGCTTGGCCGTCGCCGTTCCGCCGCTCACCCGATCCGTCGACGGCCGCGGTTTTTGGGAAGGTCCATCGGAATGACTCTCGCCACTCCCCCCTCCGACAATGCGGTTCACACCGGCGTGCTCGTCCTGGCCGACGGCACGGTGTTCCGCGGCCGAGGCATCGGGGCCGTTGGGGATTCGGTGGGCGAGGTGTGCTTCAACACCTCGATGACCGGCTATCAGGAGATCCTGACCGATCCCAGCTATGCCGGACAGATCATCACCTTCACCTTCCCCCACATCGGCAACACCGGCGCCAACACCGAGGACATCGAGACGATCACCCCGGCGGCGCGCGGCCTGATCCTGCGCGCCGACATCACCGACCCGTCGAACTGGCGAGCCACCCGCCACCTGGACGACTGGCTGAAGAGCTACGGCCTGATCGGGCTGGCCGGCATCGACACCCGCCGCCTGACCCGCCGCATCCGCGACCTCGGCGCGCCCAACGGCGTCGTCGCCCACGCGCCGGACGGCAAGTTCGACATCGAGGCGCTGGTCGCCAAGGCGAAGGGCTGGCCGGGGCTTGAAGGCATGGACTTGGCCAAGGACGTTTCCTGCCGCCAGACCTATGACTGGACCGAAGGCGGCTGGAGCATCGGCGGCGGCTACGCCACCCAGGACAAGCCGCAGTACCATGTCGTCGCGATCGACTATGGCGCCAAGCGCAACATCCTGCGCTGCCTGGCCGCGGCCGGCTGCAAGGTGACCGTGGTCCCATCCACCGCCACGGTCGACGACGTGATGCGCCACCAGCCGGATGGCGTGTTCCTGTCCAACGGCCCCGGCGACCCCGCCGCCACCGGCGAGTATGCCGTGCCGACCATCAAGGGGCTCCTGGATACCGGCGTGCCGATGTTCGGCATCTGCCTTGGCCACCAGATGCTGTCGCTGGCGCTGGGTGCCAAGACGACCAAGATGCCGCTCGGGCACCGCGGCGCCAACCATCCGGTCAAGGACCTCGCCTCGGGCCGGGTGGAGATCACCAGCCAGAACCATGGATTCGTCGTGGTTCCGGAAACGCTGCCGGCCGACGCCGAAGTCACCCATGTCAGCCTGTTCGACGGCACCAACGAGGGCATCCGCCTGAAGGGCAAGCCGGTCTTCTCGGTGCAGTACCATCCGGAAGCCTCGCCCGGCCCCCAGGACAGCCACTACCTGTTCGACCGGTTCGTCGAACTGATCGCACAGAAGAAGACGGCGGCCTGACGCCGGCCCCGCACCGGCACCGCGGAAGGAAGGGGGGAACGCCTCACGGCGGCTCCCCCCTTTTTTATTCCTCTTTCTCTGTTTCCCGGTCGGCGGAGCGGTTGCGGGGCTGCACCCGCTTGATGCCGCCATAGCAGGTGGTGCCGCCGCGCGCGCCAGGCGATCCCGCGGGCTGTCCGTAGTCGGTGCAATCGGCGGAATGACCGGCAGCCTTTTCGGCCGTCTTCTGGTCGCGAGGCTGTGATTTGCGATCGTCCACAGTGGCCTCCCAGAAGGTGCGGACCATATGGATCATGGTCCCTCCAGAATCGCCAACATGGGGCATGGCCGACCGTTCCGGACGATATGCGCCTTCCAGACAAACCCTTTCCCCCAAAACCCGCTCCGGCCGATATCGGCACCACGGCCTGCCCGCTCTGCGGCCGTCCGATGGTGCCGGGCGCCAGCCTGAACGAGCATCATCTCGTCCCCCGGACCTACGGCGGCCGGGAGACGGTGACGATGCACCGCATCTGCCACGCCAAAATCCACGCCGTGCTGACCGAGCAGCAACTGCGGGACCAGTATCACGAGATCGACGCCCTGCGCGGCCATCCGGAGATCGCCAGCTTCATCCGCTGGGTCCGCCGCAAGCCGCCCGAATTCGTCGACCGCCACGCCACCGGCCGCCGGCGCAAACGTTGAACGCGGGTCAGCCGCGGCGCGAGGCCGGTTTGGGCAGGTAGTTGCGTGCTTCGCCGTTGCAGACGCGGCTGACCCGCTCGTACTCCTCGACCGAATCGACCTGCGCCTGCCGCCGGTCGCGCTCCTGGCCGAAGTCGCGCATGATCCGGCGCATCTCCGTCTCCAGCGGTCGGCGGATCGCCGCCATCGCCTGGTTCTGGCTGCGCGACCGCACCGGCTGCATCCGGCCGACCACGTCGGTGAGGCGGCTGCGGATCTGCGGAAGCATGTCGCGCAGCAAGGTCTCGTCGACGGCGACATGGCGCATCTCATGGGCGAGGACCTCGCCGTGCAGGCACGACGCGCCGGGAATCTCGCGGGCGACATGGACGATGCGCTGCTGGAAGCCGAAGGTGACGGCAACGGCGCTCGGCGCGGCGCAGTAGGTGCCGTCGCCCAGCGCCTTGAACAGGGCGGAAACCTGCGACTGTTCACCGTAACGCGCCAGGGTCAGGCCCAGCACATGGCCGGTGGAGGTGCCGACCGGACCGGGACCGCGCCCAGGCAGGCGGGTGAGCTGGGCGATGGTCAGCCCGTCGTCACGCTGGACCGGCGCCAGCGTGCTGTCGATGGTCAACTGCGGAGCCGGGAACTGACCGCAACCGCGGTCCTGCGCCACGGCCGCTTGGGCGGACAGCAGGACCCCGCAGAAGAAGAGGAACAGGAGGCGAACGGTCATCCGACCACTGTTAGCAGGAAACCGCCCGCCGGCAAGAGACATGCAAAGGAAGATGGTCGGGAAAAGGGCGCGGCCGGGCCGGTTCGATCGCCGGTGTCCGATGCCGCCGCCCCTCGCCCGTCAGTGCTGCGACGGGAACAGGAAGCGGGCCTTCAGCGTGCCTTCGATGCTCCGCAGGTCGTTGGTGACCTCCAGTTCGTCGACATCGCCGTTGACGTCCACCACCACGTAGCCCAGTTCCGGATCGGTCTGGAGATACTGGGCGGCGATGTTCAGGTTCCGGCCGGAGAAAACCTCGTTCACCTTGCGCAGGATGCCCGGACGGTTCTCGTGAACGTGCAGGAAGCGGGTGCAGCCGGCCTGCACCGGCAGGGCGACCTGCGGGAAGTTCACCGCACCGACGGTGGAGCCGTTGTCCGAATACTCGATCAGCTTCTGCGCCACCTCGGTGCCGATGTTGGCTTGCGCCTCCATGGTCGATCCGCCGATGTGGGGGGTCAGGATGGCGGTCTTGATGCCGCGCAGCTCGCTCTGGAACTCGTCCTTGTCGGAACCGGGCTCGACCGGGAAGACGTCGATGGCCGCGCCCAGGATGTGGCCGGACCGCATCGCCGCGGCCAGCGCGTCGATCTGCACCACCTGGCCGCGGGCGGCGTTGATCAGGTGGCTCCCCTTCTTCATCGCGGCCAGTTCGCGCTCGCCGATCATGTCGCGGGTCTGCGGGGTGTCCGGCACATGCAGCGTCACCACGTCGGACACCGACAACAGCTCCTCCAACGAATCGCAGGCGCGGGCGTTGCCCAGTGCCAGCTTGCGCACGGTGTCGTAGAAGCGGACCTGCATGCCCATGGCTTCGGCCAGGATCGACACCTGGGTGCCGATGTGGCCGTAGCCGACGATGCCCAGCGTCTTGCCGCGGATCTCGTAGGAATCCTTGGCCGACTTCATCCAGCCGCCGCCATGGACGAGCTGCGACTTCTCGAAGATGCCGCGCATCAGCATGATGATCTCGCCGATCACCAGCTCCGCCACCGACCGGGTGTTGGAATAGGGGGCGTTGAACACCGGGACGCCATGGCGCCGCGCCGCCTTCAGGTCGACCTGGTTGGTGCCGATGCAGAAGCAGCCGACGGTGATCAGCTTGTGCGCCGCCTCGAACACCTTGGCCGTCAGGTGGGTCCGCGAGCGGATGCCCAGGATGTGGACCGAGCCGATGCGCTCAAGCAGCTCCGCCTCGTCCAGCGCGCGGGGCAGCCGCTCGACGGACGCGTAGCCGCCCCGGGCCAGCTCGTCGATGGCGTTGTCGTGAACGCCTTCGAGCAGAAGGATGTTGATCTTGTCCTTGGAGAGCGAGAGCTTGGTCACGGCCGGCATCCGTTCTGGTCATCGGCCGGCCCCGCCGGTTCCGGCGGAACGGGCCACGGAAAATAGAGCGCGCAAGGTAATCCCAACCGCCGGCCTTGTCATCACGGCGATGCTGCAGCGCGACGGCGCTTTCCGCATGCCGGATTGGCGCAAGGCGCGGGTTGGGTGTATCTGTCGCCGGATCGAAACCATGGGATCGGACCATGAGCGACGTGACGATCTACCACAACCCGCGGTGCAGCAAATCGCGCGAGACGCTGGACCTCCTGCGCTCCCGCGGGATCGAGCCGACGGTAATCGAATACCTGAAGACGCCGCCGGACGCCGCCACGCTCACCGCCATCCTTGCCAAGCTGGGCAAGGAGCCGCGCGCCATCACCCGGTCCAAGGAAGCCGCCGAGGCCGGCATCCCCAAGGAGCTTGACGGCGAGGCGCTGGTCGCCGCCCTGTCGGCGAACCCGGCGGCCATCGAGCGCCCGATCGTGGTGAAGGGCGACCTTGCCCGGATCGGCCGGCCGCCGGAGGCGGTGCTGGACATCCTCTGACCTCCCGACCGAAATCCCTTCCCGCCGCCCCCGCCACCGGAGCCCGCCATCGTGAGCACCAAGCATACCGCCGCCGGCGCCGCCGCCGAGCTGTCGACCATCCGCGACTTCCTGCGCTACGGCGTCAGCCGCTTCAACGAGGCCGACCTCGACTATGGCCACGGCACCAGCTCGGCCTATGACGAGGCGGCCTTCCTGGTTCTGGAAACCCTGCATCTGCCGATCGAGCAGCTCGACCCCTACCTCGATTCGCGGCTGACATCGGCGGAACGCGAAGCGGTCGCCGGCATCATCCACGCCCGCATCGACACCCGTAAGCCGGCGCCCTACCTGCTGAACAAGGCCTACATCCAGGGCATCCCCTTCTATGTCGACGAGCGGGTGCTGGTTCCCCGTTCCTACATCGGCGAACTGCTGTTCTCCGACCTGTTCGGCGGCGACGACTTCACCGTGGTGGAGGATCCGACGGCGGTTGAGCGCGTGCTGGACCTGTGCACAGGCTCCGGCTGCCTCGCCATCCTCGCCGCCCGCATCTTCCCCGAAGCCCAGGTGGATGCCGTCGACCTGTCGGCCGATGCGCTTGAGGTGGCGAAGCGCAACGTCGCCGACAGCGGCTTCGAGGACCGCATCACGCTGCACCAAGGCGACCTGTTCGCGCCGCTGAAGACGCGCAAGTACGACGTCATCATCACCAACCCGCCCTATGTCGATGCCCAGGCGATGGCGGCACTCCCGCCCGAGTACCGGGCGGAGCCGGCGCTGGCGCTGGCGGGCGGCGACGACGGGCTGGACATCGTCCGCCGCATCCTGAAGGAAGCGCCGAAGCACCTGACCCCCGAGGGCGGCCTGCTCTGCGAGTTCGGCACCGGCCGCGAGATCCTGGAGGCCGAGTATCCGCAGCTCGACTTCCTGTGGCTGGAAACCGCCAACAGCTTCGGCGAGGTGTTCTGGCTGACAAGGGACCAGTTGAAGGCCGGCAAATAGGCGGACGGCGGTCGGCGGCCGGTCGGGAACCCTTCTCCCCGGCCGCCGGTTGTTAGCGGCGATGTTGCAACGCAGCGAATCGTCGGGAGAACAACCGCCATGGCAAGCCAGCTTACCGAATATCGCGGGTCCGGTCTCGCCGGGGGCATGGGCATCGCGGCGCTCGCGCTGGGCGGATTGGCCCTGGCCAATGCGCTGATCGCCAAGCGGGATGAGCGGCGCTACCCGCCCCGCGGCCGTTTCGTGACCGTCGACGGGGTGCGGCTGCACTATCTGGAGGCCGGCAGCGGTCCACCGGTGGTGGTGCTGCACGGCAACGTGTCGGCGGCGGACGACGCCCTGGCCAGCGGGATTTTCGACCGGTTGGCACAAAACCACCGGGTGGTGGCCTTCGACCGGCCCGGCATGGGACACAGCGAGCGTCCACGCGGCCCCGACTGGACGCCGGAGGATCAGGCGCGGTTGCTGGCCCACGCCTTCGCCATGCTCGGCATCGACCGGCCGGTGGTCATCGGCCATTCCTACGGCACCCTGGTGGCGTTGGCGCTGGCGCTCGATCATCCCGACGCGGCGGATGGCCTGGTGCTGATGGCCGGCTACTATTTCCCGACCAAGCGGCTCGATGCGCTGCTTGCCGCACCGGCGGCTGTCCCTGTGGTGGGCGACCTGCTGCGCCACACCGTGTCGCCGCCCTTCGCCAAGGTGATGATGCCGGCGGTTCTGAAAACCCTGTTCGCACCGCGCCCGGTGCCGGACGACCTGGAGGAAACCTTCCCGGCGGCGTTGACAACGCGACCGGGGCAGTTGCGCGCCAACGCTCAGGACGGCGTCACCCTGGTGCCGGCGGCCGAGCGGATGCAGCACCGCTACGCCGGCCTGCGGCTGCCGGTGGCGATCATCGCCGGACTGGAAGACCGTGTCGTCGAACAGCGGGAACAGAGCGGCCGGCTGCACCGGGTCATCCCGCACAGCACCCTGCACTGGGTGCCGGACGCAGGCCACATGGTGCATTACGCCGCCCCCGGCCTGGTGGTGCGCAGCGTCGACCAACTGGCTGCCGAACGCGCGCCCGCCGGTTCGTGAAACCGGCTTTCGCCGTGGCCTTCCGGGTCAAACGAAGCGGCGCAGAAGCAGACTGCCACCATGGTGCGGCAGGCGGGGATGCCAGGGAATGTCCGCCCGGCCGATCTCCTCGAAACCTTCCGCGGCATAGAGGCTGCGCGCCACCCCGTTGTCGGCCCAGACATGCAGGGTGACCCGATCGAAGCCACCGCCGCGGGCGCGTTCGTAGAACCAGCCGAGCAACCGCTTGGCGATGCCCCGGCGGCGCTGGTCGGAATCGACCGCCAGCGCCGCCAGGAAATAGCTGCCCCAGTCATGGGAGCCGGTGAACTCCGCCATATGGGCGACACGGTCCGGCGGCAGGCCGCTGTAATCCTCGGTGCGGATCCAGTCGGCAGGATAGCCGTGGGCGATCCCGACGATCCGCCCATCAAGCTCGGCCACGCCGCTCTGACGATGGGACAAGGAGCCGCTCCGGCCGGCAAGGCCCGGCGTCAGCATCTCCGCCGCCGTCATTCCCGGCATGAGGCCGTCGAGGAGAAAACCGTAGACGCCGCCGCCCGCGATATCGATCAGCCGCGCAAGCTCCGGTGCATCGTCGGCATCGGCCGGCCTGAGGCGGACAAGATGTTCGGAGATCCGGGGAATGGCGGGCATTGTGCGGCCTTCATCTGGTATCGGGAGGGCGGCAGGGGCGGACGGACAGGAAACCTTGCGGCATGACGCCCCGCACCGCGGTCGACGGGGACCCTTGTACCACGATCCCATCGGCCGGGCTGGCTCCGCCCTGGTGATCGCTCACTTGCGGTCGGCGGCCAGATTGAGGTCGTCGCGCAGTCGCAGGAGGGCGTCGCGCAACCGCCCCAATTCCTCCGCCGAGCTACCGGCGGCGGCGGCGATGTGCGACGGCAGGCACTCGGCCCTGCCGCGCAACTGGGCACCCTGCGGCGTCAGGCGGATGCGCACAAGACGCTCGTCCTGAGGGTCGCGGGCACGGGTGACCAGGCCCTGCCCCTCCAGCCGCTTCAGCAGCGGAGTGAGTGTGCCGCTGTCGAGTCCCAGCCGCTCGCCCAGCACCTTCATCGACTGGCCGTCCTCCTCCCACAGCAGCAGCATCATCACGTACTGCGGGTAGGTCAGGCCGATTTCCTCCAGCAGCGGGCGGTAGACGCGCGCCATCGCAAGGTTTGCTGAATAAAGCGCAAAGCAGGCCTGGTTGGAGAGCAGCAACGGATCGTCTCTGCCGGCCGTCATGATCCTGCCTCCTTCAGAGAATTCCACGAAAATGCACGCACCGCCGGAGCCTCGCACGCCGGTCGATCATGCAGGGCACAATCGCGCACGAAACCCCGGCGGTGCAATCCCCCGCCTCATCGCGGAACCGGCGAAACCTGTGGAACCGCATCGGAAGGCGGCAGGCGCCTCGCGACCGGATCAGACCACGGTCGTGGTGACGGGGATGTTGCCGCGGGTGGCGTGGCTGTAAGGGCAAACCTTGTGGGCACGGGCCAACAGATCCTCGGCGGCAGCCTTGTCCATTCCGGGCAGCGATACCGCGAAGTCGACGGTCAGGCCGAACCCTTCACCGTCGTCGCGGGCGCCGATGCCGACCTGCGCCGTCACCGTGAGGCCTGCCGGAACGGCTATCTTGTCACGGTTGCCAACGAACTTGATGGCGCCGATGAAGCAAGCCGAGTAACCGGCGGCGAAGAGCTGCTCCGGGTTGGTCGCACCGCCCTGCCCGCCCAGTTCCTTCGGCGCCGCCAGAGCGACCGACAGCAATCCATCCTCGCTCGCAGCCTTGCCGTCACGGCCACCGGTCGCGGTCACCTTGGTCGAATAGAGGGTCTTCATCGCTTTTACTCCTCGCTGTGATTTGCGGTGAGGCGCCGGTGCCATGGTCATCATGGTCGGCCCCTATGGGAGGCGGTGGGCCGCGCCTGGATGATGTCACGACCCGGTGTCTGTGTGAGAAGAAATATCGCTCACAATTTGATTGTGCGCAATCGTTTAAGGCATGCGCTATCATATTGCACGCAATGCGTCTGTTGCATGCGGTCCGGCTCCGCTGCGACGCCAATGCCCGAATCCGGAGTTTCCGAGCCGCGCGCACGGCCTGGCAGTCAAACGATCATGAAAATGCTTGTCTTTCGACAGGGCCAATGGGCTCTTGCAGCAGCCATCGCGGAGCTCTGCTCACTCATGCGAGGAGGACAGCCGTCTTCGAAAGTCACCACCACCGGAGAGGGCGCGACATGATGATCACAAATAAACGGACAAAGAAAAAGCCCTGGAACCGTTGGGTTCCAAGGCTTTTCCGATCCTTCCGGAACTGGTCGGAGCGACAGGATTTGAACCTGCGACCCCCAGACCCCCAGTCTGATGCGCTACCAGGCTGCGCTACGCTCCGTCAACTTCACCGCAGTGCTTGCGGCTTGGCTCCGGAAGGGAACGGGACTATAGCCGCGGGCTTTCGCCGATGCAACAACTCCCGTGATGATTTTTCAGCTTTTTTTGCTGCCGATTTCGGTCAGGCGGGACAGCACCGAACGCAAAGCGTTCAGCTCGTCCACCACCATCGTGATCTCGTGACGTACGGCGTCGGACAGTGCGGAAGCCTTGTCGTCATCCATGCCGCCTCGCATGTCGTTGACGGTGCCGTCGTCCCCGCCCTGCCCGTTCTCCGGTGCGGCGCCGTCGCCCCCCTCCGCGTCCTCTCTATCCTCGGCCAGCGGGGGCGTGGGATCGGACAGCCGGCCTTCCTTCAGCAGGCGTTGGACACCCTTGATGGTGTAGCGATCCTCGTACAGGAGCGCCTGAATGCGCCGTAGCAGATCGACATCTTCCGGCCGGTAGTAACGCCGGCCGCCACCACGCTTCAGCGGGCGGATTTGCGGGAACTTCGTTTCCCAGAAACGCAGGACGTGTTGCGGCACGCTCAGGTCGGCCGACACCTCGCTGATGGTGCGGTAAGCGGTGGCGGACTTCATGGCACGATCAAGCCCCGCGTTCACGGGACGGGACGGGCACCGGATCAGGCATGAAAGCGGACAGGGGTCGGCCCGTCATGTGACGCCGCCGTCAGGACAGCGCCCGTGCCTGCGCCGGAGCACCGCCCTCCTGCACGTCGTTGATGCGATTCTTCAGCACATGGCTGGCGCGGAAGACCAGGACACGCCGCGGCAGGATCGGCACCTCTTCCCCGGTCTTCGGGTTGCGGCCGATCCGTTCACCCTTTTGCCGAACCTGGAAACTGCCGAAGGACGAAATCTTGACCATCTCCCCGCGCGAGAGCGCATCGGAAATTTCGTCCAGGACGGTTTCGACCAGTTCCGCCGATTCGTTGCGCGACAACCCGACTTCCTGGTAGACGGCTTCGCTCAGTTGAGCGCGCGTGACCGTATTCTGAGACATTGTCGACCTCCCCCCCGCAACCGTTGCAAAGACGGTAATCCGGGGAAAGAAGGTCCGTCAATTCAAAAGCTTGACAGCCGGTCGCCGCCGCGGGCGGCTGGCGGAGGCGCAACACCCGCCGACATCCCGACCACGCCCCTGCATGCCGCGCCGCACCGGAAGGCGACGTTGCCGGCCTACCAGCGGATCAGCGCCGAACCCCAGGTCAGGCCGCCGCCGATCGCTTCCATCAGGATCAGGTCGCCGCGCTTGATGCGGCCGTCGGCCACCGCCTCGCCCAACGCCAGCGGGATCGACGCGGCCGAGGTGTTGCCGTGGCGATCCACCGTCAGCACCACCTTTTCCGGCGCCAGCTTCATCTTGCGCGCCAGTCCGTCGATGATCCGGCGGTTGGCTTGGTGCGGGACGAGCCAGTCGACGTCCGAGGCCTGCAGGCCGTTGGCGGCCAACGCCTCCTCCACCACCGCCGACAGCTTTGAGACGGCGTGGCGGAACACTTCCTGCCCGTGCATGCGCACATGGCCGATGGTCCCGGTCGACGACGCGCCACCGTCGACATAGAGCAGATCATACTGGCTGCCGTCGGAATGCAGATGCGCGGACAGCATGCCGCGATCGGTGGCGTCGCCGTTGCCCTCGTACCCCTCCAGCACCAGGGCGCCGGCACCGTCGCCGAACAGGACGCAGGTCGTACGGTCGTTCCAGTCAAGAAGCCGCGAGAAGGTCTCGGCGCCGATCACCAGGGCACGGCGTGCCTGGCGGGCACGCAGGAAGTTGTCGGCGACCGACAGGGCGTAGACGAAGCCGGCGCAGACCGCCTGGATGTCCATGGCGAAGCCGGCGGTACCCAGCGCCGCCTGGACCTTGGTGGCGGTGGCCGGGAAGGTGTTGTCCGGCGTGGTGGTCGCCAGGATGATGCAGTCGATGCTGGAGGCCGGCACGCCGGCATTCTCCAGCGCGCGCGTCGCCGCGGCGATCGCAAGGTCGGAGGTCTTCTCCCCCTCCATCGCGATATGGCGCGACTTGATGCCGGTGCGCTGGACGATCCATTCGTCCGTGGTTTCGACCCGCTGTTCCAGGTCCTGGTTGGTGACGACATTGGCCGGCAGGTAGAACCCGCAACCCAGAACTCGGGAACGCATGACCATCATTCAGCCCGCCGCCGCCTTCGAATCGGGGAGAGGGTTCGCGTCGGCTATGCGCCCCATCTCCTCCTTGATGCGCTCGTTGAAACCGTGCGCAGCCAGATTGATCGCAACCGCGACGGCGTTGGCGAAGCCGACGGCATCGGTGCCGCCATGGCTCTTCACGCAGACGCCACGCAGCCCCAGGAACATCGCACCGTTGTAGCGGCGCGGGTCGATCCGTTCGCGGAAGCGCTTGAAGGCGCCACGGGCCAGCAGATACCCGATCCGCGCCAGGAACGACGTGGCGAATGTTCGGCGCAGGAATTCGGAGAACAGCTTGGCCGTCCCCTCCGCCGTCTTCAGCGCGACGTTCCCGGTGAAGCCGTCGGTGACGACGACGTCGACCGTACCCAGGCCGATGTCGTTGCCCTCGACGAAGCCATGGAACCGTCCGGGCAACGGCATCTCCCGCAGGCTGGCCGCAGCCGCGCGCACGACCTCGTTGCCCTTGACGTCTTCCGAGCCGATGTTCAGCACACCGATCGTCGGCTCCGGCAGGCCGAGCACGGCACGTGCGAAGACCGCCCCCATCACCGCGAACTGGACGAGATTCTCGGGCTGGCATTCAGCGTTTGCGCCGAGATCCAGCATGACGCTCTCGCCCCGTTGCGTCGGGAAGAAGGAGGCGATCGCCGGCCGGTCGATGCCCGGCAGCGTCTTCAGCACGAACTTGGCCATCGCCATCAGGGCGCCGGTGTTTCCAGCCGACACCACGCAGGCCGCCTCGCCGGCAGCCACCGAATCGATGGCGAGCCGCATGCTGGACTGCCGTCCGGCGCGCAACGCCACCGCGGGCTTGGCATCGCCAGCCACGAAATCGGCAGTGTGGCGGATTTCCGCCACCGCCTTCAACGCCGGCCGCTGGCTGAGCAGCGGCTCGATCCGCTGCCGGTCGCCATACAGCAGGAAGCGCACGTCGGGATGGCGTTCCCGCGCGATGTCCGCCCCGGCAACCACCATGTCGGGACCGAGGTCACCGCCCATGGCGTCGAGGGCAATGGTCAGGCGCTGGCTCACCGCGAACAGGCTCCCCGGCTAGGACCCCGGCAGGGACGACGGGCGTCCCCGGCCTTCGGGACCCGGAACGACGCGATCGAGGTCAAGCGGCCGCGGTGCCGCTCTGAACCACTTCACGCTGGTCGTAATGGCCGCAAGACCCGCAGACATGGTGCGGGCGCTTCAGCTCGCCGCAGTTCTGGCACTCGTTGTAGGCCGAGGTCGGCAGAGCGTGGTGCGAACGCCGCATGTTGCGCCGCGACTTGGAGGTCTTCTTCTTCGGAACAGCCATGACCGTAAACTCTCTTCATTGGAAAGGGCGGCCCGAACAGGGGCCGCCCAGCGCGAGCGGCATTCAATAAGGCAAATGCCCCCAAAGGGCAAGCCCGAACAGCCCCCAATTTCCACGCCCCCGCCGCTCATTGGAGGGGGTTGGGGCCATGCTTCCCGCCGGCCGGGCTCCCGGCCTCTCATCCAGCCTAGTTCTTGGACTTCAACTGCTGGAGAACGGCGAAGGGATTGGGTTTCTCCGGCTCGGCCGGCGCCTCCTCCTCTTCCTCCGTGCCCTCGTCATAGCCCGTGAACTCGACCCCTTCAGCATGCGGATAGGGATCGAGCGCCAGCGAGAGGTGCTGGGCCGTCAACTCGCCGATATCGATGCGGTTGTTCTCCATCGGCTCCGGGATGTCCTCGTCGGAAAGGCTGGGATCGAAGTCGATCTCCAGCCCCTGGTCCTCGACCATCGTCTCCGGCGCGAACAGCGCCTCGAAGGTTTCGGTCACATGGGCGGGCACCGGCTCCAGGGTGACGACGCAGGTCTGGACCACGTCGGCCTCGAGCTTGCCGGACACCCTGATCATGGTGCCGCCGCGCACCGCGCGCAGGCGCACGGTCGCCGCAAGCCGGCCGATGGCCTCCAACTCCAGCCGCTCGGCAAGCGCGCGGCGCTCCCCTTCCGTCGCCTCTATGGTCTCGGTCACTTCGGCGCGGCGCACGGTGTCGGCATTGACGACACGCGAGAATTCGGGGGCGGGCACGGCGCCGTTCAGAGCAGTCATGGAATGGGTCCTGGTCGGGTCGATAAGGCGGGCGGCATCCGCCCCTCCCTGTCACATGCAGCCGCCGGTTCCGAAAGGCAAGCCCGCCGGCAGGCGGTCGCCGCAGATCGGACGGTGCGGATAGCGGGCATCACGGATATAGATAGAGTGCGGGCCGCATCATGCCGGCACGGGCACGGGCGCGAAGCGCGCCTCTCCCCGCAGCAGCGCCTCCAGCGGCTGGGCATCCAGCGCGGCGGCGCTGGCGCGCACGTAGCCGGCCATGGCGCCCAGGGCACCGGCCGGCGCCGGATCGACGGTGCCGTACAGATTGTTGTCCAACGCCACCTCCAGGCGGCCGTCTCCGGGTTCGGACAGCGCCTCGTCATAGGCGCGGATGCGGCCGGCCATGCCCCTCGCCATGGTCTTGACCCTGCGGGGAACGCCGCTGTCGCCGGCACCCATTTCCATCAGCGACTTCTCGAAGTCGTCGACCATGGCCTCGTACAAGCTCTGCGACAGTTTGGCAGCCCCGGCCCCTTGCCCCTTCAGCCGGCGCATGACCAGGAACAGGTGCAGCGCCACCATCTCGAAGCGTCCGTCCAGCGTGTCGGGAACACCGAAGGCGCTATAGAATCCAGGCTCCCGCGCCCGGGAAACGACGGTGGCGAACAGGCCGGACACCGCGGCGACCCGGCGGGAGCGCCCTCCCCCCGCGATCCGGACCAATAGCCGTTCTATGATGCTGGCCGACACGAAAGGTCACCCTTCCCGACTCGCAGACTCGTTGACAGGGCAAAGCGCCCGGTGCGATTGTCCGCACCGGAGGCTCCCCCGAATGGGGCGGCCATCCGCCCCGCCGGCTCCATCATAGCCTGAGCACCATGACCGAATCGAATATTTCCGCTTTCCGCACGGCCCTGCTGGGCACTGCCCTGCTTGCCGGCCTGGCCACCGCCGGATGCTCGCCGACCGTCGCCACCCGCGGCAACCTGACGGACCCGGAGATGGTGGCCGAACTGCAGCCGGGCCAGAGCCGCCGCGACGACGTCGCCGCGGTGCTCGGCACGCCGACCTCGGTCGGGACCTTCGATCCCAACGTCTGGTACTACATCGGCCAGAAGACGGAGAAGACCGCCTTCTTCGAACCGGAGGTGACCGAGCGCCGGGTTGTCGTCGCCCATTTCGACGACAACGGCATCCTGCGGCAGATCAAGACGCTCGACAAATCGAACGGCCAGGACATCGAGATGGTCGAGCGCACCACGCCGACCGCCGGCCGCGAGCTCGGCTTCCTGGAACAGATGATGGGCAACGTCGGCCGCTTCTCCGCGAAGGACACCAAGGGCAAGAGCCCCGGTAGCTGATCCGCGGATGAGCTTCTTGCCGGCGGGGGACCCGATGTCCAAGGCTGCGGCGGGCGCTGCACCGGTCGCCGAGGCGGGTACCGGAACCGACCTGCGCCACATGCGGGCCGCCCTGTCGCTCGCCGCGCGCGGGCTCGGCCGGACATGGCCGAATCCGGCGGTGGGCTGCGTGCTGGTCCGCGATGGCGCGGTGATCGGCCGCGGATGGACCCAGCCGGGCGGCCGCCCCCACGCGGAAACCGAGGCGCTGGCCCAGGCACGGCGGCTGGCGGGCGGCGCCGAGGGTGCAACGGCCTATGTCACGCTGGAGCCCTGCAACCACTACGGCAAGACGCCGCCCTGTGCGCTGGCGCTGGTCGAGGCCCGGGTGGCGCGCGTCGTCGTCGCCTGCCGGGATCCCGATCCGCGGGTGGCCGGCGGCGGCCTCGCCCGCCTGCGCGACGCCGGCATCGCCGTGGACACCGGTCTCTGCGAGGCCGAGGCGCTGGCCCTCAACGAAGGCTTCTTCAACCGCCTGACGCTTGGGCGGCCGCTGGTCACCCTGAAGGTCGCGAGCACGCTGGACGGCCGCATCGCCACCCGCAGCGGTTCCTCGCAATGGATCACCGGCCCGGCCGCACGGGCCTGGGGCCATCGGCTGCGCGCCACCAACGACGCGATCATGGTCGGCATCGGCACGGCGCTGGCCGACGACCCCGAACTCACCTGCCGCCTGCCGGGGCTGGAGGACCGCAGCCCGGTCCGGATCGTGCTGGACAGCCGCCTGCGCCTGCCCCCGGACGCGGCGCTGGCGGTCGACGCCGGTAGGACCCCGACCTGGGTCGTCACCGGCCCCGCCCCCGATCCCGCCCGTGCCGGAGCGCTGGCGGAGCGCGGGGTGGACGTGATCCCGGTCGCCACCGCTCCCGACGGCCGCATCGATCCCGCCGCCGCCCTGGCGGCGCTGGCGGCGCGTGGCATGACCCGGGTGCTGGTTGAGGGTGGTGCTGCGCTTGCGGGCTCCCTGTTCGGAGCCGGTCTGGTCGACCGGCTGGAATGGTTTCGCGCCGCCTCGCTGATCGGCGGCGACGGCCTGCCGGCGGTTGCCGGCTTCGGGGTCGAGGCGTTGGCGGAGATGGCCCGTTTCGAGCGGGTGACGGTGCAGGCCGCGGGGGCGGACCTGGCCGAGCGCTACCGCAGGTCCGCCCTGGCGGACCGGTCCCCGCCCTCGACCTGACAGACGCAACAGTCCGTTGCGTGGCACGCGGCGTCGCGCGCGCTTCCCCTGGGCGCGAAACCTGCTAAATTCGCCGCCATGTTCACTGGAATCATCACCGATGTCGGGCGCGTCCGGGCCGTGGAGCGGCAGGGCGACACCCGGTTCACCATCGAGACCGCCTTCGACACGGAGACGATCGCGATCGGGGCGTCCATCGCCCACAACGGCGTCTGCCTGACGGTCATCGAAAAGGGACCAGGGGCCTACGTCATCCAGGCGTCTGGGGAAACCCTGTCCAAGACCACCCTCGGCGGTTGGGAGCCCGGCACGCCGGTCAACCTGGAACGCGCGCTGAAGGTCGGCGACGAGCTGGGCGGCCACATCGTGTCCGGACATGTCGACGGCGTCGGCCGGCTGGTGTCGATCCGCCCCGAAGGCGAGTCGCTCCGCCTGACCTTCGAGGCGCCGGCAGCGCTGGCCAAATATATCGCCTCCAAGGGCTCCGTCGCCATCGACGGCGTGTCGCTGACCGTCAACGAGGTCGACGGCGCCCGGTTCGGCGTGAACATCATCCCCCACACCCAGTCCGCCACCACCTTCGGCGGCCTGAAGGAGGGCGATGCGGTCAATCTCGAGATCGACATGCTGGCGCGCTACGTCGCCCGGCTCGCGGGGCAGGAATGACGTCCGAGTTTCACAAGTACCTGTCGACGGCCGAAGAGATCATCGACGAGGCGCGTCAGGGCAGGATGTTCATCCTGGTCGACGACGAGGACCGGGAGAACGAGGGCGACCTGGTGATCCCCGCCTCCTGCGCCACGCCGGAAGCGGTGAACTTCATGGCCAAGCATGGCCGCGGCCTGATCTGCCTGACCATGGACCGGCCGAACATCGAACGGCTGCGCCTGCCGCTGATGGCGCAGCAGAACGCCTCGCGCCACCAGACCGCCTTCACCGTCTCCATCGAGGCGCGCGAAGGGGTCACGACCGGCATCTCCGCCGCCGACCGCGCCCGCACCATCGCCGTCGCCATCGACCCGGCGTCCGGGCCGCAGGACCTCGCCACCCCCGGCCACATCTTCCCGCTGCTGGCACGCGACGGCGGCGTCCTGGTCCGCGCCGGGCACACCGAGGCGTCGGTGGACATCGCCCGGCTGTCCGGACATTCGCCGGCCGCCGTGATCTGCGAGATCATGAACGACGACGGCACCATGGCCCGCCTGCCGGATCTCGTGCAGTTCGCCCAGTTCCACGGGCTGAAGGTGGGCACCATCGCCGACCTGATCGCCTACCGCCGCCACACCGAGACGATCGTCGAGCAGGTGCTGGCCGGCAATCTCGACAGCCGCTACGGCGGCCGCTTCCAGACCTACGTCTACATCAACAAGATCCAGTATGCCGAGCACATCGCGCTGGTGCGGGGCGACATCTCCGGCGATGAGCCGGTCCTCGTGCGGATGCATGCCCAGTCGGTGCTGGACGACGTGCTGGGCGACCGCAACTCCGGCCGCGACAACGACCTGCATGCGTCGATGGAACTGATCGCCAGGGAAGGCCGCGGCGTCGTTGTGCTGCTGCGCGAGCCGAACCCCAGCGGCCTGTCGACCGTCCTGAAGGCCCGGCTGGAAGGCCAGGCGAGCAGCGCGCCGGAACTGCGCGACTACGGCATCGGTGCCCAGATCCTCCTCCACCTGGGGGTGCGGCAGATGGTGCTGCTGTCGAACCGGAAGAAGCCGATCATCGGGCTCGAAGGCTACGGCCTGACCGTGGTCGGGCATCGGCCGATCACGCCCGGCGCCGAGCCCCTGGGCGACGACTGACCTCCCCCAGGACCAGCAGCAGGCCCAGCAGCGGAACCGATCGCCACCGGATGACCGATACGCCCCACATCATGATCGTGGATGCCCGCGCCCACGAGGACATCGCCGAAGAGCTGGTGCGGGGCGCCGTCGCGGAACTGGACCGCGCCGGCGCCAGCCACATCCGCTACGGCGTGCCGGGCTGCCTGGAAATTCCGGCGGCGATCATGTACGCCATCCGCTCCATGGATTTCTTCACCGCGCGCAAGCGGTTCGACGGCTATGTGGCTCTCGGCTGCGTGATCCGGGGCGAGACGACGCGCTACGAAACCATCTGCGCGGAAAGCGCACACGGCCTGCAGGATCTGGCCCTGCGCTACACGCTGGCGGTCGGCAACGGCATCCTGACGGTGGAAAACCGCGAGCAGGCCTGGGCGCGCGCCAACGTCGGATCGGTGAACATGGGCGGCCAAGCGGCGCGCGCCTGTCTTGACATGATTGACCTGAAGCGCAAATTCCGCCTCTATCCGCGCTGATCCCGACATCTCCTCTTTTTTAGCGATCGCAGACATGAGCAACGACGACGCGGGCAGCCCCGTGACACCCGAACGCGCCTCAGGCGAACACAAGGCCGGTGACCCCAAGGGCGCGAAGCCGAAGTCCCGGAAGAACAAGACCGGCGGCGGCTCCGCCAAGGCCCGCCGCAAGGCCGCCCGTCTGGCTGCGGCCCAGGCGCTGTACCAGATCGACCTTGCCCAGGCACCGGTCGAGAACGTCGTCGGCGAGTTCGTCGCGCATCGTCTTGGCGAGGAGATCGACGGTGCCAAGTTCGTCGCCGGCGATCCGCAGCTTTTCGCCGACATCGTGCGCGGGGTCACCCACCGCCGTGCCGAGGTGGACGGAGTGCTGGGCGCGGCCCTCGACCCGCGCTTCCCGCTCGACCGGCTGGAGCTTCTGCTGCGGGCGATCCTTCGGGCCGGCGCCTACGAGATCGCCGTGCATCTGGACACCCATCCGCGCATCCTGATCAGCGAGTATGTCGACGTCGCCCGCGCCTTCTTCTCCGGCCGCGAGCCGGCGATGGTGAACGGCGTCCTCGACCACGTTGCCCGCGCGCTCCGCGCCGAGGACCTGGCGAAGCCCGACCCCGGCCGGTCCCAGGCCGAGGAGTGAGCTCCGGTTCCCCGCTTTCGCGGGGATGACGCCCAGCCGGCGAAACCCAGCCACCGCCCCTGGACCGAAGGGTGGACAGGGTCATTCCCCCGCGGGAGGGGGAGAGATCGATCGGACCCCCGACCATGGCCACCCCCCCTCCCTCCGGCGAATTCGGCCGCATCTCCCGTTACTTCAAACCGCTGGCCGCCGGCTTCGCCGGCGCACGGGGGTTGCGCGACGATGCCGCGGTGTTCGGGCTGCCCGAGGGGCAGGAGCTGGTGGTCACCACCGACGCAATGGTCGCGGGGGTTCATTTCTTCCCCGACGACCGGCCGGAGGATATTGCGGCCAAGTTGCTGCGCTGCAACCTGTCCGATCTCGCCGCCATGGGGGCGGAGCCGCTGGCATACACGCTGGCGACCGCCTTGCCCCGCGACCTTCCGGAGGCTTGGCTGGGGGCTTTCGTCCGCGGGCTGGCCGGCGACCAGGAACGGTTCGGCATAGGGCTCGCCGGTGGCGATTCGGTGTCCACATCCGGCCCGATCACCCTGTCGGTCACCGCCTTCGGTCTGGTTCCGGCCGGCCGGGCGCTGCCGCGATGGGGCGGGCAGCCGGGTGACAGGGTTTTCGTCACCGGGACGATCGGCGACGCGGCGCTGGGTCTGGAGATCGCCTATGGCCGTCTCGACATGCCGGACGCTGCGGCCCGTGACCATCTGCTGCGCCGGCTGCGCCGCCCCGACCCCCGCACCGGTCTCGGACCTCGGCTGATCGGGCTCGCGACGGGAGCGCTCGACGTGTCCGACGGGCTGGTCGCCGACCTCGGCCATCTCTGCGAGGAGTCGGGCTGTGCCGCCCTGCTGTACGGCGATGCCGTGCCGCTGTCGGAGGCCGCGGTCGGCGCCATCGACGGCGATGCGGCGCGGCTGGCCCTGGCGATCACCGGCGGCGACGATTATGAACTGCTCTTCTGTGCGCCATCGTCGGCCACGGAAACCCTCGCGTCGCTAGCGGCCGACAGCGGGGTATCCATCACGCAGATCGGCGAGCTGGTGCCGGGGCGGGCCGGCACGGTGACGGTGCTGGACGCTGCCGGCGCTCCGCTGCCGCTCGCCCGCCGGGGGTGGGATCACTTCTGAGCACCTGCTTCCGGGCAGGGTTTCCGGGGCCGCCGGATCGCCGGCTTAAGACAATGGAAAGCCCATACGGCGCAGGGTGCCGCGGCATTCCGGTTTCCTGAAGGTGTGGTGCGGTGGTCAAGGCCCTGATCGTGCTCGTGCTGGGCGTCCTGCTTCTGGGCGGCGCCGGCTTCGGCGGCTGGTTCGTCTACCAGAAGTATTTCGTCGCCCACCAGGACGAGCCGAAGAAGGTGGAGCCGCCGCCCAAACCACCGACATCCTTCGTCCGTCTGGCGCCGCTGGTTGTGCCGATGATCGGGCCGTCGCGAGTCGAGCAATTCGTGACGGTGGTGGTGGCGGTGGAGGTGGTGCAGGAGAAGCAGCCGATGGTCCAGGCCAACCAACCCCGCCTGACCGATGCCTTCCTGACGGCGATCTACGGCGGGATCGGCGACAAGTCGATCCTCTCCGGCCCGCTCGTCAACATTCCCGCCCTGAAGGACAAGCTGATCGAAGCCGCCGGCAAGATCGTCGGCAAGGATGCCGTCCAGGACGTGCTGGTTCAGGCGGTTACGCAGCGTAATCTCTGACCGCTCCCACAGGCACACGCAACCGGTTCCCATTGCGCAGTGCAACAATCCCGGAGGTACCGACAAAGGTCAGGTGTGCCCCCGGCCATTTCGCCGCGCGACCCACGTCCCGGCGGCGGTTGCAAAGGCGCGCCAGCGGGCGCATGCTTTTCCCGGCAATACTTGCGCCCGACTTCTCCCCCATTCGCTTTGCATTTGGCACGGCCTGGGAGACGCCTTTCATGGGCGCGACCTGGAAAATGAATCGGGGGATGCGATGGCTTTAGCGTTCATCGTCATCATCGCCGCCGGCCTGCTTGCGCTGGCGTACGGTTTTTACACAAGCAGACAAGTGATGGCCGCATCGCCGGGATCGGAGCGGATGCAGGCGATCGCGGCCGCGGTGCAGGAGGGCGCGCGCGCCTACCTGAACCGCCAATACACCACCATAGCCATAGCCGGCGCCGTGCTCCTGGTGATCCTGTGGGCGACGTTGGGCTTCGCCGTGGCGCTCGGCTTCCTGATCGGCGCGGTGCTCTCCGGCTCGGCGGGCTACATCGGCATGAACGTGTCGGTGCGCGCCAACGTCCGCACCGCGGAAGCGGCAACGCGCGGACTGGCGCCGGCGCTGGACATCGCCTTCAAATCGGGCGCCATCACCGGCATGCTGGTGGTCGGGCTCGGCCTGCTCGGCGTCGGCGTCTATTTCGCCCTGCTGACCATGGTCTACCACATCAACGATCCGGTCGAGGTGCGCAAGGTGCTGGAGGCGCTGGTGGCCCTCAGCTTCGGCGCCTCGCTGATCTCGATCTTCGCCCGGCTGGGCGGCGGCATCTTCACCAAGGGCGCCGACGTCGGCGCCGACCTCGTGGGCAAGGTGGAGGCCGGCATCCCGGAGGACGACCCGCGCAATCCGGCGGTCATCGCCGACAATGTCGGCGACAACGTCGGCGACTGTGCCGGAATGGCCGCCGACCTGTTCGAGACCTACGCCGTCACCATCGTCGCCACCATGCTGCTGGCGGCGATTTTCTTTTCGGGCGGCGTGTTGCGGCTGATGCTGGTCTATCCGCTGCTGATCGGTGCGGTGTGCATCCTCGCCTCGGTCGCCGGAACCTATGCGGTGACGCTCGGACCGGACGGCGCCATCATGAAGGCGCTCTACAAGGGGCTTCTGGCGGCAGCCGGGCTATCGCTGGTGCTGATCCTGATCGTCACCGCCGTGCTGTTCGGATTCACCCGTGCGATCCCGATGGCGGGCGCCGGCACGATCACCGGGCTGAACCTGTTCGTCTCGGCGCTGGTCGGGCTGGGCGTCACCGGCCTTCTGGTGTGGATCACCGAATTCTACACTTCGACCGCCTTCCGGCCGGTGCGCAGCGTCGCCAAGGCGTCGGAGACCGGCCACGGCACCAACGTCATCCAGGGGCTGGCGGTCTCGATGGAATCGACCGCCCTGCCGGTGATCGTCATCTGTGCCGGCATCCTGATCGCCCACGGCCAGGCCGGTGTCTTCGGGATCGGAATCGCCGCCACCACCATGCTGGCGCTGGCCGGCATGGTGGTGGCGCTCGACGCCTATGGCCCGGTGACCGACAACGCCGGCGGCATCGCCGAGATGTCGGAGATGCCGGCTGAAATCCGCGTCACCACCGACGCGCTGGACGCGGTCGGCAACACCACCAAGGCGGTGACCAAGGGCTATGCCATCGGCTCCGCCGGCCTTGCCGCACTGGTGCTGTTCGCCGCCTATGTCCAAGACCTCGGCCATTACTTCCCGAATGTTCCGGTGGAGTTCCGGCTCAACGACCCCTATGTCGTCGTCGGCCTGCTGGTGGGCGGCCTGCTGCCCTACCTGTTCGGCGCCATGGGCATGACGGCGGTCGGACGCGCCGCCGGTTCCGTGGTGGTGGAGGTCCGGCGCCAGTTCCGCGAGATCGCCGGCATCATGGAAGGCACCGCCAAGCCGGACTACGGCCGCGCCGTCGACATGCTGACCAAGGCCGCGATCAAGGAGATGGTGATCCCGTCGCTGCTGCCGGTGCTGGCGCCGGTGGTTCTTTATCTGGTCATCGCCGCCATCGGCGGGCAGGCGGCCGGTTTCGCCTCGCTGGGCGCCATGCTGCTGGGCACCATCGTCACCGGAATATTCGTCGCCATTTCGATGACGTCCGGCGGCGGCGCCTGGGACAACGCCAAGAAATTCATCGAGGAAGGCAACCACGGCGGCAAGGGCTCCGACGCCCACAAGGCGGCGGTGACCGGCGACACCGTCGGCGATCCCTACAAGGACACCGCCGGCCCGGCGGTGAACCCGATGATCAAGATCACCAACATCGTGGCGATCCTGCTGCTGGCGATCCTGGCGCAGGCCGGCTGAGGGCCGGCAATCACTGCCGTGCCGGCTCTCCTTCTCCCTGGTTCCCGGCTTCGCCGGTGACCGGGGAGAAGGAGAGCCTCACAGCCTCCGGCCCGTTCAGACCTCGGGCGTCGCCTCGGGCGCCAACTGGCCGACGAACTCGTTGAAGTCGGACGCTTCGCGGAAGTCCTTGTAGACGGAGGCGTAGCGGATGTAGGCGACCTGATCGAGCGTCTGCAGCGCCTCCATGATCTTCTCGCCGATCTGCTTCGACGGGATCTCGCTGTCGCCGGATGATTCCAACTGGCGGACGAGGCTGTTGACCACCCGGTCGATCCGGTCGATGTCGATCGGCCGCTTGCGCAGCGCGATCCTCATCGACCGCAGCAGCTTCTCGCGGTCGAAGGGTTCGCGGTGGCCGTTGCTCTTCACGACGGTCAGCTCGCGCAATTGCACACGCTCGAAGGTCGTGAAGCGGGCACTGCAACTGGGACAGAAGCGCCGCCGGCGGATCGCCGAATTGTCTTCCGTCGGTCGCGAGTCCTTGACCTGTGTGTCCTCGTTTCCGCAGAACGGGCAGCGCATCTGTCGTTTCCCCGGATGCTTAGAGGGTCGGATAGATCGGGAACTGGCGGCACAGGCCGCGCACACGCTCGCGGACCGATGCCTCGACCGCCGTGTTGTCGCCGGAGTTGCTGGCGGCCAGGCCGTCCAGGGTCTCGACGATCATCTCGCCGACCTGGCGGAACTCGGCGGTGCCGAAGCCGCGGGTGGTCGCCGCCGGGCTGCCCAGGCGGACACCGGACGTGATCATCGGCTTCTGCGGGTCGAAGGGAACGCCGTTCTTGTTGCAGGTCATCCCGGCATGTTCGAGGCTGGCCTCGGCCGCCTTGCCGGTCAGGTTCTTCGGCCGCAGGTCGACCAGCACGATGTGGCTGTCGGTGCCGCCGGAGACGATGTCCAGCCCGCCTTCGATCAGGGTCTTGGCCAGGATCTGGGCGTTGTCGACCACCGCCTGGGCGTAGGCCTTGAATTCCGGACGCAGCGCTTCGGCGAATGCCACCGCCTTGGCGGCGATGACGTGCATCAGCGGGCCGCCCTGCAGGCCCGGGAAGACCGCCGAATTGATCTTCTTGGCGATGTCTTCCTTGTTGGTCAGCACCATGCCGCCACGCGGACCGCGCAGGGTCTTGTGGGTGGTGGTGGTGACCACGTCGGCGTAGGGGAACGGGTTCGGATAGACGCCGCCGGCGATCAGGCCGGCATAGTGGGCGATGTCCACCATGAAGAAGGCGCCGACCTCGTCCGCGATGGCACGGAAACGCTGGTAGTCGAGAACGCGCGGATAGGCCGACCCACCGGCGATGATCAACTTCGGCTTGTGCTCGCGGGCCAGGGCTTCGACCTGGTCGAAGTCGATCAGGTGGTCGTCCTTGCGGACGCCGTACTGCACGGCCTTGAACCACTTGCCCGACAGGTTGGGGGTGGCGCCATGGGTCAGGTGGCCGCCGGCGGCGAGCGACATGCCCAGCACGCAGTCGCCCGGCTGCAGCAGGGCCAACAGCACCGCCTGGTTGGCTTGGCTGCCGGAATTCGGCTGCACGTTGGCGAAGTCGCAGCCGAACAGCTTGCAGGCGCGCTCGATCGCCAGGGTCTCGGCGACGTCGACGAACTCGCAGCCGCCGTAATAGCGCTTGCCCGGATAGCCTTCGGCATACTTGTTGGTGAGGACGGAGCCCTGCGCCTCCAGAACCGCCTGGGAGACGATGTTCTCGGACGCGATCAGCTCGATCTGCTCCTGCTGGCGCACCAGCTCGTCGCGCACCGCGCGGGCCAGTTCGGGATCGGTCTCGGCAAGCGAGGCGGCGAAGAAGCGGCCGATCTCGGCGGAATTGCTGCTGGACATGGCGGTGGGCTCCTCATCGAATACGCGAAACGATCCGGACCAGACGAACGGAAGGCTTCAGGCAGGGGTCATCAGACACAATTGTCCGGGCGCTGTCGCGTCCCGGCCGCGGGCCCGAGGGCCAAATTCATGCAGCCGCATAGCGCGCCGCAAAGGGTATCGCGCGGTTGCGCGGTCAACCCATCTTGGCGATGCGGCGGCTGTGGCGTTCGCCGCCTTCGAACTCCGTCTTCAGGAACACGTCGACGCAATCCTTCGCGATCTCCGCACCGATGATGCGGGCGCCGAGCGCGATCACGTTGGCGTCGTTGTGCTCGCGCGACAGGCGGGCGGTGGTGACGTCGTGGACCAGCGCCGCGCGGATGCCGGGATGCCGGTTGGCGGCAATGCTGATGCCGATGCCGCTGCCGCAGACCAGCACGCCGCGCTCGGCGCGCCCGTCGGTGACGGCGGCGGCGAGGGCGGCGGCGAAGTCCGGATAATCCACCGACGACGGACCATCGGTGCCGAGGTCGAGGACGCTGAAACCGGCGCCCTCCAGTTGCCGGGCGATCTGAGCCTTCAGCTCATATCCGGCGTGGTCGGAGGCGAGGGCTACGGTGCGGACGGTCATGGCGGTGAAAACTCCGGTGCGTGCCAATCGGTGTCGTGATCTCGCGGTCGACCCGCAAGGCAACGAAAGACGCCCGCACCCTACCAGATGTCGATGCGAACCGCCACTGCCACACCATGACGTGGATGCATGGCAAGAATCGGAAGGCCCGGCGGCCTTCGGAGGTCCGCCCGGCGCCTCGCGTCCATCGACGCCCATTGCAACCCGGCGCCACACCAACCCGGGAAAGTTCCGGGGCGAATTTCACCTCTTCGTTGTCCCGGGAGAAGGAAGGGAGATAACCGATTCGTTATAGGGGGGTAGAAAGCGTCAATTGCCGCGCGTGACTCGGCGGAAAATTCAAAGCCCTTGCCTACTACACAGCCCTTAAAGCAGGGGCGGAGCCACAACCGGGTCGCGGTTTTCAGCGAATGCTGATTTACGCAGCGCTGCTTTGTTCTGAACGGCAAAAGCAACTATTTTGACGCTTGCGGAAATTATATTGACACCCAAATCACGGTATGCAACTTGGTTGCTACGGACAAATGAAAGACCAGGACACAGTGCAATGAGCGACCAGCTTCGCGCCGATGTGCCGGACAATGCGCTGCTGCGGATGACCGCCGACATCGTATCGGCGTATGTCAGCAAGAACGTGTTGCCTGCTCAGCAAATCCCCGACGTGATCAATACCGTCTACTCGTCATTGACCGGCCTGAATGGTCAGCCGAGGGAGGTTGCGGCGGAACCGCTGAAGCCGGCCGTTCCGATTCGCAAGTCGGTCACGCCTGAATACATCGTCTGCCTGGAAGACGGAAAGAAATTGAAGATGCTGAAACGGCATCTTCGCAGCACCTACAACATGTCGCCCGACGAATACCGTACACGCTGGGGACTTCCGCCCGACTATCCGATGGTCGCGCCGAACTATGCCGCTCAGCGTTCCGAGTTTGCCAAGCGCATCGGCCTCGGCCGCAGCTCCGGCCGCCAGACCCGCCGCAAGACCGGTTAATTCCTCAGTCCGTCCGTATGCAACGCGGGCCGCTCCTGTTTAAGGCGGCCCGTGTGCGTGTCATGTGCGCGTGCGCTCCGCACATTTGAAGTCTGTTTGGTTGAATTCGCGAAACGGCCTCCGCGGCACCGGGTCCGGAACGGGTGCGGCGGCGATCCTTACGCGCCGCTTCCCCGCCCGTCAGGCGCCTGCCGGACCCGGCTGTCAGTTGCAGCCCTTGCGCCCCGACAGGCGGCAGTTGAACCGGTCGACGTTACGGCCGAGTTCTTTTCCGGTCGCCACATTCTCATCGTTGAGGCAGGTCAGGTAGGCCATCGTCTTGTCGACGTATTCCTTTACCTCGCCCTGACAGGACGACATCTTGTCGGCGCTGACGAAGGTGCCGGGATCGTCCATGCACACCGGCGCCCCGGGCTTCAGGCAGATCGCGGCCGGCGTCGTCGGTTGCGGCACCGTGTTCCCCGGCATGGTGCCGGCTCCGGAACCGCTGCCCGAGCCGCTGCCCGATCGGCCGTTGGCCGCCGGCACGGCATGGCCGGGGGTTCCGGACTGCGCGGTCGGGGACGCGGCCCAGGACGATGGGGATGCCGCCACCAGGGTGGTGGCCCACAGTGCCGCCGTCAGGGCTGCGCGCAGGAAAGCCGTCACACGAACCATCGCCTCGATCCTCTGGGGTTTGTTCCTCGCCCTCGGGCGGCCAGCCGGGCCGCCATCCGGGGGCTGACTTTATGCGCCATTCGTTCAGCGAAGCGCGCTTCTACAAGCGTTAAGCCGCCTGCGCCAGTGCCATCGGGCAGGCATAGGTCTACTGTCTGGCCCGAGCGGTTCGCTCTACGACCGGCGGTGCGACTGAAGGTCGTGCCTGCCGGCGTGGGCATGCCGGCGCTCACCATCAGCAAAAGCCAGACTTCCATGCGCGCCGCCCGGTCCTGTCCGGCGGCGCGTTTTTCTTCGCCCCGCCTGCGCCGCGTACCGCTGACGGCACAATGCGCGCGTCAGCGCCGCCCGCCGCCGGGAGTCCCCTGCCCCGGACCGGATTTGCTCTGGACGAACCTCAGCTTGTTGATGGCCGTGCGCTTCAGCAATTCCATGCTGCCCGTCGCCGGTCCGGCCACCGACACCTCGACGCCGGTCTTGGCGTCGATGGCGACCACCTTCAGGTAGCTTCCGACACGGTGGAACTCGAACAGGACTTCATCGCCCCCGCCTGTCTGGGCCATCTGCTCCGTCTCCTCCTGTTTCCCAAAGGTCAGTACCAATCGTTGGAGGCTGCAACAACGCCCTCCCCTGCCGTGTTGTCGAGGCTGCCGGGTCGCAAGCCGGTGCCCGGCACCATCGAACAGCGAGGAAGGAACCGCCACCATGGCCGCCAAGACGATGCAGGATCTGCTGATCGAGGATCTTCGCGACATCTACCATGCCGAGAAGCAGATCGCGAAGGCCCTGCCCAAACTGGCGCGGGCTGCGCATTCCGAACAACTCCGAAAGGCGTTCGAACTTCATGTCGAGCAGACCAACGGCCAGATCGAGCGCCTGCAGCAGGTCTTCGACGAATTGGACACCCGCGCCCGCGGCAAGCATTGCGATGCGATGGAGGGGCTGATCAGCGAAGCGCAGGAAATTCTGGAAATGGGCCTCGCCCCCGAGGTGCAGGACGCCGCCCTGATCGCCGCCGCCCAGAAGGTCGAGCATTACGAGATTGCCAGCTACGGCACGCTCCATGCCTACGCCACCGCCTGCGGCCTCGACAAGGTCGCCAAGCTCCTGGAGGAAACCCTCTCCGAGGAGAAGGACACCGATACCCTGCTGAACAAGCTCGCGATCGGCGACGTCAACAAGAAGGCGCTCGCCGCCGGCGGCCGCAAGGCCGCCTGACGGGGTGGCCGGCGCCCAAGGCATCCAGGCGCCGGCCGTGACCTCTGCGCCGCCGGCCGCTTCGGCGGCCCGGCGGCAGTTGAAACACCCGCGTCGGACCGGTAGGATTTGCGTCCCGCCGGTCCTTCGTGGTGTTCCGTCATGCGCGGCCAGCCGTCCGCTCCGCTTCTTGCCGTCCTCTTCGCGCTGTTCACGATCCTGGCCGCATCCGCCGGGCCGGCCCTGGCGGCTGAAGGCGGTCCCGGGGGGCCGCCGCCATCGGTGCGGATCAAGCCGCTGATGGTCCCGGTGGTGAACGGCAACCGTATCGAGAAATACACGCAGATCGAGGTCAATCTCGAGATCGCCGACGCACTGCGGCTCGGCGAGGTGCAGCTCAGCATTCCGCGCCTGCAGGACGCCATCCTGACCGCCATCTACAAAGGCATCGAGGAGGGATGGATCGTCCGCGGGAACATTGCCAACGTTCCCGCCCTGCGCCGCCGCATCGATGAGTCGGTCGTCGCGATGTTCGGCAAGGATGTCGTCAGCCGTATCCTGATCACACCTGTCGCGCGCCAGTCGTCGCTGTAGCAGCAGCCTGCCGGCTCCGGCCGGCCCTTGGAATTCGCCGGGAAAATTCGCCAGGAAAGTAACCGCCATGGCCGTCGTTTACGTCGCGCGCAGCGCCGCCTTGACCAAGTGGGCATCCGACGTCGGGCAGGGGAAGCACATCTTCAAGCTCGGTGTCGCCGAGGACGAGGCCGCCGCAAAAGCGGCCATCGCCACCGGCTGGGGCGGGGAGAACGACTGGAAGCTGGTGCAGTCCAAGACGATCGACGGCCAGGGCCTTGACGAGGACGAGGCCCTGGCGAGGCTCGGCCGCCGCGAGAAAGTCATCGACCCCACCTACTACCCGCGTCTGAAGGGAACGCCCGGTGTGTTCCGCATCGCGCTCGCCAATGTCCAGAACAGCCTGCTGGTCGCCAAGGCGATGACCGCGGACGAGCCGCTGACCGAGATCAAGGTCAAGCCGAAGGACATCGCCGACTACATGATCCGCAATGCCATCGCCTGAACCTGCCCCGCCCGCCGTCCCTCCGCCCCCGCTTCTGCCGGCCATCCGCCGTGTCGGACTCGACGCGCTGACCACGCACGAACTTTACGAGCTGCTGCGGCTGCGCAGCAGCGTCTTCGTGGTGGAGCAGACATGCCCCTATCCCGACATCGACGGGCGTGACGCGAACGCCCTGCACCTGATCGCCACCGACCGCAGCGGCAACATCGCCGGCTGCGCCCGCTGCCTGCCGCCGACGGGCGACGCTCCCGATGCACCGGTTTCGTTTGGGCGCTTGGCGGTCGACCGCTCGCACCGCGCCACCGGGCTTGGACGCGCCCTGGTCGCCGAAGCCCTGTCCGTCCTTGCGGAGACTTGGCCCGGCCGCACCGTCGTCATCGGTGCACAGCTCCATCTCGAACGCTTCTATGGCGGCTTCGGCTTCCGGCGCAGCGGCGCCGTCTATGACGATTTCGGCATCGCACACATCGATATGCACCTGCAGCGCTGAAGCTGCCGCGCCGAAGAGCGCCGGAGCTATTGGGAATGCATATTGGTGTATTCACGACCGGCGATTATTTCAACTCTTCGCGAGCATGCTTCCGCTTGCGTTTAAGATTTCCTTCAGAAAATAGAATTAGAGCATCCTTAAAGGCCTGACCTCGTGATCCATGCATGAAGTCGGGTGATTGGCAGCGATCTGGCCGCTCCATTCGACGTCCCTGCCGTAATGCGGGCACCGCGAAAGGTCCCAATGGTGGCATCAGGACAGGGATTTGATCGCAATGGGGTCGATGCCAGTCGTCACATGAGGGTCATGACGATGTCCTGGTTCACCAATCTTCGTATCGGCGGGAAGCTGCTGTCGGCCTTCGCTGTCCTTATTGCGATCACCGGCGGAATCAGCGCCGCCAATTATGTCACGCTGTCCTCGATCCAGACCTCGATCGACTGGACGATCCACACTTACCGCGTGATCCAGACCGCGGATATCGTCATGGCGGCAATGGTCGACCAGGAAACGGGACTGCGCGGCTACCTGGTCAGCGGCGACGACGCCTTCCTGGATCCCTTCCGCAAAGGGCAACAGGCTTTCGACTCGGCCTTCGGCGACGTCAAGAAACTGACCGCCGACAACCCGCAGCAGCAGGCCAGGCTCGACGAGTTGCGCAAGCATGCCGAGACATGGCGGCGGACGGTGGCGGAACCGGAAGTCGCCCTGATGGCCAAGGCCGAGACGCGCGCCGAAGCACGCGCGATGGAGGCGAAGGCACTGGGCAAGACCTCGATGGACAGCATCCGGGCACTGGTCGTCCAGATCGAGGCCACCGAGCGCGGGTTGCTCGACCGGCGCAAAGCCGAGCAGCAGGACGCCTTCTCCACCGGCTACATGACCGCAATAGGCGGCGCCCTGCTGACGGTTCTGGCCGCGGTGACGGCCGGACTGCTGCTGCGCCGGTCGATCGCCGCACCGATCGTCGCCATGACCACCGTCATGGTGCGTTTGGCCGGCGGCGACCGCAAGGTCGAGGTGCCGTGTGTCGGTCGCGGCGACGAAGTAGGCGCGATGGCCAATGCGGTCGACGTCTTCAAGCGCAACGCCATCGAGGCCGACAGGCTTGCCGCCTCCCAGCGGGAGGAGGAAGAGGCGAAATCCCGCCGCGCGGCCCGCCTGGACGACCTGATGCGTGCCTTCGAAGGCAACGTCACCGCCGTGGTGCAGGGGCTGTCGGGTGCGGCGGCGCAGATGCAGCAGTCGGCCGGAACCCTGACCACCACTGCCGATATGACCAGCCAGCAGAGCACGGCCGTGGCATCGGCCGCCGAACAGGCATCCGCCAACGTGCAGACCGTGGCCGCCGCCGCGGAAGAACTGTCCTCCTCCATCGGCGAGATCGGCCGTCAGGTCGCCCAGTCGACCCGGGTGGCCGAACAGGCGGTGACGGGCGCGGGAAGGGCCAACAGCGTCGTCTCGGGATTGGCCGACGGCGCCCAGCGGATCGGCGACGTGGTAAGCCTGATCAACAACATCGCCAGCCAGACCAACCTGCTGGCGCTGAACGCGACGATCGAGGCGGCCCGCGCCGGCGAGGCCGGCAAGGGCTTCGCCGTCGTGGCGAGCGAGGTGAAGAGCCTGGCCGACCAGACCGCCAAGGCAACCGAGGAAATCACCGGACAGATTTCGGCAATCCAGGGGGCGACGCGCGAGGCCGTCACCACGATCGAGGAGATCGGTCGCATCATCACCGAGATCAGCCAGATCTCCGCCACCATCGCCTCGGCGGTGGAGGAGCAGAGCGCAGCCACCCAGGAGATCAGCCGCAATGTCCAGGAAGCGGCCCAGGGGACGCAACAGGTCACCAGCACCATCGTCGGGGTGACCCATGTCGCCGGCGACACCGGGCGTGCCGCCGACGACGTCCGCAGCGTCGCCGACCGCCTGGGCGACGAGGCGGCCCGCCTGCGGCGCGAGGTGGAGAGCTTCCTGGCCGGCGTGAAGGCCGCCTGAGGAACGGGCGGTGTACGGTCCGCCCCTTCCCCGCTCTCGCGGGGAAGGGGCGCTACGCGAAGCTGAACCGGCAGGTCGGCGTCTTAGAGTGTGATCGTTTCAAGCGGTATCGCTTGAAACGTGACCCACACGGAAGACCAAAAGCTCAGAGTCTGTCTGGTGCTTCAACAAGCACCAGACAGACTCTAGTGCGACAGCAGCAGGGGAACCGGGCAGGTGCGCAGCACATGGCGGGTGCCGCTGCCGCGGTGCAGGAACGGGAAGCCGTAATGACCGTGGGCGCCCATCACCAGCAGGTCGGCACCGGTGTCCATGCTGCGGGCGAGCAGCGCGTCCATCGCGCCGATATCGGTCACCGTGAAATGGGTCTGCTCCGCCGTAACGCCGTGGAGCGTGAGATGGTCGAGCAGGCCGACGCGCGGCGTCTCCGGCACAGAGGACGAGGCCTGGGTCAGGACGGTGATGACCGTCACCTCGGAAGCCTTCTCGATCATCGGCATGGCGTCGGAAAGCGCGCGGGCGGCCTCGCGCTCGGCGTTCCAGGCGACGGCGATGCGCTTGCCGATGACCGGGAACTTGCCGGCATACGGGATCACCAGCGCCGGCCGGCCGGAATTGAGAACCACCTGCTCGTTCAACTCCTCGGGCGCCGCAAGCTGCCCGGCATCGCGGTCATACTGACCCAGCACCGTCAGGTCGGCGAAACGGGACCAGATGATCACTTCACGGATCACATGGTTGTATTCCCCGTGGGTGAGGCCGTGCCACTGTCCCTGCAGGCCGGATGCGGCCAGCTTTTCGTTGAACAGCGTCTCGCTGCGGGCCGCCGCCTCGACAAGGTGATCGCTGGGCCGCCGGGCGATCACGCTCGTGGCGCTGCGGTCGCCTTGGGCGAACAGGCCGCGCAGGAAGGCGCCATGGCGCTGCGCCAGGCCGATGGCGGCGTCGAGCCGCGCCTCGACATGCGGGCTGCTGTCGAGATGGACGAGGATATGCTTGTAAGCCATGCGAGTCCTCCCGGTGATGGTGCGATGTCCGGTAGCAACGGTCACCCCCGCCATACGGCGGGGAAGCGGATTGTTTGAGACACATCATGTTTAACCGCACGGCCTGCGTCCAGCCAGCGGCGAAAGATCGCAAGCTCCCGGCTCGCCACCTGCGACCGACGCGGGCGTCCGCGGGTCAGGCGTCGCGAAAGCGCCCGTAGGTGTAATGCGCGGCGCAGGCGCCCTCCGCCGAAACCATGCAGGAGCCCATCGGGTTCTCGGGCGTGCAGACGCCGGCGAACAGCTTGCAATCGACCGGGCGTTTCACTCCGCGCAGGATCGCACCGCAATCGCAGCCCTTGTGGTCGGGCACGCTGGCACCGGCGACGGGAAAGCGCCTCTCGGCGTCGAAGGCGGCATAGGCCTCTCGCAGCTTCAGGCCGCTGTGCGGTATGCTTCCCAATCCGCGCCATTCGAAGGATGCCCGCGTCTCGAAGATCTCCGCCACGATGGCCTGGGCCTTGCGGTTTCCTTCGGCGGTCACGGCGCGGGTGAACTGGTTCTCCACCTCGGCGCGGCCTTCGTTGATCTGGCGGACCAGCATCAGGATGGACTGCAGCACGTCCAGCGGTTCGAAGCCGGAGATCACCACCGGCTTGCCATGCTCCGCAGCGGCTGGCGCATAGGCCTCGGAACCGATGACCACCGAGACATGGGCGGGGCCGACGAAACCGTCGAGCGAGGCCACCTCCTTGCCGTCCCCGGCATCAGCGAGGATTCCCTGGATCGCCGAGGGCGTCAGGACATGGTTGCAGAAGACCGTGAAGTTCGACAGGCCCTGCGCCGCGGCGGCACGGACCGCCAGCGCCGTGGGCGGCGTGGTCGTCTCGAAGCCGATGGCGAGGAACACCACCTGCCGTCCGGGATTCTCGGCGGCGATGCGCACGGCGGCGTCGGCCGAGACCACCATGCGGACATCGGCGCCCTGCGCCTTGGCCTTCAGCAGGCTGAGCCGCCCCGATCCGGGCACACGCATGACGTCGCCGTAGGTGCAGAGCGTCACCTCCGGCCGGCGGGCCAGGGCGATGGCGTCGTCGATCCGACCGACCGGCAGCACGCAGACCGGGCAACCCGGTCCATGGATCATGCGGACGTTGCCCGGCAGCAGGTCGGGAATGCCGTAGCGGGAGATCGCATGGGTGTGACCGCCGCAGAACTCCATCAGGTTGTAGGCGCGGTCCGGCCGCGCCTCGCGCGCGATTGCCGCGGCGACGGTACGGGCCAGGAGCGGGTCGCGGAACTCATCGACGTATTTCATGGCGACATCTGTCTTGGACGCTTGCTCTGCCCCGCCATATCACACGATGGACGGATCGTCCGCTTTGATGCGGATCAAAGGGCAGCGCTCATGGCGGCCGGGGCCGCCTCCCACGGCTCCGACCGTCAAGCCTCCACCGGCTCTGGATCCTTCAGCCGCTCCCAGATCGCGTCGAACTCCGCATGATGCTGGGCGAAAAGAGCGATCAGGCGGGGGTCGAAATGATCCGCCGGCCTTATGCGATCGTCGCCGTTCAGCAGGATGTCCACGCTCTTCTCATGGCTGAAGGACGGCTTGTAAGGCCTCGGGCTGCGCAGTGCGTCGTAGCAGTCGGCGATGGCGACGATCCGTGCCGCGAGCGGGATTTCCTCACCCTTCAGGCCCATCGGGTAGCCGGTGCCGGCCCACTGCTCGTGATGGTACAGCGCGATCTCGGCCGCCATCTTCAACCGGTCCGACGTGACCAGGATGTCGTGGCCGTAGACCGGATGGCGCCGCATTTCCGCCAGTTCCCGATCGTCCAGCCGGCCCTTCTTGTGCAGCACGGCCTGGTCGACGCTCATCTTGCCGACATCGTGCAGCGCGGCCGAGAAGCGGATCTCCTTGCAGAAGGCGCGGTTGCATCCGGCCCAGGTCGCCAGCGCATAGGAGTATTCGTTGACCCTCAGG
This sequence comes from Azospirillum picis, assembly GCF_017876115.1. Lineage (GTDB taxonomy): Bacteria > Pseudomonadota > Alphaproteobacteria > Azospirillales > Azospirillaceae > Azospirillum > Azospirillum picis. The sequence continues at coordinate 221,196 of NZ_JAGINO010000002.1, forward strand.
ATGTGGTTGCCGGTCTCCTCGTCGTGCACCTCGGCGGCACGGGCGAGCAGATTGACCGACACCATGAAGGCGCGTTCCGTTTCGACCTGCAGCTCGGCGACCCGGCGACGCTCCTGCATCAGGGCACGGTTCCGCTCGGTCAGGCGTTCGAGCGTCGCCGCCCGCTCCAGGGCACGCCCGACGATGTGATTGACCGGAGCGATCATCTGCTCGTGGTCGGCCAGGAAGGTCGGCGGCCCCGCCTCCCCCGCGACCGGACGCCGGTTGATCAACTGGACCACGCCGATCGGACGGTCGCGGAATCCCTTCAACGCGAAGGCCATGATCGAGCGGGTCCGGAAACCCGTGTTCTGGTCGAAACCGGGATTGAAGCGGTAGGGCCGCTCGCCGGGGATGGCATAGGCGTCATCCAGCAGCAGCGTCTCGCCGGTCGACGCGACATAGCCGACGATCGAGGTCTGGTTCACCGGCACGGTGAACAGGGTGGAACGGGTACGGATCAGGTCGTTCTGCGCGCTGACGGCCTCCAGCCGCCGGCCCTTTCCTTGCCCGCGCAGCATGAAGACGGTGCCGGCCTCCGCTCCCGTCACCTCGCGGCACTTGCGCAGCACCCGGTCACTCAATGCCCGCAGCGACTGATTCGGCGCGCCTTCTATGAATTCCATGAACTGAACGACCAGACTCACAGCGCGCTCCCCACCCCGATGCGCCGAAAGATTACCTCATTTGTCACACCCCGAAGAAGAGGTTTGCTTGGCGGAAAGTCATGCCGCGTCATAGGTCACAGCTCCGGATCACTCGCTTGGCTCACAAGGCCATCCAACCGCCCGCCCACAGCCAGACGGCCGCCACGGCCATCGACAGCAGTGCCATCGGAACACCGCAGCGGGCGTGTTCGACGAAGCCCAGGCGCACGCCGGCCGCCGCCGCACGCTCCGCGACGATGATGTTGGCAAGGCTGCCTGGCAGCAGCAGGTTGCCGGCCAGCGTCGACAGCAGCGCCAGTCCATAGAGCGCCCCCTCCGGCGGCGTCGGCCAGGCCGCCAGCAGGAGGATGACCGCCGGAACATTGCCGATGCTGTTGCTGCCGGCCAGCGCCAGCGGCGTCATCACCGCCAGGCGGTCGGGCAGCCATCCGGACGCCTCCAGCTCCCGGACCAGGGAGGCCGGCAATCCGGTCAGCCCCAGCGCATGGTTGATGGCGAAGAGGGCCGCGAACAGCACCAGCAGGTGCCAGTCCACCATGCCCAGCATGTCGCGGCTGGCCATGCGGCGGCTGATCATCATCACGCCGGCGACCAGCAGGACCGCATGCTCCTGCGGGATGTCGCGCGTGAAGAGCAGGAGCAGGACCGCCGTCGCCGCCACCCCCTTGCCGAGCTGCCAGCGGTCGAGCAGCACCGGCGCCACCTCTCCCATGCCCTGCGGCTTGCCGAAACGGCCACGCCAGACCAGCCAGACGACGGCGTAGACGATGATCATGGCAACCAGCGCCGGACCGCCGCAGACCGCCACGAAGCGCCAGAAGTCGAGGTGCCCGACCTGGCCGATCAGGATGTTCTGCGGATTGCCGATCATCGTCGCCGCCGAGCCGGCGTTGGCCGCCCCGGCCAGGGCGATCAGGTACGGTCTCGGGTCGAGCTTGCGGGCCTGGAGGCCGAGGCAGAGCATCGGCGTCATGGCGAAGACGACGACGTCATTGGCCAGCACCGCCGACAGGCCGCCGGCGACCGCCACGATGATCGCCAGCAGCCGCGCCGGCGAACGCGCAGCCCGCGCCACCTTCAGCGCGCACCAGTCGTAGAAGCCGCTGCCGGCATATTGGGCCGACAGGATCATCAGTCCGAGCAGGATGAAGATGGTCGGGAAATCGACGGCCGCCACGACCTGGGCCGTGTCGAGGGCTCCGGTGGCGAGCAGCAGGATCGCCGCCACGAGTGCTATTCCGGTGCGGTCGATGCGCAGGCCGGGGAACCGCCCCAGGGCCATGCCCAGATAGGTGGCGGCGAACAGAACGAGGATTGTGGCGGTCATGATACCCGGGGGGAAGGACGGAGGTGCTGCGGCGCCGACGCTATGCCAGCGTGATCGTCGTGCCCTCGCGCGCGGCGAAGCAGTCGGGGAACTCGGCCCTGGCCATGGCCTCGATCCGCTCCATGGTCGCGTCGTCATGGTCGGGATCGTGGTGGAAAAGCGCCAGCGTCTTCACATTGGCGGCGCGGGCGATGCGCACCGCCTCCATCCAGGTGGAGTGGCCCCAGCCGATCCGCTGGCTCCACTCCTCGTCGGTGTAGGTGGAATCGTAGATCAGCAGGTCGACACCGTCGACCAGGTTCAGGATGTTGCGGTCCAACTGGTCGGGCACATGCTCGGTATCGGTGACGTAGGCCAGCGAGCGCCCGTGGTATTCGATGCGGTAGCCGGTCGCGCCGTCGGGATGGTTCAGCGCCGCCGTATGGACGCGCACGCCGCCTTCGAGCTTGAAGCTGTGACCGGCCGGCACCTCGATGAAGCTGAGGTCGCCGCCCATGGTGCGCAGCGGCACGGGAAACAGCGGCCGCGCCATCTGCCGCGCCATCACCGATTCGATGTCGGGACTGCCGGCCAGATGGCCGGAGATCACCCGCAGGCTGAAGCCCTTGGTGTATGCCGGCGGGAAGAAGGGAAAGCCGCTGATGTGGTCCAGGTGGGTGTGGCTCAGCAGCAGGGTGGCGCTGGTCACGCCTTCGGCCAGAAGCTTGCGCCCCAGCATGCGCACGCCGGTGCCGGCATCAAGGATGATATGCTGCTGCCCCGCCACCACTCCGACGCAGGCGGTGTTGCCGCCGAAGCCGAGATGCGAGGCCATTGGGCAGGGAATCGTGCCGCGCACGCCCCAGAAGGTGACCTTGAACCCCATTCTCCCCACCTCCGAAGCGCATATGTTGCGCCGTCCCATCCCTTGTGGGGCCGAGATTACAGCGTTTCCTCCTGTTGTACACGAACCCGCTTCCGCGGGGCGATCCGGCAGTGAGGCCGATCACACCTTGTAGGCGACGCGAACCCCACCCCAATGGCGCCCGCGGACGGTCACCGGGGCGGAAACATCCTTCATCAGGGCGAACTTGCCGCCGCCCATGTCGCGACGGTAGGTCTGCAGCAGAAAGGGCTTCAGGTTACGCCCGGCGGCCAGCCCGACCCGGTCGTTGAAGATGCGCCGGTTGCGGCAGTTCGCGGCGTTCCAGACCGGATCGCGGCCCTGCGGTTGGCCGAACTGCCGGTTGTGCGTCGGCAGGTAGCCGTTCTCGTCCACCGTCACGCAGAAGACGATGCGCCCGTTGGCGGTCAGCACCGGCTCCTGGATGCCCGGCAGCACGCGGTCGCACAATTGGGTGAAGCGGGTCGTGAACTGCTGCGGGTCGGAGCCGCCGACCGGCTGATAGGCACGGTCGAACAGCTCGGCCTCGCCGATCTCGCCACGGGCGAGCGCCTCCTCGAAGGCGGCGGATACCCAGCCGGCGGCGTCCCTGGCGGTGGTGATGAACGGGGTGTCGACGGTCTCGATGTCCAGCTCGGCGGTGACGCCGATGAGCCGCTCGCTCATCCCGACAAGGTTGTTCACCCGGTCGCGGGCCTGGGCCAGATTGTCGCTGGACAGCTTGACGCCGGCCGCGAGGTCGCCGATCTCCCGCTCCAGCCCACCGCAGTTGCCGCTGATCTCCGCCGAGGCGGCGTCGATCTTGTCCGTCTCGCCGGTCAGCTCGCGCATCGCCCGGCCCACTGTCTCGATCACCGTGCCGATCGCCGTGGTCCCGTCGCTCACCGCGCGCGCCTTGGCGGCGCTGGCCGCGCTTTCCGCCATCAGGCGCTGCGCCTGCTCGTTCAGGGACTTCAAGGTGGCGTCGATCTCCGCCGTCGCCTCGCTGGTCTTGGTCGACAGCGCCTTCACTTCGTTGGCCACGACCGCGAAGCCGCGCCCGGCCTCGCCGGCGCGGGCAGCCTCGATGGTGGCGTTCAACGCCAGCAGGTTGGTCTGCTTGGCGATGGTGAAGATCTCCTTGGCGACCTTGCCGACGCGGTCCAGCGCGTCGCGCAGTCCGCCGATCTGGCCCTCGATCGCCGTTACCGACGAGACGAGCCCATGGATGTCGGCCAGCGACTGCTGCACGCGGTCATGGGAACTGTCGACCTCCTGCCGGGCCTGCTCGGTCACAGACCGCGCGACAAGGGACGCGTCGGAGATGCGCCGCGTGCTGAGCGACATCCTGGCCCCGGTGTCCCGCAGTTGCGCGAAGACCTCCGACTGGTGGGTGACGCGGGCGTTGACATCCTCGATATGACCGGCGATGTCCGCGATCTCGATACCGAGGTTGCCGGCTTCCGTCGCGATGTCGGCGATCAGATGCGGCCGAAGCCCGAAGCTTCCATCCATTTGCCCCACCATTCTTGCTGTTTTGTAGCTAGACGCTTTCTCCCATGCACGATTATTGCGCTTTTGCGATGACTACGCAATGGACGGGCCTCCGGCATGTCACCCGGCCTTCCTATCCTTTCGTCGCATAACGTAAGAGAAAGCGTGCCGGCCATCCTGCCGCACGCCTCCATGGCCCGAAATAGGGGTTTGCCTGCAACACGGCTGCGCACAGGATCGACTGGCGGGTGTGCCTCACCCGGAGATGCGATTGTCCAGCCGCTCGTCCGCCAATCCGGCCGGCTCCTGGTGAACCAGAACTTCGGCGCCGTCGAACGCGGCGCTGAGGCGGCGCTCGACCCGATCGGCGATGTCATGGGCCGCGGTCAGGGTCATGCGGCCGTCCAGTTCCAGATGCAGTTCGATGAAGAGGCCGGTTCCGGCATTGCGCGTGCGCAGGTCGTGCATGCCACGCACCCCGGGTTCGGCCGTCACCAGATCGGCGATGCGCGCGCGTTCCTCCTCGCCGAGTTCCCGGTCCATCAGCACGTCGAGCGCCTGCCTTGCCACCCCGCGGGCGCCATTCAGGAGAAAGGCGGCGATCGCCACGCCGAACAGGGGATCGATGGCGGCGATCCCGGTCAGGCCGGTCAGCAGGATGGCCAGGATCACCGCCCCGTTCATCAGCAGGTCGCCGGAATAATGCAGGCGGTCCGCCCCGATGGCGACGGACCCTGTCGCGGCCTGCACATGCCGCTGGAAGGTGATCAGCCCGGCGGTCAGCACGATCGACAGAAGCATCACCGCGACGCCCACCGTCCCTTCGCCGATCGGCTCGGGGTAGATCAGCCGCCGCACCGCCTCGACGCACAGCAGCACCGCCGAGCCGGCGATGAAGGCGGCCTGGGCAAGTGCCGCCAGCGCCTCGGCCTTGCCGTGGCCGAAGCGATGGTTCGCGTCGGCCGGGCGCAGGGCATGGCGGACGCCCAGCAGGGTGACGATCGATGCCATCAGATCGGTGGTGGAGTCGATCAGCGACGACAGCACGCTGACCGACTCGGTCAGCAGATACGCGGCCAGCTTCGCCGCGATCAGGGTGGAAGCCACCGATACGCTGGCATAGGTGGCGTAGCGCCGCAGCCTGTCCGACCGGCCCTCCCCGCTCCCGGTCATGACTTGCACTCGGTCATGGAAAGAGCCGTTCCGTCGTCCAGCCCGCAGCGCCGGCCTCCTCACCTGCCGGCCGGCGGTAGACCAGGCGGTCGTGCAGACGGAAGGGACGGTCGCGCCAGAACTCGATCCGCGCCGGCAGGACGCGGAAGCCGGTCCAGTGCGGCGGCCGGGGGACGGCGCCGAGTGCGAACTTCGCGGCGAACTGCGCCACACGCTTCTCCAGCTCCCAGCGCCCCTCCAGCGGACGGGACTGCAGCGAAGCCCAGGCGCCGATGCGGCTTTCGCGCGGGCGGCTGTCGAAATAGGCGTCCGCCTCGGCGTCGGTGACGGTCTCAACCGCGCCTTCGACCCGCACCTGCCGGCGCAGGGTCTTCCAATGGAAGCAGAGGGCGGCATTCCGGTTGGCCAGGAGCTGCTCGCCCTTGCGGCTTTCGGTGTTGGTGTAGAAGACGAACCCGCGGGGGTCGATGCCCTTCAGAAGGACCATCCGGACCGATGGCACGCCGGAGGCATCGGCGGTGGCCAGCGCCATCGCGTTGGGATCGTTGGGTTCGCTGCCCTCCGCCTCCTTCATCCATTCGGTGAAGAGGTCATAGGGGTCGCGGATGTCGCCGTTGCTGGCCTCGGTCATACTTGGAGATCCCGTCGTTCAGGCCGTACCCCCGGAGATTGCCGCAGGAGCATTTGCACAAGGGTCACAGCCTCATCACAATTCACAGCAAGCATAGGGTCGCTTATATCACTGTCCACCGCGAAGCCACCGATAAGGTGCCGCGGCACACAACCTTTTCGAGGCGCAAGGATGTTCGTGAAGAAAGTCGCTCCGGCCGTGATCATCGCAGTCAGCCTGGCCGGCTGCTCGCTGGGCGGCCAGAAGGAGTCGGTCGGCACGGTCGGCGGCGCGGTCGCCGGCGGCCTGATCGGTTCGCAGATCGGCGGCGGCACCGGCAAGCTGGTGGCGACCGGCGTCGGCACCCTGCTGGGCGCCTTCATCGGCAAGCAGGTCGGCAGCTCGCTCGACAAGGCCGATGCCGGCTACGCCGAAACCGCCGCCCGCCAGGCCTATTCGGCGCCGGTCGGCGACCGCATCACCTGGCAGAACCCGCAGTCCGGAAATTCCGGCGCCGTGGTGACCACGCGTGAGGGCTACAGCAACACCGGCACCTACTGCCGCGAGTTCCAGCAGACGGTGGTGGTGCAGGGGCGGACGGAGCAGGCCTACGGAACCGCTTGCAAACAGGCCGACGGTACGTGGAAGATCATCAACAACTCGTAACAGCATCGCCCTGCAACCCTTGAGCCCCATTGGGGCGGGAACTTTCTGCCCGTGGCAACGCGCGATCCCTACAGCGTTCTCGGCGTCAGCCGGTCCGCCAGTGCCGACGACATCAAGAAGGCATACCGCAAGCTCGCCAAGGAGCATCACCCGGACCTGAAGCCGGGGGATGCCGCCAACGAGGAGCGGTTCAAGGAAATCTCGGCGGCCTACACGCTGCTGTCGGATTCCGAGAAGCGCGCCCGCTTCGACCGTGGCGAGATCGACTCGTCGGGGCAGGAGCGGCATGCCGGCTTCGGATCGCGCGCCCGGTCCAACCGGGGACGGGCATACAGCGGCACCGCCGACGATTCCTACTTCACCAGCACCGGCGGCGGTGACGACTGGTTTTCCGACCTGTTCGGCGGCGGCCGCCGCCGAGGGGGCGGTGCGGGCGGCGGTGCGGGCGGCGCCACCGGCGGCTCCGCCGGCCCCAGGGTGCGGGGCAGCGACATCTCCTATTCGGTCACCGTCCCCTTCATCGAGGCGGCGACCGGAGCCAAGCGCCGCATCAACCTGTCCAACGGCAAGAGCATCGACGTCGCCATCCCGCCCGGGACGGAGAACGAGACCAAGCTGCGGCTCAAGGGACAGGGGCTGCCGGGGATGGGCGGCATGCCGAACGGCGACGCCATTGTCGAGGTCCATGTCGAGTCCCATCCCTTCTTCACCCGCCAGGACCACGACATCCATGTCGAGGTGCCGGTCACGCTGAACGAGGCGGTGCTCGGCGCCACCATCCATGTGCCCACCATCAGCGGCAAGGTGGCGGTCAAGGTCCCGCCCGGGGCCAACACCGGCTCGGTCCTGCGGCTGCGCGGCAAGGGCGTGATGAACCAGGCCACCAAGCAGCCGGGCGACCAGTACGTGAAGCTGAAGGTCGTCCTGCCGGATCCGCCCGACGCCGAACTGGTCAAATTCGTCGAGCAGTGGGCGAAGACCCGCAGCTACGACGTGCGGCGGAAGGCCGGGTTGGAATGACGGGCCGCAAGCCCGTCATTTCCTGACCGCACGCAACGGGACGGCCCCGGGCGCGACCATCCCCTGCCCCGCTCCCTGCCCGGCCGGCTGCCCTTCCGGCGGCGGTTGATCGTTGAGCAGGGACTTGAGGCTCACATTCAGAAGGTCGCTCTGCCGCGCCTCGGCCGCCTCCAGCAGGCGGGCGGTCCGTTCCTGCCAGGGCAGATCCAGCCCGCCCAGCCCATGGACGGTTCCGCGCATCCCGATACCCAGCGCCTTCATCAGCTCCAGCAGCGTCGCTTCGCCCATGTCGCGGGTGGCCACCCAGGAGTCGCGGGTCGTATGGGCGACCCAGTGAGCGTCGCGCAGTTGCTCCAGGATCCCGTCGATCAGCAGCGTGCCCACCGGCACCCTGGCGACCAGGGTGCGCCGCCGCAGGCCGACGCCCAGCCGGCTCGCTTCCATCAGTTCGTGCAGGACGGCCAGGGCCAGGGCCAGCCGCTGGGCCGGCAGAAGTCCCTCCATGCCGCCGCGGGTGACCTTGCCGGCCCGCCATTCCGGCAACGAGGCCGCGACCACCGCGCCGAACAGCACCGTCGACCAGGCGATATACAGCCAGAACAGGAAGATCGGCACGACGGACAGGGCGCCGTAGATCGTCTGATAGGCCGGATACTCCCGCATGTACCAGCCGAAGATCGCCTTCGACCCCTCCAGCAGGATCGAGCCGATGGCACCGCCGCACAGCGCATCGAGCCAGAAGACGTCGCGGTTGGGGATGATGACATACAGCAGCGTGCAGCCGACCAGTTGCAGTCCGAACGGCAGCAGCATCCCGATGCCGGCCAGGGGATGGACCACCCCCTCCAGGTGTGCCAGTTCCAATGCGGTCCACAAGGAACTGGACAGCGACAGGCTGGCACCGGCAAACAACGGAGTCAGCGACACCACGGCCCAGAAGGACAGGATGCGGGTGACGTAGGACCGCGGCTCGCGCACCCGCCAGACGGTGGCGAAGGAGCCTTCGATGGTCCAGATCAGCAGCACCGCCGAAACGGTCAGCCCGACGACGCCGAAGATCGGCATCTGCCCGGCATTGGCCATGAAACGGCCGAGATACTCCAGGATGGCGTCGCCGATCTCCGGCACCAGGTTCTTGATGAGCGCCGTCTGGATCCGCATCTGCAAGGCGCTGAAGGCTGGAAAGGCGGAAAAGACGGCGAAGCCGATCGTCATCAGCGGCACGATCGCCAGCAGCGTCGTGTAGGTCAGGGCTGCGGCGGTTTGGAAGCAGTTGTCGTTGTAGAAGCGCAGCATCGAATGACCGATGAAACCGCTGAGTTCCCGCAGGCCGGCGGCGGCGCGGCCTCGCTCCTCCTCCTCGCCATGCCGTTCACGCCGGTCCATGCGGCACCTCCTGCGGCCCGGCAACCCGCGTCGGTTTGACCGCCGGGCGCTTTCGTGTAGGATGCGCCGCACTTTTCGCGGCAAGATCCGCAGAACATCCGTCGTTCACGAGGTTCCGATGTCCAATCCGACGCCGCTCATGGCCGGCAAGCGTGGCCTGATCATGGGCGTGGCCAACGATCGCTCGATCGCCTGGGGTATTGCCTCCGCCCTGGCCCAGCACGGGGCGGAACTGGCGTTCACCTACCAGGGCGATGCGCTGCTGAAGCGGGTGAAGCCGCTGGCGGAGCAGGTCGGCGCCAAGCTGGTGCTGCCCTGCGACGTGACGGACGAGGCCAGCGTCGATGCCACCTTCGCAGAGATCGAGAAGGAATGGGGCGAACTGGACTTCGTGGTTCATGCCATCGCCTTTTCCGACAAGAGCGAGCTGGACGGGCTGTATCTCGATACGACGCGGGCCAATTTCCTGCGCACGATGGACATCTCCTGCTACTCCTTCACCGCGGTGGCGCAACGCGCCGTGCCGCTGATGAAGAACGGCGGCAGCCTGCTCACCCTATCCTATTACGGCGCCGAACGCGTCATGCCTCACTACAACGTCATGGGCGTGGCGAAGGCGGCTCTCGAGGCGAGCGTGCGGTACCTGGCCGTCGATCTGGGTGGCCGCAACATCCGTGTCAATGCCATCTCCGCCGGCCCGATCAAGACACTGGCCGCCAGCGGCATCGGTGACTTCCGCTATATTCTGAAGTGGAACGAGCTGAACGCCCCGCTGAAGCGCAACGTCACCATCCAGGAGGTCGGCGGCGCCGGCCTGTTCCTGATGTCGGACCTCGGCACCGGTGTCACCGGCGAGGTGATGCATGTCGACAGCGGCTACCACACGGTCGGCATGGTCGCGGTGGATGCGGCGTCGGAAGTCGCCGGCCTGCTCGGCTCGCTGGGCGGCGGCAAGGCGGGCGGCTGAGCCCGGCGGCGGCCGGTTGAACGTCACCGCAACCGCCGCAATTGCAGGATAGCGAAGGGGGATCGGCCAGCCGATCCCCCTTTGCGTTTGCGAGAACGGCGTCTATGATTTGCGAAATATTCGCGGAGATTGGTAATATTCATGCGCGCTCGCAAGAAAATGGATTCGGTTTCTCCAATCCTTGAGCAAATTCTTTATGGCGGCTCTAGCGTGTCGATGAACCTGATCGCCATCACGCGGGATATCCCCGAGGAGCAGCGCATGTTCAAGGCCCAAGGCCTGAACAACTGCATCCTGTTCAAGTATCCCAACTTCGACGACCGCGACCTCGACGACAATGATCCGATCGCCGAGGACGACGAGCTGGAGGGTGGCGAGCGCCCGGTGGAAACCGGCATCTACGTCCCCCACAACGCCAAGAGCCCCGAGTCGGGCGGCATCGCCGTCTATCTGCGGTCGCGTAACAGCCAGACCCTTCTGGAGGAACAGTTCGGGATCAAGCACGGCCCGCAGGAGAACGGCATCATCGGCGACATGAAGATGCTGTCGATGATCGACGACGTCCCCTCGCTGGACGCCTTCCTGCTGAAGACCTGCTTCGAAGCCGAGAAGGTCAACGTCGACCCGCGCCACTGGCTGATCAGCAACGAGGAGGACCACCAGCTCCGCCGACTGATCCGTGCGCGGATCGAGCCGATCGTCCGCAAGGCATTGTCCGGCGGCCAGAGCAGCGCCGGCAGCATCGAGCGCTTCCTGGAGGCGATCTGGAACCCGAACCTGGAGGAGGCCGGCCTGTTCGTCTCCGCCTTCGGCATCGAGCGGTCGGAAGCCGACACCATCTTCAGCGCCTGGAAGGGCACGACCTTCTACGAGTACCAGTTGCGCCGCATCGCACCGCGAGCCCGCACCATCCTGACCTGGCTGAAGTCACGGGAGTGCATCCCGGTCGACATCCGCATGCACAAACCCTACGAGACCCAGTTGCTGATGCACATCGAGAAGGTGGGCAAGCTGCTGGAGACGACGCTGCTCGACATCCGCACCATCCTGTCCGATTACGAGACCTCCTTCAGCGCCTTCATGAACGGCCAGCCGGAACCGTTCCGCGACTACCTGCGCAGCATCCGCTCGCGCTACTGGCTGCTCGGCTATTGCGTCTCCGCGTTGACGAGCGTGGCGCACCTGGACGCCCGCTGCATGAAGAACACGCCGTCGCGCAAACTGTATTTCGAAGCGATGCAGAAGCTGCTGCGCCAGTTCGACGTGGCGCTGGACCGCCGGCGCGAGCAGAAGGGGGCGTTGTGAGGCGGGTCCCCCCTCCCCATCAGTAGTTCCCCGCCGCCGGCGGCAAAGGGACAGGGAAGGACGGAACCAGGCCTCCCCGCAAACCCTCCAAACGAAGAAGGGCGGCGCCTTACAGCGCCGCCCTTCCTCATTTCAAGTCGCCTCGCCTCAGGTTCCCTGCGGCTCCGGTCCGATGCCCCCGCTTTCCTGCCCGCTGCTCGGCGGGACGGAGGAGCGGCGGCCGCTGCCGGAGGTCGGACGCGGCGGGGCGGCCGACATCGTCTCGCGGTCGTCGTCGCGCAGGATCGGCTCGCCGCGCAGCAGACGGTTGATCTCGTCGCCGCTCAGCGTCTCGTATTCCAGCAGGCCCTTGGCCAGCGTGTGCAACTGGTCGATGTTCTCGGTCAGGATGGTCCGGGCACGATCGTAGGCCTCGTCCACGATGCGGCGGATTTCCTCGTCGACCAGTTGGGCGGTGCGGTCGGACATGTTCTTGTGCTGGGTCACCGAGTGCCCCAGGAACACCTCCTGCGTCGGCTCGCCGTACAGCAGCGGACCGAGCTTGTCGCTCATGCCCCACTCCGTCACCATCCGGCGGGACATCTCGGTCGCCATCTTGATGTCGCCCGAAGCGCCGGTGGTCACCCGCTCCTTGCCGAAGATCAGCTCCTCGGCGATGCGGCCACCCATGGCGACGGTCAGGTCGGCCAGCAGCTTGGCCTGGGACAGGCTGATGCGGTCACCCTCCGGCAGGCGCATCACCATGCCCAGCGCGCGGCCGCGCGGAATGATGGTCGCCTTGTGGACCGGATCGCTGTCGGCGCAGTGGATGGCGCAGATGGCGTGGCCGGCCTCATGGTAGGCGGTCAGCTTCTTCTCATCCTCGGTCATGACCATGGAGCGGCGCTCCGCACCCATCATGACCTTGTCCTTGGCGGCCTCGAACTCGGCCATGCCGACGACGCGCTTGCCGATGCGGGCGGCCAGCAGCGCGGCCTCGTTCACCAGGTTGGCAAGATCGGCGCCGGAGAAGCCGGGCGTGCCACGCGCGATGACCTTGGCGTCGACGTCGGGCGACAGCGGCACCTTGCGCATGTGGACCTTGAGGATCTTCTCGCGGCCGAGAACGTCGGGGTTCGGCACGACGACCTGACGGTCGAAGCGGCCGGGACGCAGCAGCGCGGGGTCGAGAACGTCCGGACGGTTGGTCGCGGCGATCAGGATGACGCCTTCGTTCGCCTCGAAGCCGTCCATCTCGACCAGCAACTGGTTGAGGGTCTGCTCACGCTCGTCGTTGCCACCGCCCAGGCCGGCGCCGCGATGGCGGCCGACCGCGTCGATCTCGTCGATGAAGATGATGCAGGGAGCGTTCTTCTTGCCCTGCTCGAACATGTCGCGGACACGGGAGGCGCCGACGCCCACGAACATCTCGACGAAGTCGGAACCGGAAATGGTGAAGAACGGGACGTTGGCTTCGCCGGCCACCGCGCGGGCGGTCAGCGTCTTGCCGGTACCCGGCGGGCCGACGAGCAGGCAGCCCTTCGGGATCTTGCCGCCCAGCCGCTGGAACTTCTGCGGGTCCTTCAGGAACTCGACGATCTCCGTCAGTTCCTGCTTGGCCTCGTCGATGCCCGCGACGTCGTCGAAGGTCACGCGCCCGACCTTCTCGGTCAGCAGGCGCGCCCGCGACTTGCCGAAGCCCATGGCTTTGCCGCCGCCCGACTGCATCTGGCGCATGAAGAAGATCCAGACGCCGATCAGCAGCAGCATCGGGAACCAGGACAGCAGCACCGAGAACAGCGACGGCACGTTGCTGTCATCGGGGACCGCGTTGATCCGGACGTTCTTGTTGGTCAGGCGCTCCACCAGCCCCGCCTCCGGCGGGACATAGGTGCTGAACGAGCGGCCGTCGGTGAAATGGCCCGAGACCTGGCTGCCCTTGATCGTCACGTCGGCGACCTGGCCCCGATCCACTTCGGCGAGAAGCTCGCTGAACGGAACGGTCGTTTGCGGGCTGCGGGTGGAAGAACTCTGGAACAGGTTGAACAGGGCCACGAGAAGCAGCCCTATGATGATCCAGAGCGCGAGGTTCTTGCCGAAATTGTTCACGTCACACGCCTTTCTGCGAACCCATCGCCATGCGGTGCGCCGACAAGGCCGCACCCCGGACTCCTACGGGCACGTTCCCAGATTAAATAATGCCGTCCCGGTCCGAAACAACCGTAAAAGCTTGCCGTCCCAACGGGAACGGGGGCGCAAGCATCGCGCTGTCCGCGGGGACCTGTCCATCCGGGTTGCTTCCCGACATCGGAAGAATGGCGGGCACCCCAAGCAATTCCGTTCCCGACCAAAGGCTTGGCAGTGTTTCGCGCACGGCGGCAGGCAGGTCGCGCCCGGCGAATTGCCGACGTTCCACCCCCCATTCGCGCCAGCCGGCAGAGCCGAGAGCCGCCACCGTGACCGGACCCGGCCGCAAAGGCGACACCCGCACGTCGAAGCGCCCGTCCCACAGCTCCCGGGCGCCCGGCGCCAGATGCAGGCGCTCCGCCGCCGCGGCCGGTTCGCGAGCGATCATGAACGCGCCCCGCCGCGGCCGCACCACGCAGCCTGCCAGCGTGCCCGCCTGCCCGGCCGCCAAGCCCGCCAGGAGCCGTTCCACGGCGTCGTCGCGGACCGGCCGGGCACCGCCACCGACGACGACCAGGCACCGGGCGAGTCCCCGCAGGGCGATCTCCTCCGGAGCGGCCAGCAGGGCGGACGGGTCGATCGTGATCCAGCCCTCGGGGTGGAGGGTCGCGGCGCTCGCCAGCAAATCAGCGGTCGCCTGTTCGAGTGCCGATCGGGCACGCCCCGCCCGCCGGGCCACGCCGCACAGCCGTTCGGCATCGAGCCCTTCGGCTCCCAGAAGCTCGCGGGCGGCGCGCAGGCGCGCGCGCGCGAAGCGCCGGTCACCGTTCGAGGGATCCTCGACCCACGATGCCCCATGCGCCCGGCAGGTCGCCAGCAGCCGGTCGTGAGGAAAGCCGAGCAGCGGCCGCATCACCCGCACCAGACCCTCGGCGCGGACCGGTGCCATGCCCGCCAGCCCATCGATGCCGGACCCGCGGGACAGCCGCAACAGGACCGTTTCGGCCTGGTCGTCCCGGTTGTGGGCCAGCGCCAGGTGAAGAATCCCCGCCTCGGCGCACGCCCCGGCGAGCAGCCGGTGCCGGGCCGCCCGCGCCTCCGCCTGCAATCCGGCCGAGGGCTTCGATCCTTCCCAACGCAGGATGCGGTGCGGCACGGCCAGCCGCCGCACCGCCGCACCGACCATCATGGCTTCGCGCCCCGATTCGGCCCGCAGCCCGTGGTCGACTGTCAGGGCCAGGAGCGACCCGCCGCAGGATGCGGCCCAATGCCGCAGCAGCAGCAGCAACGCCATGCTGTCGCCCCCGCCGGACACGCCGACCGCCACGGCCGGAGCCGGCTCGAAGCCGCCGATGGCCGTCATGGCGCGCTCGAACTCGCCCGCCGAAACCGGGGATGCGGGATCGGGATCCGTCCCGGCCATCAGGCCGGGCAATTGATGCGTTTGCGTTCGGTGTCGGCGCGGCGCTTCACGCTGGCGGACGCCTCCGGGAACTTGTTCAGCAACTGGCCGAACGCCGTGCAGGCATCGGACTTCTTGTTCATCTGCTGCAACGCCATGCCCAGCTTGAGGAGGCTGTCCGCCGCCTTCGGATTGGTGCGGTACTTGGACAGGACCTCGGCGAAGGCCTGTGCCGCCTCGGGGAAGCGGTTGCGCACATAGTAGCTCTCGCCCAGCCAGTACTGCGCGTTGCCGGCATAGGCATGGGACTTGTTCTTGGCGATGAAGTCCTGCAGCGCCTTTTCGGCCCGGTCGTAGTCGGCGTTGCGCAACAGCTCGAACGCCTGCTCGTACTGCTTTTCAGGCGTCAGCCCGGCGGTCGATGGCGGAGCCGCGGGCGGGGCCGCCGCCGCGGTCTGGGACGGCTTGTCGGCGGACTTCCGGTCGTCGGCCTTGGCCGGGGACTTCGGCGCGCCGTCCATGGCGCCTCCCGCCATCGCACCGCCGCCCATGGCACCACCCGCCATCGCACCACCCATGGCGCCGCCGCCCTTCGACTCGAGATCCTTCAGGCGGAAGTCGATGTCGCCGTTCATCTTCTCCAGCCGTTCGCGCAATTGTGCGAGCTGGTGGTTGGTTTCCTCGTAGCGCCCCGTCAACTCCGACATTGACCGCTCAAGGTTCTGCAGCCGGATCTCGAAGTCCGCGGCGACCGACGGGGAAAGCTGCGCGACCTCCACCGGGCCTCCCAGCGCCGCGACCTGGGTTTCCAACCGCTGCAGGCGATCGGATTGACCGGCCGTCGCATCGCCCGGCGATTGGGCGAAGGCGGGAGTGGCGCCGAGCAGGCTGCCGAGCAGCAGGGCGGCAACGGGACGGATGTGGGTCATGCGCGTGGGATCCTGGACGATCTTGAGAAGACCAAGGGGCGGGGAAGCGTCCGCCGCGCCCCCGGTGGCGATCCCCGCGGCGACAGTGGACGGTGAACAAGGCGACGCAATGGCGGCTGTTTAGCAGAATCGGCGCCTGATGGCCAAGACCCGGTTCCACGGCCTGGAGCGCACCGCCGGAGCGCCGGGTAGCCGGGGCGACGCCCTCCCGAAAAAGAAAGGGCGTCGCCCCGGTTACCCGAGGCGACGCCCGTTCCTTCCATCCGTCCGGCCCGTCTCCGGGCCGGACGGAAACCGGCATCAGTTGACGACGGTCACGCCACGGCGGTTCTGCGACCAGGCGGCCTCGTTCGAGCCGACGACCGCCGGACGCTCCTTGCCGTAGGAGACGACGTTGACGCGGCTCGGGGAGACGCCCTGGGCCACCAGGTAGTTCTTCACCGAGTTGGCGCGGCGCTCACCCAGGGCGAGGTTGTACTCGCGGGTGCCGCGCTCGTCCGAGTGACCCTCGACGGTCACGGTGACCGAGCCGTAGGTGCCGAGCCACTTGGCCTGACGGTCGAGGGTGGCGCGAGCCTCCGGCGACAGGTCATAGCGGTCGAAGCCGAAGAAGACGCGGTCGCCGACGTTGACGACGAAATCTTCCGACGAACCCGGGCGGACCGAAGTCTGCTGGGCACCGGTGTTGGCGCCGTTGGCGGCGTCGTTGGGCGTGGATTCGCAAGCGGCGAGCAGCGCCACGGCGGCGAGAGCGAGGAACTTCATACGCATGTTCAGGGACCCCTTGAACGACACTCGTTGAACTGGTCGGTCATTGCTCACGCGGGAACCGCTTCTTTCCGCCAATCCCCGACGAAAAGACGACAGCCGACCTTTGTCTTGAGCATTGCTCCCGCGCTGCCGCAAAATAGGGCTACTCCACTAGGGAATCAAGGGCGACCACGCCGGGTCCGAGGCATCCAGCGGGGTGCTGACACGGCGCTCGTTGGCACCGGTGATATCGATGCTGTACAGCTTCGCGTTGCGGCCGCGGCCGTCACCCGAAGGCAAGTCCTTGAAGTACATGAGAACGCGGCCGTTCGGCGCCCAGGTCGGCCCCTCGACATGGAAGGCTTCGGTCAGGATTCGTTCTCCCGTCCCATCCGGACGGATTACGCCGATTGCAAAGCTGCTACCACGCTGGCGCGTGAATGCGATCAGATCGCCGCGCGGCGACCACACCGGAGTGGCGTAGCGGCCCTCGCCGAAGGTCAGGCGCTTCACGCCCGATCCGTCGGCTCCCATGACGTAGAGCTGCTGGCTGCCGCCACGGTCGGACTCGAAGACGATCTTCTGGCCGTCCGGCGAATAGCTGGGGCCGGTGTCGATGCCCGGCGCGTCGGTCAACTGGGTCTGGCGGCGGGTGCGCAGGTCCAGCGTGTAGATGTCGGTGTTGCCGTTCTGGGCCATCGACATGACGACCCGGTTGCCGTCCGGCGAGAAGCGAGGCGCGAAGGTCATGCCGGGGAAGTCGCCGAGAACCTCCTGGCGGCCGGTGTCGATGTTGAACAGGTACACGCGCGGCTTCTTGTTGAAGTACGACATGTACGTGATTTCCTGGGTCGTCGGCGAGAAGCGCGGCGTCAGGACCAGCGTCTGCCCGTCGGTCAGGAACTGATGGTTGGCGCTGTCCTGGTCCATGATGGCCAGTTGCTTCTTGCGGGCGTTGGCCGGACCGGACTCGGCGACATAGACGATGCGGGTGTCGAAGTAGCCGTCCTCGCCGGTCAGCCGCTTGTAGATGGCGTCGGCGACGATGTGGGCGATGCGGCGCCACTCCTGCGGCGAAGCGCTGTAGCTCAGCCCCTGCATATACTGGCCGGCGGCGACGTCCCACAGGCGGAAGTCCACCTTCATGCGCCCGTCGGCGCCCGTCGTCGTGTTGCCGGCGACCAGCGCCTGGGCGCCCAGTGCCTTCCAGTCCTGGTAGCGCGGCTCACCGGTGCGCAACTGGTCCGGCGTCTGCAGGAAGCCGCGCGGGTCCAGCGGCTTGAACAGGCCGGAACGCTCCAGGTCGTCTGAGATCACCTTGGAGATGTCGGCGCCCATCTGGGCGTCGCGGCCGCCGGCACCGGCAAAGCTGGTGACGGCGATCGGCAGCGGCTCCGACACACCCCGCGTGATGTCGATGCGCAACTCGGCGCGCGCCTCCTGCGGAGCGGCAACGCCGAGGGAGAGGAGAAGGGCGCCGGCGGTTCCGGCCAGCTTCAGGAGAAGCCTCGTCTTCTTCGTCGTCATGGTCAAAACATGTCCCTCGGGTCGAAATTGAACACGATGAAGCGCCAATCTTCATAGGTCTGCGGCGTGAACTCGCTCGCAAGCAGCTCCAGCGGACTGGAGCGCTTGACCGCGCGCACGGCCGCGTCGGCCGACGCCCGGAAGGCGGCGTCGCTCATGTAGCGCGACCGGTACTTCTCGTCGATCCAGGCGCGGAGCACCGAATGGTCGGGGCCGACCTCGACATGGATCTCGATCTGCATCGACCCGGCGTCCTTGCGGCCGGAGTCGAAGTTCCAGTTCTTGCTGAGCTGTCCGCGGATCGCATCCAGCGCCTTGCCCGACGGCTTGAACGGCCTGTCGGGGCCATTGGTCGCCTTCGCCGCGCCGGCAGGAGCCGCGGATGCGGTCTTCTGGCTGGGCTTGGCATCGCTGTCCGCCTTGGCCGAAGCCTTGCCGTCGGCCTTCGGATTGTCCGACGGCTTGATCTTCCCGACGTTCGACAGCAGGTCGGACAGCGGGTCGGCCTTGGGCGACGGCTTTTCCGGCTGCTTGGCCGGCGTTTCGGTCTTCTTCGGCTCGGCCTTCGCGACCTCCTTCGCCTCCGGCTTGGCCGGCTCGGGCTTCTTCGGCTCGACCTTGGGCTCCGGCTTCTTGGGCTCGGCCTTCGGCGGTTCGGGCTTCGGAGGCTCCGGCTTGGGCGGCTCAGGCTTGGGCTCGTGCTTCGGCGGTTCCGGCTTGGGCGGTTCCGGTTTCGGCGGCTCAGGCTTGGGCGGCTCAGGCTTGGGCGGTTCCGGCGGCTTCGGAGTCGGCGAAGGCGCCGGATCCGGAGGCGGGGGCGGCGGAGGAGGCGGTGGTGGCGGAGACGGAGTCGGCTTGGGCGGAGGCGACGGCTCACGGGGCGGAGGCGGCACCTGCGCAACCTTTGGCGGCTCGGGCGTCTTGGCGGGCGGCGGCGGGGGCGGCGGGGGCTCGTCCTCCTCGTCGGGCGGCTCGGGCGCCGGCGGAGCCGGCTTGGCCTCCGGCGTCGGCGGACGCGGGGCGGCGTTGGCCGGCTTCGGCTCGCCCTTCTCGGTCCGGGCGGCCTGGGTGACCTCGCCGATGTCGACGATCTCGATCGGGATCGAGGAGGCGATCTCGAGCTTGCGATCGCTGGGCGGCATGCCGAGCACCATCAGCGCGACCAGCGCGACGTGCAGCACCGCCGAGGCGATCAAGGGCTTGCGCATGGGAGTTCCGCCCGCCTCAGCGTGCCGGCTTGGCCCCGACCCGCGCACCGGACGCGGTCGGACCGTTCGGCATCTCGGCGACCAGCCCGACCTTCTTGAAGCCGGCGGCGCTCATGGTGCCCATCACTTCCAGCATCTTGCCATAGGCGATCTTGGCGTCGCCCCGGACGAGGATGCGGGCCTCGGGGTTGTTGTTGGTGACGGCGATCAGCAGCGGCACCATGTTGGTCAGCTCGACCGGCGTCTCCTGCACGAACACGCGGCCGTCGGTCTGAACGGTGACGAACAGCGGGTCCTTCTGCTGCTCCAGCGGAGCTGCGTTGGTCTTGGGCAGGTCGACCGGCACGCCGACGGTCAGCATCGGGGCGGCGACCATGAAGACGATCAGCAGGACCAGCATGACGTCGATGAAGGGCGTCATGTTGATCTCGGCCATCGCGCGATAGCCCCGGCGCTTGCCGCGCCCGTGGGACTTGCCTGCGAGTTGTCCGGCCATGGTTCAGGCGGCTCCCCGCTCCTCGAGGTGGCGCGACAGGATGGCCGAGAACTCGCCGGAGAAGGTCTCCAGCCGATCGGCGTAGCGGCCGAGATCGGTGGAGAACTTGTTGTAGGACAGAACGGCGGGAATGGCGGCCAGCAGGCCCATGGCGGTGGCGAACAGCGCCTCGGCGATGCCCGGCGCCACCACGGCGAGGCTGGTGTTGCCCGAGCCGGCGATGGAGGTGAAGGAGTTCATGATGCCCCACACCGTGCCGAACAGGCCGATGAAGGGGGCGGTGGAGCCGACCGACGCCAGGAAGGTCATGTAGCGCTCCGCCCGCGCCATCTCGCGGCCGATGGTCACCGCCATCACCCGCTCCACCCGCTGCTGCAGCGAGCCCTTCATCGTTCCGGCGATGCCGCGGTCGGCGGCGTGGCGCCATTCGCGCATACCGGCGGCAAAGGTCGCCGCCATCGGGTCGGCCGGAGACTGGCCGATGCGGTCGTACAGCGCGTCCAGCGAGCCACCCGACCAGAACGCCTCCTCGAAGGCGTCGGCCTGGGCGTTCAGACGGCGCAGGCGCATCAGCTTCTCGATGATGATGGCCCAGCACCAGATCGAGGCGACGACAAGCATCAGCATCACGATCTTGACGATCGCGTCGGCCTGCCAGAACAGGCCGAGGATCGTGATCTCATGTGCCGTCGTGGCGGCGTTGCCGGCCAGTTGGGCGGTTTGCAGGGCGTCCATCGCAGTCAGTCTCGCGGTTGCGCTGTGGGCAGGGGGTTGGAAGACGGGGCGTCGGGAAGGTCAGGCAGAGGATCAGGCAGAGGAGAATGGCGCTTGCTTGCGGTGCAGCGTCTCCATCGCCGCGCGCACCGGCTCGGGAAGGCGCACGGCCCGCCCGGCCCGTCCGATCGTCACCAGTTGCAGGTCGGCACGCGCCAGGACGCGACCGCCACGGCGAATGACTTGTGCAACTGCGAAGGAGGCACCGCGGATATCGACGATTCGGGTTTCCACTTCAAGCGTGTCCTCCAGCTTGGCAGGCGCGTCAAAATCGATGGTCAGGCGTCGTACCGCAAATGACACACCTGTGACATCGCCCTCCCCCCTGGCCATCTCCACCTGACGGAAGCCCATCAGGTAGAGCATCTCGGTCCGGGCACGCTCGGCGAAACGCAGATAGTTGGCGTGGTAGACGATGCCGCCGGCATCGGTGTCTTCGTAGTAGACCCGCAGCGGGAAACGGTGCGTGCCGTCCTCCGCGAACCAGCCGGAAAGGGCCGGACCGGGCTCACTCATCGTTTCCCCCGTCGGCTTCCGGCTCACCCGGGCCGGGGATCCGGTCCAGCAGGTCGAGCTGCCGCGCCGGTGCGTTCGGCGGGTTGAGGCCGAGATAGCGGAAGCCCTGGTCGGTCAGCATGCGCCCGCGCGGCGTGCGCTGCAGGAAGCCCTGCTGGATCAGGTAGGGCTCGACAACCTCCTCCAGCACGTCGCGCTGCTCGCCCAGTGCGGCACCCAGCGTCTCCACGCCCACGGGTCCGCCGCCGTAGTTGGTGGCGACCAGGCCGAGATACCGCCGGTCCATGCTGTCGAGGCCGAGCCGGTCGACCTCCAGCCGGGTCAACGCCGCATCGGCGACGCGCTTGTCGACCTCCTCCACCCCGGCGACCGCGGCGAAATCACGCACCCGGCGCAGCAGCCGGCCCGACACGCGCGGCGTGCCGCGCGACCGGTTGGCGATCTCGCGGGCGCCCTCGGGCGTGATGCCCATCCCCAGCACGCCGGCGGCGCGGCGCACGATCAACTCCAGCTCGTCGGGCTCGTAGAATTGCAGCCGCACGGGAATGCCGAAGCGTTCGCGCAAGGGGCGCGTGATCAGGCCGCTGCGCGTGGTCGCGCCGACCAGCGTGAAGGGCGGCAGGTCGATCCGGATGGACCGCGCCGACGGGCCTTCGCCGATGATGAGGTCGAGCTGGAAGTCCTCCATGGCGGGATAGAGCACCTCTTCCACGGCGGGATTAAGGCGATGAATCTCGTCGATGAAGAGGACGTCGTGCGGCTGCAGGTTGGTCAGCAGCGCCGCCAGATCGCCGGCCCGCGCGATGACCGGCCCGGAGGTGGCGCGGAACCCCACTCCCAGCTCGCGCGCCACGATCTGCGCCAGCGTGGTCTTGCCGAGTCCGGGAGGGCCGAACAGCAGCACATGGTCCAGCGCCTCGTTGCGGGAGCGGGCGGCCTGGATGAAGATCGACAGGTTCTCGCGCGCCTGCCGCTGGCCGATGAACTCGGCGAGCGACAGCGGACGGATCGACGCCTCGGCCGAATCGCCGTGGCCCTGGCCCGGCTGGACCAGGCGGTCGCTATTGGGGTCGCTCATTGGCTCAGTTCCTTGAGGCCCTGGCGGATCAGGTCTGACACGCCGGCGTCATCGCCCAGAACCCGCCCGGCGGCGACGACCGCGCCGAACGCCTCCGACCGGCCATAGCCGAGATTGACCAGCGCCGATACCGCGTCGGCCAGCGCCGGGCTGGCGCCCGGAACGGCGGCGGGAGCGCCCTTGCCGGCCGGTGTGCCGGTGCTGGCGGCGGGGCCGAGCGCCAGATTGCCGACCTTGTCCTTGAGTTCGTTGAGGATGCGCGCCGCCACCTTCGGCCCGACGCCGTCGGCGCGGACCAGCGCGGTCTTGTCCTGCGAGGCGATGGCGCGGGTAAGCTGGTCGGGGTCGAGCACGCCGAGGATCGACAGCGCCAGCCGGGCACCGACACCCTGGATGGTGGTCAGCAGCTTGAACCATTCCCGGTCCGCCTGGTCGCCGAAGCCGTGCAGGACGATGCGCTCCTCCCGGATGAAGGTCTCGACCACCAGCGACGCCCGTTCTCCCACCGCTAGGCGCGACAGCGTGCGGTTGGAGCAGGACAGCAGGTAGCCGACGCCGTTCACGTCGAGCACGACCCAGTCGGTGCCGGTGGAATCGACGATGCCGGTCAGCTTGGCGATCATGGATCAGGACTCCGAGTCCCTCTCCCGTCCCGGGAGAGGGTGGCCCGCAGGGCCGGGTGAGGGGTTCGCCGCGGCGACCGGCCGCCGCAGGACCGAAGTTTCGTCCAGGCGAGCCTTGATCGTCGTCAGGACACCGTCGAGGTTGTCGCCGACATCGTTGTTCCAGAACCGCATGATACGAAAACCGGCCTGCTCCAACATCCTGGTGCGCCGCTCGTCATGGGCTGCGCGCTGCTCGGCATGCTGGCCGCCATCCAACTCGATGATCAGCCGATGATCGTGAGAGACGAAGTCGACGGTGAACCCGAATATGGGCTCCTGGCGCCGGAATTTCGCCCCCAGTTGCCCGTTCCGCAGCTTCTGCCACAGCATTTTTTCCACCTCGGTGGAATCTCTGCGAAGCACGCGGGCACGCTCGGTTTCCTCGGGTGAGGGGTATCGCTTGGCTTGGCTGGAAAGCGGGAGGTTTATTCCCTCACCCTCCCCGCCTGCGGCGGGTCCCCTCCCTCTCCCGGGACGGGAGAGGGCACTTTTCGCCGGTTTGGAAACCTCCGCTCCCCGCCGCCACATCGTCCAGCTCGCGCGGTGGTGGGCGTGGCAGATCGCCACGGCCAGCGCGTCGGCGGCATCGGGGCTGCCGATCTCGCAGCCCGGCAGCAGCAGGCGCACCATCGTCTGGACCTGCGCCTTCTCGGCGCGGCCCTGACCGACGACGGCCTTCTTGACCATGTTGTTCGCGTATTCCGCCACCGCCAGCCCGGCCTGGGCCGGCACCAGCAGGGCGACGGCACGGGCCTGACCCAGCTTCAGCGTGGAGACCGCGTTGCTGTTGACGAAGGTCTCCTCCACCGCGGCCTCGTCGGGATGGTAGCGCTCCACCACCGCCGACAGTGCGTCGTGGAGCTGCACCAGCCGCTCGGCCAGCGGGCAGGACTCGTCGGAATGCACCGCGCCGTCGGCGACGTGGCTCAGGCGGTTGCCCGCCACGTCGATGATGCCCCAGCCGGTATGGCGCAGGCCGGGGTCGATCCCCAGCAGCCGCACCGGCGAAGGCATCCCCGCACCGTTCCCCTCTGCCCGTCCTGCCCGCGCAAACACGGCACCCGCACTCCGCTTGCAAGACCCGCGTCGAACTTACGCGGTCAGCTTCTGCATCAGCTCTTCGGAGATGTCGAAGTTGCCCTCGACCACCTGGACGTCGTCGTTGTCCTCCAGGACGTCCAGCAGCTTCAGCAGGCTGGCGGCGGCATCCTCGCCGGGGGCCACGGTGTTCAGCGGCCGCCAGGTCAGGCGCGCGCTCTCCGCACCGCCGAACTTGGCCTCCAGCGCGTCGCGGACGGCACCGAAACTCTCCACCGTCGTGGTGACCTCGTGGCCGTTCTCGTCGGACTCGACGTTGTCGGCGCCAGCCTCCAGCGCCACCTCGAACACGGCGTCGGCGTCGGCCGCGGCGGCCGGGTAGAAGATCGCGCCGATGCGGTTGAACATGAAGCTGACCGAATTGGTCTCGCCCAGGCTGCCGCCATACTTGGTGAAGCTGGAGCGCACTTCCGCGGCGGTGCGGTTGCGGTTGTCGGTCAGCGCCTCGACGATCAGGGCGACGCCGCCGGGGCCGTAGCCCTCGTACCGCACCTCTTCGTAGTTCGCGTCGTCGCCGCCACCGGGCGTGCCCTGCTTGATGGCGCGATCGATGCGGTCGCGCGGCATGTTCTGCGCGCGTCCGGCCAGGATGGCGGCGCGCAGGCGCGGGTTGGCCGCCGGGTCCGGCAGGCCGCTCTTGGCAGCCACCGTGATCTCGCGGGCGAGCTTGTTGAAGATCTTGGACCGCTTGGCGTCCTGCGCGCCTTTGCGGTGCATGATGTTCTTGAACTGGGAATGACCGGCCATGGGTCGAACGAGCCTCGAAACGGAATTTGGTCAATCGGGCGGGGTGAGCGCACGACACATGTAACAGGTCTGCAGCCCCTCCGCACCTTTTCGGCGCGGGAGACGACACCCACCGGATTAGAAAGTCAATATGGCGAGATTGCGGCGCGGCCGAGGCCCCGCTCCACCTATTGCGACCGTTCCGGCAGGGCCTGGCTCAGGCGGCCGCCGATGCGCAGCGGCTCGATACGGACCGCCAGCCCGCTGCGGTCGTCGGTCTCGACGTAGCAGCCGCAGACGGTGCCCTCGCCTTCCGCGGGGGACAGCCGCTCGGTCGGCAGCTTGCGCACCATCTTGGCGAGCGCGATCTCCTTCTTCATGCCAATGGCGCTGTCATAGTCGCCGCACATGCCGGCGTCCGACTGGTAGGCGGTTCCCCGCGGCAGGACCATGTGGTCGGCGGTCGGCACGTGGCTGTGGGTTCCCACCACCAGCGAGGCGCGGCCGTCGCAGAAATGGCCCATGATCATCTTCTCGCTGGTCGCCTCGCCGTGCATGTCGACGAGAATGGCGTCGACCCCGCCCGGCCCGAGCCGATGCGCCTTCAGTACCCGGTCGACGGCGGCGAAGGGATCGTCCATCGGCTCCATGAACAGGCGCAGCAGGACGTTGACCACCAGCACCTTGCGCCCGCCACGCGCCTGCAGCAGGACGAAGCCGCGGCCGGGCGTCCCCTCCGGGTAGTTCAGCGGACGGATGATGCGCGGCTGCTGCTCGATGGTGCCGACCAGTTCCTTCTGGTCCCATGTGTGGTTGCCCAACGTGACGACGTCGATGCCGGCAGCGAAGAACTCCTCGGCGATCTTCACCGTGACGCCGTAGCCACCGGCGGAATTCTCGCCGTTGACCACGGTCAGGTCGGGGTCGAGCCGCTCGCGCAGCATCGGCATGTGCGCCAGCACCGCTTCGCGCCCGGCCCGGCCGACCACATCGCCGAAGAACAGAATCCTCATCGCCCCAACCTTCCCGGTAAGCTCACTTGTTGATCCGCAGCGTCTCGCGCTCCGTCACGATCCAGTCCAGCCGCTCGTCGTGGCCGTCGACCGGCACCGCCGGCACCTCCTGCACGGCGAAGGCCACGCCGACCGCCAGCACGGCACCGTCATCCCTCAGCATGTCGAGCGTCCGGTCGTAATAGCCGGCACCGTAGCCAAGGCGATGGCCGCCGCGGTCGAAAGCCAGCAGCGGCACCAGAAGCACCGACGGACGCCGCAGCGCGCGTCCTTCGGCCGGCTCGTGGATGCCATAGCGCCCGACGGCCATCGGAGCCTCCGGCCCCCAGTCACGGAAGACCAGCGCCGTGCCGCGCGGCCCCGAGACCGGCAGGCAGGCATGATAACCAAGGCGGTTAAGATGGAGCAAAGCCGGCCGCGCGTCGAGTTCCGAACCGAGCGGCCAGTAGCCGCCGACGGCGCCGCGCGGCAGATGGCCGTCACGCGCCAAGGCGGCGATGCGGTCGCGCACCGCCAGGGCGGCGGCCGGACGGTCGGCGTCGTCGACGGCGTCGCGCCGGACGCGCGCCTCGCGCCGGGCGGCGTCCTTGGCTTGCGGATCGGTCATCGCGGACTGCGTGCGGGGAGCATCGGAAGAGGGTGGAAGGCGCCGCCTCGGCCGTTGGCCATGTGCCTATCCTCCATGGCCTGCATGAGCAGGTGGGCGCCGTGTACCCGGCCCAATGGACCGGACAGGGACAGCTCCCTAGAGATCAAGGTTATCGGCCCTGGGGATTAATGCGGCCTGTCGAACCAGGCAGCGATCCTTCCGTACACCAATCTAGGCCCGCTCGAGGCGCGCGGCAACCTCTTCGATGCGTTTTGTGACGGCGTCGAGCTGTCCGACCACCGCGGTCTCGTCCACCGCGGGAGCGATGCCCTTGCCGGCCATCACCTCCTGCAACTCGTCGGCCAGCACGAGGCAGGTCATCAGCATCATCTGCGCTTCCGGTCCGCTGCGGCCGCCGCCGGTCAGGCGCTGCAGGCGGTCGTCGACGTAGGCGGCCAGTTCACGCAGCCGCCCCTCCTGCCCGTCCTCGCACAGCATGCGATAGAAACGGCCGTTCACCTCTATGTCGACCTGGGCCATGTCGTCAGCTCTCCAGCACATGTTGCAGTCGGGCGATGGCGACCTCCAGCCGCTCGGACACGGCCTCCGCCGTCGCCTGGGCCGTCGCGCGGTCCGCCCGCGCGGTTTCGAGCGCCTGCGACAGCTCCTGTTCGCGCCGGCCGACCCTCTCCTCACGGGCGGAGGCGGCATGTTCCAGCCGGTCCACAGCACGGCCGAGGCGGTCGAGAGCGTTTGTCAGCGATTCCATGGACGTCTACCTCGACCTCGTGGGCACGTCATGCACGGCGGGCAGAACCCGGGCAAGGCACCCGCCAAGCCGAGCCGCTGCCGTTCGGAGCGCATAGAGTTGGGCCGGCAGCCGGACCGCGTCAACCGTCACGACCACCTGTTCCACGGAATGCCCATACCGGATCCCAGGACGTGACGGAAGGCCGCAGCCGGAACCGGCACCGGCGAACCCGGATGCCGGCGGCTGGTTTGCGTCGTTGGCCGTGCGCACTTCCCTTTCGGAAGAGCGCCCTCTGCCATGCCGATTCCTATCCTATTCCCATGTTGACCTGCGCACAGCGGTTCTGCATGGTGCGCCCGTTTCGCGGCGCCCCGACGGCGACCGCGCAACCATTGTTGCCGATGCCGCGCCGCGGCACCCGACTCCGCAGGAAACGCCCCGATGTCCGCTGCCTCCGCCCAGCCCTCCCTCCACACGATGGCCAGCGCGATCCGCGCGCTCTCCATGGACGCGGTCGAGGCCGCGAAGTCCGGCCACCCGGGCATGCCGATGGGCATGGCCGACGTCGCCACGGTGCTCTTCACCCAGTTCCTGAAGTTCGATCCGAAGAACCCGGCCTGGCCCGACCGCGACCGCTTCGTGCTGTCGGCCGGCCACGGCTCGATGCTGCTTTATTCGCTCGCCTACCTGACCGGTTACGAGCGGATGACCATCGAGGAGATCAAGCGCTTCCGCCAACTGGGCAGCCTGACCCCCGGCCATCCGGAAGTCGACCCGACGCTGGGCATCGAGATGACCACCGGACCGCTGGGCCAGGGCGTCTCCACCGCCGTCGGCATGGCGCTGGCGGAGCGGATCACCAACGCCCGCTTCGGCGACGAGCTGATCGACCACTACACCTACGTCATCGCGTCGGACGGCGACCTGATGGAGGGCGTCAGCCACGAGGCCTGCTCGCTGGCCGGCCATCTCGGGCTGAACCGCCTGATCGTGCTGTGGGACGACAACCACATCTCCATCGACGGCTCGACCGACCTCAGCTTCACCGACGACACCCAGGCGCGCTTCCGCTCCTACGGCTGGAACACCATCGCCGTCGACGGACACGACACCGACGCCGTGTCCAAGGCGATCGCCCAGGCCCGGACCTCCACCGACAAGCCGACGCTGATCGCCTGCCGCACCATCATCGGCAAGGGCGCCCCGAACAAGGCCAACACCCACGGCTGCCACGGTTCGCCGCTGGGCGCCGACGAGGTCGCCGCGACGCGCGAGGCCATCGGCTGGACCCACGAGGCCTTCGTCGTGCCCGAGGAGGTGCTGTCCGCCTGGCGCGCCGCCGGGACCCGCAGCGCGGACGCCTACAACGACTGGAGCGGCCGTCGCGCCACCCTGACCGAGGCCGCCGGCAAGGCCTTCGACGAGGCCTTCGGTCGCGGCGTGCCTTCGGCGCTGGCCGACGCCATCGTCGCCTTCAAGGAAAAGGTCAGCGCCGAAAAGCCGAGCTGGGCCACCCGCGTCGCCTCCGGCAACACGCTGGAGGTGCTGGTCCCGGCCATCCATGAGCTGATCGGCGGATCCGCCGACCTGACGCCGTCGAACAACACCAAGGTCAAGAACACCGCCGACATCAAGGGCAAGGGCGAGTTCGCCGGCCGCTACGTCCGCTACGGCGTGCGCGAGCACGGCATGGCGACGCTGATGAACGGCATGACGCTGCATGGCGGCATCATCCCCTACGGCGGCACCTTCATGCAGTTCGCCGACTACTGCCGCCCGTCGATCCGCCTGGCCGCGCTGATGAAGCAGCGCACGGTCTTCGTGATGACCCACGACTCGATCGGTCTTGGCGAGGACGGCCCGACCCACCAGCCGGTCGAGCATCTGGCGGCGCTGCGTGCCATTCCCAACCTGCTGGTCCTGCGCCCGGCCGACGCCGTCGAGACCGCCGAATGCTGGCAGATCGCGCTGGAGGCCACCGGCTCCCCGTCGGTGCTGGCGCTGACCCGCCAGAACGTCCCGACGCTGCGCACCGAGCACACGGCAGAGAACCGCAGCGCCCGCGGTGCCTACGTCCTCGCCGAGGCCGAGGGCGGGCGCAAGGCGACCATCCTCGCCACCGGGTCGGAGGTGTCGCTGGCGATGGAGGCCCGCCAAGCCCTCCAGGCCCAGGGCATCGGCACCGCCGTTGTGTCTATGCCGAGTTGGGAACTGTTCGACTGCCAGGATGACGCCTACAAGGCGTCGGTGCTCGGCACCGGCGTGCGCGTCGGGGTCGAGGCGGCGATCCGGCTGGGCTGGGACCGCTGGCTGGGCGAAAAGGGTGTCTTCATCGGCATGGCTGGCTTCGGCGAGTCCGCCCCGTACCAGGAACTGTACAAGCACTTCGGCATCACCGCCGAAGCGGTCGTGGACGCCGTAAAGGCGCGTCTCTGAGAGAAGCCGAAGGGGCGTCCTGCCGATCTTGGGCGCCCCAAATCCAACTGGAGGAAGTCATGGCTGTACGGGTAGCGATCAACGGTTTTGGCCGCATCGGCCGTCTGGTTCTGCGCGCGATCTACGAGAGCGGCCGCAAGGACGTCGAGGTGGTGGCGATCAACGACCTGGCCGACCTGAAGGCCAACGCGCACCTGCTGAAGTACGACAGCGTCCACGGCCGCTTCCCCGGCACCATCGAGACCGGTGACGGCGTCCTGATCGTCAACGGCCATTCCATCAAGGTCGTGCAGGAGCGTGACCCGGCCAAGCTGCCGTGGAAGGATCTCGGCATCGAGATCGCCATGGAATGCTCGGGCATCTTCACCAAGCGCGCCGATGCAGCCAAGCACCTGGAGGCCGGTGCGCAGAAGGTGCTGATCTCGGCCCCGGCGACCGACGAGGACATCACGGTCGTCTACGGCGTCAACCACGACAAGCTGACCGCCGAGCACCGAATCGTCTCCAACGCGTCCTGCACCACCAACTGCCTGGCCCCGGTGGCCTTCGTGCTGAACAACCTCGTCGGCATCGAAAAGGGCTTCATGACCACGATCCACTCCTACACGGGTGACCAGCGGATCGTCGACACCAACCACAAGGACCTGCACCGCGCCCGCGCCGCGGCGCTGAACATGATCCCGACCTCCACCGGTGCGGCCAAGGCGGTCGGCAAGGTCCTGCCGGAGCTGAAGGGCAAGCTGGACGGCACCGCCATGCGCGTGCCGACGCCCAACGTGTCGGTGGTCGACTTCAAGTTCACCGCCAAGCGCGCCACCTCGGTCGAAGAGATCACCAAGGCGATCAGCGATGCCGCCAACGGTGCGCTGAAGAACGTGCTGGCCGCCTACACCGAGGACCTGGTGTCGAGCGACTTCAACCACGACCCGCACAGCTCGATCTTCGCCCTGAACGAGACCAAGGTCATCGACGGCAACTTCGTCCGCATCATGACCTGGTACGACAATGAGTGGGGCTTCTCCAACCGCATGAGCGACACCGCCGTCGCCATGGCCAACGCCAAGTAAGCCGTCAGCCGGCATGGAAAAGGGGCGCCTCCCCGGGGAGGCGCCCCTTTTTTAATGCCGCCGCCCTCCTGCGGACGGCCGCGGGCACGGCGCTTCGACCGACCGCCGGACCGGCTGCCCTACCCCGCCTTCACGTTCGCGACGCCGGCGGCCCGGCCCAGGCATTCGGCGATCCAGGCCGACAGGCTCTTGCCTTCCTGCTCGGCACAGCCGGCGATCGCACGATGCAGGATCGGGTTGATGCGGACGGCGATGCGGCCGGAGAAGGGCGGCTCCGCTTCCCCACCCATGTCGCAGGCAAGGTCGAGATAGTCGTCGACCGCGCGACGGAAGGATCCCTGCAGCTCGTCCACAGACCGGCCTGAGAAGGTGATGCCGTCGTGGGTGTTGATGACTTCGCCGACAAAGACGCCAGCATCGTTATCGAAGTCGATCTGGGCCTTGTAACCCTTGTATTCCATCATCGCGGCATTCCCGGGCATGCAATTCCCATGAGACGGTCTCCGGCGGGGATACCGAGGACCAGACAAGAGCGACTATACTCCTGCACCGACACCATGTGGTTTGACCTGCCTCAATTCTCTCAACCGTCCGGCTGCAGGCGCCTGCGATCGTCCGTTCCGGCCGCAGGCCGGCCGCGCTACATTGGCTGTTCTTTCCGCGCCACCCCGTCCTGCATCCGATGCCAGATTCCGCCCTCTCCTGCCCTATCCTTGTCCGCGGCCTGGACGACGCGCTGACCGCAGGTGCCGCAGCCGGCGGGCTGAGGGTGCCACTGGCCCTGATGGGACAAGGCGTCGGCGGTCCCCTGTGGCTGCTCGGCCTGCTGGCACGCGTGCGGCGGGAATTTCCGGAGCTTGCCGCCACGGCGCTGCTGGATTGCTCGGACCGGGCGGGCGCCGCACAGGGCGCGCTGGCGGCCGGCATGCCGGCGCTGCTGTTCACCGGCCGGCCCGACGTCGCCCAGCGGCTGGCCGCCATCGCATCCCGACGGGGCGCGGTCGTGCTGACCCGGTGTCCGTACTTCCTTGACATGGCGGCGGCCGGGCGGCCCGACCTTCGTTGCCGGGAGTGGCTGTCGCGGCATTGCCGCAACGGCTCCGACTAGAAGCGGGGCTACCGCTTTTTCGCTCATATCGCCTGCGCGAAGGTGGTGTAGCCTAGCAGAAGGATATTTTTGTGACAGCCGCCTTCCCCTTTCGACGCCGGAAGAGCACGCCATGAGCATCACCACCCTGACCAACGCGGATCCGCCGATCGTTCCGCCTCGCCTGTCGAGGCAAGCCGATGGAACCGCCGCTGACGACGGTACGAAACGGACCACTCCGTTTCCTCCGGCCCCGCGCGAAAGGATGCGCGGACTCCGTCTCGTGGCAGTCTGGGTGGGCCTGACCGCGGGCTCCTGGGCAGTGCTGGGCGGTGCCGGATATGGCTTCTACTCGCTTGTCCGCTCCCTTTTGCTGTAACCCATCCGGTGGCGCCTGCCGGCGCGGATGGGCCGCCCCCGGCCGCAGGCCCTAGGACGTTTGGGCGTGTCAAATGGCCGCTTTATGCCCCTCCCGCCGTTGCAAAGAGGCCGAATCCGGGCTAAGACGGCGCCATTTCCAAGAACGCCCCTGGGGAAGAGCCACAATGAAGCTCACGCGCCGCGTCAAAGACATTCTCGCCAACTACGAGAGCGACAATCCCGGCACCAAGGCGAACCTCGCCCGCATTCTTATGGAAGGCAAGCTCGGCGGCACCGGCAAGCTGGTGATCCTGCCGGTCGACCAGGGCTTCGAGCATGGCCCGGCCCGCAGCTTCGGCCCGAACGACCCGGGCTACGACCCGCACTACCATTACCAGTTGGCCATCGACGCCGGCTGCAACGCCTACGCCGCTCCCCTGGGCTCCCTGGAAGCCGGTGCCGACACCTTCGCCGGCTCGATTCCGCTGATCCTGAAGATGAACAGCGCCAACAGCCTGTCCACCCAGAAGGAAGCGGCCGACCAGGCCGTCACCGCCTCGGTCCAGGATGCGCTGCGCATCGGTGCGTCGGCCATCGGCTTCACCATCTATCCCGGCTCCGACGCCATGTACTCCCAGTACGAGGAGTTCCGCGAGCTGTCGAAGGAGGCCAAGTCCTACGGCCTCGCCACCGTTCTGTGGTCCTACCCGCGCGGCGGCGCCGTCACCAAGGACGGCGAGCTGGCCATCGACGTGATCGGCTACGCTGCCCACATGGCCGCGCTGCTGGGCGCCCACATCATCAAGGTCAAGCTGCCGTCGGCCCATCTGGAGCAGGCGGAGGCCAAGAAGGTCTACGAGGCCAAGCAGATCGCCATCGGCACCCAGGCCGAGCGCGTGAAGCACATCATGCAGTGCGCCTTCAACGGCCGCCGCGTCGTGGTCTTCTCGGGCGGCGCCACCAAGGGCGAGGATGCGGTGTTCGAGGATGCCCGCGCCATCCGTGACGGCGGCGGCAACGGGTCGATCATCGGCCGCAACGCCTTCCAGCGCCCGCGCGACGAGGCCCTGAAGCTGCTCGACCGGATCATGAAGATCTACCAGGGCCGGGAGTAATCCTTGGCCAAGGGAAAGCCGTCCCAGGCGGAACCGCCCGCCTGCCGACTGTACCTCGTGACGCCGCCGGCCTTCGAGCCGGCGGCGTTCGCGCCGCTTCTGGCGGAGGCGCTCGACGGCGGCGACGTCGCCTGCGTGCAACTGCGCCTGAAGGGCTGTTCCGACGACGATGTCCGACGGGCCTGCGATCTGCTGCGTCCGGTCGCGCAGGAACGTGATGTCGCCTTCATCCTGAACGACCATCCCGGGCTGGCCCGCGAAACGGGATGCGATGGCGTGCATGTCGGGCAGACCGACACCCCCTACCGCGATGCCCGCAGGATTCTCGGCAACGACGCCATCGTCGGCGTCACCTGCCATGACAGCCGCCACCTTGCCATGATCGCCGGCGAGGAGGGCGCCGACTATGTCGCCTTCGGCGCCTTCTTCCCGACCACCACCAAGGCGGCGGAATACAAGGCCGAGCCCGACCTGCTGAGCTGGTGGTCGGAGCTGATGGAGGTTCCCTGCGTCGCGATCGGCGGCATCACCGCCGACAACTGTGCGCCACTGGTCAGCGCCGGCGCCGATTTCCTGGCCGTGGTCAACGCGGTCTGGTCCCACCCGCAGGGTCCGGGCGCCGGCGTCAAGGCGCTGAACACGGCCATCGCCGAGGCGCTTGCCGGCTCGGCAGGCTGACGGCATCTCTCAAGTCCCGGAACCATCCCCCATCATGGATCTTCTGACGCCCGAGTCGCTGGGCATCCTGTTCGCCGTCGGACTGCTTGCAGGGTTTGTCGATTCGATCGCCGGCGGCGGCGGGCTGTTGACCATCCCCGCCCTTCTCGCCGCCGGCCTTTCCCCGGCCGAAGCGCTGGCGACCGGCAAGCTGCAGTCCAGCTTCGGGTCGCTTTCCGCCACCATCAAGTTCGTCCGCCGCGGCGAGGTCCATCCCGCTGCGATGAGGTCGATGATCGCCTGCACCTTCGTCGGGGCCGGCGTCGGCGCGACGTTGGTCCAGATGCTCGACCCCAGCTTCCTGCGCGACGTCATCCCGATCCTGCTGATCGGCATCGCGATCTATCTGCTGCTGTCACCCAAGGCCGGCGACATCGACGCCCATCAGCGCATCGGCGAACATGCCTTCGCGCTCAGCATCGGCACCGGGATCGGCTTCTATGACGGCTTCTTCGGACCGGGCACCGGCACCTTCTTCGCCATCGCCTTCGTTTCCCTGCTCGGATACAACCTGCGCAAGGCGACGGCCCATACCAAGGTGCTGAACCTGACCAGCAACATCGCCTCGCT
Source organism: Azospirillum picis (assembly GCF_017876115.1). Lineage (GTDB taxonomy): Bacteria > Pseudomonadota > Alphaproteobacteria > Azospirillales > Azospirillaceae > Azospirillum > Azospirillum picis. Next base: position 255,693 of record NZ_JAGINO010000002.1, read on the forward strand.
GATCTTCTTCATCATCGGCGGCCATGTGCTGTGGACGGTCGGCCTGCTGATGGGCGTCGCCCAGTACATCGGGGCGCAGGCCGGCGCCCACATGGTGATCCGCAACGGTGCCCGCATCGTGCGGCCGATGCTGGTCGTCGCGTCGGTGGTGATCACCGCCAAGCTGGTGTGGAGCGACGATCAGAACATCCTGCGTCACCTGTTCTCGGCACTGACCTCCTGGATCGCCTGACGCCGCAGCGTCCCTCCCGCTGCGTCATACTGACGCGGCCGTCTTCCTTCCCTCGCCGCTCCCGCCTTCCGGCTCCGGGTTTTCCGCAACTGTGCGTGGTGTTGCCGTCGCGCCACTGATTGCGGAAGACTCTGAATGATCGCTGCCCGTGCTTTACGTAAGCGTCAGCCTGTGTATCATTGGGGCAATAACACAATTTGGGGAAGGAAACATGTCTCCGACAGCGCTCAGGACCCGCCTGCTGACCGCCGTCGCCGCCGTCGCGGTGACCGCACCGATCGCCTCGACCGCGTTCGCCGCGGGCTTCGCACTGAAGGAACAGAGCGTGTCCGGCATGGGCGCCGCCTATGCCGGCGTCACCGCCGGCGCCAACGGCGATGCCAGCTCCATGTTCTACAATCCGGCGACCATGGGGCTGGTCACCGGAATCGAAGTGGTCCAGACCGCCACCGGCGTCATCGTCAAGTCCAAGGTCGACAGCGCCAGCGCCACCCGCGCGGCCCGGCTGGGCGGCACGGCGATCCGCGGCGACGCTTCGCCCGGCGACATCGCCCAGGATGCCCTCATCCCCTCCGGCTACTTCGTCTATTCGGTCAACAACGACCTGAAGCTCGGGCTGTCGGCCAACGGCCCCTGGGGCCTGGTCACCGATTACGGCGACGCCTGGATCGGGCGCTACCACGGCATCCGATCGGACCTGCGCACCTACAACTTCGCGCCGACGGTGTCCTACCGCATCAACCCGATGATCACCGTCGGTGGCGGCGTCCAGATCCAGTACGCCAAGGCCAAGCTGTCGCAGGCCTCCGATTTCGGTGCCAGCCGCCTCGGCCGGCCTGGCGCCCTCGACGTCAAGAGCGACGTGACCGGCGACGACTGGGGCTGGGGCTTCACCCTGGGCGCGCTGATCGAACCGGTGAAGGGAACCCGCATCGGCCTCGCCTACCGCTCGCCGGTGAACCACACGCTGACCGGCAACATCTCGTTCACCGGCCTGCCGGCGGCACTTGCCGGCGCGCTTCCGGGCCAGGGCGCCAAAGCCGACCTCACCACTCCGGACGTCGCGTCGATCGGCCTCTATCACGAGGTCAACGACCGCTGGGCGGTGATGGCCGACGTGCAGTGGACCAACTGGTCGCGCTTCCGCGAACTGCGGGTGAACATCGCCAACCCGGCCCTGAGCTCTCTGACCGAGGAGCACTGGAACGACACCTGGTACTACTCGCTCGGCACCTCCTACAAGGTGACGGACAAGCTGACGCTGCGCGGCGGCGTCGCCTTCGACAAGGGGTCTGTCGACATCGATTACCGCACGCCGCGCGTCCCGGAGCAGAACCGGTACTGGCTGTCGGTCGGCGCCGGCTACCAGGTGACGGACAGCATCAGGGTCGACGCGGCCTACTCGCATGTCTTCGTGCCCGGCACCTCGGTGGCCTTGACCGATGACCTGACGGGTGCCGAGGCCGGTCGCGGCAACCTCAACGTCAAGTACAAGAGCAGCATCGATCTCGTCGGTCTGCAGGCAAAGTTCACCTTCTGATCCGGCTCCCGCCTTGACACACCGCTCCACGCCCTTCCTCCGCAACGCCGAAGAGGGGCGTGGACGGCATCTCAGAAGCCCGCCACCGGTAGCCAGAGAACCTGGTCGATACTCTCGGCCCCGCTGCACAGCATGACCAGCCGGTCGAACCCCATGGCGATGCCGCTGCTCTCCGCCATGCCGAACTCCAGTGCTGCGAGGAAATCCTCGTCGACGGGGAAACGCTCGCCGTAGAGCGTCTCCTTGAGGGCCATGTCGGCCTCGAAGCGGGCGCGCTGGACCGCTGCGTCGGTCAGCTCGCCGAAGGCGTTCGCAAGCTCCAGCCCGCAGGCGTACAGCTCGAACCGCTCGGCCAGCCGCGGATCGTCGGGCTTCGGACGCGACAGGGCCGCCATGCACAGCGGATAGTCGGTCAGCACGCAGGGCACGCCGTTGCCAAGATGCGGCTCGATGCGGTCGAACATGATGCGGAAGACGATGTCTTCCCAGCGGTCGCCGTCATGCGGATGGATGCCGATGCGCGTGGCCGCCGCCGCCAGGAGGGCCGGATCAGGATCCGGGCTGCCGTCGTAGGTCGCCATCAGGTCGATGCCGGCATATTCGGCGAAGGCGTCCGGCACCGTCAGCACGCGCCATTCCCGGAACGGGTCGCAGGTCATGCCGCGGAAGGAAAAGGCGCGCCGCCCGCCCGCCTCCGCTCCCGCGCGCAGCAGTTCCTGGCAGTCATCGACCAGCGCATGATAGCCCTCGCCCGCCCGGTACCACTCCAGCATGGAGAATTCCGGGGCATGCGTGCCCGACCGCTCGCCGTTACGGTAGACCTGCGCCAATTGCCATGGCCGCGGCACGCCCGCGACCAGCAGCTTCTTCATGGCGAATTCGGGACTGGTGTGCAGATAGAGCGGCCGGCGATCGTCGGGATGGGCTCCGCGCAACTCGGTCGCGAAGGCCTGAAGATGAGGCTCCATCCCCGGCGAGACCTGCAGGGCCGGGGTATTGACCTCGGTGAAGGCACGCTCCTGGAAGACCGCGCGCACGGCGTTCAACACACGGCCACGGGCCGCCAGGAAGGGCCGGCGTGCGGCCAGGGACTCGGGGTGCCAGGGTGGCAGATCGGCCGGCGGGCAGAGGGTCGGCGGCATGGATGCACTCGTTCGGATGGCAGGCGACGCTAACGGGCGCGCATCAGACCATCGGCGCACCGCTTTCACAAGACCCGTCCCCGAAGCGGACATCATCCGCCCGCGCGAAAGACAGGCATTTGTCCGAAATTTATGGTCAAGGCAAGCCAACACGCGAACGGATGGAGAGCGCAGTATGTCCCTTTTCCTCGGCAAGACCCTCACCAACTGGCTGAACGGCACCGCCCAGGGTGACCTGATGATCGGCAACCGCGGCTTCGACTACATGGGCGGCATGGAGGGGAACGATACGCTCATCGGCCTCGGCGGAGATGACGAGCTGCGGGGAAGCTGGGGCGACGACTGGCTCTTCGGCGGCCGCGGCAACGACATCATGGACGGCAGCGCCGGCAACGACATCATGGTCGGCGGCAGCGGAAACGACATCTATTACTATGACCGTCCGCAGGACAGCATCATCGAGTTCCGCGGCGGCGGCATCGACGAAGTGAGGGCCTGGATCGACGCCACCCTGCCCGACAACGTGGAGAACCTGACGCTGCTGGAAAGCGTCGCCCGCGGCACCGGCAACGGCTTGGACAACGTCGTCACCGGCAACGATGCGGTGAACAGCCTGTCCGGGCTGGGTGGCGACGACCGGCTGTTCGGGCTGGGCGGCAACGACACGCTCGACGGCGGTTCGGGAAACGACTGGCTGGTCGGCGGAACGGGCAATGACCTGCTGATCGGCGGCACCGGCGGCGACCGGTTCGTCGCGACCGCCGGCGGCGGCGACGACACCATCAGGGACTTCCGGTTCAGCCAGGGCGACCGCATCGTCCTGTCCGGCGGGCTTGGCTACGGCGTGTCGTCGGATGCCGCGGGAAATGCCGTGATCGGTTTCGGCGACGGCGGCAGCATGACGCTGGAAGGCATCCATTCCAACCAAGTGCGGTCCAACTGGTTCATGACCGCCTGAACGGAAGGCGCTGCTTTCGGATGCGATGAACGTTCCGCGCCGTTGCCACCGGGCGGTCAAGCTGATAGGGTCCGGCCGCCCGTATCTTGGAATTCACGAGTAAGCCATGAAGGTCAATGCCAACACGATGCGCCCCGGCCATGTGCTGGAGCACAACGGTAAGCTCTGGGTCATCACCAAAACCGCCATCGTGCAGCCTGGCAAGGGCGGCGCCTTCATCCAGTTGGAAATGAAGGACGTTCGCACCGGCAACAAGTCGACCGAGCGGTTCCGCACCCAGGAGACCGTTGAGCGCGCTCGCCTGGACGAGCATGAGATGACCTTCCTCTTCTCCGAAGGCGACAGCTTCACCTTCATGGACAAGGAAAGCTTCGAGCAGGTCGCCATCCCGCGCGACATCATCGGCGATCCGGCGGTCTTCCTGCAGGACGGCATGGAAGTCACCGTCCAGAGCCATGAGGGCAGCCCGCTGGGCGTCGAGATCCCGGGCAAGGTCACGCTGCAGATCGTCGAAGCCGACCCGGTGGTGAAGGGCCAGACGGCCTCTTCGTCCTACAAGCCGGCGAAGCTGGAGAACGGCGTGTCGATCCTGGTTCCGCCCCACATCGAGGCCGGCACCCGCGTCGTCGTCGATACCGGCACCGGCGAGTATGTCGAGCGCGCCAAGGACTGAGCCGCAGCACGGCACTTTCTGAAGCCACCGGCCTTCGCCACGCGCGGAGGCCGGTGTATTGTTTTTTGAGTTCCCGCACGAAACGGTACACCCACGCCCATGGCCACCCGCTCCGCACTCATCAACGTCATGGTCCGCGCCGCCGAGAAGGCCGCCCGGGGTCTCGTCCGCGACTTCGGCGAGGTTGAACACCTCCAGGTCTCGCGCAAGGGCCCGGCGGATTTCGTGTCGGCCGCCGACCTGAAGGCCGAACGCACCCTGCGCGAGGAACTGCAGAAGGCCCGGCCCGAGTTCGGCTTCCTGATGGAGGAGAGCGGCGCGTCCAAGGGCAGCGACGCCGAGGCGCGCTGGATCGTCGATCCGCTCGACGGCACCACCAACTTCCTGCACGGCATTCCGCACTGGGCGATCTCCATCGCCGCGGAACGCGGCGGCGAGATCGTCGCCGGCGTGATCTACGAGCCGATCGGCGACCAGATGTTCTGGACGGAGAAGGGGGCCGGCGCCTTCGTCAACCACCAGCGCCTGCGCGTATCCGAACGTCGCCGCCTGGAAGACTCGGTGCTCGCCACCGGCATTCCGTTCAAGGGCCGCGGCGATCATGCCGGCTTCCTGAAGGAACAGGAAGCGGTGATGAAGGAGGTCGCCGGCATTCGCCGCTTCGGCGCCGCCTCGCTCGACCTCGCCTACACCGCTGCCGGGCGCTTCGATGCCTATTGGGAGCGCGGCTTGGCACCGTGGGACTGCGCTGCCGGCGTGCTGATGGTGACCGAGGCGGGCGGGTTCGTCGGCGAAATCGACGGTGGCCGCAACCCGGTGTTCACCGGCTCCGTGCTGGCCGCCAACAGCCACCTCCAGGTTCCGGTCTCCCGCCTGCTGAAGGGGGCGAAGGGCTGAGGTCTCCCGCGCTTCCTGCGCGGGAACCTGCCTCTTAGCCGGTTGTGGCGGGAACGATCGATAGGGTATGGTTTGCAGGACAAAGGTTTGATTGGACGCAATGCCTTGGCCCGCAGGGGAAATGCCGACCGCAGCCGCCATGCCGGCGCCGTAGCCGCGCTTTGCGCGGGCTTGATGCTCTGCCCACCGGCCCAGGCCCTGGCGGCGTCGCCGCCCGGTGGCCCGACGCCATCCAAGGCCACTCCGGCCGCCCTATCGCTTGAGAATGCGGTCCCGCTCTCCGTTCCGCCGCGCCCCAGCCTGCGGACCCCACCGCCGGTCAAGGCACCGCCGCGCCTCGTGCTGCCGCAACCGCTGGAAGCTCCGCCGTCGCCCGAACTGACGGAAGGTCCTGCAGAACCCGCACCGCGCAAGACGGCGCGGGGCGAACCCGCGAAGACGGCCCAGCCCCAGCCCCAGCCTCAGGCCCGGCAGCCTCAGACACAGGCGGTGCCGGATCCCGCACCGTCCCAGGATGCCGGCATCCCTGCCCTGCCCTCGGCTCCCACCGGAACGGCACCGCCCCCCCGAACCGACACGGCGGCGCTGCCACCCGCCCCGGAGGCGGCCCCGCCCGCGCTGCAACCGCCACCGTCGAGCGTGTTGAGCCTTGTCTTCCAAGGCGACGCCACCGCCCTGCCCGATGCGGCGGACTCCACGATAGACCGCATCGTCGACCGCATGCGCGCCAGCGAGACGGCACGCCTGCAACTGCGCTCCTACGCCAGCGGCACCGCCGACACGGCGCGCGAGGCGCGGCAACGCTCCTTGTCCAGGGCCCTGGCCTTGCGGGAACGGCTCACGGCCTTCGGCATCCGCAGCGCACGCGTCGACGTGCGCGCCCTCGGGGTCGATGAGGACGCTGCCGGGCCGCCGGACCGCATCGATGCCGTCTTTCTGAACGAATAGCGCCCAATCGCGCGAAAGGCCGCACCGGACCACCATGAGTGCCCACACCCCGATCGCAGGCCCGACCCGACCGCTGGAGGTTTCCGCCCCCATGACACGCCCCGAGCGGTTCCTGACCAGGATGATCCTGTTCCTTCTGGTGGTCGGCGCGGTGGCGGCCCTGCTGTTCCCGGCGCTCCGCGCCGCCTTCCTGAACAATGCGCCGCTGAACGGCGTCATCCTGGCGACGCTGCTGGCCGGCATCGCCTTCATCTTCCGGCAGGTGCTGATCCTGCGGCCGGAGGTGGCGTGGCTTGAGCAATACCAGTCCGGCACGCTGCCGCTGCAGGAGCCGGTGCTGCTGGCGCCGATGGCCCGCATGCTCGGCGAGCGGCGCGGCCGGCTGACGCTATCCGCCCTGTCGATGCGCTCGCTGCTGGATGGCATCGCCTCGCGTCTGGACGAATCGCGGGAGCTTTCGCGATACCTGATCGGCCTGCTGATCTTCCTCGGCCTGCTCGGCACCTTCTGGGGCCTGCTGCACACCGTGCAATCGGTGAGCGGGGTGATCGGCAGCCTTTCGGTCCAGGGCGGCGACGTCGGCACGATGTTCTCCCGCCTGCAGCAGGGCCTGGAGGCGCCGCTGGCCGGCATGGGCACCGCCTTCTCCTCGTCGCTGTTCGGCCTCGCCGGCTCGCTGGTGCTGGGCTTCCTGGAACTGCAGGCGAGCCAGGCCCACAACCGCTTCTTCCAGGATCTGGAGGACTGGCTGTCCAGCGCCACCCGGCTGTCGAGCGGTGCGGCCGGCGGCCTGGAGTCGGGTGACCACGCGGCGTCCGCCTATCTGACCGCCCTGCTGGAGCAGACCGCCGAGAACCTCGATTCGCTCCAACGGACGGTCGCGACGGCGGAAGAAGGACGGCGCGCCGCCAACGCCAACCTGATGGCGCTGACCGAGCGGCTGTCGAGCCTGACCGACCACATGCGCGCCGAGCAGCAGCTCCTGCTTCGGCTGGGCGAGAACCAGCTCGAGGTCAGAGGATTGCTCGACCGGCTGGCGGAAGCGGCGACCGGCGGCTTCGACGACGCCTCGCGCCAGCACCTGCGCAACATGGACATCTATCTCGCCCGCATCGTCGAGGAATCCTCCAACGGCCGCGTCCAGGCGGTGCAGGAGATCCGCAGCGAGATCAAGCTGCTGGCCCGCACCATCGCGGCCCTGGCGGAAGAGGCCGACCAGCAGCCGCGCTGACGCGGCGCCGGTTACCCGAACGGAGACAGCATGCCCAGCATCAGCCGCCGCAACGGGCACCGCGAAGCCAACGCCTGGCCCGGCTGGGTCGACGCCCTGTCGTCGCTGGTGATGGTCGTCATCTTCCTGCTGATGGTCTTCGTGGTGGCCCAGTTCTACCTCGCCACCACGCTCACCGGCCGCGACGAGCAGCTCACCGCGCTGAACCACAAGATCGCGGAGATGAACGACCTGCTGGCGATGGAGCGGGAGGCGAACGCCGACCTGCGGGTCAACATCACCCAACTGTCGACGGAGCTGCAGAGCTCGGTCGCCACGCGCGACGACATGACCCTGCAGCTCGGCCAGTTGCAGGAGGACCGCGACCGCACCACCCGCACGCTTGAGGAGCTTCAGCGCAACGTCCGCGTCGATCGCGAGAGCCTGGAGCTGAAGCTGAAGGAGATCCTCAGCCTCCAGGCCGACATCAAGGCGCTGCGCGAGGCCCGGCAGAAGCTGGAGGGCGAACTGGCCGCCGCCGTCGCCGCGACCAAGCTGACCGAGCAGCAGCGCCAAGCCCTGCTGTCGGAACTCGGCACCACGCGCGACCGGGCCAAGGCCCTGGAGACGCAGCTCGCCGACGCCACCGACAAGACGGTGCTGGCGCAGAAGGAGATCGACCAGCGTGACATCCGCATCAAGGACCTGATGGCGTCGCTGGGCGGCGAGCAGGCGGAAGGGGCAAAGAGCAAGCAGCAGGTCGAGCTGCTGAACCAGCAGCTCCTGGCCCTGCGCGAACAGCTCGCCCGCATCAGCGCCGCGTTGGACGTGTCGGAGAAGGCATCGGCGGACCAGAAGGTGCAGATCGCCGAGTTGGGCGCCCGGCTGAACCAGGCGCTGGCCGCCAAGGTGCAGGACCTTGCCCGCTACCGGTCGGAATTCTTCGGCCGGGTCCGTGAGGCGCTGGGCAGCCGCCCGGACGTGAGGATCGTCGGCGACCGCTTCGTCTTCCAGTCGGAGCTGCTGTTCCCCTCCGGCTCCGCCACGCTGGAGGAGGCCGGCAAGCAGCGCCTCGCCGACCTCGCCCGGACGCTGATCGAGATCGGCAAGGCGATCCCCTCCGACATCAACTGGGTGCTGCGGGTGGATGGCCACACCGACATCAAGCCGGTGCGCTTCCAGTTCTCCTCCAACTGGGAGCTGTCGTCGGCCCGCGCGATCTCGGTGGTGAAGTTCCTGATCGACCAGGGCATCCCGCCGGAACGGCTGGCCGCCGCCGCCTTCGGCGAGTTCCAGCCGCTCGATCCCGGCAGTTCGGACGAGGCGCTGGCGAGGAACCGCCGCATCGAGATCAAGTTGGACCAGCGCTGAGCGCAGGCCTCCGGCCGGAACCGGTGGCCGGGGGCAGGCGTTTTCCCTTCGACGACACACCCGTCGGATCGAAGGAATGCCCATCATGAAAACACTCTTTGCTGCCCTGGCGATCGTCCTGCTGGCAGGCGCGGCCACCACCCTGCCCCAGCCGGCGGAGGCGAAGGGCTGCCTGAAGGGCGCCGCGGTCGGCGGCGTCGCCGGGCACATGGTCGGGTCGGGCCACGGGGTCGCCGGTGCGGCCGTCGGCTGCGCGGTCGGCCATCACGAGGCGAAGAAGGACGAGTCCAAGAAGCAGGACGAGGCGAGGAAGCAGGAGCAGCAGTCGACGGACAGCCACGGCAACAATCAGCCGTCGAAGTAGCCGCTCAGCCCTTCCATTCCTCGCGCAGGATGGCGTAGAGGACGTGGTCGCGCCAGGCGCCGTCGATGCGCAGGTAGCCGCGCGCATAGCCCTCGTGGGTGAAGCCGACCTTTTCCAGCAGGCCGCGGCTGGGCAGGTTGGTCGGCAGGCAGGCGGCCTCGATGCGGTGCAGCCCGAGCTGGCCGAAGGCGAAGTCCAGGGCCAGCCGGGTTCCGCCGGAAACGTAGCCGCGGCGGGCGTGGGGCTGGCCGGCCCAGTAGCCGAGCGTGCCCATCTGCGCCACGCCGCGGCGGATGTTGGTCAACCCCAGTCCGCCGACCAGGGACTCGGTGGCGCGGTCGAAGATCAGGAAGCTGTAGCCGAGGTCGTCCCGCCATTCCTGCGCCTGCCGCCGCAGCCGCCGGGCGAAGGCCGTCCGCGTCAGCGCGTCGGCCGGCCATGTCGGCTCCCACGGCGTCAGGAAGGAGCGCGAGGCGGCGCGGAGATCCGCCCATTCCCGCCAGTCGCGCGGCAGCGGCGGGCGGATGTAGCAGTGCGGCCCGTCGAACCGCATGGCGGGCGGGCTGATGAGCCCGCTGCCGAGAAGGCGGATCATGAGACGGCCGTATTCCCTCTCCCCCGTGGGGGAGAGGGGGAAAAGCCCGTGGACGGCAGGAGGGCGGCGAGCCTCGTCATGGTCAGGCAAGGCGCTCCGCGATGCGGTCGTAGCTTTCCAGCTTGTCGATTGGCCCCAGCGCGGCGACGGTCGGACGGCTGGCGCGGAGGCGGCCGGCGGCCTTGACCACGGCCTCGCGGTCGACGGCGTCGATCTTCGACACGATCTCGTCGACCGGGACCGGACGATCGTAGATCAGGATCTGCTGGCCGAGTTGCTCGCAGCGCGACATCGTGCTCTCCAGCGCCATCAGCGTGCCGGCCTTCAACTGGGCACGCGCGCGGGCCACCTCGTCCTCGGTCACGTCGGCGCCGACCTTGGCGATCTCGTCGCAGACGACGGGGACAAGGTCCGCCACCTCGTCCTCGCCGGTGCCGGCATAGACGCCGAACAGGCCGCCGTCATGGTAGCCGCCGGTGAAGGTGTAGATGGAATAGACCAGCCCGCGCTTCTCCCGCACCTCCTGGAACAGGCGCGACGACATGCCGCCGCCGAGCAGGGTCGAGAGCACCGAATGGGCATAGAAGTCGGGGTCGTGCACCCCCACCCCGTCGAAGCCGAGCACCAGGTGCATCTGCTCCAGGTCGCGGTCCTCGCGGAAATCGCCGCCGGTGTAGCGGGCGGGTTCCGGCTTGGGCGGGGCGCCGCCCGGCATGTCGCCGAACGCCTTCATCGCGAGATCGACCATCCGGTCGTGCTCGATCCGGCCGGCGGCGCTCAGCACCATGCCGGGGGCGCCGTAATGGCCGGCGATGTAGTCGACCAGCGCCTCGCGCGGCAGGGCGCCGACGATCTCGGCGGAGCCCAGCACCGGCCGGCCGATCGCCTGCCCCGGATAGGCCGTGGACTGGAAATGGTCGAAGATGATGTCGTCGGGGGTGTCGGCACTCTGGCCGATCTCCTGCAGCACCACGGTGCGTTCGCGCACCAGTTCCTCGGCGTCCAGCGTGGAGTGCTGGATCATGTCGGAGAGGATGTCGAGCGCCAGCGGCGCATCCTCGTGCAGGACCTTGGCGTAGTAGGCGGTCTGCTCGCGGGTGGTGTAGGCGTTCAGTTGCCCGCCGACATTCTCGATCTCCTCGGAGATGCGGAAGGCCGAGCGGCGGCGGGTGCCCTTGAACAGCATATGCTCGACGAGGTGGGCGACGCCGTTGACGCTCGCCGCCTCGTTGCGGGTCCCCACCCCGACCCAGCAGCCGAGGGACACGGACTGCACGTCGGGCATGGTGTCGGTCGCGACGCGAAGCCCGTTGGGCAACGTCGTCACACGGATGGAACTCATGCGGCCTCCTGGGCGGCGCGGGCGCGCGCGGTGACGAAATCCTGAACCGCCGCCAGATCGTTCGGCAGTTCGGACAGGCGCTCTTCGCGCACATAAAGATCGGACAGACGCGGCGGCAGGTCCGGCCGGCGGCCGGTCGCCTTCTCCACCGCATCGGGGAACTTGGCGGGATGGGCGGTGGCGAGCACCACCATGGGCGCGGTCCGCTCGACCCGGCCGGCCGCCACCGCGGCCTTGGCCGCGGCGATGCCGACCGCCGTGTGCGGGTCGAGCAGGTAGAGGCTGCCCGTCCAGGTGTCGGCGATGGTCGCCATGGTGCCGGCCTCGTCGACCCGGTGGCCGGAGAAGATCGCCAGCGCCCGGGCGAGCTGCGCCTCGGTGACCTCGAAGCGGCCCTCCGCCCGGAAGCGGTTGAGCGCGGCGGTCACCGCGGCGCCGTCGCGGTCGAGCAGGTCGAACAGCAGCCGCTCGAAGTTGGAGGAAATCTGGATGTCCATGCTGGGAGACAAGGTAGGCACGACCGGCGCGGCGGCCATGGCCCCACTGGCAAAAAAGCGCGCCAGGATGTCGTTGCTGTTCGAGCCGACCACCAGCGTCTCCACCGGCAGCCCCATGGCGCGGGCGCCGTAGGCGGCATAGACGTTGCCGAAGTTGCCGGTCGGCACGGTGAAGGCGACCTTGCGGTCGGGGGCGCCCAGCGCCACCGCGGCGGTGAAGTAGTAGACGATCTGGGCCATGATGCGCGCCCAGTTGATCGAGTTCACGGCCGACAGCCCCATCCGGTCGCGGAAGGCGCCGTCGTTGAACATCGCCTTCACCAGGTCCTGGCAGTCGTCGAAGGTGCCGTCCACCGCGATGTTGTGGACGTTGGAGGACAGCACGCTGGTCATCTGCCGGCGCTGCACCTCCGAGGTGCGGCCCTTGGGGTGCAGGATGAAGATGTCGACGTTCCGGCGGTCGCGGCACGCCTCGATGGCGGCGGAGCCGGTGTCGCCGGAGGTGGCGCCGACGATGGTCACCCGCTGGCCCCGCTTGGCCAGCACATGGTCGAACAGGCGGCCGAGCAGTTGCAGCGCCACGTCCTTGAAGGCCAGTGTCGGCCCGTGGAACAGCTCCAGCACCCAGGTGGTGGGGTCGATCTGCACCAGCGGGGTCACCGCGGCATGGTCGAAGCCGGCATAGGCGTCGCGGACGATGGCGCGGAACTCGTCCTCGGCGATGGCGCCGCCGAGGAAGGGCAGCATCACCCGGACGGCGATCTCGCTGTAGGGCAGGCCGCGGAGCGCGCGGATGTCGTCGGCCGTGAACTGCGGCCAGGTTTCCGGCACGTAAAGGCCGCCGTCGCGGGCCAGACCGGCCAGGAGAACGTCTTCAAATCCCAGGACCGGGGCCACGCCCCGCGTGCTGACGTACCGCACCGTTTCCACTCCGTCCGATGAAGTGGGCATAGTTAGCGAGGACCCCGCCCGCACGCAAGCGGTGCGGGGCCGGCCGCCCGGGCAATCGCACCGGCCGTTTCCCTCCCCGATGGACCGCGGATGGAACGTTTGAAACCGGATGAAACAGGATCGGCGTCCTGTTCCATTGTTCCACATGCCGCCGCAGCGGCACGACATGACCAATGGGCAGGGCTGCAACCCCGCGCGATTATTGGCATTTCAAGCGGTTTCCGGCGTCCGGGCATGGAAAGGCTCCGCAGTCGGCGGCAGGGCATACCTTCCTAGCACGAATGGGAGGCGGGGCAAAGCGGCCGGGAAAACCGCGCAAACCGGTCGGGCCGGCGCAGCCCTGCCCCGCCGAATCGTCGCGCTAGGCCGCGACCTCCACCGTCTCGTCCGGTCCACGACGGCGCACCAGGGCGGCAGCGCGCTCCAGCACCACCGGCCCGGCGCCGGGCCGGTGGGCATTCTCGGCGATGTGGCGGCGGTAGGCGCGGGCGCCGGGCAGGCCCTGGAACAGGCCCAGCATGTGGCGGGTGATCGCCGACAGCGGCGTGCCCAGCGCCATGCGCGCCTCGATGTAGGGCAGCATGGCCATGATCACCGCGTGGCGGTCCGGACCGGTCGGGCCGCCCATCAGGCGGCGGTCGGCGTCGGCCAGGATGTAGGGCGTCTCGTAGGCAGCGCGGCCGATCATCACGCTGTCGACTTTGCCGAGATGCGCCGACGCCTCGTCCAACGTCTTGATGCCGCCGTTGATGGCGATGGTCAGATGCGGGTGCTCGGCCTTCAGCCGGTGGACGAGATCGTAGCGCAGCGGCGGGATGTCCCGGTTCTCCTTGGGGCTGAGCCCCTTCAGCCAGGCCTTGCGCGCATGGACGATGAAGTGGCTGCAGCCGGCGGCCGAGACGGTGCGGATGAAGTGGTCCAGCGTCGGCCACTCCTCCATCTCGTCGATGGCGATGCGCGACTTGACGGTGACGGGGATCGACACCGCCTCGCGCATCGCGCCGACCAGCCGCGCCACCAGGTCCGGCTCCGCCATCAGGCAGGCGCCGAAGCGGCCGGACTGCACGCGGTCGCTCGGGCAGCCGACGTTCAGGTTCACCTCGTCATAGCCCCACTCCTCGGCGATGCGGGCGCAGGCGGCGAGGTCGGCCGGGTCGGAGCCGCCGAGCTGGAGCGCCACCGGATGCTCCGCCGCGTCGAAGCCCAGCAACCGCTCGCGGTCGCCATGCAGCACGGCGCCGGTGGTCACCATCTCGGTATAGAGCAGCGTCGATGCCGACAGCAGACGGTGGAAGTACCGGCAATGCCGGTCGGTCCAGTCCATCATCGGGGCGACGCTGAGGGGGATGGCGGGAGTGGGGACGGTCATAGCGCTCAGCTCCGCGGCGGCCGGGACGACAGGGTGACGCGGGCGGCAAGGGCAGGCAACCGCGTGGCCGCCACGCCGCCAAACGCAAAAGGCCCGGCTTTGCAGCCGAGCCTCTGAGCTTGTCGCGCACCTTGGAGAAGGTGGCGTCCCCGACGGGAGTCGAACCCGTGTCGCCGCCGTGAAAGGGCGGTGTCCTAGGCCTCTAGACGACGGGGACGTCGTTCGCGGTGACGCGCTTTCTAAAGATCGCAGCCGGGGAGCGCAAGCGCTTTTTTGCATGCCCCGGTAATTTTTGCGTCCCACCCCGTCAAACCGTTGAAGAGGCTAGGCGGAACGGGCCGGCGCGGCGTCGTCGATCAGAAGCTGGACCCCTTCCGAGCCGTTCCAGCGGTCGATGCGCAGCACGCCCGCGAGGTGGAACGGCGTGCCGCGGCCGGTCAGCAGGGCCTGGCCCATGTCGCTGTCCAGCGCCCGGAAGGCGATGGCCTTCAGCCGGGCACCGTCGTTGCCCTGCAGGATGCAGCGGACATGGTTGGCGCCGACCACGTCGGCACGCACCACGCGGGCGTCGGCGACGGCGAAGCGCGGTTCGGCGTTGCCGGTGCCGTAGGGGCCGAGCTTGTCGAGCATGGTCACCAGCCCGACATTGGCACCGCCGACCGACAGCGCCCCGTCCAGCTCCAGCGTCGGCACCAGCGGGGCGGCGGCCATCTGTTCGGAGATGCGGCCGTGCAGGAAGTCGCGCAGCGGCTCCAGCTTGTCGCCGGCGACGGTGAAGCCCGCCGCCATGCGATGGCCGCCGCCGCCGATCAGCAGCCCTTCCTGACGGGCGGCGATCACCGCGGCGCCGAGGTCGACGCCGCGCACCGAGCGGCCGGACGCCTTGCCGATCACCGTGCCGTCGGCCCCCTGCTCCAGCGCCACCACGCAGGCCGGGCGGCTGTAGCGCTCCTTCAGGCGGGCGGCGACGATGCCGATGACGCCGGGATGCCAGCCCTGCCCCGCCACGAAGACCAGGTCGGTCTCGCGCCCGCCCTCGGCGGCGACGCGCTCCAGCGCCTCGTCCAGCACCGCCTGCTCCACCGTGCGGCGCTCGGCATTGTGGGCCTCCAGCCGCTGCGCCAGTTCCATCGCCTCCATCGGGTCGTCGGTGGACAGCAGCCGGGCGCCGAGGTCGGAGGCCCCGACCCGGCCGCCGGCATTCACGCGGGGGCCGAGGACGTAGCCCGCATGGTAGGCGTCGGGCTTCTCCTTCACCCCGGCAACGTCGGACAGGGCGGCGAGGCCGGGATTGGCGCGCCGCGCCATCACCTTCAGCCCCTGCGCCACCAGCGCGCGGTTCAGCCCGGTCAGCGGCACCACGTCGCACACCGTGCCGAGCGCCACCAGGTCGAGCCACTCCATCAGGTTCGGTTCGGCGCGGTCGCGGTAGAAGCCGGACTGGCGCAGCACCCGGTTGACGGCGACGATGGTGATGAAGGTGACGCCGGCGGCGCACAGCGTCCGGTAGGCGCCGTCCTCGTCCAGCCGGTTGGGATTGACCAGCGCCACCGCCGGCGGCAGCCGCGGCTCGGCGGCGTGGTGGTCGAGCACCACCACCTCCAGCCCGGCATCGGCCGCGGCCTCCAGGGCGGCGAAGGCGGAGACGCCGCAATCGACCGTCACCACCAGCCGCACGCCCTCCCCCTTCAGCCGCAGCATGGCCGCGGCGTTGGGGCCGTAGCCCTCCTTGATGCGGTCGGGGACGTAGACCCGGACGTCGGCGCCGAGCGAGCGGAAGAAGCGGCGCAGCAGGGCGGCCGAGGTGGCGCCGTCGACGTCGTAGTCGCCGAAGACCGCCACCGGCTCGCCGTCGCGGATCGCTCGGGCGATCCGTTCGGCCGCCGGGTCCATGTCGCGGAAGCGCGACGGGTCGGGCAGCAGCGCCTTCAGGGTGGGGTTGAGGAAGGTCTCGCAGCTCTCCTCGGTGACGCCGCGCGAGGCCAGCACGCGCCCGACCACCTCCGGCAGGCCGCGCGACTGGGTGAGCGCCATCGCCTGCCGCTCGTCGCAGGGCCGCGCCTGCCAGCGCTTGCCGGACAGGGATTGGGCGACGTTGAGGAAGGCGGCGGCTTCGGTCATGGCGGTGCTGCGGTCCGGCTGTGGGAACGGAGCACAGCCATAGCAGACCTGGGCGCACGCTGCACGGCGGGCGTGGGCAGGGGTGGGATGTGGGCCGGCGGGGTGGTGGCGCGGGATGCCCCCTCCCCATCCCTCCCCCGCTTCGCGGGAGAGGGGGTAGGAGCTTTGCGGGGATACAGCTTTGCCGACATGCAGCGGAGTTCCCTCTCCCGCGAAGCGGGGGAGGGTCAGGGAGGGGGCAAGCGCCGCAGGACCTACGCCGCGCGCATCCACACCGCGGTGTCGTGGAACGCGGCGCCGCCGGCCGGCGGGACCGGTTCGGGCGAGGTCAGGCTGTTGATGCCGATGCCTTCGACGAAGGCGCTGTTCGGCCAGATGCCCTCGACGATCACCACGCCGCGCGGCACCCCGGCGAAGGGCTTGGCGTGGACGACGACGCTGCCCTGCGGGTTGCCGAGACGCACCGCATCACCGTCGCCGAGCGTCAGCGCCACCGCGTCGTCGGGGTGGATCAGTGCGGTGGGACGGCCCTCGCGCCGCTGGGCGGTCAGGGTCTCGGTGAAGGAGGTGTTGAGGAACTGGCGGGCCGGGGCGGTGACGAGGCGGAACGGGTGTTCGGCGTCGGCGTCGCGGCCGGGGGCCATGTGGTCGGGCATCTCCGGCATGCCGCCATAGGGGCCGAGCGCCCTCCAGTCCGGGGCGAAGCGGAACTTGCCGTCGGGATGCGCGAAGCCGTTGAGGAAATGCGAGGTCTCGAAATCGGGCTGGGCGTCGATCCAGCGCTGCTCGGTCAGCGTCTCGGCATCGCCGAGGCCGGACGCCTTCAGCATGGCGTCGATGATCTCCAGCGCGGTCATGCCGAAGCCCGGATGCTCGGCGCCGACCCGCCGCGCGATCTCGGAGATCACCCAGTGGTTCTCGCGCGCCTCGAACTGCGGCTCGATCACCTTGCGGCCGATCAGGATGTGCATCTGGCCGCCGCCGCGGTAGATGTCGTCATGCTCCAGGAAGGTGGTGGCGGGGATCACCAGGTCGGCGAGCTTGGCCGTGTCGGTCATGAACTGCTCGTGCACCGCCACGAACAGGTCCTCGCGCAGGAAGCCCTGGCGGACGCGGTTGGAATCCGGGCAGATCGTCACCGGGTTGGTGTTCTGGATCAGCATCGCCGTCACCGGCGGCCCGCTGGCCAGGTCGCGGGGGTCGCCGGTCAGCACCGCGCCGATCCGCGACTGGTCGAAGCTGCGCACCGACGTGTCGAGACGGTCCAGCCCCTCCGACACGGTCTTGTCCAGCTTGTAGATGCCGGACGAGCAGTAGAGCGCCCCGCCCCCCTTGTGCTGCCAGGCGCCGGTGACCACCGGCAGGCAGGACACGGCATGGACCTGGGCGGCGCCGTTGTGGGCGCGCGACAGGCCGTAGCCGATGCGCAGATAGGACCGCTTGGTGGTGCCGTAGAGGCGGGCGAATTCCTCGATCTCCGCGACGGTCAGGCCGGTGATCCCAGCCGCCCATTCCGGTGTGCGGGTGGCGAGATGCACCTCCAGCCGCGCGGTGTCGCCGGCCAGCCGGGTGAGATAGGCGCGGTCGGCGTGGCCGTCGCGGAAAAGCACATGCATCACCGCGCAGGCCAGCGCGCCGTCGGTGCCCGGCCGCAGCATCAGGTGGAGGTCCGACACCTCGGCGGTGCCGGTGCGGTAGGGATCGATGGTGACCAGCTTCGCCCCGCGGCCCTTGCGGGCGCGGCTGACATGGGTCATCACGTTGACCTGGGTCGCCACCGGGTTGCCGCCCCAGTTGACGATCAGGTCGCTCTCCGCCATCTCGCGCGGGTCGGCGCCGCGGATGTCGCCGTAGCCGGCGAGCCAGCCCATGTTGGCCGGCGTGTCGCACACCGTGCTGGTCTGGCGGGAGTAGCCCTTGGCGTGACGCAGGCGCTGGATGGCGCCGCGCTGCACCAGCCCCATGGTGCCGGCGTAGAAATAGGGCCAGACGGCTTCCGGGCCATGGGTCCGCTCGGCGGTGAGGAAGGACTCCGCGATGCGGTCCAGCGCCTCGTCCCAGCCGATCTCCCGCCACTGGCCCGATCCCTTGGGTCCGCTGCGCAGCAGCGGGGTCTTCAGCCGGTCCGGTGAATGCACCCGCTCGGCATAGCGGCTGACCTTGGCGCAGATGACGCCGGCGGTGTAGCTGTTCTCCGCCGCCCCGCGCACCTTGCCGATGCGGTCGGGGGCGAGACGCTCCACCTCCAGGGCGCAGGTGCTGGGGCAGTCGTGCGGACAGGCGGTGGGAAGGAACTGGGCCGGCAAGGCTAACCTCTGGTCTGGCTGGCGGCGGGAAAGCGCGAAGTGTAGGCCGTGCGTCGCCGGCACTTCAATGAACAACAGCATCGGGGCCGACATGCGAAGGGGCCGCGAAGTCCCGCTTCCGGACTTCGCGGCCCCCGGTGCACGCGAAAGAAACGACCCTTGCCGGCTATGGCTTCACATGAAGCCCAGCAGGCGGGGGAACCACAGGGTGATCGCCGGGACGTAGGTGATGAGGCCGAGGAAGATCAGCATCGTCAGCAGCCACGGCCACACCGCCACCGTCAGCTCGGTGATGCCCATCTTGGTGATGCCGCTGGCGACGTACAGGTTCAGGCCGACCGGCGGATGGCACATGCCGACCTCCATGTTCACGATGATCAGGATGCCGAAATGCACCGGGTCGATGCCGAGCTTCATGGCGACCGGGAACAGGATCGGCGCCATGATCAGGACGATCGACGACGGCTCCATGAAGTTGCCGGCGGCCAGCAGGATGATGTTCACCACCAGCAGGAAGACCCACACGCCCATGTTCTGGTCGAGGATCCAGGCCGCCATGTTCTGCGGGATCTGCTCCGACGTCATCAGGAAGGAGAAGAGCACCGCGTTGGTGATGATGTAGAGCAGCATCGCCGACATGCTGGCGCTGTCCAGCAGCACCTTCGGCACGCGCGACAGCGGCATGTCCTTGTAGATGAAGACGGCGACGACGAAGGCGTAGACCGCGGCCATCGCCGCCGCCTCGGTCGGGGTGAAGATGCCGCTGTAGATGCCACCCATGACGACGATGATCAGCAGCAGGCCCCAGAAGCTCTCGCGCAGGGCGTGCAGGCGCTGGCGCAAGCTGGCCTTGGGCAGGCGCGGATAGCCGAACTTGCGGGCGCGGAACCAGGTGGTGAAGCCGAGGAAGCAGGCCAGCAGGATGCCCGGCACCACGCCGGCGATGAACATCTGGCCGATCGAGGCGGCCTGCGGATGGCCGGTGGTGGCGACGCAGTACATCACCATCACGATCGACGGCGGGATCAGGATGCCGAGCGCGCCCGAGGTGGTGATGATGCCGGCGCCGAAATTCTTCGGGAACCCCTGCGCCACCATCGCCGGCAGGATGATCGAGCCGATGGCGACCACCGTCGCCGGGCTGGAGCCCGACACCGCCGCGAAGAGCGCGCAGGCCATGACGCCGGCCAGCCCCAGTCCGCCATTCCAGTGGCCGACCATCGAGGTGGCGAAGTTGATCATGCGGCGGGCGACACCGCCATGGGTCAGGAAGTTGCCGGCCAGGATGAAGAACGGGATCGCCATGATCTCGAACTTCTCGATGCCGGTGAACAGCTTCAGGGCGACGGCGTCGATCGGCACGTCGGTCATGAAGAACAGGAAGGACAGAACCGTCAGGCCGAGCGAGATCGAGATCGGCATGCCGGTGAGCATGAGGGCCAGCAGGAGCCCGAAGATGATGGCGGCGTTCATGCCGGACCTCCTTCCTTGGCGGCCTCGACCGGGTCGATGCCATCGACCTGGGCATGGTCGTGATGGGGCAGTTCACCGGTGCGGACGAAGGTCCAGGCGACCTGGAGGAAGCGGAAGCACATCAGGTAGGAGCCGAGCGGCACCGCCAGGTAGATGATCCACATCGGCCATTCCAGGTCGGCCGACACCTGGTCCGTCTCCGAGATGTGGTAGACGAAGCGGGCGCCCAGCGATCCGACGATGCCGGTGAAGAGCGCGCCGGCCCCCAGCCCGAACAGCACGAACTTGCCGCGCAGGTTCGGTTCCATCCGGTTGATGATGACGTCGACGCCGACATGGATGCCGGTGCGCACGCCGTAGGCGGCGCCGAACTTGGCCATCCACACGAACATGTAGATGCACAGCTCCTGCGCCCAGGCGAGGTTCCAGTGCAGCACATAGTCCTGGACCACCGGGACGCCGGACAGGTAGCGATGGACGACGGCCGCGAAGATGACGAGCGTCGCCCCCGCCATGAGCGAGGCGATCAGCGCCTCCTCAAGACGGTCGAGAATTTTCATGAACATATCGGGGTGCTCTCCAGGTCGGCGGAGATCGTCGGGGCATGATCGTCCCCTTCCCACGGCGGAAAGGGAGGGGTGTCGCGGCCTTGCGCGGCCCCCTGCCCTCTCCCTGCGCGCCGCGCGCCGCGTCCGGGAAATGAACGGCCCGGAAAATGTGCGCGGCAGGCGGCGCGGGAGAGGGGGTATCGGGCGTTGCCGCGCCGCTTACATCTTGTAGCCGGCGGCCTCGGCTTCCTTGTAGATCTCCTCGATCAGCTCCTTGCCGACGCGGGATTCGGCATCCTTGTGGACCGGCTTCAGCGCCTGCATCCAGGCCGCCCGCTCTTCCTTGGACTGCTCGTGGAACTGGGTGGTGCCGGCGGCCTTCATCTGGGCCAGCGAGGTGTCGTTCTCGGCCTGGGCGATGTCGTTGGCAAACTTGGTCGCCTCCTTCATCGCGGTTTCCAGTTGGCCGCGGACGTCCGCCGGCAGCCCTTCCCAGAACTTCTTGTTCACGATGACCGCATAGCCGAGATAGCCGTGGTTGGTCAGCGTGGCGTGCTTCTGAACCTCATGCATCTTCTGGGTGTACATGTTCGACGGCGGATTCTCCGTGCCGTCGACGACGCCGGTCTGCAGCGCCTGGTACACTTCCGAGAAGGCCATCACCTGCGGCAGGGCGCCGAGCGCGCGCATCTGGGCGTCCAGGACCTTGGACGACTGGATGCGCATCTTCAGGCCCTTCATGTCCGCCGGCATGGTGAGCGGCTTGTTGGCGCTCATGATCTTGAAGCCGTTGTCCCAGTAGGCCAGGCCGATGATGCCCTTGCTCTCCAGCTTCTGGAACAGCTTCTTGCCGACCGGCCCTTCCGTCACCCGCTGCAGGACCACCTTGTCCGGGAAGATGTAGGGCAGGTCGAAGACCTCGAATTCCTTGGCGCCGAGCGGCCCGAACTTGGCGAGCGACGGGGCCAGCATCTGCACGGCGCCGAGCTGCAGCGCCTCCAGCTCCTCCTTGTCCTTGTAGAGCTGGCTGTTCGGATAGACCTCGATCTTCACGCGACCGTTGGTCATCTTCTCCGCCAGTTCCCTGAACTTCTCGGCACCCTTGCCCTTCGGCGTCTCCGGCGCGACGACGTGGCTGAACTTGATGACGATCGGATCCTGGGCCTGCGCCGGCGACAGCGAGGCCGACATCAGGCAGCCGACCGCCGCGGCGCACAGGAGCTTGACGAGTTTCATGGGTGCGTCCCCTCTGGTGTCGTTTGTGCGTGAGGCTGAATGTTCCGCCTTTCACTTATGGCGCATTGTTCATATCCGGGCGGTTTGCGGCTATTGTGGATATCCGCAGAATCCGTCCCCTCCACCGTCACATCCACCATCGGTTGCCGCCCCCGATCCTCCCGACACCGAACGCTTCCCGCACCCGCAGCCGCCACCATGCCAGACCATCCCCCCGTCCCGACCGCCGCCTCCGCCGCCCGCACACGGCGGGCTGCCCCCCCTGTCATGCCGATCGCGGCCATGGCGCTGGTGGTTGTGCTGCTGGGCGCGTTCCTGTGGGTGCTCCACCGCAACGAACGCGACGAGGAGGCGCTGGCGCTGATCAAGGACGCCCTGTGGGTGGAACAGAACCTCCATTTCCAGCTCACCTCCGACGAGGACAAGCTGGAGCGGCTGGCCGAGGCCCTGGGCCACGGCACCGTGGATGTGCGCCAATTCGCCGCAATGGCACGCCTGGTGGTGAACACCAACCCGGCGATCGAGCGGCTGCTGTGGCTGGATGCCGACGGCAGCACCCGCCTGGCCGAGCCGCCGCTGGCCCGGTCACCGGCCGCGCATGCGGAACCGGAGGACCCACCCGGACGGCTGCCGCGCCTCGACGCCATGCGCATCGCCGGCTCCTCCGGCCTCCGGACATTCGGCGCGCCATACCGGATCGACGCCACCGACAGTGGGTTCGACGTGGCGGTGCCGGTCTACCGGGACGGCGCGCTCTTCGGCACCCTGGTCGGCGTCTTCTCGTTCGAGCAGATGCTGACCCACCATGTGCCGTGGTGGTTCGCCCAGCGCTATCAGCTCGAGGTGGTCGACGCCACCGGGGCCGTGCTGGGAGCGAAGTCGCGCATCACCGCGCCGGGATCGATGGCGGGGCCGGCCCCCGACCCGGCACGCAGCCATGTCATCCCCTTCGATCCGCCGGGCCACGGGGTGGCGCTGGTGGCCACCGCCTATCCCAGCGACAGCAACGTCGCGCGCACCATCCTGGTGGCGGCGATCTTCGCCCTGACCGGTTCGGCCCTGTGGAGCCTGTGGTCGCTGCGCCGCCACATCGCCGGCCGGCTGCGCGCGGAGGAGGCGCTCCGCGAGGAGCACGCCTTCCGCAAGGCGATGGAGGACAGCCTGACGGTCGGCATGCGAGCCCGAGACCTGGAGGGGCGCATCACCTACGTCAACCCGGCCTTCTGCCGGATGGTCGGGCTGGGCGAGGAGGAGCTTGTGGGCTGCGGGCCGCCGATGCCCTACTGGCTGCCGGACGAGATCGACCGCGCCGAAGCCGCGCTGAGCGACGTGCTGGCCGGGCGGGCGCCGGAGGCCGGCCTGGAGATGCGCTTCCGCCGGGCCGGCGGCGAGCGGTTCGACGCGCTGATCTACGAGGCGCCGCTGATCGACGCCAACGGCCGGCAGACCGGCTGGATGGGCTCCGTCCTCGACATCACCGAACGCAAGCGGAGCGAGGAGCTCGCCCGGCAGCAGCAGGAGCGGCTGCAGCAGACCTCGCGCCTGATCACCATGGGCGAGATGGCGTCGACGCTGGCCCATGAGCTGAACCAGCCGCTGTCGGCGATCGCCAGCTACTGCACCGGCTGCCTGAACCGGTTGCGGTCGGACCGCTTCGACACCGAGGAGGTGGCGGCCGCCCTGGAGAAACTGGCGGCCCAGGCCAAGCGCGCCGGGCTGGTGGTCCGCCGCATCCATGATTTCGTGCGCAAGCGCGATCCCAAGGTCGTGCCCTGTTCGCTCGCCGGGGTGCTGGAGGATTGCGTCGGCCTGACCGGCGCCGATGCCGACCGGCTGGGCGTGCGGGTGGAGCTCGATGCGCAGCCCGGCCTGCCTCCGGTCACCGGCGACCGCATCCTGCTGCAACAGGTGGTGCTGAACCTGATGCGCAACGGCATTGAGGCGATGGCCCGCACGCCGAGCGCCGAGCGCCGCCTGACCGTGACCGTCCGGCGCAGCGACGGGGGGAGTTGCGAGGGGGGGATCTGCGAGGGGGGGATCTGCGAGGACGGGGGCGTCCTCCTGACGGAGATCCGCGACCGTGGCTGCGGCGTCACTCCGGAGGTCGCCGAACGCCTTTTTTCCCCTTTCTTCACCACCAAGCGCGAAGGTATGGGAATGGGCCTCAACATCTGCCGCTCCATCGTCGAACATCACCGCGGCCGGCTTTGGTTCGAGCCGGGCACGGACGGGGGCGCCCGCTTCCTGTTCACGCTGCCGATCCACCAGTCCGCCCCCCACCCTGCCACCCACCCCGCACCGCCCCCCGACGCCCCCATCCCCGACACCGACGCCGCGGAAGCCGCCGAATGACCACGCTGCACATCATCGACGACGACGAGGCGATCCGCGACGCGCTCGGCTGGCTGTTCCAGTCGCGCAGCGTGCCGGTCGCCGGCTGGCCGTCGGCCGAGTCCTTCCTGGAGGGCTGGCGGCCGGACACCGCCGGCTGCCTGCTGCTGGACATCCGGATGGCGGGGATGAGCGGGCTGGAGCTGTTCGACCGGCTGCTGGCCAGGGGCTGCCGCATGCCGGTGATCTTCCTGACCGGCCATGGCGACGTCCCCATCGCCGTCAGCGCCCTGAAGAAGGGCGCCCGCGACTTCGTCGAGAAGCCCTTCAACGACAACGAGCTGGTCGACCGGGTGATCGAGGCGCTGGCCTTCGATGCCGAGCAGCGCGAACGCGAGGCCGGCCAGGCCGGGGTCGCAGCCCGGCTCGCCACCCTGACCCAGCGCGAGCGGCAGGTGATGGAGCTGGTCGTCGCCGGCCGCCTGAACAAGGTCATCGCCGACGAACTCGGCATCAGCATGCGCACGGTGGAGGTCCACCGCAGCCACGTGTTCGAGAAGATGCGGGTGAAGACCGCGGTGGAGCTGACCCGCCTGCTGGCCGCCACGCCCTGATCCCTTTCGTTGCCGCTGGAGCACCCCGGTTTGCGGTTCCGCCTGCCCAGTTCCCTGATCGCCATCGGCCTGGCCGTGACCGCGCCCCTGCTGCTGTTCGGCGCCGTGCTGGTCTGGCAGCTCGACGAGCGCGAGCGGGCGAAGATGGAGGGCGAGCTGCAAGGGGTCGCCCGATCGCTGTCGGTCTCGGTTGACCGCGAGCTGGAGAGCCAACTGCACCCGCTCAAGCTCCTGGCCGTCCTGCTGCAGGCGGATGCCGACGACCTGCGGACCCTGCATGCGAGGACGACGGCGGCGGCCCACAGCCAGAACGGCTGGCTCGGCATGGGGCTGATCGACGCCTCCACCTTCCGGTTCCTCTATCACACCCATTATCCCTTCGGCATCGAACCGCTGCCGGCGCCCCGGCTGGACGAGGTCACGCGCCGGGTGATCGAGACCGGGCAGGCGGTGATCGGCGGCGTGCTGCCGCCCGGCGGCCCGCCGGGACGGCCGGCACTGATCCTGCGTGCGCCCATCTTCCGCTACGACCCGGACGACAGGCTCGAACGGGTCCGCTATGTGCTGTCGCTCGCCCTCGGGCTGGAGGGCCTGGCCGGCGCGCTGGCGGCGCGCGACATGCCGGAGGAATGGACGGCGGTGGTCATCGATCCCGCGATGCTGATCGCCGCGCGCTCGCGCGATGCCTCGCCGCTCCTCGGCCAGCACATCACGCCGACGCTGGAGGCGCGGCTGTCGGCGAGCACGGACGGGATGTTCGCCGCCCGCAACCGGAACGGCGAAGACGTCTACGGAATCTATCACCGCTCCCCCAACACCGGCTGGACGGTGGCGCTCGGCGTGCCCGCCCATCTGCTGCAGAGCCGGCTCGACGCCATGCGCGTCACCGTCATCGGCGGCGGGGCCGCGGCCTGCGCCGGGACGCTGGCGCTCGCCCTGCTGGTGTCGCGGGCCTACGGCCGCCGCCGGCGGGCCGAGCAGGAGGTCCGCCATGCCCGCGAGACGGTCCTTCTGGAACAGCGGCGCCGGCTGGAATCGGAAAAGGAACTCGCCGAGGCCGCCAACCGGGCGAAGAGCGAGTTCCTGGCCAACATGAGCCACGAGCTGCGCACGCCGCTGAACGCCATCATCGGCTTCACCGAGGCGCTGATGTCCGGGATCTTCGGCACGGCACCGCCCAAGCATGTCGAATATATCGCGGCGATCCACCAATCCGGCCGCCATCTCCTCGACCTCGTCAACGAACTCCTGGACATGGCGAAGATCGAGGCGGGAAAGCTGGAGCTGTTTCCGGGCCGGGTGGGGCTCGGCGAACTGCTGGACGACTGCCGCGGCCTGGTGGAGGCGCTGGCGCTGCGCAAGGACGTGGCGCTGACTCTGGCCCCTGTCGACCCCGCCCTGCTGATCACCGCCGACGGCGTGCGGATGCGCCAGGCGGTGCTGAACCTGCTGTCCAACGCCATCAAGTTCACGCCACCCGGCGGCGGCGTGCGGATGGAGGCCGGCACCGGGCCGCAAGGCAGCGGAGCGGTGATCACCATCACCGACACCGGGGTGGGCATGACCAGCGAGGAGGTCGCCATCGCCATGGAGCCGTTCCGCCAGGTCCACAACTACCTGACCAAGGCGGAGGCGGGCACAGGCCTCGGCCTGCCGCTGGCGCGCCGCTTCGTCGAGGCCCATGGCGGCACCATGACGGTGGAGAGCACGCCGGGAACGGGCACGGTGGTGACGATCCGGCTGCCGTAGGGTCCTCCGGCCGCAGCCGTCCAACACGCCCGCTCCCGTCTCCTGCGGCCGGGTGGGTCCTCTTTCCGCCGAAAGGGGGGAGAAGGCCGCGGAGGGGCCGGTCCTATCCCCGGCGCGGGGGACGGCCGGGCAGCGTGGCGCGCCGCAGCTTGGCGCCCGCAAGGTCGGCGCCGTCCATCTCGGCGCTGTCGAGGTTGGCTTCGGACAGGTTGGCCTGGACGAGGCAGGTTCCCACCATCAACGCGCGGCGCAGGTCGGCCCCCATCAGGTTCGCCGCCCACGACCGCCCGGTGGGGCGCCCGGAGGGATCCTTGATCGCCGCCGGCCCAAGCCGCACCCGTGTCAGGTCGGCACCGGCGAGCCGGGCGTAGCTGAGGTTGGCGCCCGACAGGTCGGCCCCCATCAGGTTGGCGCCTTCCAGGTTGGCGCCCGACAGGTCGGTCATGATGAGGCGGGCCCCGGTCAGCGCCGCCGCCGAGAGGTCGGCGCCGCGCATCGACGCGGCGCTGAGATTGACGTTGCGCAGGTCGGCGCGGCTGAGGTCGGCCCCGTCCAGGTCGGCCCGCTGGCCGCGCTGCCCGACGCTGTCGATCCAGCGCTCGTGGTCGAAGATGGCGCGCTGGATTTCCGACCCCATGCTGTCGATGGGCCGGGGCATCTGGGCCATGTCGATCCGGGTGGCCGACAGGTCGCAGTCGGCCATGCGGGTGCCGACCATGTCGGCCTTGTCGAAGCATGTGCCGCTCAATGCCGCGCCCGACAGGTTGGCGCCGTTCAGCCGCGCCCCGGTCAGGTCGGCGCCGTTCAGCACCGCGCCCGACAGGTCGGCATTCTGCAGCACGGCACCGCTCAGGTCGGCCTCCGACAGGTCGGCGCCGCACAGCACGGCGCCGGTCAGGTCGGTCGGGATGCCGACGTCCGCGGCCGTGCCCGCCTGCATCCGGGCGAGCGCCATCCCGTGGAGCTGGCGCGTGCCGTCGGCCTCCGCGCCGTCGCCAGTCGGGCCATCGCCAGCCGGGCCATCGCCAGTCGGGCCGTCACCCGCGGCACCGCGGCGGGGGCCGCCGGGCTCCAGCGAACCGGCACGAAGGTCGGCCCCCTTGAGGATCGCATTGGAGAAATCCGCCGCGCGCAGGCGGGCGCCGCGCAGGTCGGTCTGCGCCAGGTTGGCGCTGCTGATGTCGGCATCGCGCAGGTCGACACCGAACAGGTCGGCCCCGGCCAGATTGGTGCCGTTGAGCCGGCCGCGGGCGAGCCGGGCACCGATGAGGCGGGCGCCGCGCAGGTCGCGCCTGGACAGGTCGACCCCCTCCAGATCGGCCATGGCGAGGTTGGCGCGGGCGCCGCCCGGCTGTCCCCGGACCCAGCGGGCATGCCGGTCCAGCACGTCGGCCAGTTGATCCGGCCGAAAGAAGGATACGGCTGAAACGGTGGTGGAGGCTGTGGACACGGGCAGGTTGACGCCGCGAAATTGATTATATCGCGACAATCATGCCGATCATTCCTTACCGAAGGCTGAAGGAATCTCCTTTTGCGTTTCCTCTTTCGGGGGATGAGGTTCGGCATTCCCGAGTCTATAGCCTTCGGCAGGGTTTGCGGCCGGTGAATGCCCCCGGGCTGCCATCGCCGCCGCCCCTCCTCACCCGAGTCGCGGCCGTTACCGTTCTGTAATCGAACCGCCTGCGAACGGTTCGCGAACAGCTTCAGCGCGAGCTTGGCGGTTACTTGGCCGGTGTTTGGCGGAAACCCTTGGCCCGCGCAAAAAGGACAATCGATTAACTAATGGTTTCTTGACAGAAAAGGCCACAAACATCCTAAAAGTGTCCCACCTTTCGGAGTAACGACCCGCGACACGCCCTGACCTTGGCCAGGGCACCCACCTTGGCCCTATCCAGGGAGACAGCCCGCCAAAGGCGGGCCGGAGCCTTTGGAACAACGGGATATGAAGGAAGCATGATGAAGGAAGCGGACGCCCGGTCGATCACGACCGCACGCCCGAGCGTCGGCGGCAGCCGCGCCGCCGAATGCCGTCCTCTCGATCGCCGCACTCTTCTGCGCGCCGGGCTGGGCCTGGCGGCGGTGACCGCCACAGGGGGAACGCTGCTGACGCCGGAGCAGGCGGAGGCCGCCGCCCTGCGCGCCCCGCCCCGCCTGCTGTCGATGGTGAACCTGCACACCGGCGAGAAGCTGAGCGCCGAATACTGGGTCAAGGGCCGCTACCAGCGTGATGCCCTGAAGGCGTTCAGCCGCCTGCTGCGCGACCACCGCAACAACACCGTCCACGCTATCGACCCGAAACTGCTGGATCTGGTCCATTCGCTGAGCCGCAAGCTGGGCCGCCGCGGCCCGATCGAGATCGTGTCCGGCTACCGCTCGCCGGAATCCAATGCGATGCTGCGGGAGGCCGATCATTCCGGGGTGGCGCAGAACAGCTTCCATATGCGGGGCATGGCGATGGACCTGCGGGTGCCCGGCCTGTCGACGCGGAACCTCCAGCGTGCGGCGCTGAGCCTGC
This sequence comes from Azospirillum picis, assembly GCF_017876115.1. Taxonomy (GTDB): domain Bacteria; phylum Pseudomonadota; class Alphaproteobacteria; order Azospirillales; family Azospirillaceae; genus Azospirillum; species Azospirillum picis. Next base: position 284,675 of record NZ_JAGINO010000002.1, read on the forward strand.
GCGGCGGCGGTGTCGGCTACTACCCGGAAAGCAATTTCGTCCACGTCGACGTCGGCCCACTGCGCCATTGGTGAGCGGGGGCGCCAGCGCCCCCTCCCCTCCCGCCGCTCAGACCATTGAATCGAGGTCGCGGCGCCGCTCCTCCGGCAGTCCGAGGCGCGCCGCCAGATAGGCGAGATACTGCCGGTCGACCTCGCCGCCGCCGCGCACCGCCAGTTCCGACGCGAGATAGACCTGTTCGGCGGTGTCGGGATCGCGGACCTCACGGACGATCTCGTCCATCGGCCGGGGCGAGCGAAGCTCGGCCTCGACGATCCGCCGGTCCTCCGGGTCGGCCTGGGCGGCGTCCAGGCTGGCCAGGATCCTCCCCTGCTCCTCGGGGGAGATGCGCCCGTCGGCATTGGCGGCGGCGATCATCGCACGGATCAGCAGCAGCGCCTTGGCCTCGCCCAAATCCGCGCCGGGGTCGGGCACAGGCGGGGCGCCGCGCAGCACGTCGGCCAGACGGTCGCCCAGACCACCCGCCATGCGGCCGCCCAATTGACTGCCAAGGCCGCCGGCCAATCCCCCGGCCAAGCCGCCGCGCGCCATCCCGCCGGCCGCACCGCCGGGCGATCCACCCAGGATGCCGCCCAGGCCGAGGCGGTCGAGGATGCCGCCGAACGGGGCGCCCTGCCCCCCTGCGCCGGCAGCCGGCCCCGCCGGGTGGCCGGAGCCGGCCGGCGGATGGCCGGGGCCGGCATTCCGCTGGCTGTCCTGGTAGGCACGGTAGGCAAGATAGGCCAGCGAGGCGAGGCCGGCCTTCTGGAACAGCCCCATCCCGCCGGACGGCGCATGGGCGACGCCGTGGCCGTAGGCCCCCTTGTGCTTCTTGCCCTTCTTGCCCTTCTTGCCGAGCAGCAGGGGCATCGCCGCGGCGAAGGCCGGCCCGCGGCCGGTGCGGCCGGCCAGACCGTTGGCCAGGATGACGCCGAGGACTTTGCTCAGATTGCTCATTGCTTCTCTCCCTGCCGGGTCGCGGTTGCCATGCCCGGCCGACGCCGGGCGCCGCAGACTGGAGCCGTAGACTGGAGCCGTAGACATGGGGACGGTGCGGGCCATTGAAACCCACGGCCCGGCACCGACCGGCACCGACCGGCAACGAAAAAGCGCCGAGTCCCGTCCGGGGTCACTCCCGTCGGGACTCGGCGCTCGTTGTGATTTCGGCAGGCGGGGAGAGCGGCCGGCTTATCCGACCTTCAGCTTGCGGCGGAGCAGCGACAGCGGCTGGGTGTCGTCCAGGCTCGGCTGGAAGGCGATGGTGATCTCCTTCAGCGCGTTGGCCCAGCTTTCCTGGTTGGTGCCTTCCGGCGCCTCGACCGAGGTGAAGCCGGTGCGGACCAGGAACAGGTACTGGTCGGGGATGACATGGCCGACCGCCCGGATCTCGCCGGTGTAGCCGTAGCGCTCCCGCAGTTCGCGCGCGGTGGAGAAGCCGCGGCCGTCGCGGAACTTCGCGAACTCGACCGCGACCAGCGAGAAGCGGTCGAGATCCTCGGCGATGGCGCCCGCCAGCGTGCCGCTCTTCAGCCGCACGCCCAGCCGGGCGTTGCGGCCCTCGAAGCTGTCGCGTTCCGCCTGCCAGCGCTCGAAGCTGATGATGACCGGACGGTCGTTGGGGACCGGCTCGCCGTCGGGGATGAAGCTCCAGGCATCCTCGCCGATGCGCCCATTCTCAATCAGCGGCATAGATTCTCTCCTTGAACGGGGCATGGCCGACGCGGGCAAGGGTGTCGACGAAGCGCTCCGCCCCGTCCCTGCGGTTGGCGAGGTAGACGTCGACGATGGCCTCGATGGCGTCCACCGCCTCGGTCTCGGTCACCGCCGGGCCGAGGATGTCGCCGATCGCCGTGGTCAGCGTCGGGTCGCCGCCGACCGTGATCTGGTAGTACTCGGTGCCCTTCTTGTCGACGCCGAGGATGCCGATGGCGCCGACATGGTGGTGGCCGCAGGCGTTGATGCAGCCGCTGATCTTGATCCCAAGCTCGCCGATGGTGCGCTGGCGGACGGGGTCGGCGAAGCGGGCGGAGATCGCCTGGGCCAGCGGGATCGAGCGGGCGTTGGCCAGCGCGCAGTAATCCAGGCCCGGGCAGGCGATGATATCGCCGATCAGGCCGGCGTTGGCGCTGCCGAGGCCGGCGTCGTCCAGCCGCTTCCACAGGTCGTACAGCTCGTCCTTCTTCACGTGGGCGAGCACGAGGTTCTGGACGTGGGTGACGCGCAGCTCGCCGAAGCTGTGGCGCTCCGCGAGGTCGGCGACGAGGTCCATCTGGTCGCAGGTGGCGTCGCCGGGAATGCCGCCGGCCGGCTTCAGCGAGATGGTGGCGATGGCGTAGCCGGGCGCCTTGTGCTCCGCGACATTCACCGCCAGCCAGTTGGCGAAGGCGGGGTCGGCCGCGCGGGCGCGCTCCAGCGCGTCGGAATGGTCGGGCAGCTCCTCGAAGGGCGGCGGGGCGAAGTGCTGGCGGATCGCCTCGACGACCTCCGGATCCAGGCGGTATTTGGGGCCGCGCAGCCGCGCGAACTCCTCCTCGACCTCCCGGGTGAACGTCTCTAGCCCCAGCTCGTGCACCAGGATCTTGATGCGCGCCTTGTAGATGTTGTCGCGCCGGCCGTACTGGTTGTAGACGCGCAGGATGGCTTCCAGGTAGGCGACGAAATCCTCCTGCGCCACCCACTCGCGCACCAGCTTGCCGACGAAGGGCGAACGGCCGAGGCCGCCACCGACATAGAAGGAGAAGCCGGGCTCGCCCTTGTCGTTGCGCCGCGCCAGCAGCCCGACGTCGTGGATGCGCACCGCGGCACGGTCGCTCTCGGCGCCGGAGATGGCGATCTTGAACTTGCGCGGCAGGTAGGTGAACTCGGGGTGCATCGTCGTCCACTGCCGCAGGATCTCGGCATAGACGCGGCCGTCCACCACCTCATCCTTCGCGGCGCCGACGAAGGGATCGGTCGTCACGTTGCGCACGCAGTTGCCGCTGGTCTGCAGCGCGTGCATGTCGACCTCGGCCAGTTCATGCAGGATCGCCGGGGTGTCCTCCAGCTTGATCCAGTTGTACTGCAGGTTCTGGCGGGTGGTGAAATGGCCGTAGCCGCGGTCGTACCGGCGGCCGATCTCGGCCAGCTTGCGCAACTGGACGGCGCTCATCACCCCGTAGGGGACGGCGATGCGCAGCATGTAGGCGTGAAGCTGGAGGTAGAGGCCGTTCATCAGCCGGACCGGCTTGAACTCCTCCTCCGTCAGCTCGCCCGACAGCCGGCGGTCGACCTGTTTGCGGAACTGCTCGACCCGCTCGGCGACGAACTGCCGGTCGATCTCGTCGTAGTGATAGATGCCGGCGCGGGCACCGGGCGCGATGTGGTTCATGTCGAAAAACCCTCAGGGCCGCCGCAACGGCCGACGTTCAGTGACTTCAGGCGGCCTGATTGCCCCAGGCCTGCTTGCCCCAGGCCTGCTTGCCGAGATCGGTGCGGACGGTCGGGCCGGCGGTGCGGATGCGCTCGCGCATCGTCGCCGGCACCGGGACGCCGTCCTGCTCCACCACCTCGAAGGCGTAGATGTCGACGCCGAACCGCTCGCGCTCGGCTTTCTCCTTGGCGGCGGCCAGCACCCCGTCGGCCTCGTCGCGCGGGAACAGCGCGGCCTCGGCGAAGGACTCGACCCACCGGCCGCCGTCGCCCAGGAACACGACTTCCCCGTCGCGCAGGCGGTTGGCGGTGATGGCTTTCATCGATCCTTCCTTCGATCGATCCTTGGCCGACATCTGGCTCTCCTGGCTGGTCGTTCCTGAACGCGCCCGGCTTGAACGCGTCTGGTGTCTTACCCGAACCGGTGACGGTCCGGCAGTGAATTCGGCGGGGCCGCCGACGGCGCGCTCACGGCAGCCACCCCTCCCGCGCGATCATCTCGCGGGATTCGCGGGCGACCTCGGACATCGCGGCCCCTTCGGCACGGCGGCGGTCGCGCAGGGCGGCGACGGCGCGCAGGCGCTCCGCCCACACCTCGGGGAACAGGGCCTCGAGCCGCTGGCGCAGCAGGCTGGCCAGCGTCGGGCTGCGCCCGCCGGTCGACACCGTCAGCACGAGGTCGCCGCGGCGCACCACCGACGGCGAGTGGAAGTCGCAGAGCGGGACCACATCCTCCACATTCACCAGCACGCGGTGCCGCCGCGCGAGTTCCGCCAGCGCCTGCTCCGCCTCCGGGCCGAGGCCCATCACGTACAACAGGCCGATCCCGTCGAGATCGCCGGCCTGCGGCAGGGCGCGGAAGAGGCGGTCGCCGGCCAGCGCCGCCAATTCCCCATCGGGCTCCGGTGAATAGACGGCAGGATCGGCACCGCCCTCGCGCAGTTGCGCCAGGCGCCGCACCGCCAGGGGACCCTGGCCGGCCAGCGCGATGGACACGCGCGCCGGGTCGATCGCCAGCGGGATCACGGCGTCTCTCCCCGCCGCCCGGCCAAATGCGGGGGGCGACGCTTGAGGGATATGGTCCGGTTCACCTGCATGGCGGTATTTAGCCCACCCCACCCGTCACAATCAACATATTTCACACTAAGCGTTGCATCGCACAATAATCCTATTAAACAAGTAGAGAATGTATTTACGTTGCGCGGGTTTTCCGGTGGTGTTAATGTGCAAACAGAAACGATAAATCTACTTAATATGTAGATTATAGAAGCCACCGCGAAAGGCAGCAGACGATGGATGCGGCGAACCGGGTGAAGGAGCTGACGGAGCGCTACGGAACGCTGGAAGGAGCGCCGCTGCTTGCCGCCATGCATGGGGAGTTCGGCGGGCGCATCGCCCTGCTCTCGTCCTTCGGCGCCGAATCCGCGGTGCTGCTGGCGCTGGCGGCGGAAGCGGCGCCGGATTTCCCGGTCCTGTTTGTGAATACCGGCAAGCTGTTCGGCGAGACGCTGCGCTACCGCGACCAACTGGTGGCGCGCCTGGGCCTGACCGACGTGCGGGAGATCGGGCCGACCGCCGACGACCTCGCCACCGGCGACAAGGACGGCCTGCTGTTCACCCGCGACTTCGACGCCTGCTGCCACCTGCGCAAGACGGTGCCGCTGGAGCGCGCGCTGGCCACCGCCGGGCTGGAGGCCTGGGTGACCGGGCGCAAGCGCTTCCAGTCGACGACCCGCGCCGCCCTGCCGCTGTTCGAGGCCGAGGGCGGCCGCGTGAAGGTCAATCCGCTGGCCAAATGGGACAAGGAGCGGCTGGAGGAGGAGTTCATCCGGCGCGACCTGCCGCGCCACCCGCTGGAGGCCGACGGGTTCCTGTCGATCGGCTGCTACACCTGCACCCAGCGCGTGGCGCCGGGTGCCGACCCGCGTTCCGGCCGCTGGGCCGGCAGCGCCAAGACCGAATGCGGCATACACACCACCATGATTGGAATCGCCTGATGAGCGCCGATCTCGACCAGCTCGAAAACCAGAGCATCTACATCCTGCGCGAAGCCTACAACCGCATCGACAAGCTGGCGATGCTCTGGTCGATCGGCAAGGACAGCAACGCGCTGCTCTGGCTCTGCCGCAAGGCGTTCTTCGGCCGCATCCCCTTCCCCGTCGTGCAGCTCGACACCGGCATGGAGCTGCCGGAGGTCTACGAGTTCCGCGACCGCATCACCAGGGAATGGGGCCTCGACCTGAAGGTCGAGCAGTGCCCGCCCGAGGAGGAGATGGACCAGACCCTTCCCCCCCTGACCCGCGCCGCCGCGCGCAAGACGGAAGGGCTGAAGAACCTGCTGCGCGACCACGCCTACCAGGGCGTGATGGTCGGCATCCGCCGCGACGAGCAGGCGACCCGCGCCAAGGAGCGGGTGTTCTCCCCGCGCTCGCTGGAGGGCGACTGGGACGTGAAGGACCAGCCGGCGGAGTTCTGGGACCATTACAAGACGCGCTTCCCCGAGGGCGTCCATGTCCGCATCCACCCGCTGCTGGCCTGGACCGAGCTGGACATCTGGCGCTATTCACAGCGCGAGGGGATTCCGATCGTCCCGCTGTATTTCGCCAGGGAGGGCAAGCGCTACCGCTCGCTGGGCGAGAAGAACATCACCTTCCCGGTCGACAGCACCGCGTCCACCATTGACGAGATCATCGCCGAGCTCCAGGTGACCCGCATTCCGGAACGCGCCGGCCGGGCGATGGACAACGAATCCGAAGACAGCTTCGAGCGCCTGCGCAGCGTGGGGTACATGTAAGATGCCGCATTCCCAACTCCGCATCGTCATCGTCGGCCATGTCGACCACGGCAAGTCCACCCTGATCGGCCGCCTGCTGAACGACACCGGCAGCCTGCCCGACGGCAAGGTGGAGCAGGTCCGCGAGATGAGCCGCAAGCGCGGCATGCCGTTCGAATGGGCCTTCGTCATGGACGCGCTCCAGGCCGAGCGCGACCAGGGCATCACCATCGACACCACGCAAATCCACTTCAAGACGCAGCAGCGCCCCTACGTCATCATCGACGCGCCCGGCCACACCGAGTTCCTGAAGAACATGGTGACCGGCGCCAGCCAAGCCGATGCCGCCCTGCTGGTGATCGACGCCGACGAGGGCGCGCTGGAACAGTCGCGCCGCCACGCCTTCCTGCTGCATCTGCTGGGCGTCCGGCAGGTGGCGGTCGTCGTCAACAAGATGGACAAGGTGGAGTTCTCCAGCCGCCGCTATGAAGCGGTGGCGCAGGAGATCAAGGAGTATCTGGCCGAGCTGGGGCTCCAGCCGAAGGCGGTGATCCCGGTTTCCGCGCGCAACGGCGACAACATCGTCGCGCGCAGCGAGCAGGCCGACTGGTACCTCGGCCCGACGGTGGTCGAGCAGCTCGACGCCTTCCGCCCGCAGCAGACCTCGCCCGACCAGCCGCTGCGCCTGCCCCTGCAGGACGTCTACAAGCCGGACGACCGCCGCATCCTGGCCGGCCGCGTCGAAAGCGGGCGCCTGCGGGTCGGCGACACCCTGCACTTCTCGCCCACCGGCGCCAGCGCCAGGGTGGTCAGCATCGAGGCGTGGAACCATCCCGAGACCGTGCTGTCGGCCCAGGCCGGGCAGAGCATCGGCATCACGCTGGACAAGCGCATCTTCGCAGAGCGCGGCCACATCGCCCACCATGCGGAGGACGCGCCGACGCTGGCCCATCGCCTGACCGCCCGCCTGTTCTGGCTGGTGTCGGAGCCGCTGGTGGTGGGCAAGACCTACACGCTGAAGATCGCCACCGCCGAGCACCGGGTGACGGTGGAGCAGGTGACGGCGGTCATCGACGTCGAGGACCTGTCGAGCACGCCGGCCAAGTCCGTCCACCGCAACGAGGTCGCCGAGGTCGTCCTGCGCTCCCGCTCGCCGATCGCCCTGGATCTGGCATCCGACCTGCCGCGCACCGGCCGCGGGGCGCTGATCGACGGCAACGACGTGGTCGGCGGCTGCCTGGTGGTGGAGATCGAGGACGCCGCTGCGGCCAACATCACCGAGGTGTCGCATACCGTCTCGCAGGAGGAGCGCGCGCAGGCCAACGGCCACCAGGGCGGCATCGTCTGGCTGACCGGCCTGTCGGGCGCCGGAAAGTCGACGCTGGCGATGGCGCTGGAACGCGCGCTGTTCGACCGCGGCTGGCAGACCTTCGTGCTGGACGGCGACAATGTCCGCAACGGGCTGAACGCCGGCCTCGGCTTCTCGGCCGACGACCGCGCGGAGAACATCCGCCGGGTGGCCGAGACGGCGAAGCTGTTCGCCGACGCCGGCATGGTGGTCATCGCCTCGCTGATCTCGCCGCTGAAGTCCGACCGGGCGCGGGCGCGGGTGATCGGCGGCGACCGCTTCCACGAGGTCCATGTCGCCGCCGCCCTCGCCACCTGCGAGGACCGCGACCCCAAGGGGCTCTACAGGAAGGCACGGGCCGGCGAGATCGCCGAGTTCACGGGCATCTCCGCCCCCTACGAGGCGCCGGACCAACCGGAGCTGGTGATCGACACCGACGCGCTGAGCCGCAGCGAAGCGCTGGCGCGGCTGCTCGACTATGTCGACGAGACGTTGGGCAAGGGCAGCCTGAAGTCGAAGGAACTGACCTATGTGATCTGAGATCACCGGGGCGGCGGGGGGCTTCGGAGGCGGCGGTGGCCGCGTCCGGAGCCCTTTTCATTTCCATGATTGCCAGGAGGGCGGCCGTCGGCGGTTGAGTCGGTCATGCGCCTCCGGGTGCCGCCAGTTGGCGCCGGCGCCTGTCGGGCGGCTGCCCCCCTGAACGAGGCGGCGGACGTCATCGCGCTTGTTCCGGTAGCAATATGAGCCCTGATCTCCAGTGCCCGGCGATGACCGGCACCGATCAGGAGGTCCGTGCCTCCGCTGCCCACCAATCATTCGGCACATGCTTGAGATTGGACAGGTTGGAGATTACGACCCAGACGCAATCGGCCGGCAAGACCCGGACACGATGACCGTCGCATTCAAAAATCCTGTTCTTGTTCGCCGTCCTGAACTCACCGAGTTCCTCCTTGAACCGGTCAGAATAGGATGACGCAATTTTGGCGATCTTCCCACGGTCCTTCTTGTAAAGCGGCTCAGGCAGGTCTTTCGGCTCCTGTCCGATGAATAGACGTATTTCTTCGACGAACCCTTCGACCAAGGGAGCTTGCCCGGTCATATGATGATCTCCGGAAAAACTGAAGTAACCTTGTCGAGCGGCAATCCTGCGGAACCCGCATTTTGACGCCGCTTCCTTGAAGGTTTCGAGCCTCCAGAGTTCGGGAGTCAGGACAACCCGGCTGTAGATTTGCCAGATATCGTCCGGCGATGGAACGTCTCTTCCAAAAATCTGCATCGTCACAGTTTCCATGCGGTGTCACTCCCGGCCATGTAGCCGCACAACCCCAAAACGTGCGGCAGACAGGAGCAACAAGCAAGAGGAGCGCACGATAGGTACCCGTCAAGCAGCCCAGCCTGATGGGATCTGAGCGTCACGGCAAACGAGACGCCTTGTCCGTTCATCCCGAGTGAAGGATCCCTTCAGAACAAGTCATTGGTTGTGAAGGGCCACCGGGCGTAGCATGCCGCCGTTGTCGAAGCGACGGAGACGGACATGTCCTCCCACACGGACCCACGCGACAGGCTCGGCCTGCGCTCGCCGGTGATCCAGGCGCCGATGGCCGGCGGCGGCGATACGGCGGCGCTGGTGGCTGCGGTCAACGAAGGCGGCGGGTTGGGCTTCGTCGGGGCGGCCTATCTGACCGACGTGCAGATCACCGAACGGGCGCGCGACATCCGCGGGCGCACCGCCCTGCCCTTCGGCATCAACCTGTTCGCCCCGACGCCGGCCCCCGCCCCCTCCCCCGCCACGGCGGAGGCGCTGGCCCGGATCGCCCCCTTCCATCTGGAACTGGGGCTGCCGGAGCCGCAGGCGCCCACCCTCGCCGACGACGGGTTCGAGCGGCAGTTCGCCGCGCTGCTCGACAGCGGCGCCGCCTTCTACAGCGTCACCTTCGGCCTGCCGCCGGCCGAGACCGTCGCCGCCGCCAAGGCACGCGGCATGCGGGTGCTGGGCACCGCCACAACGGTTGCCGAGGCGGTGGCGCTGGAGCAGGCCGGCGTCGATGCGGTGGTGGCCCAGGGCAGCGAGGCCGGCGGGCATCGCGGCAGCTTCCTCGGCGACGCCTGGAACGACCGGGGGGCCAACCTCGTCGGCACGATGGCGCTTGTGCCGCAGGTGGCGGACGCGGTCGGCGTCCCGGTGATCGCGTCGGGCGGCATCATGGATGGGCGCGGCATCGCGGCGGCGCTGGCGCTGGGTGCCGTCGCGGTGCAGATGGGCACCGTCTTCCTGACCTGCGACGAGGCCGGTCCACCCGAGGCCCACAAGCAGGCCATCCTTTCGGCGCGCGAGGACCAGACCCGCGTGACCCGCGCCTTCTCCGGCCGGCCGGCGCGCGGCATCGTCAACCGCTTCATGGAGGTGGTGGAGGATCCGCTGGCGGCCGGGGCGGTGCTGCCCTTCCCTCTGCAGAATGCGCTAACCCGGCCACTGCGCACCGCCGCCGGCAGGGCCGGCCGGGCGGAGTTCCTGTCGCTGTGGGCCGGACAGGGCCTGCGGCTGGCGCGACGGCGCCCGGCGGCGGAGCTGACGGCGGAGCTGCTGAACCGGACGCGGTCGGTGCTGTCCGACTTGCCGGCACGCCATCGCGCCTGACGCGCCCTCCGCTCCGCCGGTATCAGGTTTCCACCGCCACCCGGTTGCGACCGCCGCGCTTGGCGGCATAGAGCGCATGGTCGGCGCGGCGGACCAGCGCCCCGGCGCCGTCGCCGGGCCGCAACGCCGCGACGCCGACCGAGAGGGCCACGGTGCCGTAATTGGCGTTGCGCGCCTTGTTGACGATCTGCCGGCCCCCGACGAAGGCGCGCACCTGATCGGCCAGCTTTGCGGCATTCTCCAGGCTGGTGCGCGGCAGGATGATCGCGAACTCCTCCCCGCCGTAGCGGGCGGCGGTGTCGCGGCCCTTGATGCACTCGGTCAGCATGCGGGCGACGAGCTTCAGCACATGGTCGCCGACCAAATGGCCATGGGTGTCGTTGAAGGACTTGAAATGATCGATGTCGAGCATCAGCAGCGACAGCGGCTGCTGCTCCCGCACCGCCTCCTCCATCGCCTCCTGCAGCATCAGGTCGAACGCCTTGCGGTTGCCGATGCCGGTCAGCCCGTCGGTCAGCGCCTCGCGCCGGGCGCTGTCGAGGCTGACCCGCATCTCCGCCAACTGCTGGCTGGAATCCTGGAGCTGGTGCTGCAGAACGGCTTGGCGGTCGACGATCGCCTTCGTCTCCGCGGCGATGGCCGCCACCATCGCGCGCAGTTCCGGCAGGGTCAGCGGCTGGTCCAGCTCCTCCCGGAAGCCGGACAGCGCATTGCCGTAGCGCTCGGTTTCCGAACCGACCGTGCCGAGCTGCTCAAGGATGCGGCCCAGCGCATAGCGGGCCTTGTCGGAGGTTTCGCGGATCGCCTGCGCCTCGGCGTCCAAGGCGAAGAAGCGCTTGTACAGCTCGTCGCAAAGGCCCTGCGATGTGGTCAGCCCGTCGCGGCGGGCCAAGTCGATGGCGCGCGTCAAGTCCGGGTTGACGCCGCTGAAGTACACGTACCAGAGAGTGAAATTCTCCGGGGTGGGCGGCAGCCGCTCCGCCAGCATCCGCTCCATGGCCTTGGCGGCCAAGCCGCTGGAACGCTCGAAGTCCTCCATGATCGTCCCGGCCGCCGTTCTTCGGAATTAATTCGGTCTCGAAGCGTACGCGGCAAACCCTTCTGCGACAAGAGGGTAATGGAGGGGTGAAGGGTCGCGGCGCACGGCGCTCAGTTGCATTGTCCGAGCGAGCTTTCCGCACAGATATGCGTACCGTCCGTCCAACGGGCGCCCGACAGGTCGGCATGGCGGAAGTCTGTCCCGGACAGCTTGGCTCCGGTGAAGTCCGCGCTGGCCAGCGACGCCCCCACCAGCTTGGCGTTGCGCAGGTCGGCGTCGCGGAAGCTGGCGCCGGTCAGGTCGGCACGCGTGAAGTCGGCTTCGATCAGCCTCGCGCCGTCGAACTTGGCGCCCGGTGCCCGGGCGCTGATGAACTTGGCACGGTAGCCGTCCGCCCCTGTCAGCGTCGCCTGGCCGAGGGTCGCACGCTGGAAGGTCGCATCGCGCAGCATCGCGCCGCTGAGATCCACCCCGGCCAGCGTCTGGCTCTCGAAGGAGCAGCGCCGCCAGTTGACGTTCGGCCCGGCGGAGTCGGTGCAAACGGCAAGAGCCGAAGTGGCCGGCACGCTGACCCCGGCAACGGCGACAAACGCCGCAAGAACGGCCGGGAGAAAGCGGAAGCGGGTCGGTGCGACGAACAGGTGGCTCATGCCCCGTTAGATGGGGGCATCGGCGGCAAACTCAACGGTTGCAGGGTCACCTGCCCGTTGCATCGAGCCGTTTCACCGCCCGCCCGGCCTGCGGCGGCCAGGGCTGGGCGGACTGGGCGCCGGCCTGCGCCGCCAGCGCCGCGGCGACATCCGGCGGAAAGGAGCAGGCCCGACGAACCGCCAGATCGACGTGCAGCAGCATGAACTCCGCCGTCGCGGCGAGCCAGCCGTCATCGCCGTGCCGCATCTCGTGGAACAGGTGCAGCCGCTTGGCGTCCGCTCCCAGCAACCGCGATTTGAAATGCAGCGGCACCCCTTCCGTCACCTCGCGGGCGTAGGTGAGATGGACGTCGACGACGAACATCGAGCGGTTCTCCGCCGCGACATAGCCCTTGCCGATCCCGAACCGGTCGAGCACGGCATCCGTCGCGTGGTCGAAGGCCAGCAGGTAATAGGCGACGTTCATGTGGCCGTTGTAGTCGATCCACTCCGGCCGCACGTTGTCGCGGTGGAGGTCGAGGGGGGTGGTGGGGTCGGACGTCGTCATGGCTGCCCAAGGAAGCGGAGGATGTCGCTGCGGAGCGCATCTATGTCCGCCAGCCAACCAACGACCTCCGAAATCGGCAGGTCGGGCAGCGGATCGTCGAAGATGCCGGCTCCCGGATAGCGCGAAGCGCTGATGAATGCGGTAAGATGGGCCAGTCCGGCGATACGCGGGGCCAAAGGATGACCGGTTGGAAGCCGTGCAACCAGAACGTCGATATCGTGCGACTTCGGCGGCATCATGCCGGCTGCCACGAGCAGGGTCTTGGCAAGCTTCTCCACCGCCTGCTGGCAATGGTAGGAGCCATCTGGGGCTCCGGCTCGGGACCATAGAGGTTGTTGCGGATCGCCTTCAAATCGCGCTCCACCACGACCAGCCATGCCTGAACCTTCCTATGCTCCATAGACTCTCAGCCCATGGCGCTTGACCTCATAACTCAATGTGCCGGCCACATCCTTGGATGACTCGTAATTGGTGCGCGTACAGGGAATGATGTCTGCAGGAATGCCGGTGCCGATCTTCGTTGCATAGGCATAGCGGATCGACCGCCTCTCCTTCGGCGCGTCGTCCGGGACGATCACCAGCAGGTCGTAGTCGCTGTCCTCGTCGAAGTCGCCGCGCGCCCGGCTGCCGAACAGATAGACGGCCTCCGGCTGCAGGGCCGGAAAGATCCGGTCCAGCAGGAGCTGCAGCTTCTCGTGATGCGCAACGTCGATCGCGGTCATGGGACGTCTCCACCGCCCATCCTAACACGGGACGGGCGGCGGAGGATCATCCGATAGACCGAGGGCCTTACACCGAGAAGTACTTGGCCCGCGGGTGGTGCAGGACGATGGCCGAGGTGCTCTGCTCCGGATGGAGCTGGTCCTCGTCCGACATCTCGATGCCGATGCGGCCGGCGTCCAGCAGCTTCAGAAGCTGCTCCTGGTCCTTCAGGTTCGGGCAGGCCGGATAGCCGAAGCTGTAGCGGCTGCCGCGATAGGACTGCTGCAGCAGCTTCTCCTTGTCGCGGCTGTCTTCGGCGCCGTAGCCGAGTTCCGCCCGGATGCGGGCGTGGACATATTCCGCCATCGCCTCGGTCATCTCCACCGACAGGCCGTGCAGGTAGAGGTAGTCCTGGTAGCGGTTCTCGGCGAACCATGCCCTCGCCACCTCGGCGCAATGCTGGCCCATGGTGACGACCTGGAGGCCGATCACGTCACGCTCGGGGTCGGTCACGTCGCGCAGGAAGTCGGCGATGCATTCGCCGTCCTCCTTGGCCTGGCGCGGCAGGGTGAAGCGGGCGGCCTCGGTCGTCCCGTCCTCCTCGAACAGGATGACGTCGTTGCCGTCGGCCGCCGCCTTCCAGTAGCCGTAGACCGCGGTCGGGCGCAGGATGTTCTCGGTGGCGGCGATGCGCAGGATGCGGTCGAGCACCGGCCGCAGCTCCTTCTTCGCCCATTCCTTGAACTCCTCGAAGGACTTGCCGTCCTTCCGGTAGCCCCACTGGAGCTGGTAGAGCATCCGCTCGTTCAGGTAGGTGACCAGCGTCTTCAGCGGCACATGGTCGATCAGCTTCGGACCCCAGAAGGGCGGGGTCGGCACCGGCACGCCCTCGGCCAGCCGGCGGCGGCGGGCGCGCACGGCGTCCTTGTCGACCGGGCCGGTGGCGGCGCTGGTCGCCTGCCCCAGCACGCGGCGGCGGTTGGTCGCCTTGCCGGCGCGCTTGGCCTGCTGGATGGCGAGCTGCTGGTCGAAGCTGCCCTCCACCACCTTGTCCATCAGCGTCAGCCCGTCGAAGGCGTCGCCGGCGTAGGCGACGCGGCCGGAGCCGTAGGAGGCGACGCAGTCGCCCTCGACATAGGCGCGGGTCAGGGCGGCACCGCCGAGCAGCACCGGCACCTCCAGCCCCTCGCGGGTCATCTCCTCCAGGTTCTCGCGCATCACCACGGTGGACTTGACCAGCAGGCCTGACATGCCGATGGCGGTGGCCTTGTGCTCCTTGGCGGCCTGGATGATGGCGGTGACCGGCTGCTTGATGCCGAGGTTGACCACCTTGTAGCCGTTGTTGGTCAGGATGATGTCGACGAGGTTCTTGCCGATGTCGTGGACGTCGCCCTTCACGGTGGCGAGGACCAGCGTGCCCTTCTGCTGGCCCTCCACCTTCTCCATGTGCGGCTCCAGCCACGCCACGGCGGCCTTCATCGTCTCCGCCGACTGCAGAACGAAGGGAAGCTGCATCTTGCCGGCGCCGAACAGTTCGCCCACCACCTTCATGCCGTCGAGCAGATAGGTGTTGATGATCTCCAGCGGCGGATGGGTCTTCATCGCCTCGGCGAGGTCGTCCTCCAGACCGGTGCGGTCGCCGTCGACGATGCGCTCCTTCAGCCGGTCCTCCACGGTCTCGGCGCGCGCCTTCTTCTTGGCGTCCGCCGCCTTTCGCCCCTCGAACAGGGCGATGAAGGCCTGGAGCGGGTCATAGCCTTCCGTGCGGCGGTCGAAGATCAGATCCTCGGCGGTCCTGACCTCCTTCTCCGGGATCTGGTGCAGCGGCAGGATCTTGGAGACATGGACGATGGCGCCCGTCATCCCCTTCTTCACCGCATGGTCGAGGAAGACCGAGTTCAGCACATGGCGCGCCGCGGCGTTCAGGCCGAAGGAGACGTTGGAGAGACCCAGGATGATCTGGCAGCCGGGCATCTCGCGGGCGATCGCCTCGATGCCCTCCAGCGTCCAGATGGCGAGCTTGCGGTCGTCCTCGTTGCCGGTGGCGATGGTGAAGGTCAGCGGGTCGAACAGCAGGTCCGACGGGGCGAGACCGTACTCGTTCACCGCCAGATCGTAGAGCCGCTTGGCGATGGCGAGCTTGCGGTCCGGTGTCTTCGCCATGCCCTCCTCGTCGATGGTCAGGGCGATGACGGCGGCACCGAACTTCTTGGCCAGCGTCAGGCGCAGCCTTGCCGGCTCCTCCCCGTCCTCGAAGTTGATGGAGTTGAGGATCGCCTTGCCGCCGTAGAGCGCCAGCGCCTGCTCCAGAACCTTGTATTCGGTGGAGTCGATCACCAGCGGGGCGGTGACGGAACCGGTGAAGCGGGAGACCACCGCGTTCATCTCCGCCACCTCGTCACGGCCGACGAAGGCGGTGCAGACGTCGAGCGAGTGGCTGCCTTCCTTGACCTGCTCGCGGGCCATCTCGACGCAGCCGTCCCAGTCGTTCTTCTCCTGCAGCTCGCGCCACTTCTTGGAGCCGTTGGCGTTGCAGCGCTCGCCGATGGCGAAGAAGGCGTTCTCCTGGCGCAGCGTGACCTGGGAATAGAGCGACGCCACTGCCGGCACCCAATGGACGGTGCGGCCCTTCGGCGCCGGGCGGTGCGAGCCGGCCGGGGCCAGCTTGCGCAGCATCTGGTTGGCCGCCGCGATGTGCGGGACGTTGGTGCCGCAGCAGCCACCGACGAGGTTCACCCCGTCCTCGGCCACGAAGCGCTCCAGCCAATGGGCGAAGTCGCTGGCCAGCAGCGGGTAATGGGTCTTGCCGTCGACCAGCTCCGGCAGGCCGGCGTTGGGCTGGACGGAGATCAGGTCCGGCCAGTTCTGCGACAGCCAGCGCACATGCTCGCTCATTTCCAGCGGGCCGGTGGCGCAGTTCAGGCCCATCAAGGGCACGTCCAGCGCCTGGATGACGGTGGCCGCCGCGGCGATGTCGGTGCCGACCAGCAGCGTGCCGGTGGTCTCCACCGTCACCTGGACGAAGACCGGCGTGTCGGACTTCGCCTCCAGCCGGGCGCGCTTGATGCCGTTGACGGCGGCCTTGATCTGCAGGGGATCCTGGCAGGTCTCGACCAGGATGGCGTCGGCCCCGCCGGCGATCAGGCCGGCCGCCTGGACGTAGAAGCTGTCCTCCGCCGGCTGGTAGGCGATGTGGCCCAGGCTGGGCAGCTTGGTTCCCGGCCCGATGGAGCCGATGACGAAGCGCGGCTGGCCGTCGGTGAAGGTTGAAGCCGCCTCGCGCGCCAGCTCGACCGCGCGCTGGTTGATCTCGAACGCCTTCTCGGAGATGCCGAACTCGCCCAGCGTCACCGGCGAGGCGCCGAAGGTGTCGGTCTCCACCATGTCCGCCCCGGCCTCGAAATAGCCGCGGTGGATGTCGCGGACGATGTCGGGGCGCGACAGCGGCAGGATGTCGGTGCAGTTCTCGTGCCCCCAGTAATCCTTCTCGACGTCGAGGTCGAGCGCCTGGATGCGGCTGCCGAACCCGCCGTCGCAAAGCAGAACGCGGTCACGCAGGGTGTCGAGGATGTGGGCCATGGGAATGCGTCTTGTCCGTTATTTGGCGGGTTCGGGGCAGATGTAAGAAGGTCAGGTCAGGCCGTGGCGGTTCACCGGCCACCAGTCGGGATCGCGCAGGTCCTCCAGAGCGTAGGGGCACTCCTTCGGCAGCGCGTCGATGTCGATGCCGTCGTCCAGGCAGGCGTCGGCATCACCGTCCAGCCAGGCCTTCTCCAGGATCTCGGCGGGGAAGCGCTGCAGGCTGGGGTTCTCCTCCAGCATCTCCTCCAGATGGCGGCGGGCCTTCGTCGCCGTGATCCACCACCGGCGCCGCGGCCGGGGATCGGGGGAGTATTCCAGCTTCAGCAGATTCTCGATCACGGCGGCGAGGTGGCGCCGGACCGCGTCCCTGACCTGAGCACCCATGGCGTCGAGCTCCCCGGCGATGTGGTCCCAGTCGATGCCCGGACCCGGCCGGGACTGCGCGGCGTCGCGCAGCAACCGGGCCTGCTCCCCGGTCCAGGCGAAGAGGTCGGTGTCGTAGCCAGCCCGGCCGTCCATGGCGCGATGCCCCCTTCCGCGGATGTGCGGCGACTCTAGCACGAAACCATGGTGGCGGCGCCCTACCCGGCCACCACGGCGGGAGCGGCGGCCTTCGCCTTGACGCCCAGCATGCGGCAGATGGCGATGGTCAGGTCGGAGCGGTTCAGCGTGTAGAAGTGGAAGTCGTTGACGCCCCGCGCCTGCAGCGCCTGGCACTGTTCGGCGGCCACCGTCGCGGCGACGAGCTGGCGGGTTTCCGGATCGTCGTCCAGCCCCTCGAAGGTTTCTGCCAGCCTCGCCGGCATGGAGGCGCCGCATTTGCCGGCGAACTCGACCGCGCGGGCGAAGTTGGTGATCGGCAGGATGCCGGGGACGATCGGCACATGGATGCCGGCCGCCGCGCAGCGGTCCAGGAAACGGAAATAGGCGTCGTTGTCGAAGAAGAACTGGGTGATGGCGCGGGTGGCGCCGGCATCGACCTTGCGCTTCAGGTTGTCGAGGTCGAACCGCGCACTGGGCGCCTCCGGGTGGCTTTCCGGATAGGCGGCGACCGAGATCTCGAAGTCGGCGATCCGCTTCATCCCCGCCACCAGGTCGGCGGCATAGGCGTAGCCGCCGGGAAACGGCTCGTAGCGGCCGCCCACCCCGCCCGCGGTTTCCGGCGGGTCGCCGCGCAGCGCCACCAGATGGCGGATGCCGGCATCCCAGTAGGTGCGGGCGATGGCGTCGATCTCGTCGCGGGTGGCGCCGACGCAGGTGAAGTGGGCGGCGGCCGGGATGCCGGTTTCCGCCTGGATGCGGCAGACGGTGGCGTGGGTGCGTTCGCGGGTCGAGCCGCCGGCGCCGTAGGTCACCGACACGAAGCCCGGCGCCAGCGGCGCCAGCCGCCGGATCGACTGCCACAGGCTCTGCTCCATCTTCTCCGTCTTGGGCGGGAAGAACTCGAAGCTGACGGACGGCAGCGCGGGGATGGGCGCGGTCATGACGGGACTCCGCTGAACGAGAAGGCGGTTTTCGGGGGCGTGGGATGGGCGGCGGCGGCGCGGGTGGCCGGCCAGATGGAGACGGTGAGGGGATCGCCCGGAAGGTGGACCACCGGGCCGCAATCCAGGCCCGACTGGCGGCACCAGCCGGCGACCTCCTGGTCGGAGAAGCCCAGGCGGCGGTGCGCGTGCTCCTCGCGCAGGGCTTCGAGATGGTGGGGGGCGAAATCGACGACCAGCAGCAGCCCGCCGGGGCGCAGGACGCGCGCCGCCTCGCCCAGGACGCCGGCCGGCGATTCGGTGTAGTGGAGCACCTGATGGATCACCGCGGCGTCGAACGAGCCGGAGGGGAACGGCAACTGGTACATGTCGGCCTGCCGGACATGGCAGTGGCGCAGCCCCGCCTCCTCCAGCCGGTTGCGGGCGACGGCCAGCATCTCGCGCGACTGGTCTACCCCGATCGCACGATGGACGTGCCCGCCGAGCACCTCCAGCATCCGACCGGTGCCGGTGCCGATATCCAGCAGTTCCTCCACCCCCCCTTCCGGGAAAAGGCGCAGCAGGGCGGCTTCGACTTCGCCTTCCGCAATGTGAAGGGAGCGGATTTCGTGCCAACGCGCGGCATTCTCGCGGAAATAGGCGGCGGCGGTCTCGGAGCGCGCGCGCTTGATCGCCTCCAGCCGCTCGAGGTCCAGCTTCAAGGTGGCGTCGTCGTCGGGAATGGCGTCGACCAGGACGCGGGCCAGTTCCGCCGAGGCCCCCTTCTCGGCGAGGCGGTAGAAGGCGAAGGTGCCTTCGCGGAAACGGTCGAGCAGGCCGGCATCGCACAGGAGCTTCAGGTGGCGCGAGACCCGCGGCTGGCTCTGGCCAAGGATCTGGGTCAGCTCGGTCACGGTCAGCTCGCCATGCGCGCAAAGCGCCAGCAGCCTGAGCCGGGTCGTCTCCGCCGCCGCCTTCAACGTCGCAAGCAGGTCGTCCATCGCCTCACGTCCGATTCGGGCCAGGATGGGATCACGCCCGGCGAAGCCCTGCGGCCCGCCGACGCGGATACAGATATAAAGATATCTTTATACGTCGTAAACCGCTTTTCTTCGCGGCCGGCCGGCCATGCGCACGCCGCTGCCGGCACGGATGAGGCGGTGGTGCGGCGATCCCATCACAGCCGCCGCCGGGACGGATACGGCCCGGCCGCACATGCTGGCCAAACGGCCAAGCCTGTGTTAGGTCACGAAGCGGTGGAAATTGTGGATCTTCCAACCCATTGTTCACCATGCCCGTGCCCTCCCCCTGCCAGGGTTGAGGACTTCCTTCACCGGAGTCCTCGGTTGTGGCCGGGACCGCCGGGCAATCCCACCCGAGTCGAGCCCTCAGACAAAGAGCCGTCGCACATGAAGCTGGCCCGCCTTTCCCGCTCCCTCCTCCGTACGGCCACCGTCGTGGCATTCGCCCTGACGGCCACGGCCTGCGCGACCAATCAGGCCGACTCGGGCGCGACGGATGCTGCCTACCGGGTGAACGACCCGCTCGAGATCCCCAACCGCTTCGTCTTCGCCGCCAACGAGGCGGCCGACATCCTGGTCATCCGGCCGGCGGCGGAGGTCTATGTCGGCGTGGTTCCCGATCCGGTGCGCGACGTCATCAGCAACTTCATCGACAACCTGATGTCGCCGCTCTACATCGCCAACAACCTGCTCCAGGGCAACGTGGAGGGGGCGTCCAACGCCACCGGCCGCTTCCTGACCAACACCATCCTGGGCGTCGGCGGCCTGGCCGACGTGGCCACCGAGGCCGGCATCCCCCGCGCGCCGGAGGATTTCGGCCAGACGCTGGCCGTCTGGGGCGTCGGCGACGGGCCGTACCTGGTGCTGCCGCTGCTGGGTCCGTCGAACCTGCGCGACACCGCCGGCTATGCCGTGGACACCGTCGGCGACCCGTTCCGCATCTGGGCCTATGGGACCGACCACAAGGACGTCTACCTTGTCCGCGGCATGGTTGGCGCCGTCGACCGCCGGTCGCAGATCCTGCGGGAGGTCGACGACCTGCGCCGCAATTCGGTGGACTTCTACGCCACGGTCCGCAGCCTGTACCAGCAGCAGCGCCGGGCGGAGATCAGCAACAACAAGGCGCCGGCCACGCCGGAGTTCCCGGACTTCACCGACGCCCCGAAGCCCTGAGCGGTTCGCGACGACCAGTGCCCCTCCGGCGCCGCCCCCGTGGCGGCGCCGGAGCGCCCGGTCGCCACGGCCTTCATACAGCCGGCCTTCATACAAAGGTCAAATGACCGTTGACAAAGCCGCAGCATCCGCCACTTTTCGCCTTATCATGCTGACACGCCGCCATTTCGTCGCGTGCGCTGCCCTGCTCGCGGTGAGCGGTTGGGCCGGGCACACCCTCATCTCCCCCGCCGCCGCGCAGAGCGCGGACCAGGGGGCCGCCGCATTCATCCAGAAGCTGGGCGACGAGACGGTCGCGACCTTCTCGAACAAGAGCCTGTCGCGCGACCAGGCGGTCCAGCGCTTCCGCACGCTGCTGAACGCCGGCTTCGACGTCACCTACATCGGCCGCTGGGTGCTCGGCCGCTACTGGAACTCCGCCAGCGAAGCGCAGCGGGCGGAGTACCAGAAGCTGTTCGAGCAGATGATCGTCAACACCTATGCCGAACGCTTCGTCGAGTATTCGGGCGAAACCTTCAAGATCACGGGCACCGCGCCGGCCGGCGAATCGGACAGCATGGTGACGACGCAGATCGCCCGCCCCAACGGTCCGCCGGTGAACATAAGCTGGCGCGTCCGAAAGGCCGCAAGCTCCTACAAGATCATCGACGTGGTGGTGGAGAATGTCAGCATGGGCGTGACCCAGCGGCAGGAATTCGCCTCGGTGATCGAGCAGAACGGCGGGCGCGTGGACGCCCTGATCCAGGCCCTGCGCCAGAAGGTCGGCAGCCGCGCCGGCTGAGTCTGGTTGCCCCAGGCCCGATCGCCCAGCGTCAGATCGCCATAGCCTTCGATGACGAAGCCCGGTCCGCCATGGTCCGGGCTTCGTCGTTTCCGGCCTGCCCTTCCTTCCCGGCCGTCGGCCCGCTCCTCACTCAGCCCCGGTCGCCGCCGGCACCGCGCGGTCCTCCGACGCCGGCCGCGCGGCACCGGACCGCGTTTCCGGCAGCGCCAGGGCGGCCAGCAGCAGCGCCACGCCGGCCGCCGCGGCCAGTACCAGGAAGGCGGCGTCGTAGCCCGCCCGGACGACGACCAGCCCCGCGGCACCGGTGCTGAGCGCCGCGCCGATGCCCTGGAGCATGGCGATCGCCCCCTGGCTGACGTTGAAGCGGCCGGTGCCTTCGGTCAGGTCGGCGACCACCAGCGGGAACAGCGCGCCGAACAGCCCGGCCCCGACGCCGTCCAGCAATTGCACCCCCACCAGCCAGGCGGGCGCGTCGGACAGCGTGTAGAGGAAGCCGCGCAGCGGCAGGACGAGGAAGGCGGCCAGCAGCAGCGGCTTGCGCCCCCAGCGGTCGGCCTTCGCCCCCACGAGCATCGCCATCGGCACCATGACAAGCTGCGCGGCGATGATGCAGAAGGACATAAGGCTGGTGCCGAGCCCCGGATCACGCATCGCGAGGAGCTGGCCGACCAGCGGCAGCATGGCGGCGTTGGCGAAATGGAACAGGGCGGCGCAGCCTCCGAAGATCAGCAGCGGCCGGCATCCCAGGATCGCCCGCAGCCCGGACGGCTCCTCCCTGGCGGTGCCGGCCTGGGCGGCATGCAGCCCACGCGCCACGGCATGGTCGATCGCGTCCGGGCGGATGGTGGCGGTGGCCGCGATGCTGCACAGTGCCATCGCCGTCATCAGCCAGAACACCGCAACCGGCCCGAAGAAGTAGGCGGCCGTTCCGGCCAGCAGGGCGGCCACCGCGTTGCCGGCATGGTTGAAGGACTCGTTGCGGCCGACCCGCCGGACGAAGGCGCGCGGGCCGAGCAGGCCGAGCGTGATCGCCGCGATCGCCGGCGGGAAGACCGCGCCGGCGGCGCCGACCGCCGACTGCAGCAGGGCGACGACGGCGAAGTCGTTGATCCAGGGGAGCAGCACGCAGCCGAGCGTGACGAGGAGGGCGGCGGCCACGATGACGGCGCGCTTGTACCGGGTCCCGTCGACCAGGGCACCCGCCGGGACCTGCGCGGCGATCCCCGCCAGCCCGGCCAGCATCATCACCAGGCCGATGCTGGCCTCGTCCCAGTGCTGCACGGTCAGCAGATAGATGGCGAGGTAGGGGCCCAACCCGTCGCGAACGTCGGCGAGGAAGAAGTTCAGCATGTCGAGCGACCGCTCCGGCCCGACCCGTCCTGACGCCATGATCCACCGCCTTATGTCATCGAACCAGTCGGCGCCGGGGCCATGCCTCCTGCGGTACTGTCCGGCTGCACAACGGCGCACGCGCCGATTCGGACCGGCGCGTTCAGAATCCGTGACGGCACTGTTCGAACTGGCTATGTTGGCGGGGATGCTGCTGTCTTTCGTCATAGGGTGAAGCTGGAATCCCGACGCCATGGCCGACCGTGATCCGAAAGAGATCGAGGAACTCCGGACGATCATCCAGGCGCACCAGGCTTGGCTGAAGCGGCCCGGCAGCGGCCGGCGCGCCGACCTCAGTTTCCGCGACCTGTCGCGCCTGAACCTCGACCGGGTCTCGCTGGCGGGCGCCAAGCTGGCCGGAGCCAACCTGTGCAACACCCGCATGGTGAAGGCAGACCTGTCGCAGGCCGACCTGTTCGGCGCCGACATGGAGGCCGTCAACCTGTCGGGCGCGGTTCTGACGGGCGCCGACCTGCGGGGGGCGAACCTGCACCGTGCCGTTCTCACCGACGCGAACCTGCGGGGCGCCGACTTCCGTGCCGGCGAACTGGTGGAAGGGGGCGACGCCGACCCGGCGGCCGGCCGCCGCCGCACCACCCAGGGCACCGGCACCACCCGCCTGACCGAGGCGAAGATGGAGCGTTCCATCCTCGCCGGCGCCAACTTCAGCGGCTGCGACCTCAGCGGCGCCGACCTGAACGATGCCGACCTGACGGGCGCTGAACTGACCTCGGCCGTGCTGATGGGCACCGATTTCTGCGGCGCCAATCTCGACGGGGCGGTGTTCGGCAACACGGTGATGGACCACGCCACGCTGACCCGAACCTTCATCCCCTTCGCCCTGCCGCCGGACGCCATCGTCCAGCCCAACTACACGGCCATGCCGGTGGCCGACTTCCTGCAGATGGTGGAGCGGCACGAGCTCTGGGTGGAGAGCGGCGGCGCCGACGGCGCGCGCCTCGACCTCGACCTCGTCTCGGTGGCGGGAGCGGACCTGCACGGGCGCAGCCTGGCCGGCGCCCGCCTGCGCCGCTGCCGCCTGCCGGGCGCCCGGCTGACCCGGGCCAGCCTGGAAATGGCGGAGCTGTCCTATATCGACCTGGACGAGGCCGATCTCCGCGACGCGGTGCTGCGCGGCGCCACCCTGCGCCGCGCCTATCTCGCCCACACCCTGCTGAACGGGGCGGATGCGCGCCCGGTCGCGCTGGCCGGCGGCCGTGCCTGGCCGGCGAACTTCGACGGTGCCGATTTCTCCGACGCCGACCTGCGCAACTCGCGGATGGCCGAGGCGGTGGTTCGCGGTGCCGTCTTCACCGGCGCGCTGACCGACGGGGCGGGCATCGACATGCCGTCCGCCACCTCGCCCCTCCCGGCTCCCCCGCCGGAGGAGCGCCGCCGGCAGAAGCGCTTCGTGCGGCCCGGCATGGTCGTCCATACCGAGCACGGCAGCTTCCCGGCGCGCGACTGGTCGGTCGGCGGCCTGTGCCTGCTGGCGGTGAACCAGCCCTACCAGCGCGGGCAGTCCTTCACGGCCCGCGTCGTGCTGGCCGACCGTCAGGACGTCACGGCGGTCGCCCGCCTCGTGGTCCTGCACCGCGACGAAGAGCGCGGGCAACTGTCCGTCGGCTTCCATCGGTATGGCGACGATTTGAAGGCTCTGCTGAAGACCGCCTTTCTCGAGCACCAGAAAATGGCGGGCTGACCGCCGGGGCGGCCAACACCGGCATTCCCACGAAATTCGTTGCACTTCCGTTTCAACTTATTGCGTTGCAGCGGTCGTTAAATCTCCGGAACGATCATTGGGGCGTCCTGTTTGATGGGAGCGCCGGCCGGGAGCATCCCGCCGGTCCATTCCCCGAGAGGAGGCTCCCATGGCAGACGAACAGAAGCCCAGGAAGGTCGGTGTGTATGACGGTTCCGGCGGCGGAGCAACCAGTTCGGGAATGAACTGGATGTGGATCATCCTCGGCCTGATCGTGGTCGCGATCGTCCTTTACCTGCTGCTTCGCTGACCCGCGGCGCCGCCGCCATGGTGCCCCCCGACATTCCGGAGACGGACAAGCCGGAAGCGGTCGTCCCGTTGCGCGACGAGACGGTGTCCGTCGAGAAGCAGCGCGTGGAGCGCAGCCGGGTCCGGGTTTCGACCCGGGTCGCCGAGCGCGAGACACTGGTCCGCGAAACGCTGGAGCATGAAGAGGCGCTCGTCACCCGCGTCCCTGTCGGTCGGGAGATCGACGCCTATCCGGGGATCCGCCAGGAAGGCGACGTCACGGTGATCCCGCTCGTCGAGGAGATCCTGGTGGTTGAGCGGCGGCTTGTGCTCCGCGAGGAACTGCACATCCGCAAGAGCCGGCGCACCGTCGACGTCGAACAGCCCGTCATCCTGCGGTCCGAACAGGCCGCGGTCGAGCGCATTGCGACACCCCGGCCCCACCCGAACACCGAACCCGAGGAGTAGCCCGATGTCCAAGACCATCGTTGCCCTCTACGACCACCGGTCCGACGCGACCGCCGCGTCGCAGGACCTGCAGGCGGCCGGCTTCGACGCCGGCATCATCGATGTCCTTTCCCATGCCGATCTCGCCGGTTCCGATCTGGCAAGCTCCGATCTGGCCCGCAGCGGCCAGGCAGGCGGCACCGACTGGAGCGGCAGCGGTTCCGGCACCGGCCTGACCGGCGATTCCTCCATCGGTGCGGCCGCGGGCATGGCCCGCACCGACCTGTCCACCGGCTATGTCGCCTCGCCCAACACGGTGCCGCCGACCACCGGCACCACCGCCGGCGGCATGCTCTCCCGCATCGCCGGCTGGGGCGTCCCGAACCATGACGCGCAGGTCTATGCCGAGGGCGTGCGCCGCGGCGGCACGCTGCTGAAGCTACGTGTCGACGAGGACGATGTCGACCGCGCCATGGAGGTTCTGGAGCGCGGCAACATCGTCGATGTCGAGGAGCGCGGCACCGCCTACCGCAACTCCGGCTGGACCGGCTTCGACGAGAGCGCCGGCTATTACGACGAGCGGTCGGCCGACGAGGAGCGCATGCGCTACACCCCGGGCCAGTCCGTCGCGGATGAGCGGCTGAGCGATGCCGCCGGCGCCATGCGCGAGGCCAACGTGCGCAGCACCGGCCCCGTCACCGGATCCGTCACGGGATCGGGGATCGGCACGGGCGTCGGTTCGGAGGCCGGCATGGAGAGCGGCCGTCGCGGCACCGCCGAGCGCGAGGAGCGGATCCCGCTGGTGGAGGAGCAGGTCCAGGTCGGCAAGCGCAGCGTCGAGCGCGGCGGCGTCCGCGTGCGCAGCTATGTGGTCGAGACGCCGGTCGAGGAACAGGTGCGCCTGCGCGACGAGACCGTCACCGTCGAGCGCCAGCCCGGCGGCATGGTCGAGGGTGCCGGCGCCGAGGTCCCGGCCGACGCCTTCCGCGAGCGGACCATCGAGGTCTCGGAGACCGACGAGGAAGCGGTGGTCAGCAAGACCGCCCATGTCCGCGAGACGGTAGTCGTCCGCAAGGACGTCGCCGAGCGCGCCGAGACCGTCCGCGACACCGTCCGCCGGACCGAGGTCGAGGTGGAGGACATGCGGGACAAGACCGACCGCCGCAGCGATCTCGACCGCTGAGGCGCGCCTCCCGTCTTCCCAGAACGGAAAAGAGGCGGCCTGCGGGCCGCCTCTTTTCCGTTGCTTGATCCTCGCCGCGCGATTGGGCCGCGCGATTTGACCGCGCGATGTGAAGGATCAGCCGCGCACCAGCGGCTTGTACTTGATGCGGTGCGGCTGGTCGGCATCGGCACCCAGGCGGCGCTTCTTGTCGGCCTCGTAGTCCTGGAAGTTGCCTTCGAACCATTCGACGTGGCTGTCGCCCTCGAAGGCCAGGATGTGGGTGGCGATGCGGTCGAGGAACCAGCGATCGTGGCTGATGACCACGGCACAGCCGGCGAAGGTCTGCAGCGCGTCCTCCAGCGCCCGGAGCGTGTCGACGTCGAGGTCGTTGGTCGGTTCGTCGAGCAGCAGGACGTTGGCGCCGGACTTCAGCATCTTCGCGAGGTGGACGCGGTTGCGCTCACCGCCCGACAGTTGGCCGACCTTCTTCTGCTGGTCGGGACCACGGAAGTTGAAGCTGGAGACGTAGGCGCGGCTGGGCATGGTCTTCTTGCCGAGCTCCACCAGGTCCAGCCCGTCGGAGATCTCCTCCCACACCGTCTTCTTGGCGTCGAGGCTGTCGCGGCTCTGGTCGACATAGCCGAGCTTCACCGTATCGCCGACGCGGAAGGTGCCGGCGTCCGGGCCGTCCTGGCCGGTGATCATGCGGAACAGCGTGGTCTTGCCGGCGCCGTTCGGGCCGATGACGCCGACGATGCCGCCCGGCGGCAGCCGGAAGGACAGGCCGTCGATCAGCAGGCGGTCGCCGAAGCCCTTGGCGATGCTTTCCGCCTCGATGACGACGTTGCCCAGGCGCGGCGGCACCGGAATGACGATCTTCGTCTCGCCGGCCTGTTCCTTGCCGCTTTCGGCCAGCAAGGTCTCGTAGGCGGTGATGCGGGCCTTGCTCTTGGCCTGGCGGGCGCGCGGGCTCTGCCGGATCCACTCCAGCTCGGTGGCGAGCTGCTTCTGGCGGGATTCCTCCTGGCGGCCTTCCTGCTCCAGGCGCTTCTGCTTCTGCTCCAGCCAGGACGAGTAGTTGCCTTCCCAAGGAATCCCCGACCCGCGGTCGAGTTCGAGGATCCAGCCGGTGACGCTGTCGAGGAAGTAGCGGTCGTGGGTGACCAGCACGACGGTGCCCTTGTAGTCCTCCAGGTGCTTCTGCAGCCAGGCGACCGATTCGGCGTCGAGGTGGTTGGTCGGCTCGTCGAGCAGCAGGAGGTCGGGCTTTTCCAGCAGCAGCTTGCAGAGCGCGATGCGGCGTTTCTCGCCGCCCGACAGCTTGGTCACGTCGGCGTCGCCCGGCGGGCAGCGCAACGCGTCCATGGCGATCTCGACCGTGCGGTCGATGTCCCAGGCGTCGGCGGCGTCGATCTTCTCCTGCAGTTCGCCCTGTTCGGCCAGCAGCGCGTCGAAGTCGGCGTCCGGATCGGCCATCAGGTTCGACACTTCGTTGAAGCGGTCGAGCAGCGCCTTCGTCTCCTTCAGCGCCTCCATGACGTTTTCCTGGACGTTCTTGGTCGGGTCGAGCTGCGGCTCCTGCGGCAGGTAGCCGACCTTGGCGCCCTCGGCCGCCCAGGCCTCGCCCGAGAAGTCCTTGTCCATGCCGGCCATGATCTTCATCAGGGTCGACTTACCGGCGCCGTTGACGCCGAGCACGCCGATCTTCACACCCGGCAGGAACGAGAGCCAGACGTTGTCGAGAACCTTCTTGCCGCCAGGATAGACCTTGGTCAGGCCCTTCATGACATAGACATACTGGTAGGACGCCATGCGCCGCTCCGACCTTCCGAAAAGATGTGAAAACCGGCGCCGCCCCCATCCCTGCGGTTCTACGGCACCCTGTCGCTTGGGTCCGGTTTTAGCGCATAAGAGCGGTGCGTGAAACCATGTTGAGCCGCCCGGCCCGAATCGGCCGGCGGCCGGAGGAGCAGGATTGGCCGCCCCAAGCCCGAACATTTACGTGGACGCCGACGCCTGCCCGGTCAAGGCGGAGATCTACAAGGTCGCCGGCCGCACCGGCTGCAAGGTCTGGCTGGTCGCCAACGCGCCGCTGCGGCTGCCGACCGACTGCATCGCCGAACTGGTGGTGGTGAGCGACGGCTTCGACGCCGCCGACAACTGGATCGCCGACCATGCCGGCGCGACCGACATCGTGGTGACCGCCGACATCCCGCTGGCCGACCGCTGCGTCAAGCGCGACGCCGTGGTGATCGGCCCGACCGGGCGCCCCTTCACCGCCGACAGCGTCGGCTCGGCGCTGGCGACGCGCGCCCTGATGCAGGACCTGCGCGACATGGGCGTGGTCAGCGGCGGCAACGCCCCGATGAGCCAGCGCGACAAGTCGCAGTTCCTCCAGGCGCTCGACCAGGCGGTGCAGGCGCTGAAGGCGGGGCGGCGGCCACGGTTCCGCTGAGGGGGCAGTGCCCCCTTACACCCGCACGACCTTGCCGGGGTTCAGCAGGTTGTCCGGATCGAGCGTCCGCTTCAGGTCGCCCATGACGGCGTAGGCGTCGCCGGTCTCCTGCTCCAGGAACGCCATCTTGCCATAGCCGATGCCGTGCTCGCCGGTGCAGGTGCCGCCCATCGCCAGCGCGCGGCCGACCATCTTGTCGGCAAGGCGCTGGGCCTCGGCCATCTCCTCGGGCTTTTCCGGGTCGATGACGTAGACCAGGTGGAAGTTGCCGTCGCCGACATGGCCGACCATCGGGGCCAGCATGTTGGACTCCGCCAGATCCTGCTTGGTCTCCAGGATACAGTCGGCCAGCCGCGAGATCGGCACGCAGACGTCGGTCGGCCAGCCCTTCGAGCCCGGACGCAAGGCGAGCGCGGCGTAATAGGCGTCGTGACGGGCCTGCCACAGCTTGGAGCGGTCCTCCGGCCGGACGGCCCAGGCGAACTCCATCCCGCCATGCTCCGACGCGATGGCCGCCACCATCTCGGCCTGCTCCTTCACGCCGGCCTCGGTGCCGTGGAACTCGAAGAACAGTGTCGGCGCCACCGCATAATCGAGCTTGGAGTATTTGTTGACCGCGTCGATCTGCACCTCGTCCAGCAGCTCGATGCGGGCGACCGGAACGCCGACCTGGATGGTCTGGATCACCGTGTCGACGGCGCCCTTGATGGTCGAAAAGGCGCAGACGGCGGACGAGATCGCCTCCGGGATGCCGTAGAGCTTCAGCGTCACCTCGGTGATGATGCCGAGCGTGCCTTCCGAGCCGACGAACAGCCGGGTCAGGTCGTAGCCGGCCGCCGACTTGCGCGCCCGCCCGCCGGTCCTGATGACGCGGCCGTCGGCCAGCACCACGGTCAGACCCAGGACGTTCTCGCGCATCGTGCCGTAGCGCACGGCGTTGGTGCCGCTGGCCCGGGTCGCCGTCATGCCGCCCAGCGAGGCATTGGCGCCGGGGTCGATCGGGAAGAACAGGCCGGTGTCGCGCAGATGCTCGTTCAACTGCTTGCGGGTCACGCCGGCCTGGACGGTGACGTCCAGGTCCTCCGCGCTGACGCGCAGGATCTGCTGCATGTTCGACAGGTCGATGGTGATGCCGCCGGCCAGCGCCGCGATGCCGCCCTCCAGCGAGGTCCCGGTGCCGAAGGGGATGATCGGCAGCTTGTGCTTGGCGCAGATGCGGACGATCGCGCTGACCTCCTCGGTCGAGCTGGCGAAGGCGACGCCGTCCGGCGGGAAGGGGGCGTGGTAGGACTCGTCCTTGCCGTGATGCTCGCGCACCGGCAGGGAGGTGGTGAACCGATCGCCCAGCAATGCCGCCAGCTCGGCCCGGGCCTCTTCGGTCAGGGCCGCACGCGGCCGGGTGGTGGCGATGACGGTCATGGGGCTTTTCCTTCCCGGTCGGTGGTTCATTCGTATAACCAAATGAAGCTAAAGCGGCGACGGAGCGCTTGGCAAGATCACGCCTGCGCAAGGGTGGGATGCCGGGGGTCCCCGCCCGACCGCCGCACCGGCCGCCAAACCGCAGTCTGCAACACCTGTTGCACGGCCGGCGCAACAGGTCGTGCAACAGGTGTGGCGCCGCCGCACCCCGGTGTGGCGGACGCAACCGCTGAAACCAGCGAATTTCCGCCACACTGACCATCTGGCACGGCAGTTGCTCCATCTCCTCCAGAAAGGCCGCCGCCGCACGGCGCGCCGCAACGAGGGGGAGACGCCATCTTGGCTCCGGTCGTCGGCATCGTCGCCAATCCGGTTTCCGCCCGGGACATCCGCCGGGTCGTCGCCAACGCCACCAGCCTGCAGATCGCCGACCGGGCGAACATCCTGCTGCGGGTGCTGGCGGCCCTGCGGGCCTGCGGGGTGCAGGACGTGCTGATGATGCCGGAGAACGGCGGCATCCGTGCCCACGTCGAGCGCGGGGTGATGCGGGCGAAATCCCGCGGCGAGGACATATACCCTTCCCTCCACCCCGTCGCCATGCCGGTCACCGGCACCGTCGCCGACACCCACCGCGCCACGGTGGAGATGCGGCGGGCGGGGGTAGCGGCGCTGGTGGTGCTGGGCGGCGACGGCACCCACCGGGCGGTGGCCGCCGACTGCGGGACGGTGCCGATCGCCGGCATCTCGACCGGAACCAACAACGCCTTCCCCGAACATCGCGAGCCGACGATCACCGGGCTCGCCACCGGGCTTGCGGTGACCGGCCGCGTGCCGCCGCACATCGCCTTCGCCGCCAACAAGCGCATCGACGTGTCCCTTATCAACGGGGCGAACGGCGGTGCCGTCACCGACCTGGCGCTGGTCGACGTGGCGCTGGTGACGGAACGCTACATCGGCGCCCGCGCCCTGTGGCGGACCGAGAATTTCCGCGAGCTCTACGTCACCTTCGCCGACCCGGAGGTGATCGGCATGTCGGCCATCGCCGGCCTGCTGGAGCCCGTCGGCCGCGACGAGAGCGGCGGCCTGATGGTGCGCCTGTCGGCCGACGGGGACGGCGCCGGCGAAGGCCGCCGGGGGACCACCACGCTCCATGCCCCCATCGCGCCGGGAATGATGGCCCGGGTCGGCGTCACCGACTGGCGCCGCATGCCGGCCGACGTCGCCTTCGTGCCGGAGGTCGCCGCCGGCTCCATCGCGCTCGACGGGGAACGCGAACTGTCCTTCACCGAGCGCGACCGCCTGTCCCTGACGCTCCGGGACGGCGCCTTCCGTACGGTCAACGTCGCCGCGGTCATGCGGCACGCCGGCCAGAACCGGCTGCTGACCGCCACCCCGGTGCCCGCCACCGCCTTCTGAACACCAAACACCAACCAGGGAGAAAACACCCCATGTCCGCGACCATGTCCGCGAACCCCTTCCCTCTCGGCAAGGACGAACTGCTGCAGGCCTACCGCACCATGCGGACCATCCGCGAGTTCGAGGAGCGGCTGCACGTCGATTTCGCCAAGGGCGACATCCCCGGCTTCGTCCACCTCTATGCCGGCGAGGAGGCCTGCGCCACCGGCATCATGATGCACCTGAACGACAACGACCGCATCGCCTCCACCCACCGCGGCCACGGCCACTGCATCGCCAAGGGCGTCGACGTCCATGCGATGATGGCGGAGATCTACGGCCGCAGCACCGGCGCCTGCCGCGGCAAGGGCGGGTCGATGCACATCGCCGACCTGTCCAAGGGCATGATGGGGGCCAACGGCATCCTCGGCGCCGGCGCACCGCTGATCTGCGGGGCGGCGCTGGCGGCCAAGGTGCGCGGCGACCGCGGCGTCGGCATCACCTTCGTCGGCGACGGCGCGTCGAACCAGGGCACCTTCCTGGAGAGCCTGAACCTCGCCGCGGTGTGGAACCTGCCGGTGGTCTTCGTGGTGGAGAACAACGGCTATGCCGAGTCCACCGCGATGGAATGGGCGGTGTCCTGCGACAGCTACGTCGACCGCGCCACCGGCTTCGGCATGCCGGGCGTCACGGTCGACGGCACCGACTTCTTCGCGGTGTACGAGGCGGCCGGCGAGATCATCCGCCGCGCCCGCGACGGCGGCGGCCCGGCGCTGCTGGAATGCAACATGGTCCGCTTCTACGGCCATTTCGAAGGCGACGCCCAGACCTACCGCGCCAAGGGCGAACTGGAGTCCATCCGCGCCTCGCGCGACTGCCTGACCATCCTGTCGGAACGGGTGATCGAGGCAGGCGTGATCGGCCGCGACGAGCTGCAGGCGGTCGACCGCGAGGTCGGCGCGCTGATCGAGGACGCGGTGCGCGCCGCCAAGGCGGCACCGCTGCCGGTGGCCGAAGACCTGCTGCGCGACGTCTACGTCGCCTATTGAGCCAATCCAATAAACGCGAAACGCGCGGAGGAAACACATGTCCCGCAAGATCAGCATGAAGCAGGCGATCAACGAGGCCCTGGACCTGGAGATGCGCCGCGACCCCACCGTCATCGTCATGGGCGAGGACATCGTCGGCGGCACCGGCGCGCACGGCGAGGACGACGCCTGGGGCGGCGTGCTGGGCGTCACCAAGGGACTGTACGCCAAGCACGGCAACCGGCTGATGGACACGCCGCTGTCGGAATCCGCCTATATCGGCGCCGCCATCGGTGCCGCCGCCTGCGGCCTGCGGCCGGTGGCGGAGCTGATGTTCCTGGACTTCATGGGCGTCTGCTTCGACCAGATCTTCAACCAGGCCGCCAAGTTCCGCTACATGTTCGGCGGCAAGGCGGAAACCCCGGTGGTGATCCGCGGCATGATCGGCGCCGGCTTCCGCGCCGCCGCCCAGCATTCGCAGATGCTCACGCCGCTGTTCACCCACATTCCGGGGCTGAAGGTGGTCTGCCCCAGCAACGCCTATGACGCCAAGGGCCTGCTGATCCAGTCGATCCGCGACAACGACCCGGTCATCTTCTGCGAGCACAAGAACCTCTACGGCCTGGAGTGCGAAGTTCCGGCCGAGAGCTACGCCATTCCCTTCGGCGAGGCGAACGTCCTGCGCGACGGCGACGACGTGACCATCGTCAGCTATGGCCTGACCGTCCACCGCGCGATGGAGGCGGCGACGGCGCTGGCCAAGGACGGCACCGAGGCCGAGGTGATCGACCTGCGCACCCTGTCGCCCATCGACTGGGACACCATCATCGAAAGCGTCGAGCGCACCGGCCGGCTCGTGGTGGTGGACGAGGCGCACCCGCGCTGCAACCTCGCCACCGACATCGCCGCCTTCGTCGGGCAGAACGCCTTCGGCGCGTTGAAGGCGGGCGTGCAGATGGTGACGGCGCCCCATACGCCGGTGCCCTTCGCGCCGACGCTGGAGGACCTCTACATCCCCAGCGCCGACAGCATCGCCGTCGCCGCCCGCCGCACCCTGGCACCCGGCGGCCAGTCGCCGCGGATCGCGGCGTGAGCTGAGCGCCCGTCCTTGCCCCCTCCCTGACCCTCCCCCGCCTCCGGCGGTGGAGGGGACTGCCGCCGCCTTGCAAAAGGCACCCTCTCCCGCGAAGCGGGGGAGGGATGGGGAGGGGGCGTGCCTCGCCAAACAAAAAAGTCTTCCCAGGAGCCTGAAGCACATGCTGAACGAGCGCATCAAGCCCATCGTCATGCCGAAATGGGGCCTGTCCATGTCCGAGGGCAAGGTCACCGGCTGGCTGAAGCGGCCGGGATCCGCCATCTCCATCGGCGACGAGTTGCTGGAGGTCGAGACCGACAAGATCACCAACGTCGTCGAGGCGGGCGAGACCGGCGTCCTGCGCCGGGTGCTGGGCGAGCCCGGCACCGTCTATCCGGTCAAGGCGCTGATCGCCGTGCTGGCCGAACCGGACGTGCCGGACGACGACATCGACGCCTTCATCAGCGCCTATGCCGCCCCCGCCAGCGAAGACGACGGCGAGGCCGAAGCCGGCCCGCAATACCACACCGCCGAGACCCCGGCCGGCACCCTGCGCTATGCCAAGCGGGGAGAGGGCGGCCCGGCCGTCCTGCTGGTCCACGGCTTCGGCGGCGACCTCGACAACTGGCTGTTCACCATCGACGCGCTGGCGGAGAACGCCACCGTCTACGCGCTCGACCTGCCCGGCCACGGCCAGTCGACCAAGCAGGTCGCCGACCCCAGCCTGACCGGCCTGTCGCAGGCCGTGCTGGGCTTCCTCGATACGGTCGGCGTCGAGCGCGCCCACCTCGTCGGGCATTCGATGGGCGGCGCCGTCTCCATGCGGACGGCCCTGGACGCCCCCGGCCGCGTCGCATCGCTGTCGTTGATCGCGTCGGCCGGACTGGGGGAGCAGATCGACCACGGCTACATCCAGGGTTTCGTCGGCGCGACGTCACGCCGCGACCTGAAACCCGTCCTGGAAACGCTGTTCGCCGACCGCGGCCTTGTCAGCCGCAAGCTGGTCGACGACCTCTTGAAGTACAAGCGGCTCGACGGCGTCGACGACGCCCTGCGGGCCTTGTCCGCCAGCCTGTTCGCCGACGGCAGGCAGACCGGTGTGCTCGCCGGCCAGATCGCCGCCCAAATCGCCGACGCCGGCCTGCCGACCCTGGTGGTGTGGGGCGAGGAGGACCGCGTCATCCCCGCCGCGCACGCCAGCGCGCTGGCCGACACGGCGCAGGTCGCCGTGATCCCCGGCGCCGGCCACATGGTGCAGATGGAGGCGGCCGGCAAGGTGAACGCGCTGCTGAAGGAGCATATCGGCAAGGCGAGCTGAGGCCCGACCGGCCTCACCCCTGCCCCGACGGAGTGTCCCGACCCTCTGGCCACCGGCGCGCCGCGATCGCGCGCCGGAAGGAGACCGCTCATGCCTGACCTCAAGGACAAGAGCATCATCGTCACCGGCGCCGGCCGCGGCATCGGCGCCGCCATCGCCAAGGCGCTCGCCGCCGACGGCGCCCGCCTGACCATCGCCGACCGCACCGAGGCCGACGCCCAACAGGTGGCCGAGGCCATCCGCGCCGCCGGCGGCAGCGCAATCGCCGTCACCGTCGACGTCCGCGACCGCACCGCCGTCCGCCGCATGATCGACGAGACGGTCAGGGCGCATGGCCGGCTCGACGTGCTGTTCAACAATGCCGGCATCGCCCAGACCAAGCCCTTCCTCGACATCACCGAGGACGACTGGCGCACCGTCACCGACGTCAACGCGCTCGGAGTGATGATCGGCATGCAGGAGGCGATCAAGACCTTCCGCAGCCAGGGCGGCGGCGGCAAGCTCGTCAACACCGCCTCGATTGCCGGCAAGCAGGGTTACGAGCCGCTGGCCCATTATTCGGCCAGCAAGTTCGCGGTCGTCGCCATGACCCAGGCGGTCGCCCGCGGCTTCGGCAAGGAAGGGATCACCGCCAACGCCATCTGCCCCGGCGTGGTGGCGACCGAGATGTGGAAGGTCATCGACCAGGGCTTCCGCGACACCGGCATCACCAAGTCCGAGAACGAAGCCTTCGACATGTTCGCCGCCGGCGCGGTGCTGGGGCGGCCGTCGCGGCCCGACGACCTCGTCGGGGTGGCGCGCTTCCTCGCCTCGTCAGACAGCGACTTCATGACCGGCCAGTCGCTGCTGGTCGATGGCGGGATGGTCTTCGCCTGAACGCCGCCTGAACGCCCAGGACATCCAAAGCGCCCACAACGATAAAACCGGAGGAAAACACCATGAATGCGATGACCACGATGAAGGCCGCCGTCTGGCACGGCCGCAAGGACATCCGGGTCGAGGAGGTGCCGCTGCCGGGCGCGCCGCCGGCGGGCTGGGTGCAGATCAAGGTGCATTGGTGCGGCATCTGCGGGTCCGACCTGCATGAATATGTCGCCGGCCCGGTCTTCATCCCGGTCGACACGCCGCACCCGCTGACCGGCCTGAAGGGCCAGTGCATCCTGGGCCACGAGTTCAGCGGCGAGATCGCGGCGCTGGGCGAGGGCGTCAGCGGATTCGCAGTCGGCGACCGGGTGACGGCGGACGCCTGCCAGCATTGCGGCGAGTGCTGGTACTGCAAGCACGGCATGTACAACATCTGCGAGAAGCTGGCCTTCACCGGCCTGATGAACAACGGCGCCTTCGCCAGCCTGGTCAATGTCCCGGCCGAGCTGCTTTACCGGCTGCCCGACGGCTTCCCGACCGAGGCCGGCGCCCTGATCGAGCCGCTGGCGGTCGGCATGCACGCGGTGAAGAAGGCCGGCGGCATCGTCGGCGAGACGGTGGTGGTGGTCGGCGCCGGCACCATCGGCCTGTGCACCATCATGTGCGCGAAGGCGGCGGGGGCAGGACGGATCATCGTCCTTGAGATGTCCGCCGCCCGCAAGGCCAAGGCGCTGGAGGTCGGCGCCAGCATCGTGCTCGACCCCAAGGAGTGCGACGCGGTGGCGGAGGTCAAGGCGCTGACTGGCGGCTATGGTGCCGACGTGTCGTTCGAGTGCATCGGCCACCGCGATACCGCCAAGCTGGCCATCGATGTCATCCGCAAGGCCGGCAAGGCGGTGCTGGTCGGCATCTTCGAGGAACCCAGCGCCTTCAACTTCTTCGAGATCGTCGCCACCGAGAAGCAGGTCATCGGCTCGCTGGCCTACAATGGCGAGTTCGCCGACGTCATCCGCTTCATCGCCGACGGCCGCATCGACGTGCAGCCGCTGATCACCGGCCGCATCACGCTGGACGACATCGTCGGCGGCGGCTTCGAGGAGCTGGTCGCCCACAAGGACCGCAACGTGAAGATCATCGTGCAGCCGCAGGCGGTTGCCGCGGCAACCGAACAGCCGGAGCTCGTCCACTGATGGCCCTGCCCGCGATGCATGCACCCCGCCCGGACCATCGGGCCGAGAGGCCGGGCTGGCTCCGCGCCCGCGCCCCCGCCGGGACGGCGTTCGAGGACACGCAGTCGCTCGTCCGCCGCCACGGCCTGAACACGGTCTGCGAGGAGGCCGCCTGCCCCAACATCGGCGAATGCTGGAGCAAGCGGCACGCCACGGTGATGATCCTGGGCAGCGTGTGCACGCGGGCCTGCGCCTTCTGCAACGTCGCCACCGGCCGGCCGGACGTGCTCGATCCCCACGAGCCGGACCGGCTGGCCGAGGCGGTGGGCGAGCTTGGGCTCGCCCATGTCGTCATCACCTCGGTCGACCGTGACGACCTGCCCGACGGCGGGGCGGCGCATTTCGCCCGCTGCATCCGCCGTCTGCGCGAGACCGCGCCCACCACGACGGTCGAGGTGCTGACCCCCGACTTCCGCAACAAGCCGGGGGCGGTCGAGACCGTGGCGGACGCCCGGCCAGACGTCTACAACCACAATCTGGAGACCGTGCCGCGGCTCTATGCCGAGGTGCGGCCGGGAGCCCGCTATTACGGGTCGCTGCGGCTGCTGGAGCGGGTGAAGGAGCGCGATCCCTCGGTCTTCACCAAGTCCGGCATCATGGTCGGGCTGGGCGAGGAGCCGGCGGAGGTGTTGCAGGTGATGGACGACCTCCGGGCGGCGGGCGTCGATTTCCTGACGATCGGCCAGTATCTCCGCCCGACTCCGAAGCATCACCCGGTCGCCCGCCACGTCACGCCCGAGGAGTTCGAGCGCTACGCGACGGTGGCGCGGGCCAGGGGCTTCCTGATGGTGTCGGCGACGCCGCTGACCCGCTCCTCCCACCATGCCGGCCGCGACTTCGAAGAGCTGCGGCGGCGGGCGGCCGGCCGCTGACACTCAGCGCCGTCAGTCCGGCGCCCGCAGGCGGTAGCCGACCCCGGTCTCGGTCAGGATGTGGTGGGGCCGTTCGGGCGCCGCCTCGATCTTCTGGCGGAGCTGGCGGATGTAGATGCGCAGATACTGCACGTCGGTCTCGCCGCCCCAGACCTCCTTCAGGATGAAGCGGTGGGTCAGCACCTTGCCGGCATGGGCGATCAGCAGGCGCAGCAGGTCGTATTCGCGCGGCGACAGCTTCACCTCCTCGCCGCGGACGGTGACGATGCGGCGGACCAGGTCGACGGCGAGGTCGCCGCTGCGGAACAGCGGCTTCTCGCCCTGCTGCTGCAACCGGTGGCGCAGGGCGGCGCGGATGCGCGCCAGCAACTCGTCGACGCCGAAGGGCTTGGTGACGTAGTCGTCGGCGCCGAGGTCCAGCGCCTCCACCTTCCCCGCCTCGTCGACGCGGCTGGACAGCACGATCACCGGCAGGCTCGCCCCGGCCACCCGCAGGGAGCGGATCACGTCCAGCCCGCCGATCTCCTGCCCGCCGACCGCCGGCAGCCCGAGGTCGAGCACCAGCAGGTCGGGCGACTGCCGCCGCACCGCCTCCAGCGCCGCGGCGCCGTCCCCGGCCTCCAGGATGGTGTAGCCCTGGGCCGACAGGCTGGTGCGCAGGAACCGGCGGATCGGCGGTTCGTCGTCGACCACCAGGATCTTCAACGGCACGGCTTCAGACCGCATGGCGCACCCCCCCGGCAACGCCGCGCCCGCGTCCCCGGCCCCCGGCGAATGGAACATTTGCACCGTTTGAAACATCGCCGGGCGCCTGTTCCATCCCTTCATCGGACCGGCCGCCGCCAGGGAAGCCCGGTGGGCGGACCTGAGATGGCCGGAGGCGGCACGGCCGGAAGCCGATGGGCCGGGAAGAGCGGCTTTGGCGACGGCGGCTCCGGGCGACGGCGGAGCGGAGGCGGACCATGCGTGGCCATCCATGAACGGAATGGGGAACGGGCCTCACCTCCTATCACAGAGCCGGAGCGGCGCTAAGCATCGGCTGAAAAAGCCCGCGCGGCCCCCTGCCCTTCCCCTCCGCCGCACGGACAGCGGACCGTGACCACGACGGCCGGGCAGTGTTGCACCGCAATAAAATCCGGACGGTGCTCCGAATGTTCAGACACCGGCCTCTCAGGTCACCCCGGCCTTCGAAATATGTGCTCTGCTTTATGCAAATACACACAAAGCAATATCCCTGAACCGCGGGGGTGATCGTCCACTTCTATGCATGGAGGAAGGATGGGGCAATCCGCCGCAGGATGGACCAACATTGTCCCGAGCGATTCCGATTGCCATCCGAGGCCGCAAGGGATCATACCGGATTGCTGATATATCAGTTCCGGTCCTGCCGAGAAGCGCGGCGGCCCGGCCGCCTCGACACCACCCAGCCGGCACCAGACGGCGAAAGGCTCGCCGACTACCTCCCGGAGGACCATCATGCCCGCCACACGCAAGACGCTGTCGATCCGAGCCACCCTCGGCCTGGTGATGGCCGCCCTCGGCATCCTGCTGATCGGCACCAGCACCCATACGCTGGTCGACGTCGTCCAGCGCGTGCGGAGCGCCTACGACGTCACCGAGTACAGCGCGTCGAGCCGCGACCTGCTGCGCAGCCTGCTGGCCGTCCGGCTGGAGCGCGCCCTGGTCGCCTTCAAGGTCGGCGCCGACGGCGCCCCCGATCCGGCCGCCGAGGCGGACATCGCCCGCGACCGGCAGGAGGCCGAGGACGGCTTCCGCAGGATCGACGCGGCCTTCTCGGGCTACGGCATCGCCGGCATCGGCCCGGTCGCCGACCGCCTGCGCAGGACGCACCAGGATCTGGCGGCGCTGCGTGCCGATGCCGACGCCGCGGCCCGCCTGCCGAAGGGATCGCGCGATCCGCGGCTTTCCGACCGCTGGACCGCCGCGGCCGTCGCCCATCTCGACGCGCTGACCGCCGCGACCGACCTGATCGACGACGCCATCCGCATGAACGACCCGGTTGTCGACCATTACCTCCAGATCAAGCGCGCCGCCTGGGCGAGCCGCATCGGCATCGGCGCGCTGTCGCTGCGCATCCAGACGGCGATGGCCACCGGGGCGCCCTGGACGGTGGAGGACGAGGCCGCCGCCCGCGAGGCCGCCGGCAAGCTGGCGCAATCCTGGTCGCTGGTGAAGGAGGCGGCCACGCGGGCCGACGTGTCGAAGACGGTGCGCGATGCCGTCGAGGCCGCCAAGGTCAACGTCGAGGGTGCGGTCCCGGCACAGCGCGAGGCGGTGCTCGCCGCGCTCCGCAAGGGCGAGGCGCCCGCCACCGACCTGGCGACGCAGCGCCGCGAGGACACCGCGAACCAGGGGCTGATCGTCGACGTCGCCCATGCCGCCGTGGAGGAGATGGTCGGCCGCACCGAGCGCGAGCTGGGACGGGCGACGCGGGACGCCGCGGTCGCCGGCCTGCTGGTGGCCGCGGCGGTCGGGCTGACCCTGTTCGGCTTCCTCATCACCCGCCGCCGGGTCACCGGGCCGATCCGTGCCATGACCGACGCCATGTCGCGCATCGCCCGCGGCGAGCTCGACACCGAGATCCCAGGTGCCGGCCGCAGCGACGAGATCGGCGGCATGGCCGCCGCCGTCCGCGTCTTCAAGGACGGGCTGAAGGAGGCCGAGCGGCTGTCGGCGGAAAAGGCCGCCGAGCAGGCGGCGAAGGAACGCCGCGCCGCCCGGCTGGACGACCTCGTCCACGGTTTCGAGGCCAGCGCCCAGGACATCGCCGAGGCCGTCGCGTCGGCCGCCTGCGAGATGCACGCCACCGCCGCGGCGATGTCGGAGACCGCGCGGCAGACCAGCGAGGGCGCCGGGCTCGTCGCCTCGGCGTCCGGGGAGACCAGCGCCAACGTGCAGAGCGTCGCCACCGCGACGGAGGAGCTGTCCGCCTCCATCGGCGAGATCGGGCGGCAGGTCGCCTCCTCCACCACGGTCACCGCCCATGCCGTCACCCAGGCCGAGAGCACCGACCGCACCATCCGCGGCCTGGTCGACGCGGCCGAGCAGATCGGCCAGGTGGTGGGGATGATCACCGCCATCGCCAGCCAGACCAACCTGCTGGCGCTGAACGCGACGATCGAGGCGGCGCGTGCCGGCGAGGCCGGCAAGGGGTTCGCCGTCGTCGCCAGCGAGGTGAAGAACC
Organism: Azospirillum picis; assembly: GCF_017876115.1. GTDB lineage: Bacteria > Pseudomonadota > Alphaproteobacteria > Azospirillales > Azospirillaceae > Azospirillum > Azospirillum picis. The sequence goes on from NZ_JAGINO010000002.1 coordinate 325,697, forward strand.
TCGCCGGCCAGACCGCCCGGGCGACCGAGGAGATCCAGGCGAAGGTCCAGGAGATCCAGACGGCCACCGGCGGCGCCCAGGCGGCCATCCGCGACGTCGGCAAGACCATCGGCCGGATCAACGAGGTGACCACGACCATCGCCTCGGCGATCGAGGAACAGGGCGCCGCCACCCGCGAGATCGCCGGCAGCGTCGTCCAGGCCGCCGGGGGCATCGAATCGGTGTCCGCCACCATCGCCGGCGTCACCCGCGCGGCCACCGAGACCAGCGCCGCCGCCTCGCAGGTCCTAGCCACGGCCGACGGGCTGACCAGGGAAGCGGAGGCGCTGCGCCAGGCGGTCGGGCGCTTCATCGAGGAGGTGCGGGCGGCGTGAGGGTGGCGGCGGCCATGCCCCCAGACTTGGCGGGCGGCTATGCCGGCCAGTACAGGCGCTTGAGGGGCAGCAGGCGCTTGGAGTCGACGTCCAGCCCGTCGTAATGCTCCAGCGCCAGGGCGACGAGGTCGTCGAGGTCCAGCAGCGACAAGGGGATGGGCGCCCGGTCGGCTTCGTACTTCGCATCGCGGGCAAAGCCGCCGGTGGAGACGTAGAGGCCGCGGTCGCCGGGGCGCCGGCCGCCGAGGAAGGAGCGCACGGACGGCGCACCGATGGGGCCGGAGCGGTGCTTGACCTCGACGAAGATGCGGGGGTCCTCCAACCCCAGCCCGTCGGGCGAGGCGAAGATGTCGCGGCCACGGTCGGGGCCGACCGGCGACACGCGCGTCTTGTAGCCCATCGCCCGCAGCAGGCCGGCAACGAACAGCTCCATGTCGCGCGGGCTGAGTTTCACCAGCCGGTCCTTGATGAACTCCAGCGCCTTCGCTTCAAGATCCTCGAACAGGTCCTGCTCGGCCGCGGCCTCCGCCGTCGGGTCGGCAACGGATACAGCGTCGAGGTCAGCACCGTCCTGCACGGCGGCACCCACCTGCTTGGCCGACGGAGCGTCCGGGCCAGCCAGCGCAGTGTCGATTTCGGCGGCCGTCTCCGCTGGGACCTGGAAGACGGTGGTGACCGATCCCAGCAAGTTCTTGGCGGAGACGCCCAGCACATCCCGCGGAACCGAGCCGCCCCAGGTCACCGGCCGGACATTGGGGTAATCGGCGTCGAAGGCCGGTTCATGGGCGTAAGGGCCGGTCACGGTGCCGACATGATAGACGCGGCCGTCAGGGTCGTAGGAGATGACGCGGTCGCCGACCTGAATGTCGCTGCGGAAGCGGTGGAGTTGGCCGGCATTGTTGCCGACCTCATAGACGTTCCAGTCAGGCCAGCGGGTCCGCACCAGCGCCACCATCGCCGGCCGGTCAGCCACCGCCGCCAGCGAACCGAGGTCTGCCCAACCGATGGCAATCCGCCCGGCGGTGCGGAAGCGGTCGATCAGCGCGCCGCGCTTTCCGGCGCGGACCATCCAGGTCTTGGGGGGCATGCGGGGTCTTTTGCAGGCGGGGGAGGTGACGGGATGCGCGGGGCGGGCGGGACACGGTCAGCCGCCGGCCTCCGCCTTCGGCCGCCGCTCACGGCGGGGTGCTGGTCCTGCCGCTGCGCGTTCGGCGCGGATGCGCTCCAGTAGGACGGAAGCCGGCTCGTCGTTCGGATCCTGCGGCACCAGTTCGCCACGGAACGCCTTGGCGAGGATGGATTGGTTGAGGTTGGCGAGGCGGGTCGCACCGACGCGGTGTTGATCGATTACACGCGCGATCGCCTCATCATGTGCCTTCAGCTTCCGGAGGATCATCTCCTGCTCTTCAACTGGTGGAAGTGGAGCGACAAGAGCCTTCAACTTACTTCCATTGATATTCGCTTGACCAACTTGCTGGCTCACGACGCCGCGTGCCCACATTCTTCCGAATGGCGAATTGATATAAGCCGCAAGAAGGCGGGGATTAAGCCCTGCGACCTTGAGCCTTATCAGGTACGACGCAAACGAACAGGAGGTCGAATATCCTTCAAATACGGCGCATTTCCCGACCAACTCCGGACTATTGGTTCGGTTAAAAAGAAGGTCACCTTTATCGAGAAGAAGGGCGGGAAATTCTTCATGCTCTTCCGGAAGGCTCTTGATGCTATCGAAAACAATCGTTCCCGATTGAATATTTCCCATCCGCAGCACGACGACGCCATCTTGCTCTGTTGTCTTCGCAGACGTCCCATATTGGACGATCGGGCAAAGCTCATCCACGGTGACCCAACGCCACCCTTCAGGAAGTTCCGCACCCTCCTGGGCAATATCCTCTGCCGACTGATAACGAGATTTTCGCCCAGTGTTCACTCCTTTTTGCACGGCGTCCCAAAGCTGCCGACGCAATCCGGACAACTCGGCGTCGGAAATCGGCTGAAGACCATTTTGCTTTTCCCGCCACTCCGCCGTCAGGTCGCCACGGAAGGCGGCGGCGAGGACGGATTGGCGGTAGCGGTCGATCAGGGCCGGCAGCGTGTCCAGCGCCTCACGCGCCCGGCGCGATCGAGTCGCCAGTACCTCGATTTTCTCGACGATGCGGCGCTGTTCAGCGAGCGGGGCTAGTCGTACTGGCGCCTGAGCCAATTCGCCAAGGTTCAGAGTCTTGCGTGCAACCTCGCGAGACTCCCTCACCAACCAGTCCTGCATTTCGGCATCCGAAAGCCAATATGCAAGCCAAGCGCTTGTCACTGCGCCGTTTGGTGAGAGCTTTGCCAGAGCACGCGCAATGTTGCTACCACTTAGCTCACTAGGCACAACCGAGACGCGGCCGATTGTCCCTACTATGCTTACAAGAATATCCCCATTTTCGACGCGAGACCTTTGATACTGCTGATCGACGTCATGGGCAATACGTCGGAGGCGCTCAGTGTCCACCGAGCCATCAACAAGATCACACACCCGAATAAGCGTATTCCCGTCAGAGACATCATCTCCAGGCTGAATGACTCCGTAACAGAGAGGGCGCTCAGCACTGAGTAACTTCTCTAGCGTCGTGTACGTCCACCCCACCGGCATTTCCCGCCTGCTCATTCCGCAGCCTCCGCCACGGCACTGTCCGCCACCTCGTCACCCCCCAGCAGATCGGCCAGCGCCTCCATCTCCTCCAGCGCCACGCGCAGGGTGTCGATGATTTCGGCAGCGATCACGTCCGGTTCAGGCAGTTCGGTTTCGGCACCCTCGTCGCGCAGCCAAGTGAGGTCCAGGTTGTCGCCGCGCGCGGCGATCTGCTCGCGGGTGAAGCGGCGGAAGCGGCCCTGCTCGCCTTCGTCCATCCGGGGCGCCTTGCCCAGCGGGTCGGCGCCGTAGGCTGTCTCAAAGGCGGCGAAATGCTCGCGGGTCAGCGGGCGGGTCTTGCCGAACTGCGGCATGTTGGAGCGCATGTCATAGACCCAGACCTCGCCGGTGTTGCCCTTGTCGCTGCGGCCGCGGGTGAAGAACAGGACGTTGGTCTTGACGCCCTGGCTGTAGAAAATGCCGGTCGGCAGGCGCAGGACAGTGTGCAGGTCGCACTTGTCCATCAGGTCCCGGCGGATGTCGCGGCCGGCATTGTCCTCGAACAGCACATTGTCCGGCAGCACGACGGCGGCCCGGCCGCCGGGCTTCAGGCCGCGGTAGATGTGCTGAAGGAAGGCGAGCTGCTTGTTCGAGGTCGGGTAGGTGAAGTCGTCGCGGCTCGGCAGGCCGCCGCCCTTCTTGGTGCCGAAGGGCGGGTTGGTCAGCATGACGTTGACCTTCGGCAGCCGCGCCCCCTGCTCCGACAAGGTGTCGCCGAGCTGGAGGTCGCCGGTGACGTCGTGCAGCATCAAGTTCATCAGGCCGAGCCGGTGAGCGTCCGGCACCAGCTCCATGCCGCAGAAGGCGTCTTGGCGCTGGAAATTCTGGTCTCTCTCGCTCAGGTCCCACAGGTCGTTGGTATGCGCCTTGACCCAGCGGTCGGCGGCGATCAGGAAGCCTCCGGTGCCGGCCGCCGGATCCTGCACATACTCGCCCGCCTGCGGCTTGACCAGCGCCACCATGCTGTCGATCAGCGGACGCGGGGTGAAGTACTGGCCGGCGCCCGACTTCTTCTCCGTCGCGTTGCGCTCCAGCAGGCCCTCGTACATGTCGCCCAGCCCTTCCTGGCGGGCGGAGTACCAGTCCAGCCCCTCGATCGCCTCGACCAGCGCCTTGAGGATGCGCGGCTGGCGCAGGCTGGTCTGGGCGTTCTGGAAGATCGACTGGACCTGCGCGGAGCCGTAGGTGCCGAGGTGGATCAGCATTTCCTTGTAGAAGGTCAACTGCTCGACGCCCTGCTTGCCGCGGACATCGCCCCAGCGGTAGCCGGGCGGCAACTGCTCCTCCGCCCCCGTCTCCTCCGCCATCTTGAGGAAGATCAGGTAGGTCAGCTCGGTCACATACTGGTGATAGGTGATGCCGTCATCCCGCAGGATATGGCACAGCCCCCAGAGCTTGGAGACGATGTCGTTGGTAGCGTTCATGATTCTCTTTTTGTCAGGCTTAGGCTTTGGCGGAAGGAAACATGCTTATACACGCCACACCCCAAGTCCACCCCTCGTCATCCATTTCATAGTCTTCAGATGGTGCCCAGATGGCATCTGCAGCCTCAGCGATTTTCTTAAAACGCGAGGTGAGTGTGTCTTGCGCGTTCTTTCCCTTTGCCGAGCTATACGCAACTATATAACCTACCTCTAAAAGGGGGTTATCTCCCTTTAACCATTGGCGGATTCGTTTTATGTCGGAAATACATTGACTCTGATGCCAACATTTCTTTATTTCGATAACTGCTCTTGGGTAGTAATCCTCTGACCACACCAATATATCGAATCTCTGTCTTTCACGCATTTTCACACGTCTTTTATCAATTTTTAAATTGCAGTCTTCTAAAATTCTTTTAGTAGACGCCTCAAGAGTTACGTACACACCCTTGCCGTGAAATTGCATTCTGGATATTTCATTTGCTATTGATGACTGGATATAAGACTCCGGCGCCGCATCAAGCCAATGCCCGCCGCTCATTTTGCGATAATCTTTGAATGCGCCTTTCGCTCCAACCAGAATTGCTTTCCCAATACCATCTGTGCCTATTGATCTCCTTGTCATCAAATAACCTCTTGCCAGATAAATTCGCCTATTTCTTGCATAACATTAGACAACCGCCCCTCGAACACCCGGTCCAGCCGCGCGAACCCGCCACCCTGCTGGCGGAACTCGCCTTGGTCGAGGGTGTCGCGGTCAATAACGACCTCCTTCTTCATATGCCGGGCGATCCGTTCCAGCCAGTCGCGCTGCGCCTTCGTCCAGGGCCGGCTGGATAGCACCCGGCGCATCGCCCGGTCCACCCGCTCGTCATAGGGCACCAGCGCGTCGCCCAGCGCCGCCCGGCGGATATAGCCGATCACCGACGCGGCGATATCGGCATTGTCCATGTCGCGGAAGGCCGCCCGCAACTCCGCCTCGCCGAAGCCGTCGCGTTCCAGCAGCAGGCGGACTTCGCGCAGTTGGGCGCGGGTCAGCTCGCGCGGGGCGTTGGCGACGGCGTTCAGCGCCGGCACCCGGTTCATGGTCTCGGCGAGATAGCGGCGGAAGCTGGCGATGTAGTCCTCCGGCCGGGTGATGTTGGCGCCGTAGCCGGTTTCCTCGTGCCGGAACTCGTCGGCACCGTCATAAAGCGGGACATGGATCGGGTCGTCGCCGATGCGGGTGTCCAGCAGTTCCATCAGCGCCCGGTGGTCGATCAGGATGCGGGCGGCCTCCTCCGGTGCCGCGTCACGCAGGCGACGGACGAAGGTTTCGGAGTCGGTGCCGGCAAGGTCGCGGAAGCGGCGCTCGCCCGCCTCGGTCAGCCTGCGGCGCTTGCGGTGCAGCTTGGCGACGATCTGGCCGACCAGCCAGCGCGCCTGCTGCCGGCGCCGCTCGGCCGCCTGCGGGTCCTCCGGCGCGGGTGCCGGCTGGGCATCCGGACCGAGGAACGGGGCCTGCCCCTCCTCCGCGAAGCCGGTCAGTGGAGTCAGTGGAAGCACCGGGGCCGGTGGCGCCTGCGCCGGCAGGGGCGTGCCGGTCGCCCCGGCCAGTTCCTCCATCAGTGTGGCGAAGGTGATGTTCGGGTTGGTCACCACCGGCTTCATCTGCGACAAGCCCTCCATCGCCGCATAGATGCCGACGGCGTCGAAGATGCGGAAGGCGGTCTTGTGCCGGCCGGGGCCGAACAGATCCTCGCACAGGCGGGTGCCGCGGCCGATCATCTGCTCGTACAGGATGCGGCTGTTGACCCGGCGGATGAAGACGAGGTTGACGATTTCCGGCACGTCGATGCCGGTCGTCAGCAGGTCGACGGTGACGGCGACCTTCGGCAGCTCCTCGTTCTTGAAGCGGCGGATTTGCCGCATCGGATCGTCCGAGCGGCCGGTGATCTTGGCGACGGCGTCGTTGTCGATCCCGCCGTAGCGGTCGGCGAAGGCGGTCCGCAGGGCGGCCACCACGGTTTCGGCGTGCAGGTCGGTCGCGCAGAAGACCAGCGTCTTGCCGGGCAGGCTGGGGTCGATGTGCCCGGCCAGCCATTCGGCGATGACCCGGTTGAAGTCGCGCGTCAGGACGCGGCGGTTGAAGTCCTGGACGTCATAGCGGACCTCGTCCGGCAGATGGACCAGGTCCAGTTGGCCGGTGCGGGTGTCCAGCACGTCCACCGCCGCCCCGGCGTCCCAATGGATGCCCTCCTGGCTGAGCGCGGTGTGGGCGCGGATGGGCGGCTCATGATCGACCAGCCAGCCGTCGATGACGGCCTCCTGGTAGGTGTAGTGGATCACCGGCTCGCCGAAGATGTCGACGGTGTGCAGGGCCGGGGTGGCGGTCAGGCCGATCTTCACGGCGTCGAAGCGGTCGAGCACGCGCCGGTACTTGGAGATGTAGTCGCCCTGGTCGCGGAAGCTCAGCTCCTCGTCGCCCATTTCACGGTCGAGCAGATAGCCGCGGTGGCATTCGTCGACGACGATGCAGTCATACTCGTCGATCGGCGGCGGGGCGTCGCTGCCCAGGATGCGGCGGACCAGGGATTGGACGGTGGCGATGTGCAGCTTGGTTTCCGCGTCCGGGATGCTGTCGCCCAGCTCCTTGACCTGGAAGATGTCGGCGAAGACCTGTTGCTGCTCCATCCGCGTTTCCTTGAACGCGTTGCCGGCCTGCTCGCCCAGAGCGGTGCGGTCGACCAGGAACAGGATGCGGCGGAAGCGCTGCGCCTTCAGCAGGCGATAGACCAGCGCGATGCAGGTCTTGGTCTTGCCGGTGCCGGTGGCCATGGCGACCAGGATGTCGCGCCGGCCGGCGCCGATGGCGGCCTCCACCGCGCGGATGGCCCGCTCCTGATAGTCGCGCAGCGGGAAATTGTAGCCGAAGGGGTCGCGGACAAGCCGGTCCTGCGCGGCCCGCGGATCGTTGCGCAGCGACTCCAGCAGGCCGGCCGGGCTGTACCAGCCGTCGAGCGCCTTGGCATGGTTGTGAGGATGGCGGGCGTCGCGGAACCAGACGCCCGACAGCTCCTCGAACTGGCGCAGGAAGGGACGGCCGTTGGTCGAGAACAGGAAGGGCACCGGATAACGTGCGTCGCCCTCCCCCCACGGCCCTTCGGCCGGCGGCGCTTCGTCGGCGCGGCGGCCATATCCGCGGCTGTAGCGGGCCGCCCGCTCGATGTATTCGGAGGCGTTTGTGTTGCGGCGTTTCGCCTCGACCATGCCGACGATGGTCAGGCCGACGAACAGGGCGTAATCGGCCCGACCGTCCGCCGTGGGCCATTCCGCAATGGCGAGGTTGCGGCCCTTCTGGGGGCGGGTGCCGGCGGCGTAGCTCAGCGCCTCGCTGTCGGCCTCCCAGCCGGCTTCGCGAAGCTGGGCATCGATCAGGCGGCGGGTTTCGCGCTCGTCGAGGTCAATGCCCTGCCCGACCTCCTGCGCCAGCTCGACGGTCTGCTGGATGGCGTGCGCCGGCATGGCGGCGGCCTGTGCCTGGACGCTGGTCAGCAGCTCGGCTTCCAGGCGGGCGCGGTCGGCCTCGACCTGCTGGGCCAACCGCTCCCACTCCAGCCGGTCGGCCTCGGCCTTTGCGGCGCGCTCCTCCGCGGTCAGGCGGCGCTCGGCTTCGGCCTGCGCCTCGGCTGCCAAACGGTCATGGGCCGACTGCTGCGCCTGGAGTTCCCCGCGCAGCCGGTCCAGCTCCGCCTTCAGCGCGGCGCTTTCGGCGCGGGGGTCGCGCGGCGGCACGAAGGGGCCGGGGTTGAAGACGCGGTCGCCGGTCACGGTACGATGGAACCAGACGCCCAGCGTGCGGCCATGCTTCAGGCAGGACAGCGCCATCGCCTGATCGCCGGCAAGGTCGTGGTTGGCGGCGTTGCCGGTCTTGCGGATGTAGTGGAACAGGTCGCCGACCTCGCGCGGCAGGGCGCCACGGTCGCGCAGGCGGCGGAGCAACTGGTCCTGCGTCTCCTCCGGCGAGGTCCACATGCCGAGCTTGGCGGCCGTCAGTTGGGCCAGCAGCTCGGCGAATTGCCGCATCTTGAGGATCGCGGTGTTGGCGTCCTCGGCGAAGAAGCGCTCACCGAGCGCACCAAGCCGTTCAAGCTGGACGCTGTGTTTCGCGAGGAAGCTGAAGTTGGCTGACCGGCTCACCATTCACCTCATGCAAGCGCTCAAGCTTACACGTCATGGAGAGCCCTGTCACCTTGCGGGAACGACCTGGGGTTGGATCGTAACGGCACCGCAACGGTCGCCGCGCGGCTTCCGCCTTCTGCCCCGCCCTGACGAGCGCCGGTGCGCGTCACGTCAAATGCTGCCGGTTCAGGTAGTCCTCGCTCTGCATCTCCATTAGGCGGCTCACCGTCCGCTCGAACTCGAAGGCGTGGGTGCCCTCCGGATAGAGCCGTTCCGGGGGGCCTTCGGCGGCGATGACGACGTTGACCTTGTGCTCGTACAGCGCGTCGATCAGCGTCATGAAGCGCTTGGCCTCATTGCGCAGGTCGTCCTTCATGGTCGGCACGTTGTCGATCAGCACGGTGTGGAAGTGGGTGGCCAGCGCCAGATAGTCGGCGGCTCCCAGCGGCTTGCCGCAGAGGTCCCAGAAATCGACGCGGGCCACGCATTTGGCGGCGCGGGCGATCTCCAGCTTGCGGCCCTGCACCGTCAGCGTGGTCGGCTCGCCCGCAGCGCCGCCCGTGAGGGCCTTGAACGCCTCGTCCAGCGCCGCCGTGGCGGCCGGGCCGAGGGGGTGATGGTAGATCGGAACGCCCTTCAGCCGGTCGAGCCGGTAATCGATCGGGCCGTCCAGCGACAGGATGTCGAGCTTCTCCTTCAGGAGCGCGATGAAGGGCAGGAACAGCTCGCGCTGCAGGCCGTCCTTGTACAGCATGTCCGGCGGCCAGTTGGAGGTCGCGACCACCACGACGCCGAGGTCGAACAGGTTGGTGAACAGCCGGCCGAGGATCATCGCGTCGACGATGTTGGTGACGTGGAACTCGTCGAAGCACAGCAGCCACGCCTCGTCGGCCAGCGCCCGGGCCAGTTCCGGCAGCGCCTCGTCCGGCCCGTCGCCCTTCCCCTTGCCGGTCTGGCGGTAGTCGTGGATGCGCTGGTGGACCTCCAGCATGAATTCGTGGAAGTGGACGCGGCGCTTCCGGTCGACCGGCGCCGTCTCGTAGAACAGGTCCATCAGCATCGACTTGCCGCGGCCGACGCTGCCGTAGAGGTAGAGCCCCTGCGGCGCGGTGGACGCGATGTCGGGCGGCGGCGGCGCCGCACGGAGCCGGCCCAGCCCGAAGCGCTCCAGCCAGCCGCCGCCGGAGCCCTTGCCGTCGCCGGTGTGCTGCGGACGATAGCCCTTCAGCGCCTGGTACAGGCTCTGGAACTTCTCCGCCGCCAACTCCTGGTCGGGATCGGGGCGAAGCGAGCCGGTGCCGCGGCGGGCGCGGTAGAGCGAAAGCGGTCCTTCGGTCATGGCGAATGCATCGTCCGGCTGGCGGGGAGGAGGTCCTTACCTAGCGGATGAGGCTCCGGTCGACAACGGCCGTGAGGGCCGTGGCGGGCATGGCTGGTGGCAGCGGGAAGCGGGAAGCATGGCCGGCGAGTCGAGGGCGGCGGTTCAAGGTCGGCGGATCAAGGCCGGCGACAGCCCGCGTCGATTGGTTGCACTTTCCTTACAGGGGCGGCTCGGTTAAGGAGAGTACCCGTATCAATTGTCTTTCAAAAGAAACCACACGCCGATGGCCGTTCCCGGCTCCGCCCCCCTGCCCCGCTGCACCCCCGCCACCATGGCGGGGTCGCTGCGCAGGCGGCTGGGCTCGGTCCGTTTCCTGGTGACGGCCTCCGGCATCGCCTTCATCCTGGTGGTGAACGCCCTGATCGGCTACGGCCTGCTGCAAAGCCGGCGCGAGGCGATCGTCGCCGGCGAGCGTGCCACCCGCGACCTCGCCCGCATGCTGGAGGCGCAGGCCCTGCGCACCGCCTTCGCCACCGACCAGTTGCTGTCGGACCTTTCCTTCGTGCTGGACACCCATGCGGAAGCGGCCAGCCGCGGCAGCCCGGCGATGCACGACTACCTGAAGCGGCGGCTGGCCGCCTTCCCCGAACTGGCCGGGTTGGCGGTGATCGGGGCGGACGGGCGCGTCCTGCACCATTCCGCCGCAACGCCCCCGCCCCTCTCCCCGTTGACCGACCGCGCCTATTTCGCCCGGCAGCGCGAGCCGGGGAGCGGGCTGTTCATCGGGGCGCTGATCGACAGCAGGGTGGTCCCCGACACCCAGGTCATCCCCTTCAGCCGGCGCCGCAGCGGGCCGGAGGGTGACTTCCGCGGCGTGGTGGTGGCGATGGCGAACCCGGCACGGCTGGCGGCAACCCTGGAATCGCAGGGAATCGACCGCAAGGGCGGCATGTTCCTGGCGCTGGACGACGGCACCGTGCTGCTCGAACGGCCGCAGGGCCGACCAGGCATCGGGTCGCTGTCCGGCTGGCCGGCGGCCCAGGCGATGCTGGACGCGTCCGCCGGGCAGCGGCGGCGCGACGGGCTGGCGGAAGGACTCACCGCCCGCGGCGTGGCCCCCGGCCCGGCCGGCGCGCATGGCGGCAACCATGGCGGCATCGACAGCCTCATCAGCGTGCGCCGCGTGCCGGGTTACCCGTTCGTCGTGGTGACGACCCTGCCAGTCGCCGCGGTGCTGGCCGACTGGCGGCGCGATTCCGCCGCCTGGACCGCCATCGCGATCGTCATGACGCTGGCCATCGCCCTGCTGACCGCCTTCGTCGTCCGGCAGCATATGCGGCGGGAGGAGGACCGGGCGCGGCTCGCCCGCGTGTCGCGGCGGATCCGCGGCATTCTCGATTCGATGCTGGACGCCGTGGTGACCTTCGACACCGGAGGCCGGATCATCACCTTCAACCGCGCGGCCGAGACGATGTTCGGCGTCGCCGAGCGCGAGATGGTCGGCCAGCCCATCGAGGCGCTGATCCCCGGCGCCCGCGACAGCGGCGCCGAAAGCGACCTGACCGCCCGGCGCCGCGACGGGCATGCCGTCCCTGTCGCCTTCACCGTCAGCGACCTGCGGCTGGGCGGCTGGGGGCAGGGCTCCGGGCAAGAATCGGGGCCGGAAGAGCCGCGCGTCTTCGTCGGCGTCATCCGCGACATGACACGCCGCAAGCAGCAGGAGGCGGAGCTGGTCGCCTCCAAGACCCAGGCCGAGTTGGCCAACCGGGCCAAGAGCGAATTCCTGGCCAACATGAGCCACGAGTTGCGCACCCCGCTGAACGCCATCATCGGCTTCGCCGAGGTGCTGGACAGCGGCTATTTCGGCGCGGCGAACGAGCGGCAGAAATCCTGCATTTCCGACATCCACGAGAGCGGCCGCCACCTGCTGGACATCGTCAACGCCGTGCTGGACATGTCGAAGCTGGAAGCCGGCCAGTTCGACCTGGCCGAGGAGGCGATCGAGGCCCACGAGGCGGTCGCCCAATGCCTGATGATGGTGCGCGACCGCGCCGCCTCCGGCGGGATCGCGATCGACAACGAGGTGGCCGCCGCGGTCGCCACCCTGTGGGTCGACCGCCGCGCCTTCAAGCAGGTGGTGCTGAACCTGCTGTCCAATGCCGTGAAGTTCACGCCCGCCGGCGGCCGCGTCACCATCACCGCCGGGCGGGAGGCCGACGGCGGCTTCCGGCTGGCGGTGGCCGACACCGGCATCGGCATCCCCGCCGACTTCATGCCCCACCTGTTCCAGCCCTTCCGCCAGGCGGAGAACGCGGCCAACCGCCGCTACGAGGGCACCGGGCTGGGGCTGTCGATCTCCAAGAACTTCATCGACCTGCACGGCGGCAGCCTGACCTGCGACAGCCGGCCGGGCGAAGGCACCTGCATGACGGTGCGGCTGCCGGCGGAGCGGGTGCTCGACCAGCCGATCGCCGCCGCGGCGGCCGGTATCGGCAAGCCGCCCGGCGGTCCATCGGTGTAGCCGGCGTCCCCCGTCATTGCCGTGACGCGGCCGGGCGGCGGCCTGGGGTCGCCAGGGGCGGGCGTCAGCGCAGGCGGGTGGCGGTGAAGCGGCGGGGCGGGTCGACGAAATCGTCCTGGGCGGCGATGAGCTGAAGCTCGCGCGTGCCCAGCCGCCTCGTCGTCTCGAAGATGGCGAAGATCGCCGCGGCCGCCTTCTCCAGCGCGTCGGCGGGATCGAAGGCGGCCAGGTAATGGGCGAGGAACAGCGCCGCCACCGCGTCGCCCGAGCCGCTGGGCGGCGGGTCGAAGGTCAGGCGCGGCGTCGCGACCAGCCAGGCGCCATCGGTGGCGTCGACCAGCATCTCGATGCTGTCGGGATCGGCGTCGCTGCGGGTCAGGCTGGTCACCAGCACCAGCCGCGGCCCGCGGGCGCGCAGGGCGGCGGTCGCCGCCAGCGCGTCGTCCAGCGTCGCCACCTTGCGGTCGGTCAGGTATTCCAGCTCGAACTGGTTGGGCGTCATCAGGTCGGCGGCGGGGACCGCATGCTCCTTGATAAAGTCCGGCAGGCCCGGCCGCACGAAGAAGCCGCGGCCGACATCGCCCATCACCGGATCGCAGCAATAGACCGCCTTGGGATTGGCCGCCTTCACCCGTGCCGCCGTCTCGACGATCACCCGGCCCAGCCCGACGTCGCCCATGTAGCCGGACAGAACCGCGTCCTGCACCGGCAGCGCGCCGCGGGCGGCGATGCCGTCGACCACGTCGGCGATGTGCTCCGCGGTGAAGACCTGCCCGGTCCAGGCGCCGTAGCCGGTGTGGTTGGAGAACTGGACGGTGTTGACCGCCGTGGCGTCGATCCCCAGCCGCTGCAGCGGGAACACCGCGGCCCGGTTGCCGACATAGCCGTAGGCGACGTGCGATTGGATGGTGAGGACGCTCTTCATGGCCAGGGAGCGTAAGCGACGCCTCGCCGGGCGTAAAGCCGCCCTGCCGGTCGGCGCAGGCCCGGGCGGTGGCATGGCTGCCATGCGGAGGGGAGATCAGGCCGCCTCGTCGCCGTCGTCGTCGCCGCCGCCCAGCAGGAAGTCGATGTCGCCGCCGTCGAGCGCGCTGACCAGGCCCTTGCCCTCGATGGTGGCCGCCGACAGGCTGCCCTTGCGGCGCTGAAGGTCGAGGATGCGCTCCTCCACCGTGTTGGCGGCGATCAGCTTGTAGACGAAGACCGGCTTGTCCTGGCCGATGCGGTAGGCGCGGTCGGTCGCCTGGTCCTCGGCCGCCGGGTTCCACCAGGGGTCGTAGTGGATCACCGTGTCGGCGGCGGTCAGGTTGAGGCCGCGGCCGCCGGCCTTCAGGCTGATGAGGAAGACCGGCACCTCGCGGTTCTGGAAGCGGTTCACCGGCTCGGCGCGGTCCAGCGTGCGGCCCGTCAGCTCGACATAGGGAACGGCTGCCTTCTCCAGCTCCACCTTGATCAGGTCGAGCATGGTGGTGAACTGCGAGAAGATCAGGATGCGCCGGCCTTCCGGCACCATCTCCCGCACCATCCCGACCAGCGCCGCCAGCTTGGCGCTCTGCTTGTGCTTGCCGGGGGTCGCCGCGAGCGACTTCAGCAGGCGCGGGTCGCAGCAGACCTGGCGCAGCTTCAGCAGCGCGTCGATCACCGCGATGGCGTTCTGGCCCAGCCCCTTGCCGCTGGCGGCGGCGTTGGCGGCCAGCGCCGCGCGCACCGTCTCGTTCACCGACAGGCGGATGGTCTCGTAGAGGTCGCGCTGGTCGCGCTCCAGGTCGATGCGCACCACCACCTCGGTCTTGGGCGGCAGCTCCTTGGCCACCGCCTCCTTGGTGCGGCGGAGCAGGAAGGGGCGGATGCGGCGCATCAGCAGGCCGGCGCGGGTGTTGTCGCCGCGCTTCTCGATCGGCACGCGGTAGCGCTTGCCGAACTCCTTGCGGTCGCCGAGCAGCCCCGGCATCAGGAAGGCGAACTGGCTCCACAGCTCGCCCAGGTTGTTCTCCACCGGCGTGCCGGACAGGCAGAGCCGGTGGCGCGCCGGCAGCGCCGCCACCGCGCGCGTCGCCTTGCCGTCGGGGTTCTTGATCGCCTGCGCCTCGTCGAGCACGATCATGTGCCAGTCGAGCCGCTTCAGCAGGTCGACGTCGCGCGCCACCACGCCGTAGGTGGTGACGACGATGTGGGCGCGGCCGACCTCGGCCAGCCGGCCGTGGCGGTCGACGCCGTGCAGCACGACGACGCGCAGGTGCGGGGTGAAGCGCCCGGCCTCCGCCACCCAGTTGGGCACCAGGCTGGTCGGCACCACCACCAGGCAGGGGGCGGTCAGCCGGCCCTCATGCTCCTCCATGGCGATGTGGGCGAGCGTCTGGGCGGTCTTGCCCAGCCCCATGTCGTCGGCGAGGATGCCGGCGACGCTGTTGGCGCGCAGGCTCTGCATCCAGGCCAGCCCGGCGCGCTGGTAGTCGCGCAGCTCGCCGCGGAAGCCCGGCGGCGGGGTCATGTCGCCCACCACCTCGTCGGCGCGCAGCCGCCGCAGGTAGCCGTCGATCTGCGCCGTCTCGTCGCCGCGCCGGGCGATCAGGTCGTCGATGTCCAGCAGGTTGTCGGCCTCGGCCAGCGGCACCTTCAGCCGGTCACCGCTGCTGCGCCCGCTGTCCAGCATGGCCTCCAGCACGCTGAGCAGCCGCTCGATCCGCTCGGCCGGCAGCGCCAGGACGTTGCCGTCGTCGAGCACGATGTGGGCACGGCCGTCGATGACGCGAGTGGTCGACAGGCCGCCCTTCTCGACCAGGCGGGCGAGGATCGGCAGCAGCGGCCGGCGCTCCCCGTCGATCTCCACCCCGACGTCCAGGTCGAACCAACCGTCACCGGCGTCGCGCACCGCGACCTCGACCTCGGCGCCGGGTGCGATCACTTTGGTGCCGAAATCGGCGCCGACCTCGACCGTCCAGCCGGCCTTGGTCAGGGCCGGGACCTCGTTGGCGAGGAAATGCGCCCAGCGCTCCTCGACGTCGCGGCCGGTCAGCCAGTGGACGCGGGTGCCGCGCGCGTTCAGCGACCCCTTCGCCGGCTCGATCCGCGCCTGGGCGAAGCCGAGGCCGGACAGGCGCTCCAGCGCCGCCTGCTCGTCGGCCTTGTCGCGGCGGATGAAGGTGACGGCGCCGGCCTCGTCCTCGTGGCGGGCGAACTGGCGCTGGTCGTCGGGCTCGATCTCTACCGGCCGGCCGGGCTCGCCATAGTCGAAGGACAGGCGCAGCACGTCGACCAGCCCGTCGGCCGGCGTCACCACCCGGCCGAGCCGGGCGATGATGCCCGGCGACCGTTCGACGATGGCCGCCGCATCGCCGCCGCCGCCGCGCACGCCGGGGATCGGGTTGTCGCGGAAGCTCGACGGCGGCGGGGTGATGCGCGGCATCGCCGCAGGTGCGGAGCGGGACGGCCCGAACAGGCGGGAGGCGGATGGTTTTTGGGCCGGCGGCTTGTGGATCGGGGGTGGGGGCGGCGGTGCCGGCGGGGCCGGCTTGGCCTTCGGCACCTCGACCACCTGGAGGTCGACCGGAAAGACGGTGCCGGTCGCCGAATCGACGCACCAGTAGGTCTGGCCCTTCACCAGCACGCTGCGCTCCGGCAGGCCGGTCGGGCGGAGCTTGCGGGTGGCCGGATCGCGGAAGGCACGGATGGCGCGGGCCGGCGCCTCGGCCAGCGGGGTGCCGTCGCGCCAGCGCAGCCGGCCGGTGGCCAGCAGCCGGCGCAGCAGGCGGTCGATCGCTTCGCCCCGGTTCCTGGCCACCGGCGTGCGCTCCGCCCCGCCGCCCCCCAGCAGGCGGGCGATGGCGCGGTCGGCATCGCCGTCGAGGTTGCGCGGCGCACCGGCCAGCACGTCGCGCGGGCTGGCGGCATGGCCGTCGGCCGCTCCCCCCTCGGCCACGAACTCGGCAAGGATGTAGCAGGCGACCTCGCCCTGCCCCGGCTCGATCGTCCAGCGCAGGCTGCGCGCCGCTGCCGGAGCCGGTGGCGCCGGGGGAGCGGGAACCGCCCCCGGACGGATGGCGGGCGGGCGGATGGCGGGTGGGCGGGGAGCGGGCGGGTGCGCGGGCGGGTGCGTGGGCGACGGCGGGTTGGAGGGTTGGCGGACCAGGCTGAGCGGCGCCGCCGCCGGGCGGGTAGCCGGAGCGGGCGGTGGGGCGGCGGGAGGAGCCGCAAGGGCGGGGGGCGGCAGAACGGGTGGCGGCGGCGGGGCCAGCGGCGCCTTGACGTCGGCCACGTCGAACAGCGAGGCGCGGCGCCATTCCGGGCGGCTTTCCAACGCGAGCATCGCCGCCGCCGCCATGTGGGCACAGGCATTGCGGCCGCAGGTGCAGCTCCGCTCCAGCACGACGCTGCGCTTGCCCTGCACGGGGGTCACCCTCACCGACAGCCGGCGCCCCAGGTCGCTGACCTCGGCCTCGACGCGGTGGCCGCCGGGCGGCGCCAGCGTCACCGCACCGGTCATGATGAGCGTGCGTCCGCGCTGCAGCGTCTTGGCATCAAAGACGCGCGTCAGGTCTTCCTGCGAGAAGGGGACGGCAGCGCCGCCCGAGGGGCCACGCGGCAAGGCATCGAACAGCGACATGCGGTGCGGACGGAACCCGGCGGGACAGAGTGGTCGGAACGAAACGAAAACGGGGGCGTCGGTATAGGATCTTGCGCTACGGCGCGCAAGCCCCGGCTTGGGCGCCGCAGCGTCCGGCACGGCGGCGGTGGCGCCGGCCGGCGACGCGCCCCCGGCTGACCGTCATAGCACAGGATGGCGCCGGCTTCACCCTGTTGGCCATCATCAGGCTGGCCGCACCCCTGTTGTCCGTCAGGTTGTCGGACGTCAACCGGGATGGCCGGGCAGCGGCAGGCCGGCGAAGGCGCACAGCCCGCCGCCCTGGACATGGTAGGCGAGCTGGTAGGCGACCCGGCGGATCACCGCCTCGACGAAGGAGGGATCGCCGGCATGGACCAGCAGCGCCAGCCCGATCGCCATGATCCCCAGCAGCCAGAGCGGGGTGCGCAGGCGCGGTGCCCGGTCCTTCCGGCTGGTCCACAGGAACAGCAGCACCGACAGCCCGCCGACCAGCAGCCCGACGGCCACCTCGGCCCGGGAATGGGCGGAGACGACGACACGCGAGGCGGAGATCGCCAGCACCAGCGCCACGGCCGCCGCCGGCAGCCCGAGCCGCAGCCAGCGGGAGTCGGCGTTGCGGGCGGCCAGCGCCGCCACCGACCCGTAGAACACCGCCGAGAAGGCGGCATGGCCGCTCGGGCTGATGAAGCGGTCGCCGGGGAACAGCGCCTCGTAGAGCGGGAATTCCGGCAGGCCGCAGCCGTGGCCGACCAGCTTCAGCACCACCATCACCCCCAGGCAGACGGCGAGCGCCAGCAGCCAGCGCATCGCCATCGGCGCCGAATGCCGCCGCCACAGCGCGGTGGCATAGAGCGCCGACAGCGGCACGAGGAGGCTGCTGCTGCCGAGGTGGGTGATGGCGACGCTGGCAGTGGCGAGCATCGGGTCCCCATGGATGTGGGTTGGGAATGGACGGACGGCTCTGGCACATGGTGCGACGCAGCAAGCGCCGCAAGGTCCCGACCCGTCCGGGGTACCTTGCACCGCGAGGCTGCGCGGAAGGAAGGGGTAAGTTGTGGACGGCCGGCGGCGGCGGGGCTAATGCTGGCCGCACCGACCATCCGCCCCTCCTCCCCCCGAACCGCACAGGGACTTCGCCCATGGCCATGACCGTCCGCCCCCGCCGCAGCGTGCTCTACATGCCGGGTTCGAACGCCCGCGCCCTGGAGAAGGGCCGTAGCCTGCCGGCCGACGGGCTGATCCTGGACCTGGAGGATGCCGTCACGCCGGACGCCAAGGCGGCGGCGCGCGACACCATCGCGCGGGCGCTGGCGGACGGCGGCTATGGCGGGCGGGAGCTGGTGGTCCGCACCAACGGGCTGAACACCCCCTGGGGCTTCGAGGACCTGCGGATGGCGGCGGCCTGCGGCGCCGACGCCGTGCTGCTGCCCAAGGTGGAGAGCGCCGACGCCGTCCGCCAGGCCGAGGCGCTGCTGCGCGCGTCGGGTTCCCCCGGCAGCCAGAGGATCTGGTGCATGATGGAGACGCCGCTCGGCATCCTCAACGCCCGCGAGATCGCCGCCGCCTCCCCCGCCGTCGGGGCGCTGGTGCTGGGGACCTCCGACCTTGCCAAGGACTTGCATGCCGCCCACACCGCCCAGCGGCTGCCGATGATCACCAGCCTCGGCCTCTGCCTGCTGGCGGCGCGCGCCTATGGGCTGGCGGTGCTGGACGGGGTGCACCTGGACCTGAACGACGACGAGGGCTTCGCCGCCTCCTGCCGCCAGGGGCGCGAGCTGGGCTTCGACGGCAAGACGCTGATCCACCCCAAAACCATCGCCGCCTGCAACGCCGCCTTCGCCCCGAGCGCGGAGGACATCGCCCACGCCCACCGCATCATCGCCGCCCATGCCGAGGCGGCGGCGGCCGGCAAGGGGGTGGTGCTGGTCGACGGCAAGCTGGTGGAGAACCTGCATGTCGAGAACGCCCGCCGGCTGGTGGCGTTGGCCGATGCCATCGCGGTGCTTGAGGGCGGGGCGGAGGGCTGATATCGGCGCGATTGCGGCCTGATGGGAGATGACCGAAAATTTCGGTTGCAGAATCTGTTTATAACTTGGAACCAACCACCCGGCTGTCCGGTTGACAAACCAACAAGGCACAGTCGGAGGTTGGTTATGGCCTCGAAAGAGAGCGGCCGTACTTCGGGCCGCGGTTTTGCATCGATGGACCCGGATCGGCAACGCCAGATCGCCAGCAAAGGCGGTGAAAGCGTGCCGGCCGACAAGCGCAGCTTCTCGAAGAACCCGGAGCTTGCCGCGGAAGCAGGGCGCAAGGGGGGACGCAGCGTGCCTGCCTCCTCGCGCAGCTTCTCGCGCAACCCCTCGCTGGCGGCGGAAGCCGGCCGCAAGGGCGGACAGGCGAGCCATGGCGGCCGACCGGCCGACCGTCCGGCCGGGGGCGATTGAGCCGCTGCACCCGTGCAGACGAAAAAGCCCCCGTCCGGTGGACGGGGGCTTTCTCTTTTCCGAGGGCGTTTCCCGCCGCGAGGACGCGCGCGGTCAGGAGGACAGCTTGTCCAGCTCGCGCAGGATCGAGTCGCCCATGACGGTGGTCGAGCAGCGCGCCATGCCCGGTGCCATGATGTCGGCGGTGCGCATGCCGCCGCCCAGCACGGTCTGGATGGACTTCTCGATCATCCTGGCTTCCTCGTCCAGGTTGAACGAGTAGCGCAGGCACATCGCGAAGGACAGCAGCGTGGCGCAGGGATTGGCGAGGTCGCGCCCGGCGATGTCCGGGGCGGAGCCGTGCACCGGCTCGTACAGCGCCTTGCGGTTGCCGTTGGCGTCCGGCGCGCCCAGCGACGCCGACGGCAGCATGCCGAGCGAGCCGGTCATCATCGCCGCCTCGTCCGACAGGATGTCGCCGAACAGGTTGTCGGTGACGATCACGTCGAACTGCCTGGGGTTCTTCAGGAGCTGCATGGCGCCGTTGTCGGCGTACATGTGGCTCAGCTCGACATCCTGGAACTCCTCCTGGTGCAGCCTGGTCACTTCCTGCCGCCACAGCAGGCCGGATTCCATGACGTTCGCCTTCTCCATCGAGCACAGCTTGTTCCCGCGCTTGCGGGCCAACTCGAAGGCGACGCGGGCGACGCGGCGGATTTCCGAGGTGGTGTAGACCTGGGTGTTGACGCCGCGGCGCTCGCCGTCGCCGATCTCGGTAATGCCGCGCGGCTCACCGAAATAGACGCCGCCGGTCAGCTCGCGCACGATCAGAATGTCGAGGCCGCGGATGACGTCGGCCTTCAGGGTCGAGGCGTCGACCAGCGCGTCGAACACCACGGCCGGGCGCAGGTTGGCGAACAGGCCGAGTTCCTTGCGCAGGGCCAGCAGGCCGGCTTCCGGGCGCTTGGTGTAGTCGGTCGGGTTGTCCCACTTGGGGCCGCCGACGGCGCCCAGCATGACGGCGTCCACCGCCAGCGCCTCGGCCAGCGTGGCGTCCGACAGCGGCACGCCGTAGGCGTCGATGGCCGCACCGCCGACCAGCCCCTCGGACACGTCGAAGGTGATTTTGCGCTTGCGGTCCATCCAGTCGATGACCCGGCGCACCTGGCGCATCACTTCCGGGCCGATGCCGTCGCCGGGGAGGAACAGAAGCTTCTTATTGGCGGCCATGGCGGGCGCACTCCCAAATATCTGACGTCAAGAAGACAGAAGGTGAACGGGGATCGGCGGACGGGGCGGTCAGGCCCACATCCAGGGCTGGGCGGCGCGCTGCCTGCCCTCGTACCCGTCGATCTGGCCGGACTGCTGCATGGTCAGGCCGATGTCGTCCAGGCCGTTCAGCAGGCAGTGCCGGCGGAACGGGTCGAGGTCGAAGCTGATGGTGCCGCCGTCCGGCCCGGTGATGGTCTGCTTCTCAAGGTCGACCGTGATGACGGCGTTCGACCCGCGCGACGCGTCGTCGAGCAGCAGGTCGACCTGCTCCTTCGGCAACTTGATCGGCAGGATGCCGTTCTTGAAACAGTTGTTGTAGAAGATGTCGGCGAAGCTGGGGGCGATGATGCAGCGGATGCCGTAGTCGGCCAGCGCCCACGGCGCATGCTCGCGCGAGGAGCCGCAGCCGAAATTGTCGCCCGCCACCAGGATGCTGGCCTTGCGGTAGGCCGGCTTGTTCAGGACGAAGTCCGGGATCTCCTGCCCGTCCGCGGTGTAGCGCATCTCGTCGAACAGATGCTTGCCCAGCCCCGTCCGCTTGATGGTCTTCAGGAACTGCTTGGGAATGATCATGTCGGTGTCGACGTTGATCATCGGCAGCGGCGCCGCAACGCCGGTGAGAACCGTGAACTTATCCATCGCCAGAAATCCTGTCGCGCAAGAAGGCGCAAGCGTGCGCATGCAGAGGGTGGTGAATAGCAGACCCATCCAGCCATTGCCAGAGGAAGCTTGCCGTTTTCCCTGCGCGCCACGAGCGAACAGGTATGCGCGGGCGCGTCCTGGCGCATGAATGTTGCGCGCAGGCATCGCGCGGGAACGCAGGAGACACCCTGGCCGAGCCTTGCGCGACATCTTGCGGAAACCCCTCCCCTCCCCTACCAAGACCTCCCGATGCCCCGTCCCGCCCCCACGAGTCCTTCCGCCGCCATGACGACACCCGCCGACCGACGTGCCCGCCTGGCGGGCCGCGCCTTCCTGTTGCTGGCGCCCGTCGCCTATGGCCTGCTGACGCTGGCCTTCGGCATGGACGCCAACTGGGACCTGCGGAACTACCACTGGTACAACGCCTATGCGCTGCTGACCGGCCGGCTGGGGCGCGACCTGCTGGCGGCGCAGATGCCGACCTTCTACAGCCCCGTCCTCGACGTTCCCTTCTACCTGCTGGCGGCGCACCTGCCGGCGCGGCTGGCGGGGTTCCTGTGGGGAGCCCTGCAGGGCGTCAACCTGTCGCTGCTGTACGTGCTGGCATCGTCCTGCCTGCGGACCGTTCCCCTGCCGAAACGGACCTCGGTCGCCATGGCGCTGGCGGCGATGGGCGGGCTGGGCGGCGGCACGCTGGGGCTGATCGGCACCACCTTCCAGGACAATGTGGTCAGCCTGGGCGTCCTGGGGGCGCTGGCGGTGGTCGCCGCCAGCCTGCCGGGCATGCTGGGGGGACGGGCGCTTCCCGCCTTCGCCCGCGCCGGCGCCGCCGGGCTGCTGGCCGGGGCGGCGATGGGGCTGAAGAACCCGACGGTGATCTACGCGGTCGGGCTGTGCCTGGCCTTCCTGGCGCTGCCGGCGCGCCCATGGCGGCGGCTGTGGCTGGCCTTCTTCTTCGGGATCGGCGTGCTGGCCGGGCTGGCGGCGGGCGGCGGCCTGTGGATGGCGCATCTGTGGCACGACTACGGGAACCCGGTCTTCCCGCACATGAACCACATCTTCAAGTCGCCCTTCGCCGCGATCTCCGACTACGTCAACGTCAGCTTCTTCCCGCCGGGCGTGCTGCAACGGCTGTTCTTCCCCTTCGTCTTCACCTTCTCCCCGCTGACGGTGGGCGAGGTGCCCTATTTCGACCTGCGGGTGCTGGCGCTGTTCGTTCTGGTCCCCCTCGGCGCCGTCTGCGCCCTCATCGGCCAAGCGGCCGGCGGCTCCGCGTCCCGGGAGCGGGCCGGCTGGCTGACCGACGGGCCGGCGACCCGCTTCCTGCTGGTGGCGATCAGCATCACCTACGCGCTGTGGGTGGCGATGTTCTGCATCTACCGCTACCTGGTGCCGCTGGAGATGCTGGCGCCACTGGCGCTGGTGATGGCGGTCGGGCTGCTGCCGCTGGCGCGCCGGTTGCGCATCGGGCTGGCGGTGGCGGTGCTGGCGCTGGTGCAACTGACCGTGCAGCCGGCCGACTGGGGGCGCGTCGCCTGGGCCGACCGCTGGGTGACGGCCGAGGTGCCGCCGATCGAGGACCCCGACGACACCATGGTGCTGATGGCCGGCTACTGGGCGATCTCGCACGTCGTCCCGTCCTTCCCGGCCGGCGTCACCTTCGTGCGCATCCAGTCGAACTTCCTGCAGCCGGATTCCGTCGGCAACGGCTATCTCGCCATCATGAAGGACAAGGTGGCGGCCCACCGCGGCCCGCTGATGATGCTGAGCACCATCCCCGACACCCCCGGCGGCGCCAAGGCGGCGGCGCTGCTCGGCCTGCGGCTGGATCCCGCGAGTTGCCGGGCGATTCCCAACAACCTGGGCGAGCCCCTGAACCTGTGCGGAATCACCCACGCGGCAGTGGAATAATCGGCGGGCCTGTGCTGTTTATCGCCACAGCCTCCATGAGAGCCCAATGTGAGCCGGCAGGCGCGAGCCGTTCCCGGCCCTGGCAGAGCGAAGCACCCGACGATGATGCAATCGACCCTCGACCGCCCCGTCCCCGATCGCGCACCCGCCGATCGCGCGCCTTCTGATCGCGCGCCTTCTGATCGCGCGCCTTCTGATCGCGCGCCTTCTGATCGCTCTGCCGCCGATCCCGCCGCCAGCCCCGGCCCGCGCGCCGGCGCGTCGGGAACGCCGATTGCCGGACCGGACGCCGGGCCGGCACCGACCGTCGCGGTGCTGATCCCCTGCTACAACGAGGAGGCGGCGATCGGTACGGTGGTCGCCGACTTCCGCGCCGCCCTGCCGGATGCCGTCGTCTACGTCTACGACAACAACTCCAAGGACCGGACGGTCGAGGTGGCGCGCGCGGCCGGCGCGGTGGTGCGCAGCGAGCCGCTGCAGGGCAAGGGCAACGTGATGCGGCGGATGTTCGCCGACATCGAGGCCGACGTCTATGTGCTGGTCGACGGCGACGACACCTACCACGCGCCGAGCGCACCGCTGCTGGTCAAGCGGCTGTGGGAAGAGCGGCTGGACATGGTCAACGGCGCCCGGGTCACCGAGATCGTCGCCGCCTACCGCCCCGGCCACCGTTTCGGCAACCTGCTGCTGACCGGAATGGTCGCCAAGATCTTCGGTAGCCGCATCAACGACATGCTGTCGGGCTACCGGGTCTTCTCCCGCCGCTTCGTCAAGTCCTTTCCGGCGCTGGCCAGCGGCTTCGAGACCGAGACCGAGCTGACCGTCCATGCGCTGGAGCTGCGCATGCCGATCGCCGAGGTGAAGACCCCCTACAAGGATCGCCCGCCGGGGTCGCACAGCAAGCTGAACACCATCCGCGACGGCATCCGCATCCTGCGCACCATCGTCCATCTGGTGAAGGAGGAGCGGCCGCTGCCCTTCTTCTCCGCCATCTTCGGCATCCTGGCGCTGCTGGCGGTGATCCTCGGCGTGCCGGTGATCGCCACCTACTTCCAGACCGGGCTGGTGCCGCGGCTGCCGACCGCCGTGCTGGCGACCGGCCTGATGGTGCTGGCCTTCCTCAGCCTGACCTGCGGGCTGATCCTCGACACCGTCACCCACGGCCGCCGCGAGGCCAAGCGCATGCACTATCTGGCGCTGCGGGCACCGGGCGGCCACCCGCCGCTGGCCGGCGCCCGCGGGGACCAGGACCGGTGAGCGGCAGCTCCGGCACCCTGCGCGGAACCCTGGCCGACAGCCGGCTCGGCCGCCTGGCGGTCCAGTTCGCCAAGTTCGGCGCCGTCGGCATCGTCGGGCTGCTGGTCGACACCGTCGTGCTCTATGCCGGGCTGGGGATGGGCCTTGAGTTCTTCGCCGCCCGCGTGCCGTCCTTCTTCGCGGCGGCGACGGCGACCTGGGCACTGAACCGCGCCTTCACCTTCCGCGGCGCCGCCGACGAGCCGCTGCACCGCCAGTGGGCCAAGTTCATCGTCGCCAACGCCTTCGGCGGCGTGGTGAACTATGGCGTCTCGGTGGCGCTGGAGTCCGGCGTGCAGACCGTCGCCGAGCATCCGTTCCTGGCGGTGGCCGCCGGATCGATCGCCGGGATGTTCTTCAACTTCGCGGCATCGAAGCATCTGGTGTTCAAGGGGGCCTAGCCGCGGCCCCGCATGGGCGCCGGGTTCCGGGCGCGGGTTCCGGGCGCGGATGCCTCTAGGATCCCCGGGGCGCCCGCGATTCTGCCCTGCACGGCCTCTTATGGACTTATCCCCACGGCTCGCCATATAACGGCGGCCATGACCCGCGAATTCCTGAAGATGCACGGCCTCGGCAACGACTTCGTCGTGATCGACGCCCGTTCCGAGCCCTACAGCCCCCCGGCTGCGGAGGTGCGCGCGATCGCCGACCGCCGGATGGGGGTCGGCTGCGACCAGTTCATCGTGCTGGAACAGACCGACGCGCCCGGTGCCGACGCCTTCATGCGCATCCGCAACGCCGACGGCAGCGAGGCGGCCGCCTGCGGCAACGCGTCGCGCTGCGTCGGCTGGCTGCTGATGGAGGAAAGCGGACGCGACCGCGCCAGCTTCCAGACCGCCGCGGGTCTGCTGCACGCGAGCCGCGCCGACAATGGCCGCATCACCGTCGACATGGGCGCCCCCCGGCTGGACTGGGCCGCGATTCCGCTGGCCGCTCCCGCCGACACGCTGCGGGTCGAAGCGGTGGAGCATGGCGGCTTCGCCGCCCCGGTCGCGGTCAACATGGGCAACCCGCATGCCGTCTTCTTCGTCGACGACGCGGAGGCGGTGCCGCTGGACGAGGTCGGCCCGGTGTTCGAGAACCACCCGGCGTTTCCCGAGCGCGCCAACATCGAGTTCGCGCAGGTGCTGTCCCCCACCGCCATCCGCATGCGGGTCTGGGAGCGCGGGGCCGGCATCACCCAGGCCTGCGGCTCGGGCTCCTGCGCCACGCTGGTCGCCGCGGTCCGCCGCGGCCTGACCAGCCGCAAGGCCGACATCATCCTCGACGGCGGCACCCTGACCATCGAGTGGACCGAGGACGACCGCGTCCTGATGACCGGCCCGGTCGCGCTGGCCTTCAGCGGCCGGCTGGCGCCCGAGCTGACGTCCGTCCAGCCGGTATCGGAATGAGCGACGCCCCCGACATCGCCACCCAGTCCGGCCCCGAGATCGTCACCTTCGGCTGCCGGCTGAACACCTACGAATCCGAGGTGATGCGCAACCATGTGCGCAGCGCCGGGCTGGACGACGTGGTGATCGTCAACACCTGCGCCGTCACCTCGGAAGCCGAGCGTCAGGCGCGCCAGACCATCCGCAAGCTGCGGCGCGAGCGGCCCGACGCCCGCATCGTCGTCACCGGCTGCGCCGCCCAGATCGACCCGCAGCGCTTCGCCGCGATGCCCGAGGTCGACCAGGTGCTGGGCAACCAGGAGAAGCTGCAGCCGGAAAGCTGGGGCCTGCCGCCGGCCGAGAAGGTGCTGGTCAACGACATCATGTCGGTGAAGGAGACCGCCGGCCACCTGATCGGCGGCTTCGAGGACCGCGCCCGCGCCTTCGTCCAGGTGCAGCAGGGCTGCGACCACCGCTGCACCTTCTGCATCATCCCCTACGGCCGCGGGCCGTCGCGCTCGGTGCCGATCGGCGGCATCGTCGAACAGGTCCAGGCGCTGGTGAAGGCCGGCTACAACGAGGTGGTGCTGTCCGGCGTCGACATCACCAGCTACGGCCCCGACCTGCCGGGGTCGCCGTCGCTGGGGCAGATGGTGCGCCGGCTGCTGGCCTGCGTGCCGGAGCTGCCGCGGCTGCGGCTGTCGTCGCTCGACTGCATCGAGATGGACGACGACCTCTGGCGCCTGATCGAAAACGAGCCGCGGCTGATGCCGCACCTGCACCTGTCGCTCCAGGCCGGCGACGACATGGTCCTGAAGCGGATGAAGCGCCGCCACGGCCGCGCCGACGCCGTCGCCTTCTGCGAGCGGGTGCGGTCGATCCGCCCCGACGTGGTGTTCGGCGCCGACTTCATCGCCGGTTTCCCGACGGAGACCGAGGAGATGTTCGGGAACACCCTGCGGCTGGTCGAGGAGTGCGGCCTGACCTGGCTGCACGTCTTCCCCTACAGCCCGCGTCCCGGCACCCCCGCCGCCCGCATGCCGCAGGTCGACGGCGGCGTCCGCAAGGAGCGCGCCGCCCGCCTGCGCGCCGCCGGCGAAGCGGCGGAGGCCCGCACGCTGGCCGGCCTGGTCGGCCGCACCGCGACGGTGCTGGTGGAGAAGGACGACCTCGGCCGCACCGAGCATTTCGCGGCGACCCGCCTCGGCCGCCCCTTCCCGCCCGGTTCGCTGGTGCCCGCCGCCATCACCGGCATCGCGAACGGCGTCCTGACCGGCACGCCCCTCTGACATTTGCCTCTTTGCCACCCGCCTCTCTGATAGTGGACACTCCATGATCTTCCGCTGGTTCGGCCGCAAGAAGCCCGAAGAGACCGCTCCCAAGGAGGAGGCGAAGGACGAGTCGGCGACGCTGGAGTCCGCCACGCCGGCGCCGGAAGAGGAGAAGGCCGCGGAGCCTGCGGCCGAAGCGGCATCGCCGGCTTTCACGCCAGCCGCTCCCACGCCGGTGACCCTGCCGCCCGCGCCCAAGCCGGAGGTCGAGGCGGTCCCGGAACTGCCGCCCGCGCCGCTGCACGCTGACGCGCCGGTGGCGGTCCCCGTGGCGCCGGCCGTCCCGACCGTCCCGGCCGCCCAACCGGCGCCGCCCCCGGCAGCCGAGCCGCCGGCCGCCCCGGCCTCGGCCCCGCTGGTGCCGGCACCGGAGCCGGAGCCGGAGCCGGTTCCCGAACTGCCGCCTGCCCCCGCAGAGCCGGAGCAGGACCCGGAAACCGCCGCCGCCGAAGAGGCGCCGCCGACCAGGAAGGGCTGGTTCGCCCGGCTGAAGGAAGGGCTGTCGAAGTCCTCCTCCAAGCTGACCGACGGCATCACCGGCATCTTCACCAAGCGCAAGCTCGACGACGAGGCGCTGGAGGAGCTGGAGGAGCTGCTGATCACCGCCGACCTCGGCCCGGTCACCGCGGCGAAGGTCACAGCGGAGCTGGCGCGCACCCGCTTCGGCAAGGAGGTCTCGCCGGACGAGGTCAGAACGACGCTGGCCGCCGAGGTGGCGAAGATCGTCGGCCCGGTCGCGAAGCCGCTGGTCCTCGATCCGGCCCTGAAACCGCATGTCATCCTGGTCGTCGGCGTCAACGGCACCGGTAAGACCACCACCATCGGCAAGCTCGCGCGCCAGTTCAAGGCCGAGGGCAAGAGCGTGATGCTGGCCGCCGGCGACACCTTCCGCGCCGCCGCGGTCAGCCAGCTCAAGATCTGGGGCGAGCGCACCGGCTGCCCGGTCGTCGCCCGCGACACCGGCGCCGACGCTGCCGGGCTGGCCTACGACGCGCTGGAGCGGGCGCGGACCGAGAAGGTCGACGTGCTGCTGATCGACACCGCCGGCCGCCTGCAGAACAAGACCGGCCTGATGGAGGAGTTGCGCAAGATCGTCCGGGTCATCAAGAAGCTGGACGAGACGGCGCCGCACACCACCCTGCTGACGCTGGACGCCACCACCGGCCAGAACGCGCACAGCCAGGTGGAGATCTTCCGCGACATGGTCAGCGTCAACGGGCTGATCCTGACCAAGCTCGACGGCTCCGCCCGCGGGGGCGTGCTGGTCTCGCTGGCGGAGAAGTTCAAGATCCCCGTGCACGCCATCGGCGTCGGCGAGGGAGTCTACGACCTGCGGCCGTTCGATGCCGACGCCTTCGCGAAGTCGCTGATGGGGTTGAACGCGGAGTAAGCCGTAGAGTGGGCGGCATTGGCTGAAAATCGCCCTTTTCAGCCGGGCATCCGCATGCCATTTCTGAAAGCATGATCGAAAAAGCCCCGCTCCAGCCCGGGTCGGCCGGGCGCTTCACCGACGCCAAAGCCGCACTGGCCTGTGTGCGCGACATCTACGAGCGCAACACCGCCTTCCTGCGCGAGCGCTTCGCCGCCTATACGCAGGGCGAGGAGGAAGGCGGGCGCAACCGGGCCTGCTACCCGTACGTACGGTTATCGGTGACGTCGGGCGCCGCCGTCGACACACGGCTGGCCTACGGCTTCGTGGAGGGGGTGGGCGCCCATTCAACCACGGTCACCCGGCCGGACCTGTTCGAACGCTACCTGATGGAGCAGTTCACGCTGCTGCTGCGCAACCACGGCGTCCCGCTGGAGGTCGGCGTCAGCGAGGAGGCGATCCCGATCCATTTCGCCTTCCCCCAGGGCATGTATGTGGAAGGCGACCTGCCGCCCGACCGGCTGACCCGGCTGCCGGACCTGTTCGACCTGCCCGACCTGGCGCGGATGGACGACACCATCGTCAACGGCACCTGCGACACCGGTGCCGACGCGGTGAAGCCGCTGGCGCTGTTCACCGGGCCGCGGGTCGATTTCTCGCTGCACCGGCTGCGCCATTACACGGCGACCGCGCCGGAGCATTTCCAGAACTTCGTCCTGTTCACCAACTATCAGTTCTACGTCGACGAGTTCATCCGGCTGTCGCGCGAGATCATGGAGCCGACCGGCGACGCCGACCTCGCCGCCTATCGCGCCCAGTACGACAGCTTCGTCGAGCCGGGCGACATCGTCACGACCAACCAGAACCTGGGCGGCGCGGCCGACCTGCCGAACGGCCGGCTGGCGCGCATGCCGCAGATGCCGGCCTACCACCTGAAGCGGCCCGACGGCAACGGCATCACCCTGGTCAACATCGGCGTCGGCCCGTCCAACGCCAAGACGATCACCGACCACATCGCGGTGCTGCGGCCGCATGCCTGGCTGATGCTGGGCCATTGCGCCGGCCTGCGCCACACCCAGCGGCTGGGCGACTATGTGCTGGCCCACGGCTATGTCCGCGAGGACCATGTGCTCGACGCCGACCTGCCGCTGTGGGTGCCGGTGCCGGCGCTGGCCGAGGTGCAGCGCGCGCTGGAGACCGCGGTCGAACGGGTGACCGGCCTGTCCGGCTTCGACCTCAAGAGCATCATGCGCACCGGCACGGTCGCCACCATCGACAACCGCAACTGGGAGCTTCGCGACCACCGCGAGCCGCTGATGCGCTTCAGCCAGAGCCGCGCCATCGCGCTGGACATGGAGAGCGCGACCATCGCCGCCAACGGCTTCCGCTTCCGCGTGCCCTACGGCACGCTGCTGTGCGTGTCGGACAAGCCGATGCACGGCCAGCTCAAGCTGCCGGGCATGGCCGACCGCTTCTACCGCGAGCGGGTCGACCAGCACCTGAAGATCGGCGTGCTGGCGATGGAGCTGCTGCGCGAGCACGGGATGGAGACGCTGCATTCCCGCAAGCTGCGCAGCCTGGCGGAGGTGGCGTTCCAGTAGGGGGAAGGTTCGATGCCCCCTCCCCGACCCTCCCCCGCTTCGCGGGAGAGGGTGCCTTCTGCGAAGCGGCGGCAGTCCCCTCTCCCGCGAAGCGGGGGAGGGTTAGGGAGGGGGCCGCCGCTTCGGCCTTACGCCGCGGCGAACAGGCCGTCGATGGCGGCGGCGGCGTCGGCCAGCGCCTTGTCCTTGGCCTCCGGACCCATGCCGATGCCCTCGGCGCGGATGAAGGTCACGTCGGTGACGCCGAAGAAGGCCAGGACCGAGCGCAGGTAGGCCTCCTGGTGGTCGAAGCCGGCCAGCGCCGGGTTGGTCGAATAGACGCCGCCGCGGGCCGAGGCGATGATCACGCGCTTGCCGCCGGCCAGGCCCTCGGGGCCCTTCTCGGTGTAGCGGAAGGTGCGGCCGGCCTGGGCGAGGCGGTCGATCCACGCCTTGAGCTGGGTCGGGACCGAGAAGTTGTACATCGGCGCGCCGATCACCACGACGTCGGCGGCCAGGAACTCGTCGACCAGCGCGTCGGTCAGGGCGAGCTCCTCGCGCTGGCGCTCGTTGAGGCTCTCCAGGTTGCGGAACTTGACGACCTGCAGCAGCTCGCCGGACAGGTGGTCGGGCGGGTTGGCGGCGACGTCACGGGCGACGACGGTGGCCGACGGCTCGGCCTTCACCAGCGCCTCGACGATCGAGGCGGTCAACTGACGGGTGACGGACGCCGCGCCCAGCGGGCTGGAGTCGACGTGCAGGATCGTGGTCATGACGGGAGAAGCCTTCGGGTTGTTGCGGCCTTCGCGGCCGTTTTCCGAAAGGCAGCATGCCCCGTTGCCCCGCAAGGATTAAGCTGCCGCGTGCGCGAAAGAGCGTCCTCGTGCGCGCAACAATCCGCTCCGTGCGATGGGGTCAGCGCGAAACCAGGGCGCCGTTGCGGAAGACCGCCATCTGCCCCGGCCGCATCACCGTCCATGACTCGTCACGGGTCAGCGGGCGGGTGGCGATGACGGTGACGACATCGTCGGGAGTGGTCTCCTGCGAGAAGTCGACGCTCATGTCGGCGTCGACCAGGGTCGCCGGCCCGAAGGGGGCCTTGCGGGTCAGCCAAGCGAGGTTGGTGGCGCAATGGCACCACAGGTAGCGCCCGTCGCTGAGCAGCATGTTGAACACGCCGAGCGATCCCAGGTCGGCGGCGAGATGGCGGATCAGCTTCATCAGCCCGGCGGTGGTCTTCGGCGGCTCGGGATACTGCATGCGGATCTGGTCGAGCAGCCAGCAGAAGGCGTGCTCGCTGTCGGTGCTGCCGACCGGCTCGTAGAAGGTGAGCAGCCGGTCCTTGATGCCCTTGAGCTGGCCGTTGTGGGCGAAGGTCCACAGCCGACCCCATAACTCCCGGGTGAAGGGATGCGTGTTCTCCAGCGCGACGCGGCCGCGGTTGGCCCGCCGGATGTGCGAGATCACCGTGCAGGACTTGATCGAATATTGGCTGACCAGCCGGGCGATCTCCGATTCGGCACTGGGCGCCGGGTCGTGGAAGCTGCGGCAGCCCTTGCCCTCGTAGAAGGCGATGCCCCAGCCGTCGCGGTGCGGCCCGGTCTGGCCGCCGCGGCGCATCAGACCGGCGAAGCTGAAGCAGATGTCCGTGGGCACGTTGGCGCTCATGCCCAGGAGTTCGCACATGGTGTCCTCGTCTGCCGCTTGTCGACGCCTCGGGGGCGGACAAGCTACGACAGGCGGCGGACAACGTCACCTTCTGACTTGAGGCGCCGCGGCGATGGCCGTCCGGCGCCAGGGGCGGGAGCGGCGGCGGGGCCAGGGCTTCGGGCAGGGCGGCATGTCCGGCCTGAGGCATCCCTCCATCGGCCCCTGCCCCGCCGCGCCGCCCAGCCCGATCCAGGCATCCACGAGGCTGGTGTCGAACCCGCATTCCCGGCGGTCGCCGACCCGCATCAGCGGGCGGCGGACCAGCAGCGGCCGGGCGACCATGGCGGCCAGTGCCGCCGCCTCGTCCATCGCCTCCGGCACGACCTCGCCGCTCTTCACGGCGGGTGCCGCACGGTTGAACCACTCCGCCACCGGACGATTGCCGAAGAAGGGACGCAGCGTCGCCGGCGTCCACTCCTCGGACAGCAGGTCGCGGGCGATCACCCGGTGGCCCGCCTGCTCCAGCATCGCCTTCTGCCGCGCGTTGCCGCCGCAGCCCGGCTTCTCATAGAAAACCACCTCGGCCATCTGGTCATCTCCCCCGGAAAAGCGGTGCGCGGGCCAGCAGCGCGTCGGTCTGCTGGCGGATTTCCTCATGGACCTTGTGGTCGAGCTTGCGCAGCCAGCGCGGCGGGATCGAATCCGCCCCATAGGTGGCACCGGCCAGCATGCCGGCGATGGCTCCGGTGGTGTCGGCGTCGCCGCCCTGGTTCACCGTCTCCACCACGCAGCTTTCGACCGAGTCGGTCTGGAAATAGTAGTGGAAGACCGTCTGCACCGTATCGACGACGAAGGCGGTCGACAGGCCGCGGTAGGGCTCGAACCTGAACTGCCGATGGCTGGCGACCAGGGCGTTCGCCTCCTCCCGCGCCGCGACGATGCCGCCGCCCAGCACCAGCCGCCTCACCATCCGTCCCAGCGCGATCACCGCGGCGTCGGAGAGCTGGTTGCAATGGGTGATGTGCGACTGCTCGACCGACCAGCGCTCGAACGCCGCGTCGTCGCCCAGCGTCGCCAGCGCCACCGGCAGGTTGCGCATCGCCGCGCCGTTGCCGGCATGGTATTCCGACTCCGGCTCCTCCAGCGTGCCGTGCATGATGAAGCGGCGGATGCCGCGGCGGGTCGTGTCGCCGACGTCGACCGGCACAGACTTCAGCCAGTCCGCGAACTCCCCGGCTGCGCGGCGGACATCCCAGTCGGGACCGGACAGGATGGCGCGGCCGAGGTGCAGCGACATCTCGGTGTCGTCGGTCACCTGGCCGGCGCCCAGCTTCAGCCAGCCGCCGCCCTTGATGTGCTTGTGGACGCCGAACTGGTGGGCGATCTCGCCCCTGGTCAGGAACTCCACGGTGGCGCCGAGCGCGTCGCCGCAGGCCAGGCCCAGATAGGCCCCGAGCGCCCTGGAGCGGATCTCTGGCGTAAGGATCGTCGGATCGGTCATGCGATGTCCTGGTCCGCCCCGCAGGCGCGCCGGCACGCGGCCGCCGCCGGACGTGAGGTTGTCAGAGAAGCGACACACCCACCCGGTAATCCCCGCCAATCACCAGATACTCCCCTTCGCCCTGGAATGGGTAGCGCGGCAGAATGTCGCGGAAGAAGACGACCTTGGGCAAAGGGACCCAGGCCTCCAGGATATGGTCGCCGAACTGGCCGGCGAGGTCGCGGTCGATGGAGAAGGAACACAGGTTGTTCAGCCGCAGCACCGCCGTCCGCCGGTCGGGCCGCTCGACGACATGGTGTTCCGCGAAATCGTTGACGCCGCGGTAGAGACGGATGTGCGAGGCCCAGTTCGGCATCGGCGCCTCCGGCCAGCCGCGGCGGATGGTCCACTGGCAGAATTCGTAGAGCAGGTCGAGTTGCAGGTGGATGTTGTTGTTGTGGAAGCGGGTCGACAGCTTCTGCTCGCCGTAGGCCCGCCAGGCATCGGAGGAAAAGCGGCGGATCGGCTCGCCATGGAAGGTCGGAAGCAGGCCGAATCGGCTCTCCACCCATCCCTTCAGCACCGCCCCCTCGGCCCGGTTGCTGTCGAACATCCAGCCCTTCAGCAGGCGCAGGTAGCTGGCACGGAAGCGGCGCCTGCCATCCGGCCCCTGCGAGCCGGAGAAATCCGGGTTCACCCCGAAGACGCCGGCCATGTAGCGCTGGAAGACGTCCGACGCCGTCAAGGCGTCGGGACTTTCGTCCAGCGCCTCGAACAGGAGGGCGTGCTCGCTGCGGGTGGCGCCGATGCGCAGGCGCCGCGGCTCGTCGTTGTAGGCTTCCGCACACAGCAGCGCCGCCGGCACGTTGACGAGGTTGGTGCGATGGCCGCGCAGCGCCAGCGGCGAGTCGGGATCGATGCTCCGGCCGTCCGCCTCGCGCAACACCCGACCGTCCGCCATTCCCGCCCACTCCACGGCTATACTGCTATTTTTTATATGGATAATGCGGATCGCGGCAGCCGCCAAGCCTGGAAATCCTGCACCTCACCGGTCCATGGCGGCTTGTCCCAAGAATGTCCGTTTGAAGGCGAACGGCATGGTCCCCATACTCTGATGCAGCCACGCTTACGATCCGGCGGCACCCGCATGGCCTTCTGGCCGACCAAGTACGACGACAGCCGGCGCCGGCGCGCCACGCCGGCGCTCGCGCGCAAGGCGACGCCGCCGGCCGCCGAACCGTCGGCACCGCCCAAGCCGGCATCGCCCAAGCCGTCATCGCCCAAGCCGGTACCGGACCTCCGGCCGCCGCGCGGCATCGAGGAGGTCCGCACCGCGTTGCGGCTTGCACAGCTCCTGCGCGGCAATTTGACGCCGATGCGCGGCGACGCGGTGATCGAACTGCTCGAACCGCACCGGCCGCGGCTGGTGCCCAAGCCGGTGAACCCGCTGGCGGGGATGGGCGGACAGCCGCCGGGCCGCATGCTGGATGCCCTGATGCGGCCGATCGGGCAGATCGTCACCGACGTGCTGCTGCCGGGCCTGCGCGACCATCTGGTCGACCGGCTGGTGGCCGGCCGCACCGACCGCGAGGACAGCCTGCCCAATGCCGTCGACCTCGCCGAGGCGATGCGGTCGCTCGTCGGCCGCATGCGCGGCGGCGGCAAGGCCCATCTCCAGGCTGTGATCGCGGCGATCGGGACGGACGCCCGCGCCACCGCCGACGCGCTGACCCGCGACCGCCGCCCGATCGACGTCGGCGGCATCGATCTGCTGGCCCGCGCCCTGCTGCGTTTCGAGGTGCGGCGCATGGTGCTGGAGGCGCTGGGCGGCGACGGCGCGCTCCAGGACGTCGTCTACCAGTCGCGGCGGCTCGCCCGCTATTCGCTGCGCCGCGCCACCGAGGCCATCGACGGCTTCGCCGCACCTCAAAGCGCAGGAGGGCGTGGACTGAAGGCCCTGCACGCCAGCCTCGCCACGCTGGCGCAGGCGGACGGGCTGATCGTCATCGCGCTGCGCAACCTGGACGACCAGGAGGAGACGAAGGAGGAATCAGGCCCCTTCGTCGAGCCGGCCGACCGCAAGGCGATGAACGACTGGCTGTCGGCGGCATGGCGGCTTTCCGACACATTGTTCGATCTGGTCGGGCGGGCCGCCGCCGGCGGCGAGCTGGACGACCTGCTGTTCGCCGCCCTGCTGCGCCAGTTGCGCAGCCTGCACCATTTCTGCGCCGACCTGACCCACGCCGGCCGTCCCGCCGCGGTCGACACGCTGAAGCGGCGCCTGACCGACCGCTGCGACACGCTGGCCCGCCTGACCGGCGAGCGGCTGGTCGAGGCACTGCTGGGCAAACCCGCCGACCCGGCGCTGGCCCGCCGCCTTCTCGCGCGCGGCCGGCTGCTGGCACAGCTTCTCTACGACATGGGCCGCGACGAGGCGGTGGAGGCGTTGGCCCTGCGCCTCGTCTTGGCGGCGGAGGCCCTGGGCGAGGAGCGTTAGGCTTCGGCCTTGAGGCGCCTCCTCCCTTGGAATCTCCCCACCATAAAGACCAGACAAAATGTCGGGCTTTGTCGTGTGTGTCGGGACCCCGACAAAGGGAGGCATGGCATCAGTTCAAAAATTTTCCCTTATACGTCAAGCGTTTAGCATATTTTTCCGCTCTGGCACGGGCCGTGCAGTCCATGAATTCCGAAGCGGCCAGGAACCGGCCGCACCGGATCGAAGCGAAACTCCACGACCCAAGCACAGGAGCGACCCACATGGCCAAAGCGCCTCTGCGTCAGATCGCCTTTTACGGCAAGGGCGGTATCGGCAAGTCCACCACCTCCCAGAACACGCTGGCAGCCCTGGTCGAACTCGGCCAGAAGATCCTGATCGTCGGCTGCGACCCGAAGGCCGACTCGACCCGCCTGATCCTGCACGCAAAGGCCCAGGACACCGTGCTGCATCTGGCCGCCGAGGCCGGTTCGGTCGAGGACCTGGAGCTCGAGGACGTCGTCAAGATCGGCTACAAGGGCATCAAGTGCGTCGAGTCCGGCGGTCCGGAGCCGGGAGTCGGCTGCGCCGGCCGCGGCGTCATCACCTCGATCAACTTCCTGGAAGAGAACGGCGCCTACGACGACGTGGACTATGTGTCCTACGACGTGCTGGGCGACGTGGTCTGCGGCGGCTTCGCCATGCCGATCCGCGAGAACAAGGCCCAGGAAATCTACATCGTCATGTCGGGCGAGATGATGGCGCTCTACGCCGCCAACAACATCGCCAAGGGCATCCTGAAATACGCCCACAGCGGCGGCGTGCGCCTCGGCGGCCTGATCTGCAACGAGCGCCAGACCGACAAGGAGCTTGATCTGGCCGAGGCCCTGGCCAAGCGCCTGGGCTCCAAGCTGATCCACTTCGTGCCGCGCGACAACATCGTGCAGCACGCCGAGCTGCGCCGCATGACCGTCATCGAGTACGCGCCGGAGAGCAAGCAGGCGGAAGAGTACCGCCAGCTCGCCAGCAAGGTGCACAACAACTCCGGCCAGGGCTGCATCCCGACCCCCATCACCATGGAAGAGCTGGAAGAGATGCTGATGGACTTCGGCATCATGAAGACCGAGGAGCAGCAGCTCGCCGAGCTGGCCGCCAAGGAAGCGGCCAAGGCCGGCGCCTGACCCCAGGCCTAGCGACGGTTGCCTACCGGCCCCCCTGCCGCCCATGCAGGGGGGACCGCCTGAACACTGGCCCCATCCCCAGCCCCGCACAACGCCGACCCAAGACGGTCCGCATGGACACGCCCAGGGGCGACGGCGTGGGAGGGAGGGGCTCGGTCACGCGCTGCAGTGGCGCGAATATTCAAGCAGGAGGCCGGCTATGAGCCTGTCCGAGAACACCACGGTCGACGTCAAGAACCTCGTCAACGAAGTCCTCGAAGCCTATCCCGAAAAGTCCCGCAAGCGCCGCGCCAAGCACCTGAACGTGCTGGAGGCCGAGGCCAAGGACTGCGGCGTCAAGTCGAACGTCAAGTCCATCCCCGGCGTCATGACCATCCGCGGCTGCGCCTATGCCGGCTC
Source organism: Azospirillum picis (assembly GCF_017876115.1). Classification (GTDB taxonomy): domain Bacteria; phylum Pseudomonadota; class Alphaproteobacteria; order Azospirillales; family Azospirillaceae; genus Azospirillum; species Azospirillum picis. Next base: position 363,149 of record NZ_JAGINO010000002.1, read on the forward strand.
CAAGGGCGTGGTGTGGGGTCCGATCAAGGACATGATCCACATCTCCCACGGCCCCGTGGGCTGCGGCTACTACTCCTGGTCCGGCCGCCGCAACTACTACATCGGCGACACCGGCGTGGATAGCTGGGGCACGATGCACTTCACCTCCGACTTCCAGGAGAAGGACATCGTCTTCGGCGGCGACAAGAAGCTGCACAAGGTCATCGAGGAAATCAACGAGCTGTTCCCGCTGGTGAACGGCATCTCGATCCAGTCGGAATGCCCGATCGGCCTGATCGGCGACGACATCGAGGCGGTCGCCCGCGCCAAGTCGGCGGAAATCGGCAAGCCGGTCATCCCCGTGCGCTGCGAAGGCTTCCGCGGCGTGTCCCAGTCGCTGGGCCACCACATCGCCAACGACGCCATCCGCGACTGGGTGTTCGAGAAGACGGAACCCAAGGCCGACTTCGTTTCCACCCCCTATGACGTCACCATCATCGGCGACTACAACATCGGCGGCGACGCCTGGTCGTCCCGCATTCTGCTGGAGGAGATCGGCCTGCGCGTGATCGCCCAGTGGTCGGGCGACGGCACGATGGCCGAGCTGGAGAACACGCCGAAGGCCAAGGTCAACCTGATCCACTGCTACCGCTCGATGAACTACATCGCGCGCCACATGGAAGAGAAGTTCAACATTCCGTGGATGGAATACAACTTCTTCGGCCCAAGCCAGATCGCCGAGTCCCTGCGCAAGATCGCCGCTCTCTTCGACGACAAGATCAAGGAGAACGCCGAGAGGGTCATCGCCCGCTACCAGCCGATGGTCGATGCGGTCATCGCCAAGTACAAGCCGCGGCTGGAAGGCAAGAAGGTCATGATCTACGTCGGCGGCCTGCGTCCCCGCCACGTCGTCGATGCCTACCATGACCTGGGCATGGAGATCATCGGCACCGGTTACGAGTTCGCCCACAACGACGACTATCAGCGCACGCCCCACTACGTGAAGGAAGGCACGCTGATCTACGACGACGTCACCGCGTTCGAGCTGGAGAAGTTCGTCGAGGCGATGCGTCCCGACCTCGTCGCGTCGGGCATCAAGGAAAAGTACGTGTTCCAGAAGATGGGCCTGCCGTTCCGCCAGATGCATAGCTGGGACTATTCCGGCCCGTATCACGGCTATGACGGCTTCGCGATCTTCGCCCGCGACATGGACCTGGCCATCAACAACCCCGTCTGGGGCGTGATGAAGGCCCCGTTCTGACCAGCGGCCTCTGGAACTGGAGAATTTGAGAATGACCGACAAGCTTTCGCAGAGCGCCGACAAGGTCCTCGACCACTACACCCTCTTCCGGCAGCCCGAATATGCGGCGATGTTCGAGAAGAAGAAGACCGAGTTCGAGTACGGCCATTCGGACGCGGAGGTCGCCCGCGTGTCCGAATGGACCAAGTCCGAGGACTACAAGGCGAAGAACTTCGCCCGTGAAGCGGTGGTCATCAACCCGACCAAGGCCTGCCAGCCGATCGGCGCGATGTTCGCCGCCCAGGGCTTCGAAGGCACCCTGCCCTTCGTCCATGGCTCCCAGGGCTGCGTCGCCTATTACCGCACCCATCTGACCCGCCACTTCAAGGAGCCGAACAGCGCGGTCTCCTCGTCGATGACCGAAGACGCGGCGGTGTTCGGCGGCCTGAACAACATGATCGACGGCCTGGCGAACGCCTATGCGCTCTACAAGCCGAAGATGATCGCGGTGATGACCACCTGCATGGCCGAGGTCATCGGCGACGACCTGCAGGGCTTCATCGCCAACGCCAAGAACAAGGACAGCGTCCCGGCCGATTTCCCGGTGCCCTACGCCCACACCCCGGCCTTCGTCGGCAGCCACATCGTCGGCTACGACAACATGATCAAGGGGATCCTGTCGAACTTCTGGGGCAATTCGGAGAATTTCGACACGCCCAAGACCGAGCAGATCAACCTGATCCCGGGCTTCGACGGCTTCGCCGTCGGCAACAACCGCGAACTGAAGCGCATCGCCGGCGAATTCGGCGTGAAGCTGCAGATCCTGTCCGACGTGTCCGACAACTTCGACACGCCGATGGATGGCGAGTACCGCATGTATGACGGCGGCACCACCATCGAGGAGACCAAGCAGGCCCTGCATGCCAAGGCCACCCTCTCCATGCAGGAGTACAACACCACCCAGACCCTGCAATTCTGCAAGGAGAAGGGCCAGGAAACCGCCAAGTTCAACTACCCGATGGGCGTCACCGCCACCGACGAGCTGCTGCTGAAGCTGGCGGACCTGTCGGGCAAGCCGGTGCCGGCCAGCCTCAAGCTGGAGCGCGGCCGTCTGGTCGACGCCATCGCCGACAGCCACACCCACCTGCACGGCAAGCGCTTCGCCGTCTACGGCGACCCGGACTTCTGCCTGGGCATGACCCGCTTCCTCCTGGAGCTGGGTGCCGAGCCGGTGCACATCCTGTCGACCTCCGGCTCCAAGAAGTGGGAGAAGCAGGTCCAGAAGGTCCTGGACGGCTCCCCCTTCGGCAAGTCGGGCGCGGCCTACGGCGGCAAGGACCTGTGGCACCTGCGCTCGCTGATCTTCACCGACAAGGTCGACTACATCATCGGCAACAGCTACGGCAAGTATCTGGAGCGCGACACCAAGGTCCCGCTGATCCGCTTGACCTACCCGATCTTCGACCGCCACCACCACCACCGCTACCCGACCTGGGGCTACCAGGGCGCGCTGAACGTGCTGGTGCGCATCCTCGACCGGATCTTCGAGGACATCGACGCCAACACCAACATCGTCGGCGAAACCGACTACTCGTTCGACCTGATCCGCTGACCGGTGCCGCCGGCCGGCGGTTCCAGCCAGACCGGCGGCCGGACATCCATCCCCCGGCCACCGGAGACCTTCCAGCCCGGAGGGCGCCCCATTCGGCGCCCCCCGGGTTTTTTCCTGTCGGCCGGATGGATGGTCAGCGCGTGGCGGACCGACATGCCGGTCATCGCGATCCCTTCGGCAACGCCGGCCGATCCGTTCAGTTGGTCTTTGCGTATCAAAGTTAAGGAAACAACAACGCCCCGGTAGGAAAAAAACAACCCCTCGCCGAGCGCCGGAGCAGATTAGAAAACCGGCATCCGATCTTCGTCATCGGTGTTCCGCAGTCGGTTTCACTGGCGGTACATTGGTACAACCCTTATTGACCGGTTTCGCCTGCTACGCTTCTATCATCGGGATCAAGCCGGAAGACGGGGGAGGCGATGTTCGGTTTCATTCAATCGGTCAAGGGGACAGGCTCCGACAGCCAGGGGGTCATGGCGGCCCTCGACCGCTCCCATGCCGTGATCGAGTTTTCGATGGACGGAACGATCCTCGCCGCCAACGCCAATTTCCTCGCGGTGATGGATTACACCCTGCCCGAGATCGCCGGCCGCCACCACAGCATGTTCGTTCCGCCGGCGCAGCGGGACGGCGCGGAGTACCGCGCCTTCTGGGAAGCGCTGCGCCGCGGCGAGCATCAGACCGCCCTGTTCCAGAGGATCGGCAAGGGCGGGCGGGAGGTGTGGATCGAGGCGACCTACAATCCCGTAACCGGGCGCGACGGCAGTCCGGCCAAGGTGGTCAAGATCGCCACCGACGTCACCGAGCGGCAGAAGATCAACGCCGACATCAAGAGCAAGGTCGAGGCCATCTCGCGGTCGCAGGCGGTGATCGAGTTCATGCCGGACGGCACCATCCTCAGCGCGAACGAGAATTTCCTCAGGGTCCTCGGCTATGGCCTGGGGGAAATCCAGGGCCGGCATCACTCCATGTTCGTCGCCCCCGCCGAGCGTGACGGCGCGGCCTACCGCGAGTTCTGGCAGCGGCTGAACCGGGGCGATTTCCAGATCGCCCAGTATCGCCGCATCGGCAAGGGCGGCCGTGTGGTCTGGATCCAGGCCAGCTACAACCCGGTCTTCGACGATGCCGGCCGCCTGACCAAGGTGGTGAAGTTCGCAACCGACATCACCGAGCAGGTCACCCTGCTGGAGCGGCTGAAGGTGATGATCGACACCAATTTCGCCGACATCGAGCAGGCGATGGGGTCGGCCCACGACCAGGCCGCCGCCGCGACGGCGGCATCGGCCGACACGCGGTCCACCGTGCAGACCATCGCCGCCGGGGCGGAGGAGCTGGCGGCTGCCGCCCGCGAGATCGCCGGCAGCATGTCGCGCTCGCAGCAGGCGGCGGACACCGCAGTGATCGAGGCGGAGACCGCCGACCGTGCCGCCGCCCGCCTGTCGGAGGTGGCGCTGGCGATGGGCGGGATCGTCGACCTGATCCGGTCCATCGCCGGCCAGATCAACATGCTGGCGCTGAACGCCACCATCGAGGCGGCACGGGCGGGCGAGGCCGGCCGCGGCTTCGCGGTCGTCGCCAACGAGGTCAAGAACCTCGCCAGCCAGTCGGCCAAGGCCACCGCCCAGATCTCGCGCGAGATCGACGGCATGCAGGCGGTGTCGACCGACGTGGTATCCTCCCTCGGCGCCATCCGGTCGGCGATGACCAACCTGCGCGAGTTCGTCGTCATGTCGGCCGGCGCGGTCGAGGAGCAGACCACGGTGACCGACGACATGTCGGTCAACATGCAGTCGGCCTCCGGCTCGGTCGCCCAGGTCGACCACAACATCGGTTCCATCACCACGGCCTTCACCCAGGTCGCCCGCGCCGTCGCCGAGACCAAGGAGGCAACCCGCATCCTGACGCGCTGACCGCCCGCGCCGGCTGTAGCAGACCCGACAATGGCCGCGGATTGTCAGGTATCACACAGGCCGCCGAACCGGACAATCTTTTGAAAACAGTCCCCTGACCTGGTGGCATGCTCCCTGCAAAGCCCGTCCTCAGAGCCATTTCCGGCGCCAGGATGGGAGAGCGGGCATGCTCCAGGACAAGATCCAGGACGTCTTCAACGAACCGGGCTGCGCGACCAACCAGGCCAAGTCGGCCAAGGAGAAGAAGAAGGGCTGCACCAAGTCCCTGAAGCCCGGTGCGGCGGCCGGCGGCTGCGCCTATGACGGCGCGATGATCGTGCTGCAGCCGATCGCCGACGCCGCCCACCTGGTGCACGGCCCCATCGCCTGCCTCGGCAACGCCTGGGACAACCGCGGCACCCGCTCGTCTGGCCCGCAGCTCTACCGCACCGGATTCACCACCGACCTGTCGGAACTGGACGTCATCGGCGGCGGCGAGAAGAAGCTCTACCGCGCGATCAAGGAGATCGTGCAGCAGTACGACCCGCCGGCCGTCTTCGTCTACCAGACCTGCGTACCCGCCATGACCGGCGACGACATCGGCGCGGTCTGCAAGTTCGCATCGGAAAAGCTCGGCAAGCCGGTGATCCCGGTGGAGGCGCCGGGCTTCGTCGGCTCCAAGAACCTCGGCAACAAGCTGGCCGGCGAAGCCCTGCTGGAGCATGTCATCGGGACGGTCGAGCCGGACCACACCACCCCCACCGACGTCTGCATCATCGGCGAATACAACCTCGCCGGCGAGCTGTGGCTGGTCAAGCCGCTGCTGGACGAGATCGGCATCCGCCTCCTGTCCTGCATCTCCGGCGACGGCCGCTACAAGGAGGTGGCCCAGGCCCATCGCGCCCGCGTCACCATGATGGTGTGCAGCCAGGCGCTGGTGAATGTCGGGCGCAAGATGCAGGAGCGCTACGGCATCCCCTATTTCGAGGGCTCCTTCTACGGCGTGTCGGACATGTCGGACAGCCTGCGCACCATGGCCCGCATGCTGGTGGAGCGCGGCGCCGACAAGGGCCTGATCGACCGCGCCGAGGGCGTCATCGCCCGCGAGGAAAGCCGGGTGTGGCGCCGGCTGGAACCTTTCCGGCCGCGCTTCGAGGACAAGCGCGTCCTGCTGTTCACCGGCGGCGTCAAGAGCTGGTCGATGGTCAGCGCGCTGGAGGGCGCCGGCCTGACCATCCTCGGCACCTCGACCAAGAAGTCGACGAAGGAGGACAAGGAGCGCATCAAGAAGATGAAGGGCGAGGAGTTCCACCAGTGGGACGACCTGAAGCCGCGCGACATCCACAGGATGCTGGCCGACAACCAGGCCGATATCATGATGTCCGGCGGCCGGTCGCAGTTCATCTCGCTGAAGGCCAAGGTTCCCTGGCTCGACATCAACCAGGAGCGCCACCACGCCTATGCCGGCTATGACGGCATCGTCAATCTCTGCGAGGAAATCGACAAGACGCTGTCCAACCCGATCTGGCGCCAGGTCCGCCAGCCGGCGCCGTGGGAGTCCGGCCCCTCCTCCACCCTCCTGGCGGCGGAGTGAGGCCGATGTCGCACATCCAGCGCTTTCCCTCCGCCGCCAAGGCCGCCTCGACCAACCCCTTGAAGATGAGCCAGCCGCTGGGGGCGGCGCTGGCCTATCTCGGCGTCGACCGCTGCCTGCCGCTGTTCCATGGCTCGCAGGGCTGCACCGCCTTCGGGCTGGTCCTGCTGGTGCGCCATTTCCGCGAGGCGATCCCGCTGCAGACCACGGCGATGGACCAGGTCTCCACCATCCTCGGCGGCTACGACAACCTGGAACAGGCGATCCGCACCATCGTCGAGCGCAACAGGCCGGCCATGATCGGCGTCGCCACCACCGGCGTCACCGAGACCAAGGGCGAGGACATGGGCGGACAGTACACGCTGTTCCGCCAGCGCAACCCCGACCTGGCCGGCACGGCGCTGGTCTTCGCCAACACCCCCGACTTCGCCGGCGGCTTCGAGGACGGCTTCGCCGCCGCGGTCACCGCCATGGTGGAGCGGCTGGTCGAGCCCTCGCCGGTGACCATCAGGACGCAGGTCAACGTGCTGGCCGGCAGCCACCTGTCGCCGGGCGACGTCGAGGAACTGCGCGACATCATCGAGGGGTTCGGCCTGTCGCCGATCTTCCTGCCCGACCTGTCGCTGTCGATGGCCGGGCGCCAGCCGGCCGACTTCACCGCCACCTCGCTGGGCGGGGTCACGGTGGAGCAGATCCGCGCCATGGGCGCCTCGGCCGCCACCATCGTGATCGGCGAGCACATGCGGGTGGCCGGCAACGCGCTGGAGCTGAAGACCGACGTGCCCAGCCATTTCTTCAGCCGGCTGACCGGGCTGGAGGCGTCGGACAGGCTGGTCCGTCTGCTGATGGAGATCTCCGGCCGGCCGGTCCCCGCCCGCCTGCGCCGCCAGCGCGAGAGCCTGGTCGACGCCATGCTGGACGGGCATTTCTTCTACAGCCGCAAGCGCATCGCCGTCGCGCTGGAACCCGACCTGCTGTACGCCGTGTCCGGCTTCCTGTCCGACATGGGCGCGGAGGTCATCGCCGCGGTGTCGCCGACGCAGAGCCCGGTCCTGGAGCGGCTCAAGGCGGCCACCATCATGGTCGGCGACCATTCCGACGTCGAGGCGTTGGCCCGCGACGCCGACCTGATCGTCTCCAACTCGCACGGGCGGCAGGGGGCGGCGCGGATCGGCGTGCCGCTGCACCGCATGGGGCTGCCGATGTTCGACCGCCTGGGCGCCGGCCTGCGCGTCCAGGTCGGCTATCGCGGCACGCGCGAGCTGCTGTGCGAGATCGGCAACCTGTTCCTCGCCGGCGAGATGGACCACGACCATGGGCATGGCCGCCACGGATATGGCGACCACGGGGAGCCGTCGCGCTGCGGAGGCGGATCATGCGGATGCAACGCCGTCTGAGCGTGGTGCAGCAGCCACGCCCGAGCAAAGGAGGATCGATGAAGGTCGCTTTCTGCACCCAGGACATGCAGCACGTCGACGCGCATTTCGGCTGGGCCAAGAACATCGCCGTCTACCGGGTCGACCGCCAGGGCCACGCCTTCCTGGAGACCTTCCAGTTCGGCGGCTCGATGTTCGAGGACGGCAACGAGGACAAGCTGCTGCCCAAGCTGGAGGCGCTGGCTGACGTCGCCATCGTCTACCTGTCGGCCATCGGCGCCTCGGCCGCCGCCCGCGTGGTGGCCAAGCGCATCCATCCGGTGAAGGTCGAGGCCAGCGAAACCATCCCGGCCCTGCTCGACCGGCTGGTCGAGACGCTGAACGGCAAACCGCCGCCCTGGCTGCGCAAGGCGATGGGCGAAACGCCGGAATTCCATTTCGATGAGGAGGAGTGAGGCCATGGCCGCCGAAAACGCCGACACCGCCGCCCTTGCGGAACCGTCCGTCGCCGACCAGTTCGTCAAGACGCTGGTCCTGCTGTTCCGGGCCGAGGACAGCTACGGTGCCTGGGAGGGCAAGCCGGACGAGGCCCTGCTCGCCCCCTTCATCCTCGACCGGGAGGCCCGCGCCGCCATCCCGATCATCGGCGACCCCGACCCGGACACGCTGTGGCGGCTGGAGCTGTTCTACAAGGCGGTCGGCGTGACGGTCGAGAAGCAGACCGGCCTGATGGCCTCGCCGATGATGAAGATGAGCCATGAGGGCTTCGGCCGCATGATCCTCACCACCGGCCGGCTGGTCGTGGTGTCGAAGACGCTGCGCGACGTCCACCGTTTCGGCTTCCCCAGCCTGGAGAAGCTGGCCGCCGACGGTGCGAAGCTGGTCGGCGACGCGGTGGCGCTGATCCGGGAATACCCCGACGTCGCGAACCTCTGAGCCCCGGGGACCGCAAGCATGAGCGACATCGACGCCCTGAAGGACGAGATCAGGAAGCTGAACGCCCGCGCCACCCAGAAGAAGATGGACCTGCACGACCTGTCGGAGGAGCTTCCGCAGAACTGGCAGATCATCCTGACGGTGGCGCAGGAGACCTACGACGCCTTCCGCATCCTGACCGAGAAGCGGGCGGCGCTGAAGGCGCTGGAGAAGGCGTAGCCCTTCGATTTCCAAAGAAACGCTTAGGCGCACCCTTTTCCGAGAGGAGCATTCCCATGGCTGAGTTCCTGACCGGCACCACCCGCGGCGGCCAGAGCTGGACCCCGAAGTTCGTCCAATCCATCGATCAGAAGCAGTGCATCGGCTGCGGCCGCTGCTTCAAGGTTTGCGGGCGCGGCGTGCTCGACATGATCGGCCTCACCGAGGACGGCGACATCGTCGACGCCTTCGACGACGAGGCCGAGAAGAAGATCATGACGGTCAAGGAGGCGGCCAACTGCATCGGCTGCGAGAGCTGCTCCAAGGTCTGCTCGAAGAGCTGCATCAGCCATGCGCCGGTGGCGGCGTAGGGGCAGATTTAGACCCCCACCTATCCTCCCCCGCTGGGCGGGGGAGGGACTGCCGCCACTTTCCCGAAGAAGCGCTTATCCCCCTCCCCCGCCCAGCGGGGAAGGGTCGGGGTGGGGGTCTAACCTTCCCCCACCAGCGAACACTCAGTAGGCATACTCCTTGAACACCGGGTCGACGCTGCCGCCCCACGGGCCGTGGAACTTCTCCAGCAGCTCGTCGGCCGGGCTGCGGTTGCTCTCGGCGATGACCTGCAGGGTGTCGAGGAAGTGGGTCTCGTCGTCGCCCCAGTTGTCGTTGCGGGCGCGGCGGGCCAGGCCGTCGCGGGCGATCGCCACCACCTCCAGCGCGACGTCGCGCACCGTCCGGCCGCGGAAGCCGGTGTGCAGGCCGGTCCGCGGCACTTCGGCGCGCAGGTGGGCGCGCTCGTCCGCCGTCCAGTCCTTGACCAGGTCCCAGGCGGCGTCCAGCGCCACCTGGTCGTAGAGCAGCCCGACCCACAGCGCCGGCAGGGCGCACAGGCTGCGCCACGGACCGCCGTCGGCGCCGCGCATCTCCAGGTACTTCTTCAGCCGCACTTCCGGGAAGGCGGTGGTGGTGTGGTCGGCCCAGTCGGTCAGCAGCGGCACCTCGCCGGGAAGCGCCGGCAGCCGGCCGTCCAGGAAGTCGCGGAAGGACTGGCCGGCGGCGTCGATGTAGGTGCCGTCGCGGTAGACGAAGTACATCGGGGTGTCGAGCAGATACTCGACGTAACGCTCGAAGCCGAAGCCGTCCTCGAAGACGAAGGGGATGTCGCCGGTGCGGTCCGGGTCGGTATCGGTCCAGATGTGGCTGCGGAAGCTCTGGAAGCCGTTCGGACGGCCCTCGGTGAAGGGCGAGTTGGCGAACAGCGCGGTGGCGATCGGCTGCAGGGCCAGCGACACCCGGAACTTCTTCACCATGTCGGCTTCGGAGGCGTAGTCCAGGTTCACCTGCACGGTGCAGGTCCGCGTCATCATGTCGAGACCGAGCGAGCCGACCTTCGGCATGTAGTCGCGCATGATCTTGTAGCGGCCCTTGGGCATCCACGGGATCTCGTCGCGCCGCCACTTCGGCTGGAAGCCCAGCCCCATCATGGCGATGCCCAGCTCGGCCCCGACCTCCTTCACCTGGCGCAGGTGGCGGTGCACCTCCGCACAGGTCTGGTGCAGGGTCTCCAGCGGCGCGCCGGACAGCTCGACCTGCCCGCCCGGCTCCAGCGTGATGTTGGCGTTGTCCTGGACCAGCGCGATGACCTTGCCGTTCTCCTCCACCGGCTGCCAGCCGAACCGGGTCAGCCGGGTCAGCAGCTCGCCGATGCCGTCCGGCCCGTCATAGGGCAGCGGCCGCAGGTCGGAGGTGCGGTAGGCGAATTTCTCGTGCTCCGTCCCGATGCGCCAGTCGGCGGCCGGTTTGCAGCCGGACTCGAGATAGGCCACCAGTTGCCGGCGGTCGGTGACGGGTTCGCCGCGCGTGGTCGGGGGTGCGGACATGAAGTCTCTCGCGGGAAGTGGACGGAGGGCGGCCGGTCAGTCAGCGGAGGGCTGGCCGGGCGGTGAGTGGGCCGGCGCGCGGAAAGGCGGGCGCCGGTCGCTTCCCCCGGCAGTCCAGTCCCCGGCCAAGGACTGCCAGCAAGCCAGCGCCGCCACCACGGCCGTGTCGGCCCGCAGGATGCGCGGACCCAATCCCACCGGAACAACAAAGGGGAGTTTGACGAGTTCGTCAAGTTCCGACTGGTCGAAGCCGCCCTCCGGCCCGACCAGCAGCGCGGCGGGGCCGGAGGCGCCCGGCGCGTCCCGCAGCACCTCGGCGAAGGGGCGGGCCATCCCGGCCTCCGCGCACAGGTAGAGGCGCCGCTCCGCCGGCCAGCCGGCCAGCACCCGGTCGAGCGGCAGCGGATCGCCCATCTCCGGCACGCCGAGCCGCTCGCACTGTTCGGCCGCCTCCACCGCGTTGGCGCGCAGCCGGTCGAGGTTGACCCGGTTGGGGTCGGTGCGGCGGGTGAAGACCGGCCAGAGGCGGGACACGCCCATCTCCGTCGCCTTCTCGGCGACGAAGTCGATCCGCCCCTTCTTCAGCGGCGCGAACAGCAGCCAGAGGTCGGGGGTGGTGTCCTGCCCGCGCCGCTGCTCGGCGACGGTCAGCGAGCACCAGCCCTTGCCGAAGCCGTCGATCGCCGCGCGCCACTCGCCGTCGCGGCCGTTGAACACCGCGACCGAATCGCCGCGGTCCAGGCGCAGGACATGGCGCAGGAAATGGGCGCGCTCATGGTCGAGGCCAACCGACTGGCCATCGGCCAGGGGGCTGTCGACATAGAGGCGGGTCTTGATCGGGTCGGCCATGGCTGTCGTCTCCGCGGGGGGCGCGCAGACTATAGCCGTCAGCCGGCAGCCAAGTCAGCAGGGCAGCGGGAGCAAGGCAGCGGGGGTCAGCCCGGCCCGGCAAGCAGGGCGTCGATCTTGCGGCGCAGATCGTTGGGCTGGACCGGCTTGTGCAGGATCGTCACCTGTTCGGCCTTCGCGGCGGCCATCAGCTCCGGACCGGTGTCTCCGGTCAGGATGATCGCCGGCACCTCGGCCTTGCAGACCTCGCGCACCGCGCGGATCGCGGAGATGCCCGACCAGCCGTCGCGCAGGCGGTAATCGGACAGGATCACATCTGGAGCCGATCCGGCGGGGAGCCTCGCCAGCACGGTCTCGACGTCTTCAGCGGCGAGCACCCGGTATCCCCAGGTATCCAGCATGATTTCCATTCCGGCCAGGATGATCGACTCGTCGTCGATCACGACGGCGAAACGATCCGCTGTTGCGCTCATGTCCATCGATGGTTGCGATTCGCTGAAGTTGTGCCGAATAAACAGTATTGGTGCGATTTTGGCGGGCGCAAGCCCTACGAGCACAATGTCACAGCGATCCGTCTTGCCTTCCCCCAGGCCAGTGGCGCTTGCCGGCCGAACAGCCGCCCGATACCTTCGCCCCGATCACCGTTCACCCTTCTTCCATAGCACAGCGGAAACGCCGCCGTCATGCCCACCCCCATTCCCGGTCCCGGCATTCCACAGCCGGGCTTCACGGACATCCGACAGAACGGCTGGGTCGCCCGATTGGTCCCGGCCCGCCTGCGGCCTTATGTCACGCTGGCGCGGCTCGACCGTCCGATCGGCACCTGGCTGCTGCTGTTCCCGTGCTGGTGGAGCGTCGCGCTGGCCATGCCGCAGCCCTTCCGGAACTGGCCGACGCTCCTGTGGCTGATGGCGCTGTTCGCGGTCGGGGCGGTGCTGATGCGCGGTGCCGGTTGCACGGTCAACGACATCCTGGACCGCAAGTTCGATGCGATGGTGGAGCGCACCCGGTCGCGCCCGATCCCGTCTGGACAGGTGTCGGTCCGACAGGCGCTGGTTTTCCTGGGACTCCAGTTGCTGGTGTCGCTGCTGATCCTGGTGCAACTGGGGACCACCGCCATCGGGCTCGGCGTCCTGTCGCTGGCGCTGGTCTTCACCTATCCGCTGATGAAGCGCATCACCTGGTGGCCGCAGGCGTTTCTCGGCCTGACCTTCAACTGGGGCGCCCTGATGGGCTGGGCGGCGGTGCAGGACGAGGTCGGTTGGCCGGCCCTGGTGCTGTACGCGACGGGCGTCGCCTGGACGCTCGGCTACGACACCATCTATGCCCACCAGGACAAGGAGGACGACGCGCGGATCGGCGTCAAGTCGACGGCGCTGCGGCTCGGCGACCAAAGCAAGATCTGGATCTACGGCTTCTATACGCTGACCTATGCCGGGATCGGCATCAGCGGCAGGCTCGCTGGGCTGGGCGGGCTGTTCCTGCCGGTGCTGTCGCTGGCCTGCCTGCAACTGGCCTGGCAGGTCGCCACATGGCGGCCCGACGACCAGGGGGATTGCCTGGACAAGTTCAAGTCGAACCGCTGGTTCGGCTGGCTGGTACTGGCGGCGATCCTGGCCGGGAAGCTCTGACGACGGATTCCCCGGCGATGGATTTGGGCGATGGATTTGAGGGGCCGTTGGGATTTGGCGCCCGCCCCGCTGTCCGCCACCCGATCGCGCGAGCCGGCCCCCTCCCCGACCTTTCTCCGCTTTCGCGGAAGAGGAGCATGTGAGACGGGTTCGGAGACCCGGCACCGCCGGACCGGATGGGAAGCAACAGGACGGGGGCCGTCCCGTCCCGGAATTCCGGAAAAGCCCGCTCAGCACTCGTGGGAATCCGCTCGCGGCAATCGGTGAACCGGGCGACGGAGTTCGTGAAGCCTGCGGCCGGGAGCGACCGTGCGGGGGCACGGGCCGGCACCGCGCCGCTCTTGCGGAGACCAGTGGGCATCATCAATGACCGCTGGTTTAGGACCGCCGGGATGCCAGGATCTCCGAACCTCTTACACAGCTCGGCGCGCTCGAAAATCCTGCGAACGCTGCTTAGAGTCTGTCAGATGCTCATTGAAGCCTCTGACAGACTCTAGCCTTTTGTCTTTCCCGTATGATTCACGGTTCGAGCGTGTCCGCTTGAACCGATCACACTCTAGAAGGGGAGAGAGGAACCACAGCCTGCGACGCTCGAACGTACAATGACGTCTTGGCGATCGACTCTGATCGTCACCCTGCACGCCGTGTAGGTCCGCTCGTTCTGGTAATTTTCGACCACAATCGGCCGGCCCTGCGACGTGTCCACGTAGCCACCGGCCGGGCGGGTCACGTCATAGTATCCCGTATCTCTCTGCCAGATATAGGTGATCGTCCCATCGGCATTCCGATCCATATCGGGAGGGAACGCATCGGCAATGATGGCGGGGGGAGGCCTGGGGTATATCGGCGCTCCCATGATCGGATCAAGCCGCGCCCTGGCTTCCGCCAGGGTTTTCCCCTTCAGCGAGTTAACCACTTCGCCTTCGCGGCTGGTGGTGATACAGCCGCTCAAGAGGACAAGAAACAGAAGCAAGCTCTTCTTTGGCATCGGCTTGGCCTCCACCACGACGTTCGAAGAAACGCTCAGCGTTCGTTCCGGTCGGCGAGCTGGGCGACGGAATTGCCGGCTCCCGGCTTGCGGGACGGAGGGGCGCCATGCCGGATGGTCGGAAGGGCGGCGACCTCGGTGGTCGCGGCCGGCGCGGCGTGCGAGGCGCCGGGCTTGCGGGACGGCAGCACGGCGACGTCGGTGCGCTGCGGCCTCTGCGGGGCGTGCGACGCGACGACCGTGGCGGAGTGCGACTTGCCGCGATTGCGGGCGGACACTGTCACGCCCTTCTGCGGGTGCAGCGACGCCTCGACGATGCGCGGGCCATCGCCCGCCTTCCCGCGGCCGCGCGGCGCGCTGCTGAAGCCATGGTCCATGCCGCGGTCGCCGGCATCCAGCATCCGGTTTTCGCGCGACTCAGACTCGTCCCCGTCCTCCGGCATGATGAAGCCGTAGGCGGCGTAGACGCGCAGGCCGAGTTGGTCGGTCGGCTCGTGCCAGACGCGGACGGAGGACCAGTCGTTGTTCTTGGAAACGTCGACAACGCGCATGCCGCGCTGGAGGCCGTCGCCGGCGATCCAGGTGTGGTCGACCTCGATGGTGCGGCGGTCGATCACCGCGCTGACCAGGGAGACGTGGCCGCGGCGCATGATGCCGGTGCGCTTGAAGACGAGGACGGAGCCGATGCTGGGGCGGTGCTCGCGGTCGTACCTGCCGGCCGCATGGTCCCACCAGGTCCAGGCATCGCCGCGGATGGTGAAATCGGAGAGCGAGCGGACGGTACGCACGCAATCGCCGTCTTGTGCGGCGGCCGTCGACACGGTAAGGGGGCTCAGCGCGATCAAAGCCGCAAACGAAAGGCCGATGGCGGTTCCCCTCTGCCGCATGACTCCCCCAATCCCGTTGTGTTCCCTGTTGGAACGGGTAACACGGGTTTAGAGCTGTGTCTACACCGTTTGAATTATGTAACATTCATGGGCCGCCGACGGTCATCCCGCCAACAGCGGAGCTCCTTGGGAATCCTCGTATGAACAACCAGTCGCCACATGATTTCGTCCGCGACAACACGACGCTGACGACCACGCCGCTGTTGCCGGAAATCCAGCTTCATCTTGCTACCGAAGTGACTGCGCTCTGGCAAGCCACCGAGGAGACCTTGGCCGCCACGAATCTGCCGCCGCCTTACTGGGCTTTTGCCTGGCCCGGCGGCCAGGCGGTGGCGCGGCTTCTGCTCGACCGGCCCGAGCTGGTGGCCGGCAAGTCGGTGCTCGATTTTGCCGCAGGGACCGGGCTGGTCGGCATCGCCGCGGCCAGGGCCGGGGCGGCACGGGTGCAGTCCTGCGACATCGACCGCTTCGCCCTGTCCGCCATCGCCCTCAACGCCGGGGCCAACGGTGTGGAGGTCAAGCCGGTCAGCGCCGATCTGGTCGACCGCCCGTTGCCGGGCATCGACGTCGTGCTGGCCGGCGACGTCTGCTACGAGCGCCCGATGGCCGAACGGGTGACCGCATGGCTGCGCGGCGTCGCGGCCACCGGCACGCTGGTGCTGCTGGGCGACCCCGGCCGCGCCTACGTCCCGACCAGCGGCATCGAGCGGGTCGGCGCCTACACCGTCCCAACCTCGCTGGAACTGGAGGACCGCGAGGCGCGCGACACCACCATCTGGCGCCTGCTGCCGGACGCCTAGACTCTGCCTGGTGCTTATTGACGCAACAGACAGAGTCTAGGCTTTTGGTTTTCCGTGTGTTCGTTTCAAGCGATACCGCTTGAAACGATCACACTCCAGGCGCCCGGCCTTTCTATGGGCCGGCATTTCAACAGGCGGGCGTATCAAAGGACGGGCGTGTCAGCGGTTCAGCCGTGACACCGCCAGGCGCAGGTCCGCGAGGAAGGTGGGCTGTTCGACCAGTTGGCCGCGCAGCAGGTAGCTGGGATGGAAGGTCGGCACGACCTCCACCCCGTCCAGCAGGCGGCAGGGCAGGACCTTGCCGCGGAGCTGCATGATGCCGTTCTCGCCGGTCAGCGCCCAGGTCGGGGTGCGGCCGAGCGCCACGATGACCGATGGGCGGTAGTCGGCCAGGGTCGCGCGCAGGTGTTCGATCTCGCCGGCGAACTCGGCGAGCAACCGGTCCGAAGTGCCGAAGGCGCCCCAGCTTTCGTCGATCTCCCTGCCCTCCTTGCGGGCACGGGCGCGCGAGGCGAAGAAGTGGCCGACCTTGTTGCCGGGCGGCTGGTAGCGGAAGACGTTGGCGACGAGGCACTCCGCACGCTCGATCCCCACCGCGGCCAGCGACTCGTCCAGCAGCTTGCCGCTGCGGCCGACGAAGGGCGTGCCCCGGCGGGCCTCCTCGGCCCCCGGCGCCTCGCCGACGATGGCGAGCCGCGGCCCGTCGACGGGCTTGGCCGGGAACTGGTAGTCGGCGAACGGCATATCGGTACGGAGATCGGTCATGGTCGGCTTCCATTTGGTCGAGCGAGGGGAGCAGGCGGACAGCCGGACTTGCCGGAGCGGGCGCCCGAACCCACCATTCCAGGCGGAACTCTAAGTTTTTGGTTTTCCGCGTGATTCACGGTTCAGGCGGGTTCGCCCGAACCGATCACACTCCGGCCCGAGACCGCAAGCGCCACCATCAAGGGCCATCAACAAAGGAGAAACCGGAATGACACCGCAAGCACCGTCGACACAGGATCTCGCCGCCAGGACCTGCGAGCCCTGCCGTGGCGGGATACCACCGATGGACCGCGCCATGGCCGCCTCCTACCTGGTCCAGGTTCCGGGCTGGGTCCTGAAGGAGGATCCCGACCGCATCGAGCGCGACTTCCGCTTCCCCGACTTCGCCCAGGCCCAGGCCTTCGCGTCCCAGGTCGGCACGCTCTGCGAGGCGGAGGGCCATCATGCCGAGATCCGCTACGGCTGGGGCCACTGCACCGTCGCCTTCTGGACCCACAAGATCAGGGGCCTGCACGAGAACGACTTCGTGATGGCCGCCAAGGTCAACGGTCTGGCCGACGCGCCCTACGTCCCCGCCGCGGTCGGCACCGAGCCGCCGCCCTACGTGCAGGAGGGGTGAGGCCGGCGCGCCCCTATCCCCACAGCTCCGGCGCCGGCGGCTGCAGGACGGCGCCGTCATAGACCAGCCCCGGCTCCCGGTCCCTGGCCAGCAGCAGCGGGCCGTCGAGGTCGACCCAGCGTGCGCCCTGCCCGGCCAGCACCGCCGGGGCCATGGCGAGCGAGGTCGCGACCATGCAGCCGACCATCACCTCGAAGCCGGAGGCGCGGGCGGCCCGGGTCATCGCCAGCGCCTCCGTCAGCCCGCCGGTCTTGTCCAGCTTGACGTTCACCACCCGGTAGAGCCCGCGCAGCCGCTCCAGCGACTCCAGGCCGTGACAGGATTCGTCGGCCCCGAGCGGCACCGGGCAGTCGATCCCGCGCAGCGCCTCGTCCCGGCCGGCGGGCAGCGGCTGCTCGATCATCTCGACGCCGAGGCCGGCGAGGACCGGCGCGAAGCGGTGCAACTGGTCGAGTGTCCAGCCCTCGTTGGCATCCACCACCAGCCGGGCGGCCGGGGCGGCGGCGCGGACGGCGGCCACGCGCTCCAGGTCGCCGTCGCCGGTCAGCTTCATCTTCAGCAACGGATGGCGGGCCGCCCGGCCGCGCGCCGCTTCGGCCATCGCCGCCGGCTCGTCGACGCTCAGCGTGTAGCAGGTGACCAGCGGCTCCGGCGGACGGTCCAGCCCGGCCAAGCGCCAGACCGGCATGCCCGAGCGCTTGGCCTCCAGATCCCAGAGCGCACAGTCCAGCGCATTGCGCGCTGCTCCCGGAGCCATCGCCCGCGACAGCGCCTGCCGGTCCAGCCCGCCGGCTACCGCCTCGGCCATCGCCTCCAACGCCGCCGCCACGCCGTCGACGCTCTCGCCATAGCGGGCATAGGGCACGCATTCGCCGCGCCCGCGGTGTTCGCCGTCCGAGACCTCCGCCACCACGACATGGGCTTCGGTCTTCGCCCCGCGCGAGATGCGGAAGGCGCCGCGGATGGGGAAGGCTTCGCGGCTGACGGTCAGGCGGATGGCGGACATGGCACGGGCACCCAGAATCGGAACGGGGCCGGGAGTGTATCCCGGCCCCGCCCGGCAATGCGACAGGCGCGAACGCGCCGGGCCTTCCCGGAGGATCCGCGGTTCGAGCGTCTGCGCCCCGGCGGTGGCCCCAACCGCGGTCCCGACGCTAGCCCTTTTGGTCCTGGATGATCACGCCGTACCAGCCGAGGCCCTTGTAGGTTTCGTAGCCGGGGGTCAGGGCGTAGCCGACGAACCTGCCCTTGTCGTCGATATAGTGGCCCATGGTCGCGGCATTGCGGCGCAGCGGCACCGTCTCGGTCAGCAGGCCGCGGCCGTCGGAGGAGGCGATCACCCGGTGGCGGGCATCGAGCAGCAGGCAGCGCGACCGTTCGCGCTCGCCCTCCTCCAGGCGGACCCCTTCGACGACCGCCGCGGCCTGCGGCTCCCAATCGAAGAAGATTCCGAGCACGCCGATGGCCTCGCCGTCGGCTTCGCCGTCGCGGCGGATGGCGGTGGCATAGGTCGCGACGACGCGGTCCTCCAGCGCACGGTTGCGGGCGACGTCACCCACCGTGAACTCGCCGCCGTTGCGGGTGGCCAGCGCTTGGCGGAACCAGGCCTCGTCCGACACCCGCGAGCCGACGGCGCCGGCATAGCGGTCGGGGCGCCCGTTGGCGATCACCACGCCGTTGCGGTCGGCGATCCACAGGTCGAGATAGACGGTGTAGGACTCCAGGATCACGCCGAGCCGGCGCGAGGCATGGCGGCGCGCCTCCGCCGCAGGATCGGCGGCACAATCGACCACCGCGCTGTCGGTCGCCCACCAGCGCACGTCGCAGGATCGCTCGTAAAGGTTGCGGTCGATGATCTCGATCATGTTGAGCGACAGGTCGGCCAGCCGCTTGCCATGCATCTCCTGCACCATGGCGCTGCCGGTGGTGGTGAGATGATCGACGCGGGCGACGATCTCCGAGCGCAGCTCCTTGGTGATGCTGTTGACCTGGGTGGAAATCTCCGAGACCTCGTTGGCGACGACGGCGAAGCCGCGCCCGGCGTCGCCGGCCCGTGCCGCCTCGATGAGGGCGTTCATCGCCAGCATCTTGGTGCGCCGGGTGATGTCCTCGATCAAGGACACCTTCTTGGACGCCACATCCAGCACGCCACGCGACAGTTCGAACAGATCGGTGCCCGCCATGCTCATCGTCTTGTCCCCCGTCTTGACCGTCCCTGCCGTCATCCCATCAAAAGCCATGCCAACGGTTGCCGGAGGCCCGTTCCCCGCGCGCCGATCATCATTTCCGCGGCATTCGGCCGCGGGCGGCGGGTGGGCACCCTGACTCTCGGAAGTAGCGTTCGGTTAAGATGCTGAAACAGCGGGCAAACTGGCGACCGCCTGCTCAACCGTTCGTGGACGCGGCATTTGTGTTGCCGGAACGTAATATGATTTCTTCAAAAATACGCAACAAAAATGCTGTGAATCTCGAAAAGACGCCAGAACCATTCCGCATCGCAAAAATCCCCCCATGCCTCATGCACATTCGCCAGGCAGTTGCCTTGCCCGGCGCCGGCTCGCCATCGGGGCGTCGTCAGGCGACGCGGTGCATTTCCTCCAGAAAATGCTGGACCTCGCGCGTCAGGCGGTCGGCCTCGGCGGCCATGCGTTCGGAGGCGGCGAACACCTCGTGCGCCGTGCCGCTGGTGCGGCAGGCGGCGTCTGTGACCTGCTGGATGTCGTCGGACACCGCACGGGTGCCGACGGCGGCCTGCTCCATGTTGGCGACGATCTCGCGCACCGCCGATCCCTGCTGCTCGATGCCGGCGCTGATGCCGGCGGCGATCCGGTTGATCGACTGGATGGTGCGGCCGATGCCGACGATGGCGCCCACCGCCTCGTCGGTGGAGGACTGGATGCCGGCGATCTGCCCGGCGATCTCGCCGGTGGCCATGGCGGTCTGGTCGGCCAGGCGCTTGACCTCCTGCGCCACGACCGCGAAGCCCTTGCCGGCCTCGCCGGCGCGCGCGGCCTCGATGGTGGCATTCAGCGCCAGAAGGTTGGTCTGGGTGGCGATGTCGTTGATCAGCGTCACCACGTCGCCGACCGTGCGCGCCGCCCCCGACAGGGTGCCGACCAGCGCGTTCGACCGCTCGGCCTCGCCGGCCGCCGTCTCGGCGACGCGGGCGACCTCGGCGATCTGCCGCGCGATGTCCGAGATCGAGGCCGACAGTTCCTCGGTCGCCTCGGCGACGCTGCCGACATTGCCGCCGGTCTGCGCCGCCGATGCGGCGACCGACGAGGCCTTGCCGGTCGCGTGGGTGGCGTCGGTCTCCATCAGCCGGGCGGACACCTCCAGCCGGTGGGCGGTTTCCGCGACCCCGGTGCAGACGCTCTGGATCTCGCCCTCGAAGCGCACCGTCACTCCGGCGAAGCCCGTCACCTTCCGCGCGATGCTCTCGGTGGCGGCGTTGATGGTCCGGCTGGCGTGAAGGAAGCCGCCGTTCATGCCGCGCAGCATGATCCGGCGGAAATACTTGTGCTCCGACACCGCGTGCATCGACGCGGTGGCCTCGCGCACGAAGGCGTCGGTGCGGTCGATGGCGTCGTTGGTGGCATGCATCAGCGCGCCGAGGCCGCCGCCCTCGCGGATGCCGGTCACCCGCGCCTCGAAGTCGCCGGCGGCGATCGACCGGTTCACCGCCGCCAGCCGCTCCACCACCGCGCCGACGCGGCGGAGATGGACCGCCGCCGCCGCCACCGCGGCCAGGGCCAGCACCCCGAGGAGGGCACGCGGGCCGGCGCCGCCAAGGTCGAGGGCGTCGAGGACGATCCCCGCCGCCACCGCCGCCGCACAGAGGGCGGTGAGCAGGCCCGCCTTAGAGAGAGAAGACGAATTCGTCATACCCGATCCCTTTTTCGGCGAGCAGGGCGACGACGGCGGCGAATCCCGCCTCCATCCCCAGCTTGCGGTCGGCGTGGCCGTTCTCGATTTCCAGCAGCCGGCGATAGAGCGGGACCACCTTGTCCAGCGCCGACCGCTCCGGCACCCGGCGCGAGGAGTGATAGCCGATCACCCGCCCGTCAGCGTCGAAACTTGGTGTGACATGGGCGAAGACCCAGTAATGGTCACCGTTGGCGGCCCGGTTGACGACGTAGGCGAAAATCTCCGCCCCGGCCGCCAGCGTGTCCCACAGCAGCTTGAAGACGCAGCGCGGCATGTCCGGATGGCGGACGATCGAGTGGGGGGCGCCCATCAGGTCGGCCTCGCTGTATCCGGCGACACGCTGGAACACCCGGTTCGCATAGGTGATCCGACCCTTCAGGTCGGTCTTCGAGACGATGACTTCGTCCGGGTCGAAGAAGCGTTCCACCCCGGTCAGGGGAACGTCGCGCCGTGCCATGTGACTTCAGGCCTCCCGCCCGCATCGCGTCCGCAGCGGCGAGAGCGCAGGGCGGGAGACGGACAACCCCTGTCCGGATCGGCGCGCCGCGCGAAAACCCGTAATGCGGGTGCCGCAATCGCCGTCACTGTAAATTGGTGGAAGCGTTCGCGAAAGACCCTACGGATTGCAACGGTGAAATATCCGACTCCGGATGATCGGCCTGGCCAGCCGACCGGACGGACCGCCAGGCAGGGTTCTCCAGTTCCGGCCACAGGCCCGGCCTGGAGAAAACTCCGGGCTCCATGGTTTTTCAGGTTTTCCGAGCCCGCCCGTCCGCGGGCGGAGGCCGGAAAACCTGCTCAAGCGGGCCGGCGCTGCGGGAGGTCGGGCGGACGGGCCTTCATTCCGGCGGATAGGGAATGGTCAGCAGGCGTCCGGCCGGCGGGTTGTCGACCGTCACCACGGTGCCGTCCGGCCAGCGCACCTCGATCTGCTCCACCTGATGCAGCGGCCCCAAGCCGAAATGGGCCACCGGCTCGCCCTGGCAGAGATAGCCGGACCCGGCGCAGACGACCCGGCGCTGGCGCCGCCCCCCGGCGGTCAGGTCGACCACGGCGCCGCGGGCCGGTGCGCCGAAGGGGGTCAGCGGCTGCACCCGGAGCCAGCCATTGTGGTTCGCCGCCGGACGGAAGACGGACAGCGGCTGCGCGGTGCCGTCGCCATGGGCCAGCACCAGTTCGAGCCGGCCGTCGCCGTCGATGTCCATGGCCACCGCGCCGGTGCCCATGCCCTTGGGCTCCGCCGCGTCGCCCGTCTCCAGTTCCTGCCACTGGTCATGGCGCCAGCCGAACAGCCGGTTGGGCTCGCCATGGGCATGGAAGAACAGCTCCTCGTACCCGTCATTGTCGAAGTCGGCGACGACGACGGTGAAGATGCGTCCGGGCATCGACAGGTCCGGGCCGGCGGATTCGACGAAACCGCCGCCCATGCGCTGGAGGAACAGGCGCTGCGCCCCGTCCCAGGTGCCGACCAGCAGGTCGAACAGCCCATCGCCGTCGGCATCGAGTGCTGCCACCGCGCGGCCCGACGGGCGCGAATCGGCGATCCCGCGCTCCTCGGCGATCTCCTCGAAATTGCCGTCGCCCAGGTTGCGGAAGAGCTGGTTGGGCCCGCCGTCGTTGACGGTGACCACATCCATGTGGTCGGACACGATGGGAAGCGCCGTGACGCCGCGTGCCGCGCCGATGGCGTCGAGCCCCGCCTCCTCGGCCCCGTCCTCCAGCCGGCCGCGACGGGTCAGCTCATAGAGCCGGAGCGGCCCGCCGTCGGTCGCCACCAGGAAGCCGTAGCGGCCATGCCCCCAGCGGTCCAGGGCGGCCACGGCACCGGCCGCGGTGTGGTTGGCAGCCCCGGCGTTGCCGGCCTGCGCGCAGAGGTCGAGCCAGTGGCTGCCGAAACAGGCGAACAGCCGATCGGCCATGTCCTTGCTGCCGGTGGCGCGGTCGCAGTTGACGACATACAGCTCCTCGCGCCCGTCGCCGTCGATGTCGGCGGCCGCCAGCCCGAGCGCCGGCCCCGACGGGTCGGCGACCAGCGGGTCGGCGACGTCGACGAGGCGGCCATCCACCCATTTCAACACGAGGTTGGCGGTGCGGAAGCCCGTCACGACCAGTTCGAGGGCGCCATCGCCGTCGATGTCCGTGACCGCCATCCCGTTCGACTGGCGCGGCGGGTTCTCGACGAGCAGCGACGAGCAATCCAGGAACATCGGCACCCTCTTGTCCGGTGGTCGGTCTTGTCCCGTATCGGTCAGCCGCCGCCACAGCCCATTGGAGCCATTGGCCTTTCGAGCGGCGTATCCCCGTTGATACCCCGTCCCCGCACCGGCGTAAAGCCGGACGGACGATCAGGGACCGCCTATGCCCGCCAGGGTATGGTGGCCGCCGCCCGACCGCAATGCGGGTACCGCAAAGCCGGGCGGGCGGCGGTCATGGGGCAAGGCCGCGCCGGATGACGTCCGATCCCGCGCCGGCCCGGCCCGGACTGAACCGGCCCGGCCCGGGCCAGCCGGAACGAGCCGGCTCAGGCCGAACCGGTACCGGTCAAATCCGCTTCTTCGCGCCGGCGTTGCCGACGGAGCCGCCGACCGACCGCTTGGCCGCCGCGTGGTCGTTGCCGGGCTTGTCGGCCGCCGGCTTGGCGGCGGAGGCCGCCTTGGCCTGCTCGCGGGCCGGAAGCTCGATGTTGACCTCCAGCGTCGAGCAGTCGCCGCCGCGGTCGAGCTTCACCTCGACCTTGTTCTCGTCGATGTTGACGTACTTGGCGATGACCGCCAGCAGCTCCTGCTGGAGCATCGGCAGATAGTCGGGACCGCTGCGCCCGGCGCGCTCGTGCGCCATGACGATCTGCAGCCGCTCCTTGGCCTGCACCGCCGATGCCCGCGGGGCCGCGCGGAAGAAGTTGAAGATGCTCATGCGCTCCTCCGCAGGAGCCGGCTGAACAGGCCCTTCTTCTGGGGGGTGACGAAGCGGTGGTCGATGTCCTCGCCGAGGAAGCGGCCGACCGCGTCGGAGTAGGCCAGCCCGGCGTTGGACGCCTCGTCGAGGATCACCGGCATGCCGACGTTGGAGGCGCGCAGCACCGCCTGGCTTTCCGGGATGACGCCGAGCAGCGGGATCGCCAGGATCTCCAGCACGTCGTCCACCTTCAGCATCTCGCCCTTCTCGACGCGCTCCGGGTCGTAGCGGGTCAGCAGGAGCTGCTGGGTCACCGGTTCCAGCCCCTGCTCGGCCCGGCGGGACCGCGAGTTCAGCACGCCGAGGATGCGGTCGCTGTCGCGCACCGACGACACCTCGGGGTTGGTGACGATGATGGCGTGGTCGGCGAAATAGAGCGACATCAGCGCGCCGCGCTCGATGCCGGCCGGGCTGTCGCACAGGATGTAGTCGAACTCCTTCGACAGCTCGTTCAGCACCTTCTCCACCCCCTCGCGGGTCAGCGCGTCCTTGTCGCGCGTCTGCGAGGTCGGGAGGATGTACAGGTTCTCGATCCGCTTGTCCTTGATGAGGGCCTGGTTCAGCTTCGCTTCGCCATTGATGACGTTGATGAAGTCGAAGACGACCCGGCGCTCGCAGCCCATCACGAGGTCGAGGTTGCGCAGACCCACGTCGAAGTCGATGACGACCGTCTTGAAGCCGCGAAGCGCCAGCCCGGTCGCAAAGGCCGCGGACGAGGTCGTCTTGCCGACACCGCCCTTGCCGGAGGTCATGACGATGATCTTGCTCAACGGAGCCTCTCCCATAATCCCAAAGTTGCCGTCACCGATACGATAGAAATTCCGGGGATTGCCGCCCCCGGAGAAGACCCTGTCGCTCGAACCCTTAGACGCCCTTCAGCAACTCCATGCTCAGCACGCCCTCGCGCAGGAAAATCTGCACGGCTTTCTTGTGGAAGTCACTGCCAATGTCTTCACTAACCCGATAGTTGCCTGCGACGGATAGCAGCTCCGCCTCCAGGCTGTGGCAGAAGATGCGGGCGTTGGGATCGCCGGAGAAGCCGGCGAGCGCCCGCCCGCGCAGTGCGCCATACACATGGATGTTGCCGTCGGCCAGCAGCTCCGCCCCCGGGGAAACCGAGCTGGCGACGATCAGGTCGGTCTTCTCGGCATAGACCCGCATGCCGGAGCGGACCGGCTCGGTCACCATCACCGCCGGGCGGTGCACCACCTCGATCAGCACCTGGGGCGCCGCCACCGCCGCCCCGCCGGAGGCCGCACCGGAGCCCGGCTGCTCGCCGGCCCGCGGGTCGGGGGCCTTCACCACCTCTTCCAGCCGGGCGGCGCGGCCCGAGGGCATCGGCGTCAGCCCGACGGCCATCGCCGCCTCGCGCACGCTCTGCGGCCCGCCCTGGAAGCCCACCGGCAGCAGGTGCTGCGCCCTGACCTGCGCCACGAAGGCGCCGAGATCGAAGACGACGGACTCCGGCAGGTCGTCGAAGTCCAGCACCACCGGCGCGTTGCGGAAGAAGTTCGGTGCCTGGCGCACCTTGACGTTCAGCAGGGTAAAGAAATCCGGAGATGCCGGGGCGAAGACCTTCAGCACCATCATGGTGAAGGAATTGCCACGCAACTGGAACGGCACATCCCGTTCGGCGACCTGACTGGCGCTGCTCACCGTAGCCTTCCCGTTCGTTCCCGCCGTCCCATCTGCCGGGCGTCCGCGACGCGCGGCCCGATCGTGCGGATGCCGCACGCGAGCACACACCCGCGGCCCGGACCCGCCGGAGGGCCGTCGGCCCCCGACGCCGGCATCTTGGTCAGCCAATCCGCGCCTTCTAGCCGTCAGCGCCGCTCGCTTTCAAGACTTTCCCGGTATGCCCAGGTGACAATCGAAAGCCAAGCCGTCCATCCCCAGCACCCCCTTCCCATGCCGCCGCGACCCGGCCACCGGATAAGGCGGCGAGGTGCGGGCACCGGCCGGAGCCGGCCGGCCGCATGCGGTCGTCCCGCACCGGGCACGGCGGTCGCGACAGGCACGACCGTCGACGGCGGCGACGGGCCGGAGAGCGATGGGAACGGGTTGCAGCGAAACGTCCGATTTCCCCCAAGGACGGTCATAGTAATGAATGCCGCCGATAGCGGCAAAACCTTTCGGGGGTATCGGCCGGAAGGCCAGCGACCGGACGCCGGCGCCTCTGCGAAAAGGGTTACCATCGCCGCTCCATCGGGATTCCTGCGGCACCCCCACCACATCTGGTATGAATATTTTGCGTCGGACGCAATTCTGCCTGACGGCGGACGTTATCACCGGTACAGTCGTGTTGCGTGGCCTCCATCGACGATGAGGTTCTCTTGCACCTTGTTCCGCCCTCCGGGACCCGCCTGCCCCACCCCGACCGCTCCGGCACCATCCGGCCAGCGAGCGGCGGCCCGGGAAGCGGACTCGGGCGTGGCGGCACCCCGTGCGCGAGCCCGCATCGCCGGCCCGCACCGGCACATCCGGTTCCGGCACAGCGCCCGGCGGCAGCCCTGACCCACTTCCAGCCATGCGGCCGATCGAGCCTCCCCCTGCGGGAGGCTTTTTTTGTGCCCGGAACCGGCGCCACCCCCATCCTTCAAGGAGATGCGACATGGCCAAGCGTTCGAGCAAAGGCATCGCCACGGCGGACGACTCCACCGTCCACCCGCTGTTTCCGGGCGTCGGGGGCCCTGCCGCCTACGGCTGGGATCCGCTCGGGAACGATGATCGCCGCGACCAGAGCTATCTCCGCAAAGTCAAGCCGCAGAACCCGAACCAGAAGCTGCTGATGGAGGCGATCCGCACCCACAACCTGGTGCTGGCTCTCGGTCCGGCCGGCACCGGCAAGACCTACCTCGCCATCTCCTCGGCGGTGGAGGCGCTGGAGTCGGGCAGCGTCGACCGCATCGTCCTGTCGCGCCCGGCCATCGAGGCCGGCGAGAGCATCGGCTACCTGCCGGGCGACCTGCACGAGAAGATGGCGCCCTTCCTGCGCCCGCTCTACGACGCGCTGACCGACCGGCTGGGGTCGAAGCGGCTGCGCACCATGATGGCCGACGGCACCATCGAGATCGCGCCGGTCGGCTTCATGCGCGGCCGGACCCTGAACAACGCCTTCGTCGTGATCGACGAGGCGCAGAACTGCACCTATGCCCAGATCAAGATGCTGCTGACCCGGCTGGGCTGGCATTCCACCATGGTGCTGACCGGCGACCCCGACCAGACCGACCTGCTGGACAACCTGTCGGGACTGGCCGACATCGCCCGCCGGCTGGAGGCGGTCGAGGGCATCGCGGTCATGCGGCTCGACGAGAAGGACATCGTCCGCCACCCGCTGGTCGCCAGCATGCTCACCGTCCTGTGACCGGCACGGGGGTGGCGCCCCGGCGCCGCCCCCTCCGGCCCCGTCTCCCGCCCTGCCTCCGGCGGGTTTCACCGCCTCCCGGTCCGGGACGGGATGGGATGGGACCGCTGCGGGACCACACCGTTTTATGGTTGCAAAAATGACATTCATTTAAACAGAAAATCGGCATGACCGGCATTCCGCCTTGACGGCGATTCCCGCCCCGGCAAAGGTCCCCACGAAATCCAGGGGCATCAGCGCCCCGCGGGGGGAGGGGGCGTCGTCATGTTCGAACGCATCAGCATCAGGGGGAAGATCGGGCTGATCCTGGCGGCGGCTGGGGCCGGGCTGGTCCTGCTGGCCGCGGTCAGCCTGCTGGGCCTGCGCGCGGAAATGATGGGCGACCGCCGGGACAAGACGCGCACGGTGGTGGAGGTGGCCCACGGCCTGCTGGCCCATTTCGAGGCGCAGGAACGCTCCGGCGCGCTGAACCGGGAAGCGGCGCAGAGGGCGGCGAAGGATGCGCTGAAGGCGCTGCGCCACAACGGCGGCGAATACTTCTTCCTCACCGACCTGACGCCGCGCATGGTCATGCACCCGATCAAGCCGGAGCTGGACGGCAGCGACGTGTCGCGGACCGCCGACCCCGACGGCAAGCGGCTGTTCGCGGAGTTCGTACGGGTGGTGAAGGCCGACGGGGCCGGCTTCGTCGACTATCTCTGGCCGAAGCCGGACACGGCCCGGCCGGTCGCCAAGCTGTCCTACGTCATGGGATTCGCGCCCTGGGGCTGGCTGATCGGCTCCGGCATCTACATCGACGACGTGGAGGACGCGTTCCGGGCGGCGGCGCTGCGGCTGGCCGGCATCGGGCTCGGCATCGGGCTGGCGGCCGTCCTGCTGGCGTTCCTGGTCAGCCGCGCCATCGTCCGGCCGCTTGGCGCGCTCGGCGGCGCCATGCAGGCGCTGGCCGGCGGCGACAGCGCCGCCACGGTGCCCGGCACCGCGCGCGGCGACGAGATCGGCGCCATGGCGCGCACCGTCGAGGTCTTCCGGGTGCAGCAGATCGACCTCGCCCGCCACTGGGAGCGGCAGAGGATCGAGCACCGGGTGGCCGGGCAGCGCGCCAACGCGATGCAGCGGCTGACCGGCCGCTTCGAGGCCACAGTGGCTGAGACGATCCGCACCGTCGGCAGCGCCGTCGGAACGTTGGAGTCGACCGCCCGCAGCCTGTCGGCCACCGCCGATCGCAACCGCCGCGACGCCGCCCGTGTCGCCGGCGCCTCGCAGCAGGCCACCACCAACGTGCAGACGGTGGCGGCGGCGGCCGAGCAGCTCACCGGGTCCATCGCGGTGATCGGCGAGCAGGTGGTGACCTCGTCGGCCATCTCGACCGAGGCCGTCGAAGCCTCGCAGCGCGCCGGCGCCCGGATCGACGGGCTGGGCAGTGCCGCCCGCCGGATCGGCGAGGTGGCGGACCTGATCGCCGGCATCGCCGGCCAGACCAACCTGCTGGCCCTCAACGCGACCATCGAGGCGGCGCGCGCCGGCGAGATGGGAAAAGGCTTCGCCGTCGTCGCGGGCGAGGTGAAGCAGCTCGCCGGCCAGACCGCCAGGGCGACCGAGGAGATCGTCCAGCACATCGCCGACGTGCAGGCGGCGACCGGCGCCGCCGTGAGCGCCATCCGCGAGATCGGATCGGTCGTGGCCCGCGGCGACGAGATCGGCACCTCGATCGCCGCCGCCGTCCAGCAGCAGGGGGCCGCGACCGGCGAGATCGCCCGCAGCGCCGGCGAGGCGGCGGAGGGAACCCGGCAGGTTTCCAGCAGCATCGACGCGGTGTCGGACGCGGCGCGGGAGACCGAACGCTCGGCCGGCGCGCTGCTCGATGCCGCCGCCGCCCTGTCCCGGCAGGCGGACGGCCTGCACGGCATGGTCGACGCCTTCCTGCTCAACGTCGCCGCGATCAACGCCGCGCCGATCGCTGCCCTCCATGCGGGATCGCCGGATGCCGTCAGCGGCGACGGGAGCGGCGATGGCGAAGCCGGCCGGGACATGGTCATGGCCTGGAGCGACGGCCTCGCGGTCGGCGAGGAGGAAATCGACACCGACCGCATGATCCTGATGGCCTTGCTGAACGACGCAACCGCCCAAGCCCGCAAGGCCGGAGCGCAAGGCGCCGATGGGCAGGGGGCGGGGCCGGGCGACCGGCCGCTCGGCGAGGCGGTCCACCGGCTGCTCGCCTACACGGCCCTGCATCTGGAGCGGGACGAGCGGCGGATGGCGGACTGCAGCCACCCGGATCTTCCCGTCCGCAAGTCCCGGAACGAGGCGCTGCGCCGGCAAACCGACGCGTTGCGGCGGCGGCTGGAGGCCGGTCAGCCGGTGGCGCGCGAACTGCTGGCGCTGGTCCGCGCCTGGCTGAGCGACGAGGTGCAGCAGCCGGGCCGGACGCCGGACGCCAAGGCCGCCTGACCCGCCCCCCGGCTCCCCATGCCCTCGGCTCCTCTTGCCCTCGCCTCCCCGATCCCGGCCTCCGGACCGCGGCGTCATCGCCCTCCACCCTTGACCTCGGCGGCGGACGGCCCCATTCCTGGGGCACCATGAACACACGCCTCCTGCGCATCGCCGCCGCCTCCGCCGTCGCCATCGCCGTCTCCGCCGGGATCGCCTGGTGGCAGGTCGAGCATGCGGCCTCCACCGTCGAAAGCGGCACCAGGACGGCGGTGCCGATCGGCGGCCCCTTCACCCTGACCGACAACCAGGGGAGGACGGTCACCGACGCCGATTTCCGCGGCAAGTACATGCTGATCTATTTCGGTTACACCTACTGCCCGGACGTCTGCCCGACCGAACTGGGGGTGATGACGCAGGCGCTCGACCAACTCGGCCCGAAGGCCGAAACCGTGCAGCCGGTCTTCATCACGGTCGACCCGGAACGCGACACCGTGCCGCACATGAAGGACTATGTCGCGCTGTTCCACCCGCGGCTGGTCGGGCTGACCGGCACCCCGGATCAGGTCAGGGACGCCGCCCGCGCCTACCGCGTGTATTACGCCAAGGCGCCGCAGAAGGACGCCAAGCCCGACGAGTACCTGATGGACCATTCCAGCTTCATCTACCTGATGGGGCCGGACGGCAAATTCGTCGGCGTGTATCCCGGCGGCACCAGCGCAGACAAAATCGCCCAGGATCTGGCCGGCCGGATCGCCGGCTGACGGGCCCGAATGCAGTCCAAACGGTCCGGAAAAGCCCGAAAAGAGGTCATACCACCGGGTTTTTCCGCAGACTGGAGCGGAACAACGCGCCGCAGCGCGGCAAAATCCACGACACTTCCTTTCTTCTTCATTGTTTTCAATGACTTATCCTGAAGGTTTTGCGACTTGACAGGGTAACGCCCCACCCGTATGGTCTCGCCGCTTTCGCATGGCTGCGAGCCAAGCGTGATTGAGAGGCGGAATGAACAACAAAACGCCCCCCGATCCCTTGGAAGACCTCGAAGCCCGGTTGCGCAAGGCGCGTGAGGGACAACGCGGCTGGTCCGGCGGACCCGGTAGCAAATACCACCGTCCGCCGCAGGGCGCCCTCGCGACGGCTTGGCGCATCGGGACGGAGCTTGTCGCGGCCATGATCGTCGGCGTCGGCGGCGGGCTCCTGCTCGACCGCTGGCTCGGCACCGCGCCCTGGGGATTGATCGTCATGTTCTTCCTGGGGGCTGCGGCGGGAGTGCTGAACGTCTACCGGGCCGTCACGGGCTTCGGAATCGCCGCCGGCTACCGCCGGCCCACTGGGGACGACAACGAGCGCCAAGACGGCGACGCACACTGAGCGAGGACGACCTTGGATCCGCTGCACCAGTTCCAAATCCACTCATTGTTTCAGATCGTGCTCGGCGGCTACGACGTCTCCTTCACGAACTCGGCCTTCTTCATGGTCGTGGCCGTGGCGGCGATCTACGCCCTGCTGGTCATGGGCATGGCGAACAAGTCGATGGTCCCCGGCCGCCTGCAGTCGCTGGCCGAGATGTTCTACGAATTCGTCGCGAACCTGGTGCGCGACAACGCCGGGCACGATGCCCGGCCCTATTTCCCGTTCGTGTTCTCGATCTTCATGTTCGTCCTGATCGGCAACATGATCGGCATGATCCCCTACACCTTCACCTTCACCAGCCACATCATCGTGACCTTCGCGCTGGCTGCGACGGTGTTCGTGTTCGTGACCCTGCTGGCCCTGATGAAGCACGGCCTGCACTTCTTCTCCTTCTTCATGCCGCATGGCGCTCCGATCGCGCTCGCCCCGATCCTCATCCCGATCGAGGTGATCTCCTACGTGATGCGCCCCGTCAGCCTCTCGATCCGACTGTTCGCCAACATGATGGCCGGTCATACGATGCTGAAGGTTTTCGCCGGCTTTACGGTTATGATGATCAGCGGTCTCGGCGCGCTGGGCTTCGTCACCGGCCTGATCCCGCTGGCCATCAACGTCGCGTTGACCGGCTTCGAGTTCCTGGTCGCGTTCCTGCAAGCGTACGTCTTCTCGATCCTGACCTGCCTGTACATCCGCGACGCCCTGGAACTGCACTGACGCGGTTCCGGCGGCCGAAACGGACGACCACACGTCATCGCCTCAACAAACGTTCACACTTACCTAGAGGAATGAGTACCATGGAAGCTGAAGCCGCCAAGTTCATCGGTGCCGGTCTGGCCGTTATCGCCCTCGCCGGCGTCGGTCTGGGTATCGGCAACATCTTCTCGACGCTCATCGGCTCGATCGCCCGCAACCCGGCCGTCCAGCCGAAGGTCTTCCCGATCGGCATTCTGGGCTTCGCGCTGACGGAAGCCGTCGCGCTGTTCGCCCTGCTGATCGCCTTCCTGATCCTGTTCGCCTAAGGCCAGAGCGGCTTTTAAAAAAACAGCTCTGACGCGGCGCCGGGCTTCTAGCGAAGTTTCGGCGCCGCTCCTTTGCCTAGGGGGACCGATCATGCCGAACCTGTTGGCCAAAGGCCGGCTGGCCCGCTGGTCGGGAGTGGCGGGCGCTTCGCTCGTCACCCTCACCACGATGGCCGGCACCGTCCTGGCAGCCGCGGCGGAGCACGCTCCGAACGCAGCCGCTGGCGGCGAGCACGCTTCCGGCGGCCTGCCGCAGCTCAATCCCGCCAATTTCCCGACCCAGATCTTCTGGCTGGCTCTGACCTTCGGCGTTCTCTACTACCTCATGTCCAAGAAGGCGCTCCCGCGCGTGGCCGAGGTTCTGGAGGCGCGGCAGGAGCGCATTTCGCGCGACCTCGCCAAGGCCGCCCAGCTCAAGGAGCAGGCCGAGGCCATCCTGGCCCAGGTCGAGAAGTCCCTCGCCGGCGCCCGCAGCGAGGCCCAGACCCTGATCAGTCAGGCCAGCGCCGACATCGAGGCGAACAACCACGCCCGCCAGTCCACGCTGAACGCCGACATCGCCGAGCGGCTGAAGACCGCGGAGGCGTCGATCGCCGCCGCCAAGGACGAGGCCCTGGCCAACATCCGCACCGCCTCGACCGAGATCGTCCGCGACATCACCGGCCGCCTGGCCGGCGTCGAGGTCGAGCCGGCCCAGGCGGATGCGGCGGTCGCAGCCGTGCTTGAGGAGCGCCGGGGATGAACGCACCTGAATTCTGGGTCCTCATCGCCTTCGTGATCTTCGTGGCCTTGGTGTGGAAGAAGGCTTCGGCCGCCATCGGCACCCTGCTGGACGGCCGGGCCGAGAAGATCCGCGCCGAGCTGGACGAGGCCGAGCGCCTGCACAAGGACGCCCAGGCCCTGCTGAACGGCTACCAGCGCCGGATGGCCGACGCGCAGAAGGAAGCCGAGGCCGTTCTGGCCCACGCCCGCGAGGAGGCCGAGCGCCTGCGCGCCCAGGCCGGCACCGACCTCGAGGCGTCGCTGAAGCGCCGCGAGGCGCAGGCCATGGACCGCATCGCCCAGGCGGAAGCCGCGGCGCTGGCAGAGGTTCGCAACCTGACGGTGGATGTCGCCATCGGCGCCAGCCGCCGCGTGCTGGCCGGCGGCCTGCCGCCGGCGCAGGCTGCCAAGCTGATCGAGCAGTCGATCGGCGAGCTGCCCAAGCATCTGCACTGACCGGGCTCCGCAACGATCGTCCCGGCGATTGTTGCGGCCCGCAGGACGGACTTTCGAGAAACCCCGGCCTAGGCGCCGGGGTTTTTCTTTGGTCGAATGGAGGCTCCCCGCCCTCCCCTCCCGGCCGGAGTCCGTCCGCCCATGTCCGTTTCGCCCATCCCCCTTCCGCCCGCCCCCGCTGCCGTCTTCCCCTCGGTGTTCGTGTCCCACGGCGCCCCGACGCTGACGCTGGAGACCAGCGCCGGCCGCGACTTCCTGGCCGGGCTCGGCGAGCGGCTCGGCAGGCCGAGCGCCATCCTGGCGGTGTCGGCGCACTGGACCACCCGCTCCGCCGCGGTCTCCGGGGCCGTCGCGCCGGAGACCATCCATGACTTCTACGGCTTCCCCGACGCGCTCTACCGCTTGCGCTACCCGGCCCCCGGCGCCCCCGCCCTTGCCGAACGGGTCGCAGCCCTGACCGGGGCCGCCATCGATCCGTCCCAGGGGCTCGACCATGGCGCCTGGGTGCCGCTGATGCTGATGTATCCGCAGGCCGACATCCCGGTCGCCCAGCTTTCGGTGATGCCGGGGCGCAGCGCCGCCGAGCACGTGGCGCTCGGCCGCAAGCTGGAGGCGCTGCGGCGGGAGGGGGTGCTGGTCCTCGGAAGCGGCGGCGCCGTCCACAACCTGCGCGAATTCCGCTTCGGCGGCACCGGTGCCGCGTCCTGGGCGACCGGCTTCGCCGGCTGGCTGGACGCGGCGCTGGAGGCCGGCGATGCCGAGGCGGTCGGCAATTGGCTGACCGCCAGTCCCGACGCCCGCCGGGCCCATCCGACCGACGAGCATTTCCTGCCGTTGCCGGTGGCGCTCGGGGCCGCCGGGCCGTCGCCGCGGACGGAACGGCTGCATGCCGGGTTCGAGCACGGCAGCCTCGGCATGCACGCCTATGCCTTCACCGGCGGGGCATCCGCCTGATCTTTGGCGGTACTCCGTCGCACAGTTGCCTGTTTGCCTGGGGAGATAGCCAAGCTACAATCCGCGCGCGCGGCGTCCGGCCTGCCCGGCCATGGAACCCTCTTGCGGGACGACCCCGCGCGCGATCGGCCGGGCGACGTTACGAGCGGGAGTCGGTGTGAAGCGGAGCGGCATTCTGGCCCGGGCAAGCCGACGGCCCCGACTGCACGACATGAGCCTGTCGGTGCGGGTGAGCGCCGGCTTCGGCGTCGCGCTCGCCCTCGTCGCGGTGCTGGCGCTGGTCGGGCTCGGCTGGTTTGGTGCGGTGTCCCGCGACATCGGCGCCTTCTCCGGCCGGGCGGACCTGTCGCAGGCCGCGGCCGACGCCGACGTCAGCCTGCGCGACCTGGAGGTCGCGGTGCGCGACCATCTCACCTATGGCGACGACCAGAGCCTGCTCGACGCCTCATGGCGGCACGACACGCTGACCGAGCGGCTCGACACCCTGTCCAAGGGCGTGGTGGAGACCGCCGACCGCCAGGCGGTCGACAAGGCGCGGTCGTCGCTGGGAGACTACTGGGCGGCGGTCCAGAAGGTCGTCACGCTGCGCGGCGAGCGCATTGCCCGACAGACGACGGTGCTGGAGCCGCTGGTCGGCCGGATCCGCGAGGCGCTCGACCATCTGAAGAGCGCCGGCGGCGTCGATTCGGCGGCACTCGCCGGCGATGCGGCGATCGCCGTGCTGCTGATGCAGGACCATCTGACCCGCTTCATCGACCGCCGCGACCCGCAGGACGCCGAGGCGATGCGGACCCGGCTCGCCGACGCCGGCGGCAAGCTGGCGGAGATGAACCGCTATCTCTGGGTGCCCGGCACCCGCCAGGCGATCGACGAGGTGACGGCGCTGCTCTCCAGGGCCGGCGACGTCCTGTCGGCGATCGAGGCGGCGGTGGCCGAGGAGGACACCCTGCGCGCCGAGGCGATGGCCGCCAACGCCGCCGGGATCGCCGCCAACCTCGGCGAGATCCGCCGCCATGCCGAGGCCCGGACCCAGTCGCTGCGCGGGACGCTGGCCGACGGGTTGTCGGGCTACACCCGCGTCGCGCTGTGGATCGGCGGCCTCGTGTTGATGGCCGGGCTTGTCGCGCTGTGGCTGGTCCAGCGCAGCGTCGCCCGGCCGGTACGCGGCATGGCGGCGGCGGTGTCGGCGCTGGCCGCCGGCCGCACCGACGTCGCGCTGCCCGCCCTGTCCGGCACCGACGAGATCGCCGCCATGGCCCGGGCGGTCGAGGCGCTGCGGAGCAGCACCGAGGCGAGCGAGCGCCAGCGCCGGGAGGCCGAGGTCGAGCAGTCGCGGCTGATCCGCGAGAAGGCGCTGGCCGAAGCCGCCAGCCGGACCAAGAGCGATTTCCTGGTCAACATGGGCCAGGACCTGCACGGACCGCTGACCGAGATCGTCAATGCCAGCCAGAGCCTGATGACCGAGTTGCACCGGCTGGGCGTCGACGAGTTGGCGACCGACGTCGAGCATATCCAGTGGACGGGCGAGCAGCTCACCACGCTGGTGGACGCCATCCTCGACTACGCCAAGGTCGAGGCCGGGGCCATGGACGTCTGCCTGCAGGACTTCGACGTCAACCGCCTGCTGACCGAGGCGCGCGAGCGGTCGATGCCCGCCGCCGACCTCTACGGCGACAGCCTGGAGCTGGCGGCGCCGGCCGGGCTGGGGCAGATGCATTCCGACTTCACCAAGGTGCGCCAGATCCTGCTGAACCTGCTGGACAACGCCTGCAAGTTCACCCAGGACGGCGAGATCACGCTGTCGGCCGAGACGATGGAGCGCGACGGCGCGCGCTGGGTGCGCTTCACCGTGACCGACACCGGCCGCGGCTTCCCCACCGCGCTGACCGGCCGGCTGTTCCAGCCCTTCGTCCAGGGCGGCGCCAACGGCGCCATCGCCGGCCGCGGCCAGGGCAAGCCGCGCGGCGCCGGGCTGGGCCTGACGCTGGTCGGTCATTACACCGCCATGCTGGGCGGCGACATCGAGGTGGCCAGCGAGCCCAGCAAGGGCACCCGCATCGCCGTCGCCCTGCCCGCCGTCTACGAGCCGCCGGCGGCGGACCGACCGCTGCAGCTCGAGCCGGTCGGCGACGCCAAGCCGCTGCTGCGCGTCGCCTCGCTGACGCCTGGCGGCCATCTCGCCACGCGCTCGGCGATCACGCAGATCGCGCCGTAGGCATCGGGACCGGAGCCGCCCGCCGCCGCTCAGTGGCGCGGCCGGGCGGTATCCTCGGGCGCATCGCCGTCGTCGACGGGCTGGCCGTACTTCATCCGCCGCATCTTCTCGGCCACCCGCGCGATCTCCTCCGGCGGCAGGATCACCGGCTCGCCGAACTGCTGGGCGTAGAGATACTGGCGGGCCAGCGTCTCCACCTCAACCGCCAGGGCGAGCGCCTGGCCAACGCCGACGCCGAGCACGATCATGCCATGATTGGCGAGCAGGCAGGCCAGCCGTCCGTCCAGCGCCGCCAGCGCATGGTCGGACAGCTCCTGGGTGCCGAAGGTGGCATAGGAGGCGCAACGGATCGACTCGCCGCCGGCCAGCGCCACCATGTAGTGGAAGGCCGGGATGCCGCGGCCATGCACGGCCAGTGCGGTGGCGAAGGTGGGATGGGCATGCAGCACGACCGAGACGTCGGGCCGCGCCCGCAGGATGTCGCGATGGATGCGCCATTCCGAGGAGGGCCGGCGGTCGCCGAGATAGGTGCCGTCGAAGCCCATCTCGACGATGTCGGCGGGCGTCATGGCGTCGTAGGCCATGCTGGTCGGCGTGACCAGGAAGCCGTCCCCGGCCCGGTGCGACAGGTTGCCCGACATGCCCTGGTTGATGCCCAGCCGGTTCATGGCGAGGCAGCCGTCGATCACGGCCTGGCGTTCGGCTGGATGGGAGACCATGGGGTCGCTTCCGGGATGGTGGACGCCGCCAGGGGGCCACAGGGCCGGGTGGGGCGTCAAGGCGGATGCGGGACCAATCCCCCCTCTCTAGCCCTCCCCCGCTTTGCGGGAGAGGGGACTGCCGCCGCACCCCGACAAAGCTCCTGCCCCCTACTCCGCCGGCGTCCCGTGATGATGACCGGGCTTTTCGCCGGTGACCTCCTCGACCCACAGCGAATGGTGCTCGCGCGCCCATTGCAGTTCGACCTGACCGTCGCCCATCGCGGCGAAGGCGCCCTCCATGCCGATGGAGCCGATGTAGATGTGCGCCAGGATGATGGCGATCATCACGATGGCGATGGCGGCATGGGCGAGCTGGTAGAGCTGCATCTCCTCCAGCGTGGCGAAGCTGAAGGGGAAGACGAGCTGCACCCCGGTGAAGCCCAGCGCCGCGCCGCCGACGACGGTCGACCAGAAGATGATCTTCTGGCCGCCGTTGAACTTGTGCGCCGGCGGGTGGACGCCCTTGGAGAACAGGCCGCCGGCCTTCAGGAACCAGGTCAGGTCGTGCCGGCTGGGGATGTTGTGCCCGACCCACAGCACGAAGGTCAGCACCACCCCGAGGATGAAGGCGAAGCCGAGGAAATTGTGCGCCAGCTTGCCGTAATGGGTGAGCGCGGCGAAGGGTTGCGGCCCGATCAGCGGCAGCAGCGTGTGCCGGCCGTAGAGCAGGTTCAGCCCCGACACCGCCAGCACGACGAAGCTGCCGGCCGTCAGCCAGTGCACGCCGCGCTCGAAGGCGTTGAAGCGCTGGATGGTGCGGCCGGTCTTGCGGCCGTCGATGCGGATGCGCCCGCGCACCAGGAAGAACAGCGCCAGCAGCGCCAGGATGCCGCCGAGCGCCCAGACGCCGTAGTCGCTGAGCGGGCCATTGCGCACGGCACGCCACGCCTCGCCCTCCGACTGGATCAGCACGCCGGCTTGCCGGTTGGGGATGGAGACGGTGCCCCGCTCGCCCAGCCGGATGCCGTGCCAGGTCTCGCCCCTGCTCTGCCCCGGGATCTGGGTCGGCACCGGCGGCGCGTCCCGATCCATTGGCCGATCCATTGGCCGGTCCACCTGCAGGTCGGCCTGCGGTGCCGCCTCGTTGCCCAGCCGGATGTTCGGCTGGGCGGCGGCCGGCAGCGCCGCGCCACCGGCGACGGCGGCCAGCACCAGGGCGGCCAGAATGGTCCTCAGACCTGCCATGCTCCTGCCTCCCCCCTCAGACGCGCTGGCGGGCGGTGCGCTGCTGCAGCGCCCGCACCTGCTCGGGCGTCAGCGGCGTGTCCGCCGCCCCCTGGTAGACACCCTTGTCCAGATGGACCGGGCGCGGCGCCCCATCCTCCTGGCAGGCCGACAGCAGGGCGAGCAGCCCCATGGCCGCCCCGAGCCGCGGCAGCACGCTGCGGTTCACCGTCACAGCCCCTGCTTTTGCAGCGGCGCCGTCCCCGGCGCGCCGCCGGTCCCCTGGAAGACGGCACCGCCGGGCTGGCCGCGGTCGGCCGGCTCGCCCTTCGTCTGGTAGGCGGTGCCCCAGCCCCAGGCGCCGGAGCCGAAACCGCGGGCGACGACGCGCTCGCGGTAGATGTCCGACACCTTGTCGGCGTCGCCGGCCAGCAGCGCCTTGGTCGAGCACATCTCGGCGCAGAGCGGCAGCTTGCCTTCGGCCAGACGGTTGCGGCCGTACTTCCTGAACTCGGCCTCCGAATTGTCGGCCTCGGGGCCGCCGGAGCAGAAGGTGCATTTGTCCATCTTGCCGCGGCTGCCGAAATTGCCGGCCTGCGGATATTGCGGCGCGCCGAAGGGACAGGCGTAGAAGCAATAGCCGCAGCCGATGCACAGATCCTTGTTGTGCAGGACCACGCCCTCGGCCGTCTGGTAGAAGCAGTCGACCGGGCAGACCGCCTTGCAGGGCGCGTCGGAGCAGTGCATGCAGGCGACCGAGATCGTCCGCTCGCCGGGCTTGCCGTCGTTGATGGTCACCACCCGGCGGCGGTTGATGCCCCAGGGGATCTCATGCTCGTTCTTGCAGGCGGTCACGCAGGCGTTGCACTCGATGCAGCGCTCGGCGTCGCACAGGAATTTCATCCGGGCCATGGTTCGAACTCCCGCGCGTCAGGCCGCCTCGATGCGGCATAGGGTGGTCTTGGTTTCCTGCATCTGGGTCACGGAGTCGTAGCCGTAGGTCGTCGCCGTGTTGGCCGCCTCGCCCAGGACGATCGGGTCGGCGCCGGCCGGGTACTTGGACCGCAGATCCTGGCCCTGGTACATGCCGCCGAAATGAAAGGGCATGAAGGCCACGCCGCGGCCGACCCGCTCGGTCAGCATCGCCTTGACCTTTACCCGGCCCTTCTCCGGCCCCTCGACCCACACCATCTGGCCGTCCTTGACGCCGGCGTTGTGGGCGTCGAAGGGGTTGAGCTCGACGAACATCTCCTGCTGCAGCTCGGCCAGCCAGGGGTTGGAGCGCGTCTCGTCGCCGCCGCCCTCATACTCGACCAAGCGGCCGGAGGTGAGGATGATCGGGTACTCCTTGGAGACGTCGCGGTCCTGGATCGACTTGTAGAGCGTCGGCACGCGCCAGGACTTGGTGTCCTTGTAGGTCGGGTAGCTGGCGACGAGGTCGCGGCGCGGGGTGTAGAGCGGCTCGCGGTGGATCGGAACCGGGTCGGGGAAGTTCCAGGCGACGCAGCGCGCCTTGGCGTTGCCCGGCGGGTTCAGGCCGTGCCTGATCGCCACGCGCTGGATGCCGCCGGAGAGGTCGGTGGTCCAGGAAACGGCACCGACCTTGTCGCCGCCGATCTGCTGGATGACCGCCAGTTCCTCGGCCGTCAGGTCCTTGTCGAAGCCCAGCTTCTGGAGCATCGCCATGGTGACCTCGGGATAGCCGTCGCGGATCTCCGAGCCTTGCGGGTAGGAGCCCTCGGCCAGCAGCGTCACGCCGTTGCGCTCGACGCCGAAGCGGGCGCGGAAGGCGCCGCCGCCCTCGGCCACCGGCAGCGACGGGTCGTAGAGGTTGGCGGTGCCGGGATGCTTCATCTCCGGCGTACCCCAGCAGGGCCAGGGCAGGCCGAAATAGTCGCCGTCGCACGGGCCGCCGACGGCCCGCAGCGT
This sequence comes from Azospirillum picis, assembly GCF_017876115.1. Taxonomy (GTDB): domain Bacteria; phylum Pseudomonadota; class Alphaproteobacteria; order Azospirillales; family Azospirillaceae; genus Azospirillum; species Azospirillum picis. Next base: position 403,744 of record NZ_JAGINO010000002.1, read on the forward strand.
GGTGCGGTCGAAGGTCGCCTGGTGCTGCATGTGCAGCTTCAGGCGCTCCGGCGACTGGCCGGTGTAGCCGACCGCCCACATGCCGCGGTTCCACTCGCGGGTCAGATCCTCGATCACCGGCTCGTTGCCGTTGAGCTTGACGCCGTTGAGCATCTCCTCGGCGAAGCCGAACTTCTTCGCGAAGAGATACATGATCTCGTGGTCGGGTTTGGATTCGAACAGCGGCTCGACGATCTTCTCGCGCCACTGGACCGAGCGGTTCGACGCGGTGGCAGAGCCCGAGGTTTCGAACTGGGTCGCCGCCGGCAGCAGGTAGAAGTCGTTCTTGCGGTCCGGCAGCACCGCCGTCATCGTCGGATAGGGGTCGACGACGACCAGCAGTTCCAGCGTCTCCATCGCCTTCTTCATGTCGGGCAGGCGGACCTGGCTGTTGGGCGCGTGGCCCCAGAAGACCATGCCCTTCACCGGGTTGGGCTGGTCCATGTTCTCCTTGGCTTCCAGGACGCCGTCGAACCAGCGCGACACCGGGATGCCGGTGCGCTCCATCAGCTCCTTGGAGCCGAAGCGCTTCAGCAGGCTGTCGTAGGGAACGTTCCAGACGCGGGCCCAGTGGCGCCAGGCGCCCTCGGCCAGCCCGTAATAGCCGGGCAGGCTGTCGGAGGTGACGCCGAAGTCGGTGGCGCCCTGCACGTTGTCGTGGCCGCGGAAGATGTTGGTGCCGCCGCCGGACATGCCGATGTTGCCGAGCGCCAGTTGCAGCACGCAGTAGGCGCGGGTGTTGTTGTTGCCGATGTGGTGCTGCGTGCCGCCCATGCACCAGACCAGCGTGCCGGGACGGTTGGAGGCCAGCGTGCGGGCGACGCGCTTCAACTGCGAGCCCGGAACGCCGGTGACGCGCTCGACCTCCTCGGGCGTCCATTTGGCGACCTCGGCACGGATCTCGTCCATGCCGTAGACGCGCTTGGCGATGTAGTCCTTGTCCTCCCAGCCGTTCTCGAAGACGTGCCAGAGGATGCCCCAGACCAGCGCCACGTCGGTGCCGGGACGGAAGCGGATGTATTCGTCGGCGTGGGCGGCGGTGCGGGTGAAGCGCGGGTCGGCGACGATCAGCGGCGCGTTGTTCTGCTCCTTCGCCTTCAGCACATGCATCATGGCGACGGGATGCGCCTCGGCGGCGTTGGAGCCGATGAAGAACAGCGCCCGCGACTTCTGGATGTCGTTGTAGCTGTTCGTCATGGCGCCATAGCCCCAGACGTTCGCAACGCCGGCCACGGTGGTGGAGTGGCAGATGCGCGCCTGGTGGTCGACGTTGTTGGTGCCCCAGAAGGCGGCGAACTTGCGGAACAGGTAGGCCTGCTCGTTGCTGTGCTTGGCCGAGCCGAGCCAGAACACCGAATCCGGCCCGGATTTCTCGCGGATCGCCAGCAGCTTGTTGCCGACCTCGTCGATCGCCTGGTCCCAGGAAATCCGGGTCCACTTGCCGTCGACCATCTTCATCGGATAGCGCAGGCGGCGCTCGCCATGGGCATGCTCGCGCACCGAGGCGCCCTTGGCGCAGTGCGAGCCCAGGTTGATCGGGCTGTCGAAGGCGGGCTCCTGCCCGATCCAGACGCCGTTCTGCACCTCGGCGACCACCGTGCAGCCGACCGAGCAGTGGGTGCAGACCGACTTGACCTGCCTGACCGGGGCACCGGCCGCCGCCGCCGTGGCGGCCTCCGCCTTCTTCACCATGCCGAAGGGCATGGTGGAGGCGAGCGCCGCGCCGCCGGCGGCGATGCCGGACGCGCGCAGGAAGGCGCGACGGTCGACCGTCAATCCCGTGGCGGTGGCCAGCGTCTGCGTGAGCGCGCGGGTGAGATGGCGGCCGCCGGAGGTGGCCGAGCTCTTCTTGATCAGCATCGGGGCGTTCCTCTTAGAAGCGGCTCACTTCGTAGACCTTCCGCACATGGTCGGTCTCGCGGTAGCCCGTGGTCTGGGGTTCGGCCGGGGCGGCTTCCGCCTCGGGCACGGCGGCGACGGTGCCGGCGACTGCCGCGCCCAGCGCCCCGGCACCGAGCCCGGCGACGCGGAACAGGTCGCGCCGGGCCAGGGTCCCGTCCTTGCCGGCCGGGCCCTTGTCTCGTTCATCGTTGGCTTTGACCGCGTTCCGCGTCATGGCTCCGCTCCTCACCTTTACGCCGCAAGGTCGAAGGCGCGCGCCTCGACCGCCAGGAAAGCCCGTCCGACTGCGCCGACCGCCCGGTAGAAGCGGGCCGACGGCGAGGTCTCCAAATCCGCGAAGAACCGCCCGGCCCAGGAGCCGACATGGCGGTCGTAAAAGGCCCGCTGCCCGTCCAACCCGACGGCACCGTCGCCGAACTCCCCGCCGATCAGGCCGGCCATCATCTCGCACAGGGCGGCGATGTGGTCCTCCGGCTCCGTCACGGTATCGGCGCGCGCGATCCCCAGCCGCGCCATGTCGGCGCGCAGGTCGGCCAGCGGCTTTTCGTTGAGGAAGCCGGTCAGGTAGTAGGAGCCGTAGGGCGTGCGCTCGCTGCCGCCGACGCCGATGAACAGGGTGGTGAACTCATCCTCCACCGCGGCCGGGTCACTGCCGCGCGCCGCCTCGGCGAGCCGGTCGAGGGCGGTACCGAACTCGCCGCCTTCCCCTGCCAGCCCGCCCAGCGCCGCCAGCAGTCCGGCATCGGGCGCACGCGCCAGCAGGCGCGCCAGCAGCGTGTAGATCTGCGCGCGCAGATGCTCCTCTTCCGCCACGGGCGGCTGGACATTGTGATCAACGACGGCCCTGGACACGCGCCGCGAACTCCTCTCGGACACAGGACAAGGGTATCGGCGCCAGCGGATCACCGCGCACCGTCCGGGCCCCGGCCCTTGGCTTCCTCTTTTGATGCACCTGCGGAAAGCCATTGCCTTTCAGTGGCTTAGCAATGCAGGGCCGGATTATAGAAAAGCCGAACACATCCTTTTGTCAACCAAGGACGTACCCGGAAAGGGGGCCAAGCTAAACTTTATAGTGGCGCTATGCCGACAGCGCCAGAGCGCCCCTTGCTTTTGAACGGGTACGGGTTGCTGCGGCGATATGCCGCACTTCTAGGCAGGGTTTGCGGCGAGCTGGACGGGGGGTAGGCGGGTTGCCCCCTCCTAACCTCCCCCGCTGGGCGGGGGAGGGACTGCCGCCGAACGCTGACAAAGCTTCTGTCTCCCTCCCCCGCCCAGCGGAGGAGGGTTGGAGTGGGGGTCCGTCCTGGGGCGTCGCCGTCCATCCGGCACCCGTCCGCAACGCGTTGCGTGCCCCTACCCCTCTCCCCGAGGCGCGGGAGGCGGCGGTTGCGGAACGGACGCGTCGGGGGCATCCGCGACGGCCGCCTCTTCCGCCCTCTGCGCCACCTCGTCGAGATGGTCGAGCTGGTCGATGAAGCCCTTGCCGACGCGGTAGAGCGTCTTCACCGGGTCGTTGCCGGTGAACAGGCTGGCATAGTCGTCGGCATAGTCCTTCAGCCCGTCGTCGTTCGCATAGACCGGATCGGAGGTCCACAGCTTGCGCAGGGCCTGGCGGTGCAGGTCCTCAGGCACCTCGGCGCGCAGGAAGGGCGTGAAGTCGGAGGCGCCGGTCAGCTCCTCGACCGGCGGCAGGTCCTTCAGCGGATCGTCTTGCGGCGCCTCTTCGACCGCCGCCTCCGGCGGCAGCGCGGCGGCGGGATCGGCCGGCACCGGAAGCGCGGCCTCCACGGGCATTTCCGCCGGAGGCGGCGCGACGGGGGCGTCCGGCTTCGGCTCGGCCTCCGGCTTCGGCTCGACTGTGGTGCGCTTCAGGCGCGACCAGCGGGACAGGAAGGCCTCGCCGCTCACGGCCGCCGGTCCTCCTTCTCGAAATGGCGGGTGCGTTCGCGCTTTTGGAAGGGCACGTCGACATGGTGCTGCTCGACGAAGTCGCGGACCAGCGCGATCACCTCCGGCGGCATGGGCACGGTGTCCACCACGTCGGTGCCGACCTGATAGCCCTCGCCCTCATGGGCCGACGCGGTGACGACGCAAGGCTCCAGCGCCTCGCCGTCGGCACCCGGGCGCATCACCACCCACAGGCGCGGCGGATCCTGCGACAGGTTCAGGCGGTAGCCCTCGGTGTCGCTGCGGAACAGCTCCAGCGTCAGGGTGGCGGCATGGCTGCGCGACCAGCCCTCTCCCTCCATCAGCAGGCGGCCGGGCGGTTCCACCGGACCGGCGCCGGGAATGACCGACACCGGCCGCCAGCTCCAGTCCGCCCAGGGAGTGGCGCCGCGCCGGCGCTCCACCACGATGCCGAGCGCCATCGTCTCGATACGGTTGAGGGGTACCGTCATGACGCCAGTCCTTGCTCCAGCAGACGTTCCGCCTCGGCCAGATCCTCCGGCCGGTTGGTGTTGAAGAAGGGGTCGACCGGTTCCACCGCGAAATCGGCGACCGCCAGCCGGTGGCGCGCGGTCCAGACGTCGACCTTGCGCATGTCCTCCTCCAGCATGGCACGGCGCAGGTCGCCGGCCAGCCGGACCGGCCACAGGCCGAACACCGGATGGACCTGGCCGCCTGAGCGGGCGCAGGCGAGGTCGGCGCCCTCACGCTCCACCGCCGCGGCCATGCGGGCGACGAGATCCGCCGGGATGAAGGGAGCGTCGGTGGCGAAGCTGGCCATCCAGTCGATCCCCGGCGCCTGGTCCCGCACCCACTCCAGGCCGGTCAGCACGCCGGCGAGGGGGCCGGCGAACCCCTCCACCACGTCGGCCGCCACCGGCAGGCCGAAGGCGGCGAAGCGGGCCGGGTCGCCGTTGGCGTTCAGCACCAGCGGCCCGACCTGCGGCCGGACGGTGGCGACGATCCGCTCCAGGATGCTGCGCCCGCCGAGCAGGCGCAGGCTCTTGTCGCCGCCGCCCATCCGGCGCGACAGGCCGCCGGCCAGCAGGACCCCTGCGATCTCACCGGCTGTTTCAGTCGTCATCACGGCTTCCCTTGCGTCCATGGCGGGCGTGCTCGTCCCCGGCCCCGGCGGGGTCGGCGTCGAACACCAGGCGGCCGGTGCCGGCCAGCGCGATGAAACGCCTGCCCTTGGCCCGGCCGACCAGCGTCAGATTCGCCTGCCGCGCCAGTTGCACCCCCCAGGCGGTGAAGCCGGAGCGCGAGACCAGGATCGGGATGCCCATCTGCACCGTCTTGATCACCATTTCGGACGTCAGGCGCCCGGTGGTGTAGAAAATCTTGTCGCCGGCCGGAATCCCGTTCAGGTGCATGTAGCCGGCGACCTTGTCCACCGCGTTGTGGCGGCCGACATCCTCCATGTAGACCAGCGGCCGGTCCTCCTGGCACAGCACACAGCCGTGGATGGCGCCGGCTTCCAGGTAGAGGCTCGGCTGCAGGTTGATTTGCCGCGACAGCCCATAGATCCAGGAGGTGCGGAGCCTGGCCTCGGCCGGCAGCCTGACGGACTCGAAGGTTTCCATCACGTCGCCGAAGGCGGTACCCTGGGCGCAGCCCGAGGTCAGCGTCTTCTTCTTCAGCTTGGCCTCGTAATCGGTGGCGCGCTCGGTGCGGACGACGACGGTCTCGGTTTCCTCGTCGACGTCGATGCCGGTGATGCGGTCGTCGCGCCGGAGCATGTTCTGGTTCAGCAGGTATCCGACCGCCAGGCAGTCCGGATAGTCGCCGATCGTCATCATCGTGACGATCTCCTGCCCGTTCAGGTAGAGGGTCAGCGGCCGCTCGACCGTCACCGACGTCTCGATGGCGCGGCCGTCCTGGTCGAGGCCCTGGACGCGCTCGGTCAGCTTGGGGTTCGCCGGGTCCGGCGCTATGGTGAAGGTCTGGAGGCTCATGGTCGGGCTCATGCGCGCGAGTGTGGGCGAGCGCCGTCCGCCGGACAAGCCCTCGTCCCGATGATTTGGAATCCATGCAAGACTTTTCCCAGGCCCTGGCGGTCGCCCTCTCCATGATCGCCTCGCTCGACCAGGGGCTGATGCGCATCGTCGGCCTGTCGCTGCAGGTCAGCCTGACCGCCGTCGCCGCCGCCACCCTGATCGGGCTGCCGCTGGGCGCCGCGGTCGCGGCCCTGCACTTTCCCGGACGCCGGGCGCTGGCGGTGGCGCTCAACACCATGATGGGCATGCCGCCGGTGGTGGTCGGGCTGGTGGTCTACCTGCTGCTGTCGCGCTCCGGCCCCTTCGGGGTGCTGGGGCTGCTGTTCACGCCGTCGGCGATGATCGCCGCCCAGACGGTGCTGATCGTGCCGATCATCGCCTCGCTGGCCCGGCAGACGGTCGAGGACCTGCTGGTCGAGTATGACGACCTGCTGCGCGTCACCGGCACCGGGCCGGTGCGCCGGCTGGTCACCCTGCTGTCGGAGGCCCGCTGGAGCCTGTTCACCACCGTGCTGGCCGGCTTCGGCCGTGCCTCGGCGGAGGTCGGTGCGGTGATGATCGTCGGCGGCAACATCGAACACGTCACCCGGGTGATGACCACCGCCATCGCCCTGGAGACCAGCAAGGGCGACCTGCCGATGGCGCTCGGGCTGGGGCTGGTGCTGCTCTCGCTGTCGCTGGCGATCAACCTTCTGGCCTCCATGCTGAAGGAGACGACCGCGAGGCCATGACCGCGCCGGCCCTTGGCGGCATCCGGCGTTGTGCGCTATGTCAGCGAAGCAACAACGCATTCGGGAGGACTGAAGTATGCTGCGCCGTTCGTTCGTGCTGGGGTGCGCCGCCGCGGCGGCCGTCATCGGGCTGGTCCAGGGGGCGGTGCCGTCGGCGTCCCTCGCCGCCGACCGCTTCATCACGGTGGCGTCCACCACCTCGACCGAGGATTCCGGCCTGTTCGGCTCGATCCTGCCGAAATTCACCGCCAAGACCGGGATCGAGGTGCGGGTGGTGGCCAAGGGCACCGGCCAGGCCATCGACCTTGCCAAGCGCGGCGACGCCGACGTGCTGTTCGTCCACCACAAGCCGTCCGAAGAGAAGTTCGTCGCGGAGGGCTTCTCCACCGTGCGCAAGCCGGTGATGTACAACGACTTCGTCATCGTCGGCCCCGCCGTCGACCCGGCCGGCATCAAGGGCAGCAAGGACGTCGCCGCCTCGCTCGGCAAGATCGCCGGGGCCAAGGCGCCCTTCGTGTCGCGCGGCGACGACAGCGGCACGCACAAGGCCGAGCTCGCGCTGTGGAAGACCGCCAGCCTCGACCCGGCCAAGGCCGACGGCGGCTGGTACAAGTCGATCGGCCAGGGCATGGGCCCGACGCTGAACACCGCCGCGGCGATGAACGGCTACACCCTGACCGACCGCGGCACCTGGCTGAACTTCAAGAACCGCGGCCCGCTGACCATCCTGGTCGAGGGCGACAAGCGCCTGTTCAACCAGTATGGCGTGATGCTGGTCAACCCGGCGAAATTCAGCCACGTCAAGGCGACGGACGGCCAGGCCTTCGTCGATTGGCTGGTCTCGGCCGAAGGCCAGCAGGCCATCGCCGACTACAAGATCAATGGCGAGCAACTGTTCTTCCCCAACGCCAACGAACCGGGAGCCTGACCGGCGGCAGGCTCGGCCGCATCCGCCGTCTTCCGGCGGTGGATGCGGCCAGGACCCTGCGATCGGTGTTTTCCACGATCGTCTCCCGACAAGTTTCCCGTTCCCATCCCGCTGCATTCCCCCATATGAGTGTCGGCAGCCAGGGGGTTTCCGCCCCAAGCGACGGGAGTTTTTGGGACGATGAAGATCGGTGATCGGACGGTGCTCGTCTGCGACTGCGCGCACAGCATCGCGCTGGACGGGGCGGCCCTGGGCAGGGCCTGCGGCGACGGAAACGCCGCCACCGTCCACACGCAGCTCTGCCGCACGCAGCTCGACCGCTTCGAGGCGGCGCTGGCCACGGGGGCGCCGCTGCTGGTGGCCTGCACCCAGGAGGCGCCGCTGTTCGGCGAGGTGGCGGCCGAGGTGGCGCCGGATGCCGCACTGACCTTCACCAACATCCGCGAGCGCGCCGGTTGGTCGGACGAGGGCGGACGGGCACTGCCGAAGATCGCGGCGCTGTTGTCCGAGGCGGCCCTGCCGATCCCGCCGACCGGCGCCCTGACCCTGACCTCGCAGGGCACCTGCCTGGTCTACGGCAGCGACGACCGCGCCATCGAGGCGGGGCGCGAGCTGGCCAAGCGGCTGGACGTCACCGTCCTGCTGACCAGCCCGAAGGACCTGACGCCACCGCCGGTGATGGACGTCGCCCTGTTCCGCGGCCGCATCCGCACCGCCCGCGGCTGGCTCGGCGCCTTCGAGATCGTGGTCGACGACTATGCCCCAGCTTTGCCCTCCTCCCGCGGGACGCTCGGGTTCGAACCGGTGCGGCAGGGCGCCGCGGCGCGCTGCGACCTGATCCTCGACCTCACCGGCGGCACGCCGCTGTTCGCGGACCACAAGCGCCGCGACGGCTATCTGCGCCCCGACCCCAACAGCCCGGCCCAGGTCGCCAGGGCGATGCTGGAGATCGCCGACATGGTCGGCGAGTTCGAGAAGCCGCGCTACGTCGACTACAAGGCCGATCTTTGCGCCCATTCGCGCAGCCGCAAGACCGGCTGCACCCGCTGCCTGGACGTCTGCCCGACCGGCGCCGTCACGCCGAACCTCGACCATGTCGCCATTGACCCGCATGTCTGCGCCGGCTGCGGGTCCTGCGCCGCGGTCTGCCCGACCGGCGCCGCCACCTACGCCCTGCCGCCGGCCGCCACGGTGTACGAGCGGCTGCGCACCCTGCTGTCGACCTACCACCGGGCGACGGAGGGGGCGGGAACAGGCAGCGCGGCACCGGCGCTGCTGATCCACGACCCGCGCCACGGCGACGAGCTGGTCGGCCTGATGGCCCGCCACGGCCGCGGCCTGCCGGCCCGCGTGCTGCCCTTCGCGCTGAACGAGGTGACCCAGGCCGGCTTCGACCTCCATGCGCTGGCGCTCGCCTACGGCTGCACCCATGTCCGCGTGCTGACCGGCCCGGAGAACGAGGGCGAGACGGCCGGGCTGGCCTCGCAGGTCGGGTTGGCGGAGGCCGCGCTCAGCGGGCTCGGCTATGGCTCCGGCCGGGTGGCGGTGATCGACGCCGCCGATCCCGACGCGGTGGCGGACGAGCTGTGGGCGCTGCCGGCCGACCTGGCGATGCCCCCCGCGATGTTCCTGCCGATGGGGCCGAAGCGCACGGTGACCATGCTGGCGCTGCGCCATCTGCAGAAGGCCGCCCCCGCTCCGGTGGAGGTGCTGCCGCTGCCGCCGGGCGCGCCCTTCGGCCGGGTGTCGGTGGAGGTCGCCGGCTGCACCCTCTGCCTCTCCTGCGTCGGCGCCTGCCCGACCGGCGCGCTGCTCGACAACGCCGACAAGCCGATGCTGTCCTTCGCGCAGGACGCCTGCGTGCAGTGCGGCCTGTGCAAGTCGACGTGCCCGGAGAAGGTCATCTCGCTGGTGCCGGAGATCGACTTCCGCGACCAGGCCCGCGGTGCCGTGGTGGTCAAGGAGGAGGAGCCCTTCTGCTGCGTGTCCTGCGGCAAGCCCTTCGCCAGCCGGTCGTCGATCGAGAAGATCGTCGCCGCCCTGTCGGGCCGGCACTGGATGTTCGCGACGCCGGAAGCCGCCAACCGCATCCGCATGTGCGAGGACTGCCGGGTCCGCGACCAGTTCAGCGAAAGCAATGCCCCCTTCTCGCTCGGCCGGCCGCCGGTGCCCCGCACCACCGACGACGACCTGCGGGAGCGCGAGGAGGCGATGCGGGAGGCAGCCCGCCGCAAGCTGACCTGAGCGGCGTCCGCCCTTGATCCGGCATCCTCTTGATCCGGATCAAGGGCGGCATACCGTCATATGGAAGACAATCGTCCGGCCGTTGTGTATTGTGTGTGCCACGAACATAGAGTGGTTTGGCCCGCCACGGCCGTCCTTGGAGCCCGCCTATGACCAGCCTGCCGATGACCAGCCTGCCGACCGACACTGCGAACCGCCCCGCCCCGCTGATCGACCCGTTCGGACGCAAGGTGGAGTATCTGCGCGTGTCGGTGACCGACCGCTGCGACCTGCGCTGCGTCTATTGCATGGCGGAGGACATGAGCTTCCTGCCGAAGGCGGAGGTGCTGACGCTGGAGGAGCTGGACCGGCTGTGCAGCGCCTTCGTCAAGCTGGGCACGCGCAAGCTGCGGCTGACGGGCGGCGAACCACTGGTGCGGCGCGACGTGATGCGTCTGATCCGGTCGCTGGGGCGCCACATAGAGTCCGGTGACCTCGACGAGCTGACGCTGACCACCAACGGCACCATGCTGTTCAAGCATGCCGCCGGCCTCTATGAGGCCGGGGTGCGGCGGATCAACGTCTCGCTCGACACACTCGACCCGCACAAGTTCCAGGCCATCACCCGCTGGGGCAAGCTGGACAAGATCCTGGGCGGCATCCAGGCCGCCAAGGACGCCGGGCTGAAGATCAAGATCAACACGGTGGCGCTGAAGGGCGTCAACGACGACGAGATCCACCGCATGGTGGCCTGGTGTGGCGAGCAGGGCTTCGACCTCACCTTCATCGAGGTGATGCCGATGGGCGACATCGGCGAGGGCGCCCGTCTCGACCAGTACTGGCCGCTGACCATGCTGAAGGCCGAGTTGCAGAAGCGCTGGACCCTGGAGGAGAGCGACCATCGCACCGGCGGCCCGGCCCGCTACGTGCGGGTGATGGAGACCGGCCAGCGCGTCGGCTTCATCACGCCGCTGACCCACAATTTCTGCGAAAGCTGCAACCGGGTGCGGCTGACCTGCACCGGCACCCTCTACATGTGCCTGGGCCAGGAGGACGCCGCCGACCTGCGCACCCCGCTGCGGGTCAGCGACGAGGACGGGCCGCTGATCGATGCGGTGCGCGAGGCGATTACCCGCAAGCCCAAGGGCCACGACTTCATCATCGACCGCCGCCACCACGGCCCGGCGGTCGGCCGGCACATGAGCGTCACCGGGGGGTGAGGGCGAGGGTCCCCGGCCGGTGGACCTGGACCATACCCCCTCCCCAACCCTCCCCCGCGTCGCAAGAGAGGGAACTGCCGCCGCAGTCCGGCAAGGCCCCCTCTCCGGCCGCCCCCCAAGAGCGAGCACCGCGATGCCCCTGCCCTTCCTGACCGGACTGCGCGTCGTCGATCTCGGCCAGTATCTGCCGGGTCCCCATGCGGCCCAGTTGCTGGGCGACCTGGGAGCGGAGGTGGTGAAGGTGGAGCCGCCGGACGGCGATCCCCTGCGCCGGCTGGGGCCGGTCGATTCCGACGGCACCACCGCCGCCTACAAGCTGCTGAACGCCGGCAAGACCGTCATCCGTCTCGACCTGAAGGCGGAGGGCGGCCGTGCCGCGCTGGAGGCGCTGCTGGCCAGGGCCGACGCGCTGGTCGAAAGCTACCGGCCGGGGGTTATGGACAAGCTGGGGCTGGGGCGCGAACGGCTGCGGGCGCTGAACCCGCGGCTGGTCCATGCCAGCCTCTCGGGCTGGGGCTACGACGGCCCCTATGCCACGCGCGCCGGGCACGACCTGAACTACATGGCGGTCGGCGGCGGGCTCGACGCCTCCGGACTGCCCGACCGCCCGGTGATCAGCTACCTGCCGGTCGCCGACTTCGCCTCGGCCCAGCAGGCGGCATTGGCGGTGACCGCCGCCCTGCTCGGGCGCGAGCGGACCGGGGAAGGCTGCTTCCTCGACCTGTCGATCATGGAATCGGTGCTGGGCTGGCAGGGGCTGACCCTGACCGCGGCGGCCCGCGGCAGCCAGCCCGGGCGCGGCGAGGCGCTGCTGTCGGGCGGGGCCGCCTGCTACCGCATCTACCGGACCAAGGATGGCCGCTTCGCCACCCTGTCGGCGCTGGAGGCCAAGTTCTGGCGCAGCTTCTGCGAGGCTGTCGGCCGGCCCGACTGGATCACCCGCCAGAGCGACCCCCTGCCCCAGTCCGACCTGACCGCCGACCTTGACCGGTTGTTCGCGACCCGGACCCTGGCCGGCTGGAAGGAGCTGCTCGACCCGGTCGACTGCTGCTTCGAGGCGTTGCCCGAACTGGCGGAGGTGCCGGGCCATCCGCACATCGCCGCCCGCGGCCAGGTCCGCGTCTCGTCCGGACCGGAACCGCTGGTGGAGACGCTGATGGGCCTGCGCGTCGACGGCGGCCCGCCGCCGTCGCGGTCGCCGCTGCGCGAAAGCGACGCCGGCGCCGTGCTCGCCGGCTGGGGCTGACGCTCCCTCGACGCCCCCTTTCCGGCCTCCCGTCACTCCTCCTTGCGGTAGGGCGACAGTTCCCCCAGCCCGTCGATCTCCGCCTCGATCGCCGGCCGCTCCTGCGCCAGGTAGCGGTCGACGGCCCGGCGGAAGCCGGGGTCGGCCAGCCAATGGGCGCTGTAGGTCGGCACCGGCAGGTAGCCGCGCTGGATCTTGTGTTCGCCCTGGGCGCCGGCCTCGACCCGCGCTAGCCGGCGTTCGATGGCGAAATCGAGCGCGCGGTAGTAGCAGGCCTCGAAGTGCAGGAAGCGGTACCGCCCGTCGGAGCCCCAGTTGCGGCCGTAGAGGGCATCGTCGCCCAGCAGGTTCAGGGCACCCGCCACCCACTCGCCGCCGTCCTCGCACATCACCAGGACCACCCGGTCGGCCATGGTCTGCCCGAGCAGGTCGAAGAACCGGCGGTTGAGGTAGCCGCCGCCCCATTTCCGGTCGGCGGTGTCGAGGTAGAAGCGGTGGAAGGCGTCCCAATGCTCCGGCTTCAGGTCGTCGCCCGTCAGGGTGTGCAGCCGCACCCCGCTCTCGGCCACCTCGCGCCGTTCCTTGCGGATCGCCTTGCGCTTGCGGGAGTTCAGCGCCTCCAGGAACTCGTCGAAGCTGCCGTAGCCGCGGTTGTGCCAATGATATTGCACACCCAGGCGGCCGAGCCAGCCGGCCTCGACCAGCCGGTCCCAGTCGGGCTTGTGCGGGAAGGTGACGTGGGCGGAGGAGACGCCGTAGCGGTCCGCCACCTGCTCCAGCGCCGACACCAGCGCGTCGGCCACCGCGCCGGCGCGGGCGCCCGGCGCCGCCAGCAGCCGCGGTCCCGGCACCGGGGTGAAGGGCACCGCGACCTGCAGCTTGGGGTAATAGTCGCCGCCGGCCCGCTCGAAGGCATTGGCCCAGGCGTGGTCGAAGACATACTCGCCCTGGGAATGGCTCTTCAGGTAGGCCGGCACGGCGCCGACCATGCGGCCCGTGCCGTCGAAGGCGGCGAGATGGCTGGGCCGCCACCCCGTCTTGGCGGTCGCCGACCCCGATTCCTCCAGCGCCAGCAGGAAGGCGTGGGACAGGAACGGGTTGTCGGGACCGGCGCAGGCGTCCCAGTCCTGCTGGTCCACCTCGCCGACCCCGGTCAGGACCTTGACCGTGATGGCGTCCTTGCCGTCGGGCATGCGCTAGCCTCCTCATACCGTCTGCCAGGAGGTAGGCCGCATGCCGCGGCGCGGCAAGTAAGTCCCGGCCGCCATGCGGCAAGCGCGGGCCGTCCGCTTACGCCACCTCGATGATCGCGTCGACCTCGACCGCCACGTTGCCGGGCAGCGACGGGGCGCCGACCGCGGCGCGGGCATGCTGGCCGGCCTCGCCGAACACGTCGCGCATCAGCTCCGAGGCGCCGTTGATGACCAGCGGGTGGTCATGGAAGTCCGGGCCGGAATTGACGAAGCCGCCGAGCCGCAGCACGCGGGTGACGCGGTCGAGGTCGCCGCCCAGCGCCGCCTTGGCCTGGGCCAGGATGTTGAGCGCGCACAGGCGCGCGGCGTCCTTGCCCTGCTCCAGCGTGAACTCCTGCCCGACCTTGCCGACGAACTTGCGCTCGCCGTTCCAGACCGTGACCTGGCCCGAGATGTAGAGCGTGTTGCCCGAGCGGGTGTAGGGCACATAGGCCGCCACCGGGGCCGCCGCCTGCGGCAGCTCGATGCCCAGCTCCGCCAGGCGCGCGTCGATCCGACCGGTCATGATGCTTCTCCCTTCCCATGTGTGACGCGTCACGCGTCGTCGAGTGGTCTTTGGGGACTGTTCCGAGCCCGACCATAGCCGTGCCGGTCCGCCGCTGGGAAGTCCGCGCAACCCGTGCGCGGCGAAATCGCCGGAACGGCCGCATCGGCAGTTCCGTCCGTCTCCCGGCAAAAGATTCCGGGAATCTTTTTCGGACAGCGGGGCCGAGTACCGCCAGGGCTGCCGTGCGCTTTTTGCCGGCCTCTCAGGTTTATGATTTAATATCAGTTGCTTAATAGATATTTGCGCAATTGGCACGGCACTTGAAAGGGGAGAGCCAGGAAAACGTACGGTGCCTCGCCGGTCAAAGACCAAGAGCGGGGGCAGCCTCAGAAGGAGACTAGGACCATGGCCGGTAATGTGACCCTGACCGCCTCGATGCGCACGAACCTGCTCCAGTTGCAGAGCACGCAGTCGCAGATCGACAAGAAGCAGAACATCCTGTCGACGGGCAACAAGATCAACTCGGCCCTGGATGGTCCGACCTCCTTCTTCGCCGCCAAGGGGCTGAACCAGCGCGCCGGCGACCTGACGTCGCTGAAGGACGCGATGGGCCAGTCGATCAGCACCATCCAGGCCGCCGACAAGGGCCTGACCTCCATCGACTCGCTGGTCGACCAGGCCAAGGGCCTGACCACCGCAGCCTACGCGGCGCTGGGCAACGACGCCTCCTCGATCGCCACCCGCAAGGCGCTGGCCGCCCAGTTCAACACGCTGAAGGATCAGATCGACAAGCTGGCCTCCGACAGCGGCTACGGCGGCAAGAACCTGATCAACGGCAACGGCCTCAGCATGGACAGCACCAGCGAGTCCCGTGCCTCGGTCAACACCATCACCGGCCTCGACAACGCCCGCGTCACCAACGTGATCCGGGCCGACACCTACTCGATCCGCGTCAAGGGCGACGGCTCGATCGAAGGCAAGACCAGGGACATCTCCGACACCGAGAACGCGCACGGCATGACCGGCCTGAAGCTGTCGGGCAAGATGTCGACGACGATGGGCAGCTTCTCCAACGTCACGATCGAGGTGCGCGGCGCCAACGGCCGCACCCGCGACATCATCGTCGGCGAGGGCGACGAGAGCCGCACCATCTCCTACTTCGACAACACGCAGTCGATCGAGGCCAAGCAGGTCAAGCCGGCCAAGTCCGGCCAGGCGCAGGTCGCCAACATCAACGTCAGCGGCACGATCGAGGAAGGCGACATCTTCACCATCTCGGTGGAGGGCCAGTCCTTCAGCTATGCTGCAACCTCCGGCGACGTGGCCATCGGCCAAGACATTGCCAAGAACGTCGCGACGCGGCTCGCGAACTCGATCAACAACGCGATGGGTGCCGGCGGCCGCCTGGAGGGCAAAGACGTCAAGAGCGTGAGCATCGGCGGCTCCGGCACGATCCGGCTGACTGGCCAGCAGACGGCTGGCGTCGTGCGCGACATGGGGATCACCACCAGCGCCACCAACGCGCTGACCAAGCACATCTCGGAGAGCTTCGCCTCGGGTACCGTCGTCTCCTTCACGGTCGACCGCCGCCTGCTGGAAACGGCCAACAACCAGGGCAACGGCATCTCGACCATCGAGAAGAAGGTCGACCTGCAACTCGAAGTCACCAACTCCAACGGGTCGCAGATCACCCGCGACGCCATGAACACCCAGGGCGACGCCAAGCTGGCGAACGGCGAGCAGTCCTACGCCTTCGACAGCGGCACCGTCCGCCTCAACATCGACCAGAAGACGATCATGCAGGCGGCGTCGGCCGGCTGCTCGGCGAACCTCATCACCAAGCAGATCTCCGACGCCAACACCTCCAACGACATCACCGTCCAGTTGAACGAGCGCAACACCAACTCGATCACGGTGAACGCGGTCAACCTGTCGACCAGCGGCCAGGGCCTGCAGCTCGACGGTGCGCAGAACGACTGGACCGACCGTGCCGACATCGACAAGGCGGTCGCCGGTCTCGACCATGCCAAGTCGACGATCCGCTCGGCCTCGCAGAACCTGTCGACCAACCTGAACATCATCACGACCCGCGAGAGCTTCACCAAGGAGTTCAGCGACGTGCTGACGGAAGGCGCCAGCAAGCTGACGCTGGCCGATCAGAACGAGGAAGGCGCCAGCCTGCTGATGCTGCAGACCCGCCAGCAGCTCGGCACCATCGCCCTCTCGCTCGCCAACCAGTCGCAGCAGTCGATCCTGCGCCTGTTCTAACCACGGTCGGCGGTACGAACGGAAAAGGGCGCCCCCGCCGGGGCGCCCTTTTCCGTTTCCGTCACACGGCAGCGATCAGAGCGGGGGTCAGGGCGGGAATCAGCGGCCGCCTGTGGCCGGTCGGCCGGGCTCCGGCGGCTTGGGCAAGGCGCTCTCGATCAGGGCACGCGCGTCGGCCGCCAGCCCGGCCCGTCCCTCCGGCCGCGTGTACATCATGTGTCCGCCCGGATGGACGGTGACCGCCACCCGGTCGC
The DNA here is from genome assembly GCF_017876115.1 of Azospirillum picis. Classification (GTDB taxonomy): domain Bacteria; phylum Pseudomonadota; class Alphaproteobacteria; order Azospirillales; family Azospirillaceae; genus Azospirillum; species Azospirillum picis. The sequence continues at coordinate 420,239 of NZ_JAGINO010000002.1, forward strand.
GGCCGTCCGGCGGCAGCTCCAGCCGCGACGCCACCCAGCGCGAGGCCATGTAGGGGGTGATCAGGTCGGTGCGGCCATGAACGATCAGCACGCGCAGGGAGGGCTGCAGGGTCAGCGCCGTCTGGAGGGCATCGACCGCGCTCGGCACCGACATGCGCGGCCAGTCCCAGTTCCGGTTGACCCGGTCGCTCAGCAGGCGATAGGGGGCGTCGGTCTTCACCGCCAGAGCGTCGTGGGCGTAGGCGGCGAAGGCGGTGGTGTAGGTCGGCACCGTGCCCTTCAGGAATGGGTCGAAGGGGATGCGGGCCGCTCCCGGATCGGGATCGGGCGCGGTGAAGGTGCCGTCGTAGATGCTGAGGACCCGGCCCTGGTCGCGCAGCAGGTCGCGCGTGAAGACCCCCATGGGCACCCGTCCGCGCTGGCGCCGCACCGTCTCGACCGGCAGGCCGGTGATCCGCGCCACCTCGGCGAAGAAGCCCTCCGCCTCCTCCAGCCGGCCGTAGTCGAGCCCGGCCAACCCGGTCAGGTAGGACCCGAGGGCGAAGCGCTCCGCCGCGGCCGCCGCCTCCTGCGGGGTGCCGGGCGCCCGGCCGAGCGCGGCGGCCGACGCCGCCATCGCCGGGAGCTTCCAGGCCGGGCCGAGGATGCCGTCCTCGTCGATGGCGGCGAAATCGACGACCGGCGAGACCAGGATCAACCCGTTGACCGCGATGCCGACCTGGTCGATCAGCTCGTCGGCCATCTTGGCGATGCGGAAGCCGCCATAGCTCTCCCCGGCAAGGAACTTGGGCGAGGACCAGCGGCCGTTGCGGGTCAGCCACAGCCGGACGGTCTCGGCCATCGAGCGGGCATCGCCCTCAACCGACCAGAAGCGCTTCTCGGCCTCGTCGGGCTTGAGCGCCCGGCTGAAGCCGGTCCCGACCGGATCGACGAAGACCAGGTCGGTGAAGGCCAGCCAACTGTCGGGGTTGTCGACCAGCGGTGCCGGCGGCGGCGGCAGCGTCCCGTCCGGCCCGAACGCCACCACCGTGGGGCCGGCGGCGCCGAGATGCATGTAGGCGGAAGCCGCGCCGGGGCCGCCATTGAAGACGAAGGTGACCGGCCGTTGGGCGCCCGCCGGGCTTCCGGAGCCCGGCGGCTCCGCTGCCCGCGAGTCGGCCCTTGACGGGTCGGCCCTTGAATTGGCCGGTGAGCCGGCCGGCGGGTCGGCCGTGTAGGAGACGGTGAAGATCCGCGCCGCCAGCTCCTCCTTGGCGCCGTCGCGCAGCGGCAGGAACTCGGCGGTCGCGGTGTAGGCGAGCGGACCGCCCGGCAGCGGCAGCGTGTGGCGGGTCACGCTGCGCTGCGGATCGAAGCCGCGGTCCTCCTCCCGGGCATGGTCCGCCGCGCCGCCGGCAGCCCCCTCCTTCCCGCCGCCGGCATCCTGCGCCTGCGCCCTTGCGGCGGACGGCAGGAGAACGGGAAGGGCCAGGGCCGGCAGCGACAGCGCCGACAACAGCAGGGCCGCGGCGAAGGGGCGGAGCGGTTTGCGCCGCGGCATCGCGGGCCGGCGGGCAGAGGAATGGAGCGGCATCGGCGGTTCCCTGATAGTTCCGGAGCGGCAGTCGGGCCGCCCGCCGGTTCGGACGGCGGTCCGTCCGATATTGCGGCGGCGTCCGCGATGCGCAACCCGTGCCCCTGGTTGCGGGCTTGCCCTTGCCTTGACGGGCAGCCGGAACAATTTGCTCTCCACCCTAAAATCGTTAGCAATTGTGGGGTAGACTTTTACCGTTAGCCGGCAGGGCTAACTTTCACAGGGTGGCCCATATGCTTCTGTCCCGGCACGCGACGATACGCACGCGATTGTTTCTCGGTTATGGCGCGGTGCTTCTGCTTCTTGTCAGCCTGACGGTCATCGGCGTGCGCGAGGTGCACAAGATCGATTCCGACCTGAACCGCATCAACGACGTGAACAGCGTCAAGCAGCGCTACGCCATCAATTTCCGCGGCAGCGTCCACGACCGCGCCATCGCGTTGCGCGACGTGGTGCTGGCTTCGGATGCCGCCGTCCTTTCGGCCACGCTGACCGACATCGACCGGCTGGCCGCCTTCTACGACGAGGCCGCCCGCCCCCTCGACGCGATGTTCGCCAGCATGACCGACATCGAGCCGGAGGAGCGCTCCCTGCTGGCCGGCATCAAGGAGATCGAGGCGAAGTCCCTGCCGGCAGCCAAGGCGGTGATCGCCGCGCGCAAGGCCGAGGACATGGCCGGCGCCCAGCGGGCGCTGATGCAGGACGTCCGTCCGGCCTTCACGGAATGGCTGAAGCGGATCAACGCCTTCATCGACCTGCAGGAACGCAAGAACCAGCAGATCGCCGCGCGGGCGCGGATGGTCGCGAGCGGCTTCCAGACGCTGATGCTGTCGCTGTGCGCCGTCGCCGCCGTGCTCGCCGCCGGTTTCGGCCTGTGGACCGTGGGGGCGTTGCGGCCGCTGCGCCGGCTGACCGACGCCATGCTGACGCTGGCCCGCGGCGACCTGTCGGTCGCCGTGCCGCCGTCGGACAGCCGGGACGAGATCGGCCAGATCACCGGCGCCGTCGAGGTCTTCAAGGCCAACGCCATCGAGGCCGACGGCCTGCGCCACCGCCAGGCCGAGGCCGAGCATGCCGCCGAGGAGCGCAAGCGCGCCGAGATGGCGGCGCTCGCCGACCGCTTCGAGAGCGAGGTGAAGGGCGTGGTGGAAAGCGTATCGGCCTCCTCCACCGAGGTGCGGGCGCTGGCCCAGACGCTGGCCACCACCGCCGATCATACCGAGACGCAGGCCACCACCGTCGCCGCGGCGTCGGAACAGGCGTCCGTCAACGTCCAGACCGTCGCCGCGGCGGCCGAGGAGCTGGCCGCCTCGATCGCCGAGATCGGCCGCCAGATCGGCGAGAGCACGCAGAAGGCCAAGCAGGCCGCCCAGCAGGCCGACGGGACCAACCGCATCGTCGACGGCCTGTCGTCGAAGGCGAACCAGATCGGCGACGTGGTGAACCTCATCAACTCCATCGCCGGCCAGACCAACCTGCTGGCGCTGAACGCCACCATTGAGGCCGCCCGCGCCGGCGAGGCCGGCAAGGGCTTCGCCGTCGTCGCCAGCGAGGTCAAGAGCCTCGCCAACCAGACCGCCAAGGCGACCGGCGACATCTCGCAGCAGATCGCCGAGATCCAGACGGCGACCGCCGACGCGGTGCAGGCGATCCAGAGCATCGCCGCCACCATCGGCGAGGTGAACGCCATCGTCGGCACCATCGCCCAGGCGGTCGACGGCCAGAACGCCGCGACCATGGAGATCGCCCGCAACGTCCAGCAGGCGGCGGCCGGCACCAACGAGGTGTCTGCGTCGATCGGCGGCGTGCTGCAGGCGGCATCGGAAACCGGCGGCGGCGCGTCGAGGCTGCTCGCCTCGTCCGGCGAACTGTCGACGCAGGCCGGCCTGCTGCGCTCGCAGGTCGACCGCTTCCTCGGCAGCGTGCGCAGCGGCACCGGCCGCTGACTGGAGGCGGGAGGGAGGCCGGGCCGGCCGGCGGCGGCGCCCTGGGAGGCTCGTCCCGCCCCAACCGTGATCGGCCCGTTCGTGACCGTTTCGCTCGTGACTGGCCCGGCAGCGGGCCGGTCACTGCACCTCGAAGCAGCGGCTGTAATGGTCGGAGACGAAGGCCGGCATCGAGCTGCCGCCGGCATAGGCCGTCACCGCCACCTTGTTGCCGATGGCGAAATCCAGGGTGTTGCCGTTCTGGTGCGTTCGTCCAGCCGTCCAGGTCGGTGCATAGCCGCGCCACTGCATGTCGGCCGGGGAACAGTTGTAGTCGCCGGCACAGACGTATTTCTCCTTCGAGATCACCGAAAGAAGGCTGGCGGCGACGCCGGACGCCGACTTGTGGTTCCCCGACGGCGCGTGGATGCTGTAGGCCCAGATGCCGTCGTTCGTCTTGATGCCGATCAGCGGGCGCAGGCCGTCGCTGTGGTGGGAGACCACGCCGTACCGGCCGGAGTAATTGGTCGCAATCACCGCCATGCTGCACCGGTCGTGCTTGGCCTTGGTGTTCGCGGTCGAATCGTACCAGATGATGTGCGCCCATTTCGGCCACCGGCTGCTGCCGAAATTCCGCTCGCCCTCCATCAGCGTCACGCCGCCGCAGTTGGTCGGCTTGAGACCCCAGTCAGGATAGCCGCCGGTTTCCTGCAGCAGCAGGATGTCGATGCCGTTGTGCAGGGCGGTCAGGACGTCCGACGCGTTGGATGTCTCCTCGTTGCTGCCCGCCCCCTGCATGTTCCAGGTCAGGATCTTCATGCGCCCACCTCCGTCGATTGAAGGACCCCGACAGACTGCCAGCATTGCGGACGGGAGAAAATCCCCCGCCGCGCTGCGCACCGTCGCGGCCCCACTCCTGCCGCCGTTGCGAATCCGCGGTCGCGCCGCTACACAAGGGCAACGCGCGAGCTTTCCCGTTTTCCGGAGCCTTCCGTCATGTCCACCCTGCCCGACCAGGCCACCATCGCCGCCACCGCGGCCAAGATCCTGCTGGAGATCAAGGCGCTGCACTTCAACGCCGAGACGCCCTTCATCTTCACCTCCGGCTGGGCGAGCCCGGTCTACACCGACTGCCGCCGCATCGTCTCCTTCCCGCGGGCGCGCAAGGCGCTGATGGACTTCGCGGTCGCCACCATCGAGCGCGAGATCGGCTACGAGGCCATCGACGCGGTGGCGGGCGGCGAGACGGCCGGCATCCCCTTCGCGGCGTGGATCGCCGACCGGCTGGAACTGCCGATGCAGTATGTGCGCAAGAAGCCCAAGGGCTTCGGCCGCAACGCCCAGATCGAAGGGCTGCTGACCGAGGGCCAGCGGGTCCTGCTGGTCGAGGACCTGGCGACCGACGGCAAGAGCAAGGAGAACTTCGTCACCGCGCTGCGCAACGGCGGCGCCCAGGTGACCGACACCTTCGTGATCTTCCACTACGGCATCTTCCCGCAGTCACAGGTCAACATGGACGCCATCGGCGTGCGCCTGCACGCGCTGTGCACCTGGTGGGACGTGCTGAAGGTCGCGCGCGACAACCGCTATTTCGACGAGAACACCCTGTCCGAGGTCGAGAAGTTCCTGCACGACCCGGTGGGCTGGTCGGCCGCGCATGGCGGCAAGACGAGCATGAGCTGAAGGCTTGCGGGGCAGGGAAAGCTGCCGCCCTTCCTGTCCCGCCATGCCGCCCGGCCGCCGGCGTCAGCCCGGGAGATAGTTCCCGATCATTTTCAAGAGGTCGAGCGCAGAGCTGTCGACCCGGTCGTTCATCCCCACCGAGCGGATCGACGCCGCGACCGTGGCCTTCCCATCCTTGCCGCCATCGGTGATCGCGAACAGACTGGCGCCGTCACCCGCGCCCAGGTCGGTCAGTCCGGCGAGCACCCCGTTCTTGATGCTGTTCGATGTGCCCGCCGTTGCCGGATCGCCATTCGTCAGGGCAACCAGGGTTTGCTTGTCCGCCGGAACCTTTGCCTGACGGTCGAAGGCGAGGTCCATGCGCTTGCCGAAATCGGGGTCGCCGGCCGCGGTGACGCTCAGGCTGAGAAGGCCGGTCCGGGATTGGGCGTCCGCTTCCGAGTCATCCTTCAGCAGGCCGCTTTCCTTCAGGATTTCCGGAATTTCCGGCTTCTCCAGCCCGTTCTCTTTGGCGAGATTGTCCAGCATGGCGTTGCCGGCGCCACTGGTCATGATGCTGACATTGTCGCCCAACCCGAACTTGTCGCGCGCCAGCGCGCTGAGCTTTTCCATGTAGCGGCTGGCTTCCTCGCCATGGCGCTGCATCGCCGGGATGATCTTGTCCATGTCCTTGACGGCGGCGGCGAGCTCGGGGCTTGCCGTCGCCCCCATGCTGAAGGCCTTCGCGCTGAGATCGACGCTCAGGGCGCGGCTCGCCTGTTCGGAGAGGAACACCGTATCCACCGGCCCCATTGCGCGACCACCGCCGCTCTTGACTGAAGGAGAGGCCGGGGAAGCCCCACCCGTCTGCCGAATAACCGCCGACCCCTGGATGTCGTAGGCCTTCCCTCCCGTTTTTGAAACATCCATTTGTCTGCGCTCCATTTTCTGGAAACCTCATCGCATTTTCTCATGGCTCCATGAAAATTTCAAATGTCCACCAGAGATTTATCTGCACCAGAAAATATACCCTATTATGCTGATCCTTGAACCCATGATACTTTGGTTTCTAATTATTCATTTCGTAAGCAGTATTTTTGCTGGGTTCCTCATCTTCAATAACGATGATTCGCTGTCGCAAAACAACTCGGCCCAGGTGCCGGCATCCGGGCCTTACGTTGGCGATTGGAGGGTGCCCGCTCTTGGCAGCAACGACACGGTCATTGGGTACACTGGAAACGATACGTTCCACGGTGGGTATCGGGACGACCGGCTGAACGGCCTCCAAGGCAACGGCGTCCTCTACGGGCAGGGTGGTCGGCGTCGGCCTGACAACCAGCCCGCACTGTTCCCGCAAAGGGGATCACGCAGAAGCTCCTTCCCCTTCTTTTCGGGCGTCATGGTACCCGCGCGCCGTAGCGCGACGGCGCGCCGCCGTCCTTGACCGCACCGCACACGCCGCTAATATCCGGCGCGATGGACGTCTCGCTGCGGATCCTTGCGCTTAGCGCGCGAATTACCGGCCCGGCTCTCTGAGGAGGGCCGGGATCGAGACCTTCTGTGCTTCGGGCGGCCCCCTTTCCGCCGCCCGACGGTAATGCTTTCCCTCAGGGATCCGACATGACCCGCGATTACAAATCGACCGTCTTCCTGCCCCGCACCGACTTCCCCATGCGCGGCGGCCTGCCGACCAAGGAGCCTGAGCTGCTGAAGCGCTGGGCCGAGATGGACCTGTTCGGCAAGCTGCGCGCCGGTGCCAAGGGCCGCAAGAAGTTCGTGCTGCACGACGGCCCGCCCTATGCCAACGGCAACATCCACATCGGCCACGCCGTCAACAAGATCCTGAAGGACGTGATCGTCCGCTTCCGCCAGATGCAGGGCTTCGACGCCGACTATGTCCCCGGTTGGGACTGCCACGGCCTGCCCATCGAATGGAAGATCGAGGAGAAGTACCGCAAGGCCGGCAAGAACAAGGATGACGTGCCGATCATCCAGTTCCGCGCCGAATGCCGCGAGTTCGCCGAGGAGTGGGTCGGCATCCAGGCCGCCGAGTTCCGCCGGCTGGGCGTGGAGGGCGACTGGAAGCGCCCCTACGCCACGATGACCTTCCCGGCCGAGGCGCAGATCGCCCGCGAAATCCACAAGTTCGCGATGAACGGCGGCCTCTACAAGGGCGCCAAGCCGGTGATGTGGTCGGTGGTGGAGAAGACCGCGCTCGCCGACGCCGAGGTCGAGTACCACGACCACACCTCGACCACCGTCTTCGCCCGCTTCCCGGTCTGGGGGGCGTCGGCGCCGGAGGTGGACGAGGCCAGCATCGTCATCTGGACGACCACGCCCTGGACGCTGCCGGCCAACCGCGCCATCGCCTATGGCGAGGAGATCGAGTACGCGACCTTCAAGGTGACCGCCGTCGCTGAAGGCAGCAAGGCCGTGGCCGGCGAGCGCCTGGTGCTCGCCACCGCGCTGGCCGAGCAGGTGCTGAAGGAGGCCGGCGTCACCGAGTGGAAGCAGCTCCACCGCTTCCCCGGCTCGCGCCTGGCCGGCACCCACTGCCGCCACCCGCTGAACGGCAAGGGCTACGACTTCAAGGTGCCGCTGCTGGCCGGCGACTTCGTCACCACCGACGCCGGTTCGGGGTTCGTCCACATCGCCCCCGGCCATGGCGAGGACGACTTCCGCCTCGGCCAGGCCAACGGCATCGAGGTGCCGCAGTCGGTCGGCGAGGACGGCCGCTACTACGCCCATGTGCCGCTGTTCGCCGGGCTGGCGGTCTACACCGACCAGGGCAAGCCGGGTCCGGCCAACAAGGCCGTGCTCGCCGCCTTCGAGGAGGCTGGTGCCGTGCTGGCGACCGCCTCGATCCGCCACAGCTACCCGCATAGCTGGCGGTCGAAGGCACCGCTGATCTTCCGCACCACGCCGCAGTGGTTCATCTCGATGGAGACGAACGACCTGCGCAAGGTGGCACTGCAGGCGATCGCCGACACCCGCTGGGTGCCCGAGCAGGGCGAGAACCGCATCCGCTCGATGATCGAGAGCCGTCCCGACTGGTGCATCAGCCGCCAGCGCGCCTGGGGCGTGCCGATCGCGCTGTTCGTCCGCAAGTCGACCGGCGAGATCCTGCGCGACGAGGCGGTGTTCGCCCGCATCGCCGACATCTTCCAGCAGGAGGGTGCCGACGCCTGGTTCGCCCGCGATCCCCAGGACTTCCTCGGCAATGGTTATGCCGCCGAGGAGTTCGAGCAGGTCAAGGACATCGTCGACGTCTGGTTCGAGTCCGGCTCCTCGCACGCCTTCGTGCTGGAGCAGCGGCTGGAGGAGCTGGCCTGGCCGGCCGACCTCTATCTGGAAGGCTCCGACCAGCATCGCGGCTGGTTCCATTCCTCGCTGCTGGAGAGCTGCGGCACCCGCGGCCGCGCGCCCTACAACGCGGTGCTGACCCACGGCTTCGTGCTCGACGAGCAGGGCCGCAAGATGTCGAAGTCGCTGGGCAACACCGTCGGCCCGCAGGAGATCTGCGACCAGTACGGCGCCGACATCCTGCGGCTGTGGATCATCAACTCCGACTATTCGGAGGATCTCCGCATCGGCAAGGAGATCATCAAGACCCAGGCCGACCTCTACCGCCGCCTGCGCAACACGCTGCGCTACCTGCTGGGCGCGCTCGCCGACTACAGCCCGGCCGAGCGGATCGCGGCGGCGGAGATGCCGGAGCTGGAGCGCTGGGTCCTGCACCGGCTGGCCGAGCTGGACGCCACGGTCCGCGAGAAGGTCGAGGCCTACGACTTCCATGCCCTGTTCGTGGCCCTGCACAACTTCTGTGCGGTGGAACTGTCGGCCTTCTACTTTGACGTCCGCAAGGACAGCCTCTACTGCGACCCGGTCGATTCGGTGCGCCGCCGCTCGGTCCGCACGGTGATGGAGCACCTGTTGTCGGCGCTGACCGCCTGGCTCGCCCCGATCCTCTGCTTCACCGCGGAGGAGGCGTGGCTGGCCCGCCCGGATGGCCTGAAGGACGGCGAGGGCTGGACCGAGGAAAGCGTGCACCTGCGCGGCTTCCCCGAGATCCCGGCCGGCTGGCGCGACGACGCGCTGGCCGCCAAGTGGGAGGCGGTGCGCAACGTCCGCCGCGTCGTCACCGGCGCGCTGGAACTGGAGCGGGCCAACAAGACCATCGGCTCGTCGCTGCAGGCCGATCCGACCGTCTATGTCGACGCCGCGACCAGGGCGCTGCTGGCCGACGTCGACTTCCAGGACGTCTGCATCACCTCGGCCATCGAGGTGACGGAGGGGACGGCGCCCGAGGGGGCCTTCACCCTGCCCGACGTCGCCGGCATCGCGGTCGCCCCGGCGCTGGCCGAGGGCGGGAAGTGCGAGCGCTGCTGGAAGGTCCTGGAGGAGGTCGGCAGCGTCCACGACCACCCGACTCTCTGCGTCCGCTGCTCCGACGCGGTGGCGTGAGGCGGTTCGCCGCAACCGCGGCCCTATTCCCTCTCCCCCCCGGGGAGAGGGTTAGGGTGAGGGGGATCCGGCCGCCGGACGCCCCTCGCCGCGCATCCCCCTCACCCCGACCCTCTCCCCGGGGGGGAGAGGGAGGACACATGGCCACATGAACGCCTTCGTCTCCGACCAACGCCGATCGTTCACGCTGCTCGGGCTGATCGTCGCGGCCGCCGTGGTGCTGCTCGACCAGCTCAGCAAATGGTGGATCCTCGAGCAGGTGATGCAGCCGGTGCCGCACGTCATCGAGGTGACCTCCTTCTTCAACCTCGTGCTGGTGTGGAACTACGGCGTCAGCTTCGGCACCTTCGCCAGCGGCGGCGCGCTGATGCCCTATGTGCTGAGCGCCATCGCCGCGGTCATCGCCGTCTGCCTGGTGTTCTGGCTGCGCCAGGCGGAGCGCCTGCTGGTCGGGCTGGCCATCGGCCTGATCATCGGCGGGGCCGTCGGCAACGTCGTCGACCGGCTGCGCTTCGGCGCGGTGGTCGACTTCCTCGACTTCCATGCCGGCGGCTGGCACTTCTGGGCCTTCAACGTCGCCGACAGCGGAATCAGCGTTGGCGTGCTGCTGCTGCTGCTCGACGGGCTGTTCGCCGGCCGCGAAAAGTCGTAAGAGTTCCGTCGCCGGCGGGGTTATAACCGCCGGCGAGCGCCTGCGACGCGGCCCATCCCGCGGGTCGGGCGCCCGCAGACCCGGTGACCAACGACGTGACTGACGACGGGATTCTCCGAACGTGACCAGCATATCCTCCGCCCCCTCCTCCACCCGGAATCGGCTTCCGTTGGCCCGGCTTCCGCTCATCGGGTTGGCGCTTGCGGCGTTGGCGCTCGCCGGCTGCTCCGACGTCCGCCGGTCGATCGGTCTCGACCGCCAGAGTCCCGACGAGTTCTCCGTCGTCTCCCGCGCCCCGCTGACCCTGCCGCCCAGCATGCAGGACCTGCCGAAGCCGCGCCCCGGCGCCCTGCGCCCGCAGGACAGCACGCCGACCAATGTCGCCGCCGGCGCCCTGTTCGGTGGCGGCGGGCGCAGCGCGGCGGCGGCCGGAGCCACGACCGGCGAGAAGTCGCTGATCGCCCAGGCCGGTTCGCGCGACGGCATCGACCCCGGCATCCGCGCCAAGGTCGACCAGGAGACCACCCAGCTCATCGTCGCCGACAAGAGCTGGATCGATTCGCTGCTGTTCTGGCAGACCCAGGAGCAGCCCTTCTCCATCGTCGACCCGGCCAAGGAGCAGCAGCGCCTGCGCGAGGCCCAGGCCCAGGGCAAGCCGGTCACCGGCGCCACCACCCCGACGATCGAGCGCAAGCGCAAGGCGCCGCTGGAAGGCCTGTTCTAAGGCCAGCCTTGTCCTGCGCGGACCGTCACACCAGTTTCCGGGGGCGCCCTTCCATGCGGACGGGCGCCCTTTCGATTCGGCCCTCCTAGTTCGGGAGCCCCCATGCCCGCCCGGTCACCATCCTCTCCACACCTGCGCCGCGCCGCCTCGGCCGGCCTGCTCGCCCTGGCGCTCACCGCCGCGGCCCCGCTGATCCAGTCCCCGCCGGTCGCGGGGCTGGCGCTGCCCATCGGCGCCAAGCCGGCCCAGGCCGCCGAAAAGGGCGTGTTCTTCCCCGAACGCTTCACCCTGTCCAACGGGATGCAGGTGGTGGTGATCCCCAACCACCGGGTCCCGGTCGTCACGCACATGGTGTGGTACAAGGTCGGTGCCGCCGACGAGCAGCGCGGCCAGTCCGGCATCGCACATTTCCTCGAACACCTGATGTTCAAGGGAACCGACGTGATCGCCCCCGGCGAGTTCAGCAGGATCATCGCCAAGAACGGCGGGCGCGACAACGCCTTCACCTCCTACGACTACACCGCCTATTACCAGAACGTCGCCCGCGACCGGCTGGAAATGGTGATGCGGATGGAGGCCGACCGCATGGCCAACCTGAAGCTGACCGACGCGGTGGTCTATCCGGAGCGCGACGTCATCATCGAGGAGCGGCGCCAGCGCATCGAGAACGAGCCGGCCGACCGCATCGGCGAGCAGATCAACGCCACCCTGTTCTTCCACCATCCCTACGGCACCCCGGTGATCGGCTGGCCGCAGGAGATGGCGACCCTGACCCGCGAGGAGGCCGAGGGCTTCTACAAGACCTGGTACACGCCCAACAACGCCGTGCTGGTGGTGTCGGGCGACGTCACCGCGGCCGAGTTGAGGCCGCTGGCCGAACGCTATTACGGCGCCATCCCCGCCCGTCCGGTGCCCGAGCGCAAGCGGGTGGAGGAGCCGCCGATCACCTCGTCGCGGCAGGTGGTGCTGCGCGACGCGGAGGTGCGGCAGCCGTCGGTGCGGCGGACCTGGGTCGCCCCCTCCTACCGCCTCGACCCCGACCACCAGGCCTATGCGCTGCAGGTGCTGGCCGAGATCATGAGCGGCGGCACCACCTCGCGCCTCTACCGCAGCCTGGTGGTCGACCAGAAGCTGGCGACCTCGGCCTGGCTCGGCTACGGCCCGACCGCCTACGACATGGCGACGCTCAGCGTCGGCGCCAGCCCGGCCGCCGGCGTCGAGATGGACAAGCTGGAGGCCGCCCTGTGGGCGGAGGTCGACACGCTGCTGAAGGGCGGCGTGACGGAGGAGGAGGTCGCCACCGCCCGCAAGCGCATGCTCGCCGCCGCCGCCTATGCCCGCGACAGCCTGACCGGCCCGGCCCAGACGCTCGGCGCGGCACTCGCCACCGGGCAGACCATCGACGAGGTCGAGAACTGGCCGGTCAACATCGATGCCGTCACCGCCGACCAGGTCAACGCCGCCGCCCGTGCCGTGCTGAGCAACACCAACCACGTCACCGGCCTGCTGCTGCCGCTGAGCGGAAAGGACAGTTGAGGATGAGCGCCCGTCACACTTCCCTGCGCACCGGCCCCTGGCGCACCGGCATCGCGGCGTTCTTCCTGACGGTGGTCGCCGTGGTCGCCCCCTCCCACGCCATGGACATCAAGCGCGTGGTCAGCCCCGGCGGCATCGAGGCATGGCTGGTCGAGGACCACAAGGTGCCGGTGCTTGCCCTGGAATGGAGCTTCGAGGGCGCCGGCGGCACCGACCCCCAGGGCAAGGAGGGACTGGCAAACCTGGTCTCCACCATGCTCGACGAGGGGGCTGGACCGTTCGATTCCCAGGCGTTCCAGGCGCGGCTGCAGGACAGCGCCATCTCGCTCGGCTTCGACGCCGGCCGCGACGGCTTCAGCGGATCGCTGCGCACCCTGACCGAGCACCGCGACGAGGCGCTGGAGCTGACCCGGCTGGCCCTGGCCGAACCGCATTTCGCGCAAGAGTCGCTCGACCGGATGCGCGCGTCGATCACGTCCAGCCTGCGGCGCGACCTCGCCGACCCGAACTACGTCTCGCGCCGGCAGTTCTACGCCACCGCCTTTCCCGGCCATCCCTACGGCGACGAGATCCGCGGCACGCTGGAGAGCCTGCCCCGCATCGTGCCCGACGACCTGCGCGGCTTCGTGAAGCGGCAGTTCGGCCGCGAGCGGCTGGTGGTGGCCGCCGCCGGCGACATTTCCCCGGATGATCTGGGCAAGGCGCTGGACACGGTGTTCGGCGGCCTGCCGGCCAAGGTGGAGGTGCCGCAGGTTCCCGACGCCACGATGGCGGGGCTGGGGCAGACCATCCTGATCCAGCGCCCGACCGCGCAGACCGTCATGCTGATGGGCCAGCCGGGGGTGAAGCGCGACGATCCCGACTGGTACACCGCCACGGTGATGAACTACGTGCTCGGCGGCGGCGGCTTCGGCTCGCGGCTGATGGAGGAGGTGCGCGAGAAGCGCGGCCTCAGCTACGGGGTCTACAGCTACCTGATCCCGATGGACCATTCGGCGATGGTGCTGGCCGGCGGTTCCACCGTCAACGCCAAGGCCGGCCAGGCGCTGGACATCATGCGCCAGGAATGGGCGCGCATGGCCAGCGACGGCGTGAGCGAGCAGGAACTGGCCGACGCCAAGACCTACCTGACCGGCTCCTTCCCGCTTCAGCTCGGCTCGACCTCGGCGATCGCCCGCGTCCTGCTGCAGGTGAAGCGCGACAATCTGGGGATCGACTACCTGAACCAGCGCGACCGCTACATCAACGCGGTGACGCAGGCCGACGTGAAGCGCGTCGCCCAGCGGCTGCTCGACCCGGCCAAGCTGCTGACCGTGCTGGTCGGCAAGCCCGCCGGCGTCACTCCCACGCAGACCATCGACGGCGGGAGCTGACGATCCCTCCAGCCTGCTTTCCCCCTCCCCATCCCTCCCCCGCTTCGCGGGAGAGGGGGCGGGAGCCTTGTCGGGGTTCGGCGGCAGTCCCCTCTCCCACCGGAGGTGGGGAGGGTTAGGGAGGGGGCAACAGCGCCCTCACGCCAGATCCGGCTGGCTTCCCGGAAAGCGCGGGTCGCCGGGGCTGACCGGGCGGCCCGGAACCTTGCCTGGGATGATGCCGACTTGATCCGGGCGGTCGTCGCCCTCGCGCTCGCGGCGGTCGTCGTCGTCATCCGGTGTCGGGACGGCAGGTTTATCGGACATGCATTCCTCCTCTGGTGTCCACAGCCCTCGCCCCAAACAACAGGCGCAAGGCCGCACGGGTTGCGGCTTCGGCCGCCCCGCATAGGCCGAACAGCGGCGTCGACTGCCGCGTTTTGGCTCGTGGCCGCCGCCGCCGGTCGGTGCTAGGCTCCGTCCGCCGCGTCAAAGGACCGCTGACGTCAAGGAGTCCAAAGCATCATGACCGCGCTGACCCGTTCGCCCGCCTGGGCCGCACTCGCCCGGCACCGCCAGGCCATGGCCGACACCCACATGCGCGAGCTCTTCGCCGCCGATCCCGGCCGGTTCGACGCCTTCTCGCTGGAGGCGGCGGGACTGTTCCTCGACTACTCGAAGAACCGCGTCACCGGCGAGACGCTCGGGCTGCTGCTCGACCTCGCGCGCCAGCAGGACGTCGAAGGCGCCCGCGCCCGCATGTTCGCCGGCGAGCCGATCAACCTGACCGAAAGGCGCGCCGTGCTGCACACCGCGCTGCGCAACCGCGCCGAGCGTCCGGTGACGGTGGACGGCCGCGACGTGATGCCGGATGTGCGCGGCGTGCTGGAGCGGATGGGCGCCTTCGCCAAGTCGGTGCGCGACGGGGATTGGAAGGGTTACACCGGCCAGCCGATCACCGACGTCGTCAACATCGGCATCGGCGGGTCAGACCTGGGACCGGTGATGGCGACCGAGGCGCTGAAGCCTTTCGCCCATGCCCATGTCGCCCTGCACTTCGTCTCCAACATCGACGGCACCCACCTGGCCGAGACGCTGAAGTGGCTGGACCCGGAGACGACGCTGTTCGTCATCGCCTCCAAGACCTTCACGACGCAGGAGACGCTGACCAACGCCCATTCCGCCCGCCGCTGGTTCCTGGAGACCGCGAAGGACGAGGCGCATGTGGCCAGGCACTTCGTCGCCGTCTCCACCAACGAGGCGGAGGTGCGCAAGTTCGGCATCGATCCCGCCAACATGTTCGGTTTCTGGGACTGGGTCGGCGGCCGCTATTCGCTGTGGTCGGCCATTGGGCTGCCGATCATGATCGCCATCGGGCCGGAACGCTTCGCCGAGTTCCTGGCCGGCGCCCACGCGATGGACGACCATTTCCGCACCGCCCCGCTCGACCGCAACATGCCGGTCCTGCTGGCGCTGCTCGGCGTCTGGTACCGCAATTTCTGGGACGCCTCGTCCTACGCGGTGCTGCCCTACGACCAGTATCTGCACCGTTTCCCGGCCTATCTCCAGCAGCTCGACATGGAGAGCAACGGCAAGTCGGTGACGCGCGGCGGCGAGCGGGTCGACTACCAGACCGGGCCGGTGCTGTTCGGCGAGCCCGGCACCAACGGCCAGCACGCCTTCTACCAGCTCATCCACCAGGGGACCTCTCTGATCCCCTGCGACTTCGTCGCCGCCGCCGCCAGCCACAACCCGATCGGAGCGGAGGCCGGCGCCCACCACCGCATCCTGCTGTCCAACGTCTTCGCCCAGGCCGAGGCGCTGATGCGCGGCAAGACCGCCGACGAGGTCAGGGCCGAGATGACCAAGGCCGGCAAGCCGGCCGACGAGGTCGAGGCGCTGGTGCCGCACCGCGTCTTCCCCGGCAACCGGCCATCCAACACCATCCTGATGAAGAGCCTGACCCCGGCGGCCCTGGGCGCGCTGATCGCGCTCTACGAGCACAAGGTGTTCGTGCAGGGCGTCGTGTGGGACATCAACAGCTTCGACCAGTGGGGGGTGGAGCTGGGCAAGCAGCTCGCCAACACCATCCTGCCGGAGCTGGAGAACGGCCCGGCGCCGGGCGCCCACGACAGCTCCACCACCGGCCTGATGGCGTGGTGGCGGGCCAACAGGTAACCGGCCACACTCCCGGGTCTCATACGCATACGAACGCAAAATATTCGGCAAAACCCGGCGCGATGGCGCCGGGAACAATTGCGATCCGCTCCGGTTGAAAGAGGAAACGGTCTTTGCACCACCCACTTCAACCGGAGCCATCACATGTCCACACGTCTGCGCCTCGCCATCCTGATCTACGGAATGACCCAGGGCGTCGTCTTCGGCATCGGCACGCTGCTCGTGCTGTCGGTTCCCAGCTTTTCCGAGCAGGCGATCAGCCTGATGCCGACGGTGGTGATCCTCAGCCTGATCCTGGCGGCGCCGATCGCCTGGTATCTGGCCCCGCGCCTGCGCCTGCGCTTCTGGCGCCGACAGGAGGAGGTCCAGGCCCGGCCGCGCCGCGTCACGCTGTCCTGAGCCTCACCACGGGCTGGCGGGCGGCCTGACCGCAGGATCATGCGGCGCCGTCCGCCGCCAGGGCGAACAACCAGTCACGGAAGGCGCGCATGGTCGGGGTCTCGGCCCGCGACTTCAGCGCGGTCAGCCAATAGGCGCCCTTCAGGACGGTGACGGCGAAGGGTTGCTCGATCAGGCCGAGCGCCAACGGGCGCCGGAACATGGCGGGCGGCGCCAATGCCACCCCCTCTCCCTGGATCGCCGCCTCCACCATCAGCGACGAGGAGTCGAAGACCGGTCCCTTGACCGCCGGCGGCTCCACGCCGGCGGCCGCGAACCAGCCCAGCCATTCGTCCGAGCGGTAGGAGCGCAGCAGGGTCTCGCGCCGCACGTCGGCCGGTTCGCGCAGCCGCCGGGCGATTTCAGGCGCACACAGCACCGACAGCGGGGCGTCGAACAGGCGGACCGCGTCGGTGCCGTGCCATGCGCCGTCGCCGAAGCGGATGGCGTAGTCCAGCCCCTCGGCCGCGATGTCCACGCGGTTGTTGTTGGTGGACAGGCGCAGGTCGACGAAGGGATGAGCCTCGCGGAACCTGGGCAGCCGCGGCAGCAGCCAGCCGACGGCGAAGGTGCCGACCGCCCCGACCGTCAGCACCTCGCGGAAGCGCCCGCCCTCGAACTGGTCGAGCAGTCCGCCGATGCGGTCGAAGGCGTCCTCCAGCGTCGGCAGCAGCGCCCGCCCCTCGTCGGTCAGGGCAAGGCCGCGGGGCAGCCGGTGGAACAGGCTCACGCCGAGGCGCTCCTCCAGCAGCTTCACCTGATGGCTGACGGCGGCCTGGGTCACGCACAATTCGATGGCGGCGCGGGTGAAGCTGAGATGGCGCGCCGACGTCTCGAAGGCGCGCAACGCGTTCAGCGGCAAATAGGGCCGGACCACGGGCTCCCCGGAATGAAGTGGGTTCCGGGTGTGGACCTAGCACCGCCCGCGGGTTCGCTCCAGCGGGATGTTGGGAAGGGGGCCACAGGCAGCCCCCTCGCCCATCACCGCCCGGTCAGCAGCTTGCGGGTGTGGAGCGCGATCATCCCTTCCTCGTCGGTCGGGATGACGTAGACCGGCAGGCGGCTGCCGGGCGCCGAGATCCGCGACGCGTTCGCCTCGTTGGCGGCGGCGTCCAGTTCGACCCCGAGCCATGCCAGCTTGTCGCCGACGCGCGCCCGCACCGGGGCGGAGCGTTCGCCGATGCCGGCGGTGAAGACGAAGGCGTCGATGCCGCCCATCGAGGCGGACAGCGCCCCCGTCTCCTTGGCGATGCGGAAACAGAACAGCTCCACCGCCTCCTGGGCGCGGGGGTCGGCGCTCTCCAGCAGGGCGCGCATGTCGTTGGACAGCCCCGAAACCCCGAGCAGGCCCGACTTGTTGTAGAGCATCTTCTCGATGCCGCCGGCATCCATGCCCTTGCGCATCAGGTAGATCAGCACGCCGGGATCGATGGCGCCGCAGCGGGTGCCCATCGGCAGGCCGTCGAGCGCGGTGAAGCCCATGGTGCTGTCGACGCTGCGCCCGCCATGGATGCCGCACATGCTGGCGCCGCTGCCGAGATGCGCCACCACGACGCGGGCATCGCCCAGTTCCGGCGCCAGTTGCGGCAGGCGGCGGGCGATGTATTCGTACGACAGGCCGTGGAAGCCGTAGCGGCGAACCCCTTCCTCCGTCAGCTCCCGCGGGATGGCGAACATCTGCGCCTGCCAGGGCTGGTTGCGGTGGAAGGCGGTGTCGAAGCAGGCGACCTGCGGCAGGCCGGGATGCGCCTCCGCCAGCGCGCGGATGGCGGCAAGGTTGTGCGGCTGGTGCAGCGGCGCCAGCGGCACGAGGCCGTCGAGCTCCTCCATCACCGCCTCCGTCAGCAGCACCGGGGCGGCATGGCGCACGCCGCCATGCACGACCCGGTGGCCGGCGGCGATCAGCGTCGCCCCCTCCAGATGCTCCTCGATCCAGCCGAGCAGGTAGCGCAGCAGCGCGGTGCGGTCGCCCGGCTCGTCGGCGCCCCAGCGCTTCCCGGCCAGCGGCCGGCGGGCGGCGTCCTTGGCCTCGAACTCCGGCTGGGTGCCGATGCCGGAGATCTGGCCGTTGATGACGACCACCGGATCCCCGTCGGCCCGGTCGCGGAAGACCGAGAATTTCAGGCTGGAGGAGCCGGCGTTGACGACGAGGATGGCGTTCGGCCCGCTGGCCGGTCCGGTCTGCGACATGGTTCCCTCCGTCACTCGGCGGCGGCGGCGGCGGCCCCGCGGCGGCGCGCGGCGGCGAGCAGGACGGCGACGGCGCAGGAGGCCAGCCGCGTGCGCACGTTGTCGGCACGGCTGGTCAGGATGATCGGCACCCGCGCCCCCAGCACGATGCCGGCGGCGTCGGCATGGGCGAGGAAGGAGAGCTGCTTGGCCAGCATGTTGCCGGCCTCCAGGTCGGGCACCAGCAGGATGTCGGCCTGCCCCGCCACCTCGGACCTGATGCCCTTGGTGATGGCCGCCTCGCGGCTGATGGCGTTGTCGAAGGCCAGCGGGCCGTCGAGGATGCCGCCGGTGATCTGGCCGCGGTCGGCCATCTTGCACAAGGCCGCCGCCTCCAGCGTCGAGGCGATCTTGGTGTTGATGGTCTCGACGGCCGACAGGATGGCGACGCGCGGCACCTCGGTCCCCAGCACCTTGGCAAGGTCGATGGCGTTCTGCGCGATGCTGACCTTGTCCTCCAGCGTCGGGTAGATGTTGATCGCCGCGTCGGTGATCAGCAGGGGCCGCGGATATGTGGGCACATTCATCACGAAGACGTGGCTGAGCCGCCGGCCGGTGCGCAGGCCGGTCTCCTTCTTCACAACGGCCCCCATCAGCTCGTCGGTGTGCAGGCTGCCCTTCATCACCGCCTCGCAGGCGCCGGTGCGGGCGAGATGCACCCCGGTTTCGGCGGCGGCGTGGCTGTGGGCGGCGTCGACGATGCGGTAGCGGGAGATGTCGAGCCCGCAGGCGTCGGCAACGGAGCGGATCTTCGCCTCCGGCCCGACCAGCACCGGGTCGATCAGGTTGGCTTCCGCCGCCTCGACGGCGCCGCGCAGCGAGCTTTCGTCACAGGGGTGGACGACGGCGGTCGGCACCGGCGGCAGCGACTCGCACTTCTTCAGCATCAACTCGTGGCCGTCGTGGCGGATCACCTGGACCTGCGGCAGTTCCGCCGCGGCGCGGCAGACCTTCTCGGTCGGGGCGACGACCTCGGCCTGCCCGGTGACCACCGTGCGGCCATCCTGGTTGATGGCGAGGCAGTCGAAGACCACCGTCTTGCGGGCGGCGTCCTTGGATTTGGCGGTGACGGTGACGGTGACGATGTCGCCGAGCAGGACCGGCCGGTCGAAATGCAGATCCTGGCCGACATAGACGGTGCCGGGACCGGGAAGCAGCGTGCCCAATACCGCCGAGATCAGCGAGCCCGACCACATGCCGTGCCCGACCACCTTGTGGTCGGCCGCATAGTCCTCGTCGACATGGGACGGGTTGAGGTCGCCGGACACCGTGGCGAACAGCTCGATGTCGGCCATGGTCAGGCGGCGCGACAGGCTGGCCTGCTGACCGATGCGGATTTCTTCGAAAGTGACGTTTTCGATCATGGTGCTGCCGTTCTTGCCGGTCGGAACGATGCCGCTGCGACCCGCCTGATCGGCGGAGAGGGCGGCGGTGGCGGTGTCCATCTTCAAGCTCCTCTAAAGGATCGCGGCGCCCGACCGACGGCCACCTGTCCCGGGCTCGCGCCGGACGGCGATGGCCGCCTGCCGAAGACCGGGCGGGCACCCTTGTTGCAAGGGCGCCCGCCACGGCGGCAGGCCGTATCCTCCCGATCCCGGTTTCCGCGCATGGGAACTCGTTTCCCGACCGCGGACCGGAACCCTGTTGTTGGGTTCCTTTGAAGCGGAACCTTTGCCCATCACTGGTTTTTCAAGGAGTGAGCATGTGCGAAAGCAATAGCTCCCGGGGCTTGGCGCCCCAATGACCTACATCAATAAAGTCACCGGGGACTTTGTTACAGCATGGTTACTGACGCCGTTGCGGATCGTTGAGCGGCTGCAGCATAGCCGAAACTTGCACCGGGACGAATTGAAAAGCCCGGCGCAGGCAGCCATTGCCACCGTTGCGCAGTGCAGCGGACCGCCGATGGCGGGACCGGCGGCGGCAGGCCGTGTCAGTCGGCCGCCGCGGCGCAGCGGCAGGTTTCCTCGACCAGCGGGACGCTGATCGCGAAGACGGTGCCGTAGCCCACCCGCGACTTCACGGTCACCGGATGGTCCAGCATCTGGGCCATGCGGCGGACGATCGACAGCCCGAGCCCGAGCCCGCCGGTGTTGTCGCGCTGGTCGGCATCGCAGCGGTAGAAGTCGTCGAAGATCGCCGCCATCTCGGCTTGGGGAATTCCCGGCCCGGTGTCCCAGACCTCGACCGACAACCGGCCGCCCCCCTCCGACCGGCAGTGCCGCCGGCAGCCCAGCAGGATGCGGCCTTCGCCGGTGTAGCGCAGCGCGTTGACCAGCAGGTTGCGCACCATCCGCTCCAGCAGGATCGGGTCGCTGCGCACGCGGGCCGAGCAGGGAACGGTGCGCAGTTCCAGGCCGCGGTCGGCGGCTTGGTCGCCGATCTCCACGGTCAGCCGTGCGACAAGGTCCTGGATGTCGAAATCGACGACGCGCGGCTTGACGTTGCCCACTTCGAGCGCCGAGGTGTCGAGCAGCGTCGACAGCAAGGCGTTGCCGGCGGACAGCGCCTCGCCCAACTTGTTGGCGACCTCGACCTGCCGGGGATCGTCGAGCTTGGTCAGCAGGATGTGATGGAACAGGCTCATCGCCTGGAATGGCTGGCGCAGGTCATGGCTGGCGGCGGCGAGGAAACGGCTTTTCGCCTTGTTGGCGCGCTCCGCCTCACTGTGGGCATGGGCCAGCGCCTCGCGGATCTCGACTGATTCGGTCATGTCGATGGCGGCGCAGATGACGCCGGACACCGCGCCCGTCTCGTCGCGCATCGGCTCGACCGACAGGTCCATCACCCGACGGTAGCCGCCATAGACCATGTCCACCTCGCAGCGGGCGCCGATGCCCCCGGCGATCACCGCGCGTTTGACCGCGCCGAGCCGTTCGGCGTCGGCGGCGGGGAAAAGCTCGGCGTCGGTGCGGCCGATCATGCGTTCCGGCCGCAGGTCCAGCCGCGGGCAATAAACCCACAGGTGGCGAAGGTCGCGGTCCTGGCTGAACAGCGTCACGTTGGAATGGCGCAGGGCCAGGCGGAAACGCTCCTCGCTTTCCCGCAGCGCCCGGGCCATGGCGGCGCGGGCGCGGGCCTCCGTCCGCAGCAGGCGCTTGGTCCGGGCCTCGCGCCGGACATAGGCGACGAAGCCGCCGGTCAGCAGCAGGCCGCCGAACAGCATCGCCCAGGCGAGGCGGTCGGCGGTATCGAGCAGGGGCGAGCGGACTGGCAGCACGTAGAGCCGCCACACCCGTCCGGCGAAGGCGATGTCGCGGACGATCGCCGCTCCGCCGCCACCGGCGGTCAACTGCCCGACCGCGCGCGCCAGGGCCGGCGGGCCGTCGCCGCTCTCGGGATGCTGCCGCCCTTGCTCGGCCGCCAGGATGCGCGGCGCTTCCGGTCCGGGGTCCACCAGATAGGCGTCGCCCATCGTCAGGCCGACCCGGTCCACCGCCTCGCGCAGCAACTGCCCGATGTCGAAGCTGGTCCACAGGAAGCCGCTCAGGGCGTCGCAGATGATGCGGGCACCGTCCCGACCCTCGCCGGCATCGATGTCGCGGGTGTAAACCGGCAGGTAGAGCAGCACGGACTCGCGGCCGATCTCGGTCCGCATGGCTTCGTCCTGCGACGCCGCCAGCCGGTTGGCGGCGCAGGACCGCGCGAACAGCGCACGCTGGCCCGGCAGGCTGGCCATGTCGAGGCCGATCAGGCCACGCGCCGCCCGCGGTTCCACCAGCACGTTCACGAAGCGGTCGGCAAAGGCGTCCTCGGCCTGCCCCGCCATCCCGCGCACCGTGAAGGAGGCGTTCCCGGACGCCCGCACCGCCTCCTCCAGCAGCGGGACGTTCCGCGCGGAAATCCGGCGCGCCCAGGCCACCGCGTTCAGGTTCGGATAGATCGGCAACAGCGGCTCGACCGCCAGGGCGAAACTCGCCTCGGTCACCGGGGCGGGGCCGGCGAACGGGCCGCTGAGGGCGCGCAACAGCACCCCCTGGCGATCGAAATGCATCTTCACTTCGTCGTGAAGCTGGATCGCCTGCCGGTCGGCCAGCCTCTGTTCGGCGTCGAGGGTCGCCTTGCGGACCAGAAGGAAGGCCGAGAGCGACAGCATCAGACCGACGATGACGATCACGGGCAGTGCCGGCGTACCCCCGACCCTCCGATGACCCCAGATCATCCGATGCCCTCCACGCGACACGTCCGAATGGCGATTCTCCACCGCGATCCTAACCAAGGAAACGCATAAAAGGGTATGTAAAAGATGCAGACTAAACGAAAGAGGGATTAGAGCCGTCCAATCGGCAGGGGCATCACCGGCCTTCCTTGGAAAGAAGCGCAAGGACTTGACGAAAATCGACGATTCTTCTCACCTCATGTTTCAGCCCGGACATTGCGCCACATCGAAAGGATGCAGCCCCGTCCTTTACTGAACGGACCGGTCGCGGCCAATCGAATATTTAGTTCAGTGTCTTTACCATCAAGGAGGGTCGCGGCCGAGCAGACGCAGGACGACGGCGCGCAGGGCCAGCGGTGCGACCGGCTTGTGCAGGAGGGGATAGCCCGACAGCCGGGCCTCGCGCAGCCGCTTGGGATCGGTGTCGCCGGTGAGGATCATTCCCGGAACCGGGCGATCGAACAGCATGGCGAGTTGCCGGATGGCGACGATGCCGTTCGCCGCGCCTTTCAGCCGCAGGTCGGAGATGATCAGGTCGAACGGATCGGGTTCCGGCCCGATCCGCCGTACGGCGGCGTCGTAGGATTCCGCCCCCACCACGGCGCAGCCCCACTGGCCCAGCAGCGCCTCCAGCGCCGCCAGCACCATGGGATCGTCCTCGACGACCAGGATGCGGGTCTGGCTGATGTCGGCCGTCCCGGCCTGCTGCCGGTCACCCGGCCCGCCGCCCGGCGTGTCGCCGGAGGCCAGCCCCTCGCCGGGCCAGTCCGCGGGCTCGGCCGATTTCGGCACCACGACCACGAAGACGGTCCCCCGCCCTTCCGTGGAGCGGACCTCCAGCCCCAGCCCAAGCCGCCGGGCGAGGCCGCGGACAAGGGTCAGGTCCAGGCCCAGCGCCGCGGCCCCTTCCCCCGCCGGCCGGTTCAGATCCTCGCGCAGCGCCGCCAGCCGCTCGGCCGATTGACCTCGGCCGGTGTCCCACACCTCGATGTGCAGGCCGTCCCCGCGGCTGCGGCAACCGACCAATACCCGGCCGCGCGTCGTCGCGCGCAGCGCATTGGCGACCAGGCCGTGCAGCAGCCGCTCCAGCAGGGCCGAATCGGTCCGCACCATTGCGGAGCACGGCATCACCGTGAAGCGGAGCCCGCGATCGGCGATCCGCGGCGCAACGTCCAGCGCCAGCCGCATCAGCACGCCGTTGACGGCATGGCTGCGGATTTCCGGTTCCACCAGCCCGCTCTCAAGCCGCACCAGATCGAAGTGGCCGTCGACCATGCTGCGCATCGACTCCACCGCCTGGGTCATCGAGCGCAGGAGGTCGCGGCTGGAACCGTCGGCCGCTCCCCGGGACGGTCCGGACGAACGGCCGCCGCTGAGACCACCGTTGAGACCGCCGCCGAGCCCGCTGCCGAGCCCGCTGCCCGGCGCAGTGTCGAGCACGCCATCCAGCGTGCCGATCAACAGCGACAGGGCGGCAAGCGGCTGGCGCAGGTCGTGGCTCGCCGCCGCGAACAGCCGTCCGGCGGGATCGCGCATGGCCGCGGGCGCATCGCCCGGCTGCGGGTCGCGGCGCGGTTGGCGTTGGGAAGACTGGTCGGGGGAAGACTGGTCGGGGGAAGACTGGTCGGGGGAGGACTGCTCGGGGGAGGACTGCTCGGGGGAAGCCTGTTCATGGCGCCAGAGCATGCCGCCGCCGGACAGCCGCTCCACGCGGCGGCCGGCAGCGTGAGGCTCCAGCTCGGCCGCGGGCACGCCGACGGCGAGCCGGCCCGCGAGACCCGGCCAGCGGTCGGAGCCCGCAGTCCAATCCATCAGCCGCCCGTCGGCACCGAACACCAGAAGCGGAGGCGCAGCACCGCGGACATCGTCGTGGCCGCCATTCACCGTCGCACCTGCCATAGAACCCGCACCGCGCCCGCCACACTAAGGAAGGCGGCCGACGCTGCAAAGCCGGCCATTGGGCAGATACAACGTGAACATCGTGACGTCATACTCAATCATAACTTTTGCGGTATTTTAGATAAATCCAAAATCTCCGGCACGCCGAAATGGGAAAATTGTTACATTTGGACAAATATTGAGTGGCCGGCGGCGGCATTTTTTTAACCTTTATTAGGGATGTATATAAATCATGCCGTCATGGACTCCAGTGCGAAGACTTGCGCTCGCCGGGAGCGGGACCAAAGGGGATCGGACGAAATCCAGTCGACTCATGCTCCGGACTCCGTCGGCGGCCGTATCGCGAACGCGCTGCCGGCAGCGGCGCTGGCATTCCTGCCCGACGCGGCCGGGGTCCTTTCCGCATACCACGACAGCACCGGGGCCGTCGTCGATCTGATGTGGCAGGCCGCGAACCCCGCGGCCGAACGGCTGCTCGGCACGGGACCGCTCGCCGGCCGGCGACTGCACGGCGATTCCACAGACTCCGCCTGCCCGGCCCTGTTCTCGATCCTCGTCGACGCCCTGCGCCGGCCGGTCGAGCGGACCGTGACCGCGAGGCGCGGAGTCACGCCCATGCGCTGGCGGGTCTCCGCCACCCCGGTGCAGAGCGGCCCGACCCCGGCCGCCCTGTGCGTGACGCTGGTCGACCTCGGCCCCACCCCGGTTCCCGCCCACCGTGCCGCCGAGAGCGCCGACAAGGTCAAGCGCGAGTTCCTGGCACAGGTGAGCCACGAACTGCGCACCCCGCTGAACGCCATCCTCGGCTTTTCCGAACTGCTTCTGTCGGAGCCTTTCGGCCCGCTCGGGAGCCCGCGCTACCGCGGCTATGCCACCGACATCCGCGAAGCCGGCTCCCACCTGCTCGCCCTGGTCGACGACCTCCTCGAACTGTCGAACATCGACGCCGGCCGCGCCACCCTGGCCGAGGACGCGATCGATCTCGCGGTTCTTTCGCGGCAGGTGATGGGTTCGCTGGAGCCGTCGGCAGCCGAGGGGCACGTCACCCTCCATCGGGACGTGCCGGCGGACCTGCCGCTGCTGCGCGGTGACGCCTCGGCGATCGGGCAGATGCTGACCAACCTGCTGTCCAATGCCGTCACCTTCACCCCGCCCGGCGGCCGGGCGGTGCTGACCGCCCGCGTCATGCCGGACGGCGGGATCGGGCTGATGGTGGCCGATACCGGCGTCGGCATCCCGGTCGACGACCTGTCCCGCGTCCTCCAGCCCTTCGAGCGGTCGGACAGCACCATCGCCCGCAATTCCAAGGGGGTCGGGCTTGGCCTGCCCATCGTCAAACGGCTGGTCGAGATACACGAGGGTCGGCTGGAGCTGATCAGCGAAACCGGCTCTGGCACCTCGGCCGTGCTGGTGTTCCCGGCGTCGCGCAGCCTTCCCCGCGCCATGTGCGGCCCGGCCCGGCCGCCGACGTCCCGCTCCCCTTCCGGTGCTTCCTCCGGTTCCTAGAGTGTGATCGTTTCAAGCGGTATCGCCTGAAACGTGAATCACACGGAAGACTCTAAGTGCTGGAGGGCACCGGAAGGCGCAACGAGGAGCTTGGAGCGTTTTGGAGCGTTCGCCGACGTTTTGGCCTTGGCTGCGGGGCGGGGCTGCGGCATTGTACCAAGGATGTTCATGACCCGTTCTTTTCCAGCCGGACATGCCGCGTGATGAGCGACGATCCGCTCGCCACCGTCGGCCGCGCGCCGCCGATCTTCCGTGGGGTCCGGCGGTCCCTGGCCACCCGCGGCTATTCCAGCCTGACCGAGTTCCGCCTGTCGAGCGGCCGCCGCGCCGATGTGCTGGCGATCGACGACGCCGGCGGCATCCTCATCGTGGAGGTGAAGAGCTGCGTCGCGGACTTCCGTTCCGACCAGAAGTGGCAGGACTACAGGGAGTGGTGCGACGCCTTCTACTTCGCCGTGGATGCCGACTTCCCGGCCGAACTGATACCGGACGACTGCGGACTGATGGTCGCCGATGCCTATGGGGCGGAGGTGCTGCGCGAGGCGCCGCTCCACAAGCTGGCGGCCCCGCGGCGCAAGGCGCTCCTGCTGCGCGCCGCGCTGACCGGTGCCGGCCGCCTGCACCGCATCGAGGATCCGATGTTCACCCAGGCGTCCCCGACGGTGTGACCGGCCGCCTCGGACGGTCCGGTGCCCCGGCGACCCGGCAGGGGTGCGGGGGGTGGCGGAAGCCGCTAGGGTGTGATCGTTTCAAGCGGTATCGCTTGCAACGTGACTCACACGGAAGACCAAAAGCTTCGAGCCTGTCTGGTGCTTCACTCTGCACCGAGCGGACTTTAGACTGGAGCGATCTTCGAACCCGCGGGAGCCTGAGGGGCATGCCGAACGACCGGATGGACGGGTCTCCATCGCTGCGCATCCTGCTGGCGGAGGACGAGACCGTCACCCGCATGGCCGCCCGCGCCCTGCTGCAACGGGCCGGGCACCGGGTCGTCGCGGTGGAGGATGGGCCGGCGGCGGTCGCCGCCGCCGCCGCCGAGCCGTTCGACCTGATCCTGATGGACCTCGGCCTGCCCGGCCTGCCGGGCGACGAGGCGGTGGGCGCCATCCGCCGCGGCCCGGGCGGCGCGGCGCCGCGCATCCTGATGCTGACCGCCAGCGCCACCGCCGAGGGGCAGGCGCGCTGTGCCGCCTGCGGTGCCGACGGCGTGCTGGAGAAGCCGCTGCGCCCGGATCTGGTGGATGCACTGAGCGCCCCCGCGCGCCCGGCGTCTCCGGGCACCGGCATCGATGCCGGCACCGCCGCCGATTTCGACGAGGGTGCGCTCGCGACCCTGCGCGAGATGCTGCCGGCCGACCGCGCCGCCGAGCTGATCGACAAGGCGGCCAGGGCGTTGCGCCTGCACGGCGCGACCCTGCGGGAGGCCTTGCGGGACGGGGACCGCGCCACCGCGGCGCTGATGGCTCACAAGATCGCGGGCATCGCCGGCCAGTACGGCTGCCCCGGCCTGCGGCAGGCGGCCCGTCATCTCGAAGCCGCCATCGAGCCGTCAGCTGGGTCTCGTGTGTCGCCCGCCGACGGCGACGACCTGCCGGCCCGGACACGGCACCTGGCGGAAAGGCTGGAGCCGGCGCTGGCCTTCCTCGATGCGCGGGCGGCAATGGCGCGCGGCTGACCCGGACAGGATCACCGCGCGATCATTTGCTGCGCCTGACCGGCACTCTCGGCAGGACCGGAAAGGGCGGCCCGGGGGCAGTGCCGGGGGCAGTGGGGGGAGCGTTCAGCTCCGTTCGCCAGGGGAAACCGCGACGCAATGATGGCCGTGCTTGGTCAACTCCACGCAGGCCTTGCGCGCCGTCTTCTCGTCGGCGAGGCCGGTCAGCCGGGCGCGGTAAACCTTGTCCTTGCCGGTCTTGGCCTCGACGACGCTGGCCTTGGCGCCGCGCAGCAGGACGGGAGCCTGCTTGACCGCCTGGCTGACCGCCTTGTTGCCGGCGGCACGGCTGGAAAAGGCCCCAACCTGAACGCCCCAGCGGGTGGCGGCGGCGCCGCGCGCCGGCTTGTCCTCCTTCACCGGCGGCGCCACGGGAACCGCGGCGACCTGGACGGCGCGGGTCGGCTTGGCACGGGCCGCCGGCTCCTCGTCGTCGTCGTCCCCCTCGCCGTCGATGACGTCGGAGCTCGTGGTGTCGAGGCTGGCCACCAGCGCCTCGCCGTCCCGCGGCCGTTCACCGCGGCCGAATGCCTGGTCGAGCAGCGCCGCCATGCGGCTGTCACGGGAGGCCACCGACTTGCCGCCCATCACCACGCCCACCAGCCGGCGCCCGTCGCGCACCGCGGAGGCGGCGAGATTGAAGCCGGACGCCACGGTGTAGCCGGTCTTGATGCCGTCCATCCCCTCGTAGCGGGACATCAGGTGGTTGTGGTTGGCCAGCGTGCGCCCGCCATAGACGAAGCTGCGGCGGCTGAAATACGGATAGTACTTGGGGTGGTCGCGCATGAGGGCGCGCGACAGCGTGGCATAGTCGCGCGCGGTGGTCACCTGCTCCATGTTCGGCAGGCCGGAGGCGTTGCGGTAGAGCGTGTGGCGCATCCCGAGCTCGCGCGCCTTGCGGGTCATCATCTCGGCGAAGCGCGACTCGGTGCCGCCCAGCGCCTCCGCCAGCACCACGGCGGCATCGTTGGCCGACTTGGTGACCAGGCCGAGGATCGCGGTCTCGACCTTCAGCGTCTGGCCGGCGCGCAGCCCGAGCTTGGTCGGCGTCATGCTTTCCGCCCAGGAGGAGACCGGAAGCTGCTGGTCGAGCCGCAGGCGGCCGTCGTCCAGCGCGTCGAAGGTCAGGTAGAGCGTCATCATCTTGGTCAGGGACGCCGGGTGGACCAGGGCGTCGGCGTCCTGGTCGTACAGCACCTGCCCGCTGCGGGCGTCGACGACGATCGCGGTGGCCTTGGCGGCCAGCGCCCCCGCCGCCGACAGGCCGGACGCCAGCGTCAGCGCGCCCAGGACAGCCACGGCGGCGAAAAGACCGCGACCGATACCCGCCAAACTCCGCCCGCGGGCCGCACCCGACGCACAAAAGGCGAAGGGAAACAACCCGTTACGAACGGTGTTGCGCGTTACACTCATGATGGCCCCGCCAACCGCTAGATTTTGGTGCTTTGTTCAATGTTAAATTCCTGCGAAATCAGTGTCTAGCAGGAATTCGTTAATTTCTTACTTCTGCTTTTGCCCTTTTCCTTGGCCCGGATGAGAAATCCAGGCAGAAGAGGTATCGGACGGGGGCAGAGGTGTAGCTGGTCGACTTCGTTCGGCCGGAACCGGCCGGAACCGCCGGGAACCGGACGATCGGGGCTTGCCCCGCCGGCCTTCATCCTCCACCTACCAGGGGCTGCTGACGCGAGGCAAGCGACAATGAGCCGTGGTCACCGAAGAGCCGATCCGAGCGCCATTCCCGTCACAGGAGGTCCGATCACCGCGGTCCGCGTCGCCGCACCGCTGGCCATCCCGCTCGCCGCGGCGCTGCTCGCCCTCGCCGGCTGCTCCTCCGTCGGGCCGACCGACAACCCGGCGGCGCGCAAGTTGAGCTGGTTCAGCTATCTCAATGGCGACGACCTGCGGTCGCGCTGCGGCAAGGACGGCGCGGACCGGTTCCGGCTCGTCTTCAACGCCGATTACAACCGGCATGTCCGCACCTACGACGTCGTCTCGGACCCCGGCAAGGGCGGTGCCGCCATCGAGGCGCATGTCATCGAGGCGACCGACCTTGCCCGCCTCACCCCGGCCGACCCCTTCTCGGCGGCACGCGGCCGTACGGCGACCATCCAGCTCACCCCGGCGCAGTTCGACAGCCTGGTCGGCCGGCTGGGCGAGGACGGTGCGTTCGAACCGCCGCCGCGCGACATGCGATTGCCGTCGAACGGCTTCTATTGGCTGATCAGCGGCTGCCGGGCCGGGCAGTGGTTCTTCACCGCCTATCCCTACCCGTCCCGCCGCTTCACCGAAGCCGGCTTCCCGGAGGCGTTGCGGCGCATCGATCCGACGGGCGTCGCCTTTCCCACCCTGCCGCCGCCGGGCGATGCGCCGCGGACGCGGCCGAGCGCGGGGGACCGCGCGGAGGACGGGCTCTTTTTCGAGGTGGAGGTGGATCGCGACGGGCTGGTCGGCCCGACGGCCCCCTTCGGCGCGCTGCTCAGCGGCCTCGCGCGCTGGTAAGCGCGGCGCCGGGCAGCGCTCGGGAAAGGGCGCGATGCCGGGGTCACCCCCCGGCATCCGCCGGGCGGGCGGTCAGACCGCTTCTTCGGCCGGCGCGCGCGGGCGCAGGCTTTCCGGCATCAGCGTCTCCACCCACGGACCGTCGGGCATGCGGCGCGCCAGTTCGGTCAGGTTGCGGTTCCACCATTGGCGCTGCTCGCCCAGGTCGTCGTAGTCGTAGTTCGACATGCGCCAGCTCCGCGATTCGGCATGGTAGGACACCATGTCGATGGGGAAGCCGACGTCGTTGGTGGAGAAGCGCGTGCTGTCGAAGGAGAGGTAGGCGAGCTTCAGCGCCGTCTGCATGTCGGTGCCGTAGGTCAGCGCCCGGTCGAGGATCGGCTTGCCGTAGGCGGTGGCGCCGATCGACAGGTAGGGCGTGCGCTCGTCGACCTCGATCCAGTTGCCTTCGGGATAGACCAGGAACATGAAGGGCTCCCGGTCCTCGGCGAGTTGCCCGCCGATGATGGCGTGCAGGTTGAAATTCAGCTTGGACGCCTCCAGCGCCTCCCTGTCCTCCGCGGCAACTTGCCGCAGGCAGGTGGTGAAGGCCGACACCGCGTCCAGCATCGTCGGGTAGGACTCGCCCCGGCGCTTCTGCATGTCGCGGCGCAGATAGGCCAGAGTCTTGTCCCGCACGCTGCGCAGGCCGGAATTCATGATGAAGAAGCGGTCGCCGCCGCTGCCCATCATCGTCACCTTGCGGGCGGACGAAAGCTGCGAGCCGCTGGTGATGCGGCCGTCCGACAGACCGATCAGGCCGTCGCGGGTCTTGATGCCAAGGCAATAGGTCATGATCGAATGGTCCCGAAGATGCGGCCCGAGGAGCGGAAGCGGCAGTGGCGGGCGTCGAAGCGCCGCACCTGACCTTTTGCCGAGGCGATTCCCGCCTGCGGCACCGTTACACTTGGCGCACCGCCGGTAAAGCCTTCGTTAAGGAATGGAACCGGACCCGCCCTCTCGCCACCGGCCCCTTCGGGCGCATCTCTTCCGAAAGTGGTGGCGGATTTGTTTCGCGTCTTACTGGTATGGTGCGGCGCCGCAAGGCCCCCTGGGACGCCCGACCAACGGACAGTTGACACCTGCGCGGGCAATCTCATAGATTGCTCATATTGCATCGCAACATCCATGGCGGGCTCTGTCCGTGGTCCGGAAGCCTGCCCGGGATGCCGCTGCACATTCGCAAATGCAACAGAACCGCTGCCGGCAGGCTTCGCGACCGCCCTCCGGCGGCCCGGGCCTATCCATCCGGCAAAGCCGGCGTCAGCGAGGAAGGAACGCGCGTCATGAACCAGTTCAACCCGAAGTCGATCGATTCCGTCACCACCCAGGCCAAGGAGCAGTATGAGGGGCTGGTGAAGGCCGGCCAGGAGCAGACGCTCAAGCAGTTCGAGCAGACCGCGACCGCCGCCAAGGAACAGTTCGAGAAGGCGACCGCCCAGATGCTGAAGAGCTACGAGGACCTCCAGGCCGCCGGCAAGGCCAACGCCGAGGCGCTGATCGCCAGCTCGACCATTGCCGCCAAGGGTGCGGAGGATCTCGGCCGCGAGGTCGTCGCCTACGGCCAGTCGGCGCTGGACAAGTCGATCGCCGCCGGCCGGGCGCTGCTGTCCGCCAAGACGCTGCAGGAGGTGATCGAACTGCAGAACGACTTCCTCAAGTCCAGCTTCGATTCCATGCTGGCGGAAACCTCGCGCCTGCAGGAACTGACCACCAAGGTGACCAACGAGGCGCTGGCTCCGCTGAACGCCCGCGTCACCGCAACGGTGGAAACCCTGTCGAAGCCGGTCGCCAAGCCGGTCGCCAATCCGCTCGCGGCCTGAACGACGGCGCTCGCGGCGCTGCCAGGCCGGCACCCGTCCGCTGTCCAGTCGGGCTCCATCCCGCCCGCCGTCGCATGGCCCTCGCGTCCGGCCCGAACGGACCGGTCGTGACGGTCCGGGCATCAGGACACGGCCAGCCAGCCACAGCCAGCCAAGGCCCGGCGACCCGACGGTCGCCGGGCCTTGGCCGTCCGGGGGACCGCTCCGCAGCGTCGAGCCGCCACCGATTGTGCGCTGCACAATACGCCGTTGACTTCAGGAAGAGCCTGCCTTACATAGAGCCTATGTTGCAGTGCAGCATTCACCGGATGCCCGGTTCGAACGGGGTCCGGGGGATCGAACCCACTCCGCGTCCGGCCGCCGCATCGCGGGACCGTGCGCCTGCCCCTGAGAGAGCGTGAGGAGCATCGCCATGACCGACCAGTTCGCCACCGCCACCAAGTCCATCGAAGACGCCATCGCCACCGCCAAGCAGAACCTGGAGGGGCTGGTGAAGGCCCAGCAGGAACAGATCGAGAAGGCCTCCGCTCAGGTGCTGAAGGGCTATGACGAGCTGTCCGCGCTGACCAAGCAGAACGTCGACGCCGTCGTGAAGTCGGGCACCATCGTCGCCAAGGGCGCCGAAGAGGCCGGCAAGCAGGTCGCCGCCTTCACCCAGGCCTCGATGGAGAAGAGCGTCTCCAATGCCAAGGCCCTGCTGGCGGTCAAGACCATCCAGGAGCTGGTCGAGCTGCAGAACGCCTATGCCAAGGCGAGCTTCGAGGCGCTGGTCTCGGAGAGCACCCGGCTGCAGGAGCTGACGGTCAAGGTCGCCAACGAGGCGCTGGCCCCGCTGAGCGCCCGTGTGAGCGCCTCGGTCCAGACGCTGGCGAAGAAGCCGGTCGCCGCCTGACCGGATCCAAGGGTCGGCCCCTGTCCGGGGCCGCCTTGATCCGGCAGCCGACGACGCCTACATCCAGCGCCGCCCACAACGGCCCGGCATTCCCGTTCCAGGGATGCCGGGCCGTTGCCGTTTCGCCCGCGCGGTCTGCCGCAGCCGGTCGGGCGCGGCCTTTTCCCCGATGGTCAGGCAGCCATGCGCCATAGTAATGGCGAAGCGCCGCGGCGCCGCTGAAAGACCTAGGGTTTCCCGCCGATTGCGCCCCGGCCGAAAGCGATGTCTCCTATTTCGGGGTGGCGGGACGTCCACCGGATCAAAGGGGGGTCTGCCAAATGGAGGGAGACCGTAATCGGCCCCTTCCCAGCGCGCCCGAAATGCCCATATCATCGTTATACACAGTGCATCGCGATGACATTCGACTGGGACCATGGCCGACTCTGACAAGCACGGCAACGACGGGACAAACAGCGGCGTGGTCGTCAAGACCAAGCCGAAGACCAAGAAACCGTCGATGTATAAGGTCTTGATGCTGAACGACGATTACACTCCGATGGAGTTCGTCGTTCTGGTACTCGAACGCTTCTTCAGCAAGACGCGCGAGGAGGCGACCCGGATCATGCTGCATGTGCACCGGCGGGGTGTGGGGTTGTGCGGCGTGTTCACCTACGAGGTGGCGGAGACGAAAGTCACGCAGGTGATGGACTTTGCGCGCCAGAACCAGCATCCGCTGCAATGCACGTTAGAAAAGGATTAGACCCACACATGCTGTCGCGTAACCTGGAACAGACTCTGCACCGAGCCCTGGCCCACGCGAACGAGCGCAGGCATGAATACGCGACGCTCGAACACCTGCTTCTCGCGTTGACCGAAGACTCCGATGCCACCGCCGTCCTGCGCGCCTGCGGGATCGATCTCGACCGACTGCGCGCGGAACTGTCGGATTACCTCGACAACGAACTTGCGAACCTTATCACGAACAGGCCCGACGACGCCAAGCCAACGGCTGGATTCCAAAGGGTTCTGCAGCGTGCGGCCATCCACGTCCAGTCGTCCGGACGTGAGGAGGTGACGGGAGCAAACGTGCTCGTTGCCTTGTTCTCTGAACGCGAGAGCCACGCAGTCTACTTCCTGCAGGAGCAGGAGATGACCCGGTTCGACGCGGTCAACTACATCTCTCACGGAATCGCGAAGGCTCCGGGCCGCTCGGATACCAAGCGGGTCTCGGGCGCTGACGACGAGGCGGCGGCGGAGAAGGTCGTGAAAAAAGGCAGCGAAGCGCTCGAGGCTTATTGCGTCAATCTGAACAAGAAGGCGTCCGGCGGGAAGATCGATCCGCTGATCGGCCGGGAGCAGGAGGTCGAACGGACCATCCAGATCCTGTGCCGGCGATCGAAGAACAACCCGCTCTACGTCGGCGACCCGGGCGTTGGCAAGACCGCCATCGCCGAGGGCCTGGCGCGGCGCATCGTCCAGCAGGAAGTGCCGGAGGTGCTGCGCAACGCCACCATCTTCGCGCTCGACATGGGCTCGCTGCTTGCCGGCACGCGGTACCGCGGCGACTTCGAGGAGCGGCTGAAGGCCGTCGTGTCCGAACTCGAGGCGACTGAGGGGGCCATCCTCTTCATCGACGAGATCCACACGGTGATCGGCGCCGGCGCCACCTCGGGCGGCGCCATGGATGCGTCGAACCTCCTGAAGCCCGCGCTGGCCTCCGGCGCGCTGCGCTGCATCGGCTCGACCACCTACAAGGAATACCGCAGCTACTTCGAGAAGGACCGGGCGCTGGTCCGCCGCTTCCAGAAGATCGACGTCAACGAGCCGTCGGTCGAGGACGCGGTGAAGATCCTGCAGGGCCTGAAGCCCTACTACGAGAAGCACCACAAGGTCACCTACACCAACGACGCCATCCGCGTCGCCGTGGAGCTGTCGGCCAAGTACATCGGCGACCGCAAGCTGCCCGACAAGGCGATCGACATCATCGACGAGGTCGGCGCCGCGCAGATGCTGCTGCCGGAGAACAAGCGCCGCAAGAAGATCGGCGTGAAGGATGTGGAGGCGGTGGTCGCCAAGATCGCCCGCATCCCGCCGAAGTCGGTCAGCCGCGACGACAAGGAGACGCTGCTGAACCTGGAGCGCGACCTGAAGACCATGGTCTTCGGCCAGGACAAGGCGATCGACAACCTGGTCTCCGCGATCAAGCTGGCCCGTGCCGGCCTGCGCGAACCGGAGAAGCCCATCGGCAACTACCTGTTCACCGGCCCGACCGGCGTCGGCAAGACCGAGGTGGCCCGCCAGCTCGCCATGACGCTCGGCATCGAGCTGACCCGCTTCGACATGTCGGAGTACATGGAGCGGCATACGGTGTCGCGGCTGATCGGCGCCCCTCCGGGCTATGTCGGCTTCGACCAGGGCGGCATGCTGACCGACGCCATCGACCAGCACCCGCACTGCGTGCTGCTGCTGGACGAGATCGAGAAGGCGCATCCGGATCTGTTCAACATCCTGTTGCAGATCATGGACCACGGCAAGCTGACCGACCACAACGGCAAGATCGTCGACTTCCGCAACGTCATCCTGATCATGACCTCGAATGCCGGGGCCGCCGACATGGCCAAGCCCGCCATCGGCTTCGAGCGTGACCGCCGGGTCGGCGAGGATGTCGAGGCGGTGGAGCGGACCTTCACGCCGGAGTTCCGCAACCGCCTGGATGCGATCATCCCCTTCGCCCCGCTGACGCAGGAGGTGATCAACCGCGTGGTCGACAAGTTCGTGATGCAGATGGAAGCGCAGTTGGAAGACCGCGGCGTCACCATCGAGCTGAACGACGAGGCCCGCGAGTGGCTGGGCAAGAAGGGCTACGACCCGCTGTACGGTGCCCGCCCCCTCGGCCGCGTGATCCAGGAGTACATCAAGAAGCCGCTGGCGGAGGAGCTGCTGTTCGGCAAGCTCGCCAAGGGTGGACTGGTCAAGGTCACGGTGCAGGACGACAAGCCGGCCTTCGAGTACACCGAAGGCAACCGGCCGAAGCGCAGCTCCGGCGACGACGACGAGGAGATGCTGTCGGAGATGGCCGAGTAACGTCGGCAGCACCATCGACGGTACCATCGGCCGCAACGGCAGGAAGAGAAAAGGGAGGCCCTCGCGGCCTCCCTTTTTTCGTTGGAGTGCGTACGGATCGTTCTTTTGCGCCGCGACATCGCTGCGCGTGCTTTTGCGCCCCGGCCCGACTGGGGTATGGTCGCGGCATGACCGATCCCGCCGCTTCGCCCGCCCAGCCGCCGGCGTCCTCGCTTCCCCCTCCGGACGCCCTGCGCATCGCCGTCGCCTGCGCGGACACCGAGGAGGCGCGCGCCGCGCGCACGCGGCTGGTCCACCGCTACGGCAACGCCCCGGCCGAACAGGCCGACGTGATCGTGGCGCTGGGTGGCGACGGCTTCCTGCTGGAAACGCTGCACCGGGCGCTGGCCCGGAACCGCGAGCGGCCGACGCCCGTCTACGGGATGAACCGTGGTTCGGTCGGCTTCCTGTTGAACGCCTACCGCGAGGAGGATCTCGCGGAACGCATCGTCGCCGCCCAGCAGGTCCGCCTTCATCCGTTGCGCATGGTGGCGACCCGGGTGAACGGCGAACGGGTCGAGGCGCTCGGCATCAACGAAGTCTCGCTGCTGCGCGAAACCCGCCAGGCGGCGAAGCTGCGCATCACCGTCGACGGGGTGGTCCGCATGCCGGAACTGATCTGCGACGGCGCCCTGGTGGCGACGCCGGCCGGCAGCACCGCCTACAACCTGTCCGCCCATGGGCCGATCGTGCCGCTGAATGCCGGCGTGCTGGCCCTGACCCCGATCAGCACCTTCCGCCCGCGGCGCTGGCGCGGCGCCCTGCTGCCGCACACCGCCAAGATCACCTTCGACATCCTGGAGGAGGCGAAGCGGCCGGTCAGCGCCGTCGCCGACTTCACCGAGGTGCGCGAGGTGCTGTGCGTCGAGGTCGCCGAATGCCGGGAGGTCGGCCTGACGCTGCTGTTCGATCCGGAACTGAACTTCGAGGAGCGCATCCTCAAGGAGCAGTTCGCCCCCTGACGGCCCTCCGGCCTTGGGGATTCCGCCGGCGTCAGGCCCGCCGGGCGATCCACACCGCGGTCAGGTCGTCGCCCAGCGGCAGGCGGCTCCGGGCGTAGAAATGCTCCATCATCGGGCGCAGCGGGTGCTGGCGGTCGCCGGCCAGGGCCTCGCGCACGAGGTCGGGAACCGCATCCTGCCCGATCGGCCCGGCCTGCTCTCCCGGGCATTCGATCAGCGCGTCGCTGTAGAGGAACAGGAAGCCGCCGCGCGGCAGCCGGTGGCTCTGGTCGGCATAGGTCGCCCGGTGCGACACGCCCAGCACCAGCCCCGCCGAGTCGAGAAGCCTGATCCTGGCGCCACCGCCGGCGGCCGGCGTTCCCAGCACCGGGTTGGGTGATCCCGCCGCCGCGAAGGTCAGCGTGTCGGTGGCCAGATCCAGGATGCCGAAGAAGGCGGTGGCGAACTGCCCCGTCGGCAGCACGTCCTTCAGCGCGGCGTTCAACTGCATCAGCCACTGCGACGGCGTCACATGCTGCATGGGAAAGCGGTCGATCAGCGTGTGCAGGCGGAAGGTGTTGATGGCGGCGGTGATGCCGTGGCCGGCGAAATCGATCATCAGCACGGCCAGCCGGCGGTCGCCCAGCGGATAGATCCCCCAGAAATCGCCACCCAGTTCCGACGAGGTCTGGAAATGGGAGTCCAGCGTCAGGCCGTAGCGCTGCGCCACCTCCGCCAGCCTGCGGCTTTCGGGCAGCAGCGAGATCTGCATGGCGCGGGCATGCGACAGCTCGCGCTGCACCCGCTCGCGGAAGGCCGCCAGATCGCCGAACAGCTTGCGCCTCTCAAGCTGGTGACGGACGCGGGCCACGCATTCGCCGGGCCGGATCGGCTTGGAGATGAAGTCGTTTCCTCCGGCTTCGAAGCAGCGCACCTGCTCGTCGTCGCTGTCCAACGCCGTCTGGAACAGCACCGGCAGCGCCTCGTGGGTCGCCGTGCGCCGCAGGGCGCGGCACATGTCGAGCCCGTTCATCACCGGCATGTCCACGTCGAGCAGGACGAGATCGGGGCGGAAGCGATCGACGGCGGCCAGCCCCTCCTGCCCGTTTTCGGCGAAGGCGATGCCGGTGATCCCGGCACGGCGGATGACCAGCGACAGCGACTTCCTGTTGAACTCGTTGTCGTCGACGATCAGGACCCGGCAATCGGCCAGGGAGAGGGGGGGTATGGCCATGGGCTGTCCATCAACGGTCGAACTGCAGGATGGTGCAGCGTCCGCCGTCCGTCACCGTCACGCGGCTGGCCAATGCGCGCATGAAGACGAAGCCGCGTCCCGACCGCGCCGTTCCGCCGCCGCCGGCCGCCGCCAGCACGGCGTCGAAGCCGCCGCCCTGGTCGAGCACGGCGATCGTGATGCTCCGGTTGTCCCAGCGGCAGAAGATGTCGAGCCGCCGCCGGATCATCGCCGGGTCGCCCAGCCGGGCACGCATCATCTCGCTGAAGCGGCGATAGCCGCCGGGTTCGCCCTTGGCGGCGCTGGACAGCCCGAGATTGCCGTGGACGATGGCGTTCACCACGGCCTCGTGCAGGCACAATTCCATGTCGGACCGCCGGTGCGGGTCGAGCACGCCGCGGCGGGCCAGTTCGTCGCAGACCAGCACCGCGCATTGCAGCCCATAGGCGCTGCCGGTGGTCAGCGACAGGTAGAAGCCCGGCCGGCACGGGTGCTCGGCCGCAGGAGCGGCGGACCAGTCGTCCAGCAGCGCCGCCGGTCCGTCGGTGCCCTCCCCCAGTTCCACGGTCAGGAAGGGGCTGCGCCCGAAGGCGGCGCGGATGAGGTCGCGGTCGGCCCGGTCGATCAGTTGAGCCTCGACCGCGGGTTCGGCCGGAAAGCCGCCGGGCTCGCCGGGATCCGGCTCCCCGACCTCGATGCCACCGATGCGCGCGACAAGTCTGGCCGCCATGTCGGCCGGTACCCGGTCGCGCAACAGGCTGAAGGCCCGTGGCGGCGACACGGGCGGTGGCATGGGTGGCGTTTCGGAAAAGGCGGCATCCATGGCAGCACACTCCCGCGGCGGGAACCGGCCGGGCGCCCGCCGGACCAGGGTGGATGGGTCGGACCGGGCTTCGGCTGCCCGGCTCCGGCACCCCGGAGCCCGGCATTCCAGGGTTGGATGGCCGGAGTTAGATGGCCAGGGTTGGAGGGCCGTGGTGGGTGGCCGGGCGTCAGTCCTCGATGGTGATGATCTCGCCGATGCGCGCGAGGTCGATCGACCGCTTGACGTCGCCTGCCGCACCGCGCACCGCCAGCGCGCCGCCGTGCGACTCCACCTCCTCCTGCAGGATCAGCAGCATGCCGAGACCGGCGGAATCGATGAAGGCCAGATCCGCAAGGTTCAGGACGAAGCGCTTGCCCCCGGACTGTTCCACGATGCCGATGATGTCGCGCAGCGCGTCATGATCGGTGAACTCCAGCCGTCCGCTGAGCGACAGTTCGGTCGCCTCGGCAGTCGCCGTCTTCTTGAACTCCATGTTTCCCTCACCCGTTCGTCGCCGAACGCCCTGTCGAAAAGTCCGCCGCCGAAGGAGTGTCTTGCATTCGCCCCGCCGGCGCCGACGAATGCGGGTGGAACACTGATTACTTGAATATGCACAGTGGTGCAATCGGCCAATTTCGCTCAACGCTGGATCATCGCCCCATCCCATATTCCCTGGCAACGCGATATTTCCGGAAGGCTGCGGCAGAACGGCGAAAAGCCATCGCGGCCCCGGCATTCCGGGCTCCGGCTCCGTCGCCATGGACTGTCCCGCGCCAAGCCGGTAGAACATCCCGCCGGGACCACGCGCAGCGGGTGCGCCGCCCCCGGGCGCGCCCGGCAGCAACCATGGACCGGAACGGCATCGAATGACCAGGATCGCTGAGGCGTGGCGGCGGGTGCCGACGGTGTCGGCCAAGGTCCTCCTGATCCTGATGCCGGGCACGATGGTGATGGCGGCGCTGGTGCTCGCCGTCGCCCTCCACGGACGCCAGCGCGACCTGGAGGCGGCCTTGCGCGAGAAGATGGCCGCCATCGCCGACGTCAACGCCGCCACGCTGTCCAGCACCTCCTGGACCTTCGACCTGCGGTCGGTCGGCACCCTTGTCCAGGCCATCGGCGGCATCCGCGATGTGGTCTGCGTGGAGGTGAGCGACGAGCGCAGCGGGGACCGGGTGTCCTGGCCGGGGGCCGGCTGCCCGCCGGACGCCGGCGCCGCGGTCGAACGGCGGCCGATCCGCATCCACGACCTGCAGGTCGGCACGGTCGCGCTCTATTACAGCCGCGATGCCGTCGACGAGCACCTGCGGCGGGACGCGGCGGCAGGCACCCTGCTTCTCCTGCTGATGCTCGCCGGAACCGCCGCAGCGGCGCTTGCGGCATTGCGGCTGGCGGTCGGGCGGCCGCTGCACCGGCTGATCGCCTCCATCCGGGAGGCGGAGCGGGACAGCGCCGACGAACGGCCCCACCGGCCGGTCGATTGGCGGGCCGCCGACGAGCTCGGGCGGGTGATCGAGGCCCACAACGCCATGGCCGCGCGGCTGTGGCAGGAGGAAACGGCGCTGCGCAAGAGCGAGGAACGGCTGGCGCTCGCCATCACCGCCACGCGCTCCTCGGTCTGGGACTACAATCTCGGCAACGGGCAATATTGGTGGTCGAAGGAATTTCCGGCCCTGCTGGGATATGGCCCGGACGAACTGGCGATGACGGCGGAAACCTGGGCCTCGCTGCTGCATCCCGAGGAGAGGGAGCGGGTCATCGCGGCGTCCCGGCGCCGGCTGCGCGACCAGGCCAGGGATTATGCCGCGGTCTACCGGATGCGCCGGCGCGACGGTCGCTGGGCCTGGATCGAGGATCGGGCGACGGCGCGGCGCGGCGCCGACGGCCGCGCCCTGCGCCTGACCGGCACCATGTCCGACGTCACCGAACGGGTGAGGGCGGAACTGGACCTCGCCCGCGAACGGAACATCCTGCAGGTCACGCTCGACAACACCGACCAGGGCATCCTGAAGGTCGACGGCGACGGGCGGGTGGTGATGGCCAACCGGCGCGCGGCGGAACTGCTGAACATTCCGCAGGAACTGCTGGTCGGCAACCCGCTGTTCGCCGAGGTGGTGGCCCTCCAGCAACGGCGGGGCGAGTTCGGCGAGTTCGGCGACGATCCCGACCTCTTCCTCTCCTATGGCGGCGGCCAGGAGGGAACCGGCGGCCCGCCGGACGAGCCGAGCGGGGCCATCGACCAGCCCTTCACCTTCAAGCGCCGCCGCCCGGACGGGCGTATCGTCGAGGTGCGGACGAATCCGCTGCCCGAAGGCGGTTTCGTCCGCACGCTCACCGACGTGACGGTGGAGGCACGCTCGGCCGAGGAGATCTTCACCGCCATGCAGGAGCTGGAGCGGGCCTACGCCGAACTGAAGGAAACTCAGGCCAGCCTGGTGCAGGCGGAGAAGATGGCCTCGCTGGCGCTGCTGGTCGCCGGCGTGGCCCACGAGATCAACACCCCGATCGGCATCGCCTTCGGCTGCGCCACCCATCTGTCCGGCCGGACCGGCGTGCTGTCCGACGCCTTCGAGCATGGAACGATGAAGCGATCCGATCTGGCCGCCTATGTCGCCACCGCCGGCGATTCGGCAAGGCTGATCGAGCAGAACCTGACCCGCGCCGCCGAACTGATCCAGAGCTTCAAGCGTGTCGCCGTCGACCAGACCAGCCAGGAGCGGCGCTGCTTCGAACTTCTGGCCTACCTGGAGGAGGTGGTCACCTCGCTGGGACCCACCCTGCGCAAAAGCCGCCACCGCATCGCCATCGCCTGCTCCCCCGGCATCATGATGGACAGCCTCCCGGGCGCGCTGAGCCAGGTCGTGACGAACCTGGTGATGAACTCCCTGACCCATGCCTTCCCGTCCGGCAGCAGCGGGCACATGGTCATCGACGTCGACGAGATGCCGGACGGCGACGTGGAGATTCGCTTCGCCGACGATGGCATCGGCATCCCGCCGGAGAACCTGCCGAAGGTCTTCGAACCCTTCTTCACCACGCGGCGCGGGTCCGGCGGCAGCGGCCTCGGCCTGCACATCGTCTTCAACCTGGTCACCCAGTCGCTGGGCGGGAGGATCTCGGTTGACAGCGTTCCGGGCGATGGAACTACCTTCACGCTGCGCGTGCCGAAAACCGCCACGCCGAACGCCGCTGCACCGGACACCGCTAAGCCGGACACCGCTACACCGCACACCGGGGTGCCCCGGCCGCCCGGCCGCCCGGACGACCGCCCGCCCGACCCGCTGGAGACAGAACCCGCATGAACACCGGCGCTTCCTTCGACGACGACGAGATCCGGTTCGCGGATGAGGATGGCACGGACGGTGACGGAGCCGGTGGGGACGGAGCCGGTGGGGACGGAGCCGGTGGGGACGGAGCCGGCGGCCCCAAAGCGGTGGGCACCGGCACCGCGGCAGCCCGCCGCGGCGGCGCGCGACGCGACGACGGTCCCGCCGGCCAGTCCGCCAGCCATACCCCGAGCCGGACCGCCGGCCCCGCCCCGGACCGGTCGGCCGAGGAGCCGGCGCTTCCCTGGACGATCCTGGTGGTCGACGACGAGCCGGACGTCCACGCGATGACCGCCCTGCTGCTGTCCGGCACCACCTTCCAGGGCAGGCGCCTGGAACTGGTGGGCTGCCTCACCGCGGCCGATGCGCGCCTGCATCTCGAACACCGCCGCGACGTCGCGGTGGTCCTGCTGGACGTGGTGATGGAGGAGGACGATTCCGGCCTGAGGCTGGTGCGCTGGATCCGCGACGAGCTGGGAAACCGCGAGGTCCGCATCCTGCTGCGCACCGGGCAGCCCGGACAGGCGCCGCAGCGCGACGTGATCGTCGACTACGACATCAACGACTACAAGCCCAAGGCCGACCTGTCGGCGGAAAGCCTGTTCACCTCGGTGATCGCGGCGCTGCGCGCCTTCGACCAGATCCGCTCGATCGAGACCCGCGTGGCCGAGCGCACGCGCGAACTGCACGAGAGCCGCGAGCAGATCAACGCGCTGCTGGAGGCAAGCCCGGTGGGCGTCTGCGCCTATGACGGCGACGGCGTCATGGTGCTGGCCAACCAGCGCCTCGCCTCGCTGCTCGGCTTCCCGAAGGAGGACCTGCTGGGCACCGCGGCGGCCGGTCTCTTTGCGGATGGCGGCTTTCCGGGCGGCAACATCCCCGGCGGCAACATCCCAGTTGGCGGTATCCCGGGTGGCGGCGGGCCGCTGCACGATGCCGAGGTGCGGCTCCGCCGGGCCGACGGTTCGACCTTCTGGGCGCTGATCTCGGTCGACCCGGCGTTGCTGGACGGCCGGCCGGTGCACCTGTGCTGGATCTACGACATCACCCGCCGCAAGCTCGCCGAGCGCCAGATGGAACTGGCCAAGGAGCAGGCGGAGGAGGCGACCAGGGCCAAGTCCGCCTTCCTCGCCACCATGAGCCACGAGATCCGCACGCCGATGAACGGCGTGCTTGGCATGCTGGGGCTGCTGGAGCGGACCGAGCTGGACGTTCATCAGCGCGACACCGTCGCGACCATGCGCGAGTCCGCCGACGCCCTGCTGCGCATCATCGACGACATCCTCGACTTCTCGAAGATCGAGGCGGGGAAGATGGACCTGGAACGGGTCCCGCTGTCGGTTCCGGCACTGGTCGAGGGGGTGGCCGAGACGCTGGCCCCGTCGGCCGGTGCCAAGGGGCTGGCGCTGCTGACCTACGTAGAGCCGGCGATCCCGGTGCCGCTGCTGGGCGATCCGGTCCGGCTGCGCCAGATCCTGTTCAACCTCGCCGGCAACGCCATCAAGTTCACCGAGGCCGGCCGTGTCGTCCTGCATGCCGACCTGGAGAATGCCGCCGCCGGCGCCGGGGAACCGGCGCTGCGCATCACGGTGAGCGACACCGGCATCGGCATCGCGGAGGGAACGCGCCAACGCCTGTTCCAGCCCTTCACCCAGGCCGAAAGCTCCACCGCCCGCCGCTTCGGCGGCACCGGGCTCGGCCTGTCGATCAGCCGGCGGCTGGCGGCGCTGATGGGCGGCGAGATCGGGGTGGAGAGCAGCCCCGGCACGGGGTCGCGCTTCTGGCTGCGCCTGCCGCTCGCACGCCCTCCCTTCGCCGACCCCGCCCTGCCGGCCTCCGCGCCAGCCCCTGCGCCGCTCCCCCACCCGCGCACCGACCGGGCGGGGGATGCCGAGGCGACGGGCGCAGACGCCGTCGGCCTGGAGGGGGTGACC
Source organism: Azospirillum picis (assembly GCF_017876115.1). Lineage (GTDB taxonomy): Bacteria > Pseudomonadota > Alphaproteobacteria > Azospirillales > Azospirillaceae > Azospirillum > Azospirillum picis. The sequence goes on from NZ_JAGINO010000002.1 coordinate 464,845, forward strand.
GTGCTGCTCGGCCTGCCCGACGAGGTCGAGCGCGGTTTCCTCGCCCGCTATCTGACGCGGGCCGGTGCCATCGTTCTCGCCGCCGGCACGCCCCGGGAACTGGCGACGCAGGCCCGCGGCGCGCGGGACGCCGGGCGGGCGGTCGATGTCGCCGTCCTCGACGAAAGCCTCCACATCCCCGCTGCCGCCTGCGCGCCGGAGGAGCTGGGCCGCCGCAGCGGCGAAGCCCGCCGGCCGGTGGTGCTGATCGGTCCCGGCGGAGGAGAGTCCTGCCCGCCCCCGCGCTCCGGTTTCCGCGACGGGGCTGCCGGGCGAGGCATAGCGGGGATGGCCGCTCCGGCGATGGTAAGCCGGCCGGTGCGCCGTCTCGCGCTTCTGCGCGCCGTGGCCACAGCGACCGCGCGGCCGGCACGGGCGCCGGCCGCGATGCCTCCGCCGGCCGCCACCTCGTCACCGGCGGCCCCATGCCGCCCAACGCTCCTGACCACCGTTCCATTGCCCCCCTTTCCATTGCCCACCGCCGCCATGGCCGGAAGCGGCATTGCGGAAGCGATCGTCCATGGCCGCCTGATCCTGGTGGCCGAAGACAATCCCGTGAACCGCAAGGTGCTGCTGATGCAGCTCCAGGCGCTGGGCTACGCCGCGGAGATGACGCCCGGCGGGGCCGAGGCGCTGGCCGCCTTCGACGCCATGCGGCGGAACGGCTACCGCCATGCCCTGCTGCTGACGGACATCCAGATGCCGGAGGTCGACGGCTTCGAGCTGACGCGCAGCATCCGCAAGGCCGAAGGCGGTGCGGCGGGGCGCGAGCGGCTTCCGATCATCGCCATCACCGCCAACGCCGCGCCCGCCGATGCCGAAAGCTACCGTGCCGCCGGGATGGACGACGTCCTGAGCAAGCCCTTGGAGCTGTCGCAGCTCGCCGTCGCCTTGGCCCGCTGGATGCCGCCGCCGAACGGTGCCGCCATGACGGCCGTCTCCCCGCCACCGCCACCGCCATCGCAATCCCTGGCGGTCGCGCCGGCCGCGGTCAGGCAGGCCGCCGCGGTGCCGCCGATCGACACCAGCGGGTTGCGCGAGCTGTGCGGCGGCGATGAGGCGATGCTGGCGGAGCTGCTGGGCGATTTCGTGACGATCAGCCGGGGGGTGATGGCGGACCTGGAGGAGGCGCTCGGGGCCGGGAACCGGGAGCGTGTGCGCACCTGCGCCCACAACCTGAAGGGCTCCGCCCGCAATGCCGGCGCCCGGCCGCTCGCCGACGCCGCGCACCGCCTGGAGCAGGGGGCGGCCGCGGGCGATCCGCCAGCGGCCCTGGTCGAGGACGCGGAGATGCTGCGGGCCGCCCTCGCCGGCGCCTGCGCCGCCATCGAGGCGGAGCTGTCCCCGTCATGACCCGATCCGGGAATTCCCCTTCCGCCCGGCCGCCCGGCCGCCTGCCCAACCGCCGCGAGGCGCTGGGCCTGCTGGGTGGCGCCGTCGCCATGGCAGCGGCCGGACCGGCGCGCGGGCAGGACAAGCCGCCGGTCAATGTCGGGGTGCCTGAACTTGGGGAGGAGCTGACGCCCTTCGGCGCCGTGCGCGCCGGCAACCGCACGCGGGCGATCCCGCGCTGGACAGGCGGGCTGGTCACGGCGCCGCGCGGCTATGTGCCCGGCCAGCCGTCGCCCGACCCCTATGTCGAGGACGTGCGCTGGTTCACGGTCGGTGCCGCCGACGCCGAGCGCTACAAGATCCGGCTGACCGCCGGCCAGCAGGCGCTGCTCGCGAAATACCCGGAGAGCTTCGAGCTGGCGCTGTTCCCCAGTCGCCGCAGCGCCGCAGCGCCGCAGCGCATCTATGACGCCACGCTCGCCAACGCCGGCCGGGCCAAGGTGGGCGAGAACGGGCTGGCCCTGCGCGATGCCGCGGTCGGGGTGCCTTTCCCCATCCCCGCCAACGGCGTGCAGGCGATGTGGAACCACAAGCTGCGCTGGCGCGGGACCAGCCTGTCGCAGACCGGCCTGACCATCGTCCGGGCCGGAGACGGCTCGCGGACGGCAACCAAGCTGCGCGAGGAGTTCGCCTCCCCCTATGCCGCCGGGGACGCCGCGTCGCCGCCGCTGCTGTACCGCCGCACCATCCTCGATCCCAAGGACCAGGCCGGCACCAGCCTGCTGATCCAGTCGACGCTCGACCCGATCGCCGCGCGCACGCTGGCCTGGGCGCGCGAGGGCGAACGCGGCCGGGTCGTCCGCGCGCCCGACTTCTCGTACGACACGCCCGATCCGGTGACCGCCGGCATCTGCAGCGCCGACATGCTGGACATGTTCAGCGGCGCGCTCGACCGCTTCGACTTCACGCTGGTGACGCGGCGCGAGATGTACATGCCCTACAACGCCTATCCGCTGACCAACCCCGGCCTGACGGTCAAGGACCTGCTGTGGCCGGGACATCCCAACCCGCAATTCCTGCGCTACGAGATGCACCGGGTCTGGGTGGTCGACGCCCGCCTGAAGCCGAACTTCCGCCACGGCCTGCCCGACCGCACCTATTACCTGGACGAGGATAGCTGGCAGATCCTGGCCGCCGAGCATTATGACGGCAAGGGGCAACTGCTGCGCTATGCCGAGGCGCATCCCGTCGCGCACTGGCAGGTCCCGGCGCTGCTGCCGGCGGCGGAGTTCACCTTCGACCTGACCGCCGACCGTTACGTCGCCCGCGGCATCGGCAACGGCCTGCCGCCGCCGGTCTTCGACGCGCCGATCCGGCCGGAGGACTTCACGCCGGACGCCCTGGTCCGCCGCGGGCGCAGGGGGTGAGGGGAACCCGCCGGCCGTTGCCCTTCGGGAGTGCATGCACCGTCCGGCCGGCGGGAAACCGTCATTGCGAGCCGGTCTGACGGACCTCGTGCACCTCGGCCGGCTGGCTGGCGTGGCGGTTCAGGATTTCCAAGGCCACCTGCTCGCGGGCGGCGTCGCCGACCCCAACCCACAACAGGATGCCGCCCTTGTCGAGCTGCTGCAGCATCGGCTCGTTGCGCTTGTCGGTGATCCACTGCGACAGGAACGTCCCGGCGGCCCCGCCGCCGACCCCGGCGGCGGCGGCGGCAGCCGCGGCGGCCAGCGCGGTGCCGCCGGTGGCCAGCACCGCGCCGGTGGCGATGATCGCGCCGACATAGGCCGGGAAGCCGACCGCCACCCCCTTGCCGCTGCCGGTATCCTCCGGCGAGACGTAGGCCTGGCGCGGAGCCTCGGGATTGTGGGCGAGGTCGTCGATGTCGGACGGCACGTGGCCGAGCTGGTCGCGGATCGTCTGGTCGTTGGCCAGCACGCTCAATTCATGGCGGCGGAAGCCGGCCATGGTGAGGTCGTCGATGGCCGACTGCAGGGCATCGCGGCTGGCGAAGATCCCGACCGCCTCACGCACCAGCCCGTGGGGGTTCGGGCCGCCGGGAACCGCGGGCGCGGCCGAGGGACTGCCGTCGCCCGTCCAAGCCGAGGAATCCACCACTGCCGCCGTGGACGTGCCCGGCTTCGGGTCGCGGTCGTCGATCATGCCTCACCCCCTTCATTCGCTGGATCCGCTGGATGTCCGGATGATCCGGATCATCGGGAGTCAACCGGAGCGGCGCGCCGAGGTTCCACTCACTCCCGGGCGGCGGGCGGAGGCGATACAATCACACCGCGCGGTGCGGGCAGACCGCCGAGAACCCACCAGAGGCCGACCCCGACCAGCACGGCCTTCACCAGCAGGAACAGCGCGACGTGGCGGGCGAACGGATTGCGCAGCATGGCGGTCAGACGCTCCGAAGGCCGATCTGGCAAAGCTGCCGGTCTTTTGGCTAGTATCCGGCACCTCCGCTGTCAAGGAAGGACAACCGACATGAAGCGGCTTCCGCTCGCCTCCCTCCTCGCCGCCGGCACCGCCGCCAAGCCCGCCGTCGCCGGCTTGATCGCCGGCCTTGTCGCCGGCTTCGTCGCCACCGGCCTCGTCGTCGGGCTTGCGGCCGGAACGGCGTCCCCCGCCGCGGCGCAGATCAGCCTGTTCCAGGAAACCGGTCTGATGCAGGCGGTCGTCGACGGCGATGTCAACAAGCTGAAAAGCGCCTTGCTGCGGGGCGACAACCCCAACCAGGAGGACATCCACGGCAAGACGGCGCTTCTGGTGGCCATCGAGCGCTCCAGCACGACCATGGTCTCGGTGCTGCTGGACGGCGGCGCCAACGTCAACCGTGCCGACAAGGCCGGCGTCACCCCTCTGATCGCGGCGTCGGAAAGCGGAAACGGCGACATCGTCGACCTTCTGCTGAAGCGTGGCGCCAAGGTGGACCAGGACAACCGCGACGGCATGACCGCGCTGATGGTCGCCGCGCGCAACGGCCGCGCGGACATCGTGGACCGGCTGCTGAAGGCGGGGGCGAAGGTCGACCGCTCCGACTTCACCGGACGCACCGCGCTGAACTGGTCGCAGGAAAGCCGCAACACCCGCGTCGCCACCATGCTGCGCCAGGCCGGCGCGCGCTGAGACGGGAGACGCCATGTTCGGTTCGGCCTTCGGCGGTCCCGGCCCGCTGCTGCTCCTGCTGCTGGCGCTGGCGATCGACGCGCTGTTCGGCGACTGGCTGGACCGTGTGCTTCCCGATCCCGCCGCGCTGGCCCGGCGCTTCTGCAACGCCGCCGACGCCCGGCTGAACCGCGCCGAACGCGGCGGCGGCGCCCGCACGGTCCGCGGCGCCCTGGTGGTGCTGGCGCTGGTGGCGATCGCCACCGCCGCCGGGCTGCTGGTGGAGTGGGCCGGCTCCCTCGGCCGCGGCTGGATGGTGGAGCTGCTGGCCCTGCTCTGCGGCCTGCGCGGGCGGGCGGCCTGGACGCGGGTGCGGGCGGTGCGCCGGGCGCTGGAAAGCGGCGGGGTCGCCGCCGGACAGGAGGCGATCCAGTCGCTGACCCGGCGCCACGCTTACGGGCTGGACGAGCACGGCGTCGCCCGCGCCGCCGTGGAGGCCGCCGCCCGCGCCTTCGACCGCAAGCTGGTGGCGCCGGTCTTCGGCTATGCGCTGCTCGGCGTGCCGGGCCTGTTCGTCTGGACCGCGATGGACGGCGCCGACGCCGCGCTCGGCAGCCCCGGCATCCGCCATGGCCGCTTCGGCCTGACCGCGGCGACGCTGGACGACGCGCTGAACGCCCTGCCCGCCCGCTTGGCCGGGCTGCTGCTGGCGCTGGCCGCCCCCTTCATCGGCACCGCCAAGGCCGCCGGCGCCTTCCGCACGCTGGGCCGCGATGCCCGCAAGCACCCTTCGCTGAACATGGGCTGGCCGATCGCCGCCATGGCCGGCGCGCTCGGCCTCGCGCTCGGCGGCCCGCACCGCGACGGCGGCGTGGTCATCACCGAGACCTGGATCGGCGACGGCCGCGCCCGCGCCACACCCGCCGACATCGGCCGCGCGCTGGCGCTGACCGCGGTGGCGGCGCTGCTGCTGGTCGGTCTTGTCGCCCTGCTGCTGTGGGGCGTGGCCGGCATCTAGCCGACGCCCCGTCCATGCCAGCTTTGCGTGCGGGACACGGCAACCTCACGGCCTTGGCAGGGCAGAAAAGTCCGGTTCCCCTATACTGATAGGACCGGACCTTGGGACGGCGGATTTCATGAGCGCAGAGGACACACCGGTGAGCGTGGCAGCAGCAGCCGCCGCCGGCGCACCGACACTGGCCGACCGCAGCGCGGGCCGGGCCGGCATCCTCTGGATGGTGCTGACCACCCTGTTGTTCGTGACCCAGGACGCGACCACCCGCATCCTGGCCCAGACCTATCCGCTGACGGAGGTGGTCTGGGCACGCTTCGCGGTGCACATGCTGCTGGCCGGCCTGATCGTCGCCTCGCGCAGCCCGCACCTGATGAGGTCGCGCCGACTGCCGCTGCAACTCCTGCGATCCTGCCTGCTGCTGACGACGACGCTGCTCACCACCCTGTCTTTGCACCTGATCCCCTTCGCCGAGGTCCAGGCCATCGCGACCGCGGCCCCGGTCCTGGTGACGGCGCTGTCGGTCCCGTTGCTGGGCGAGACGGTCGGGTGGCGGCGCTGGACCGGCGTGCTGGGCGGGCTGGCCGGGGCGCTGCTGATCGTCGGGCCGGCCAGCGGCACCTTCCACTGGGCGGTGGCGCTGCCGCTGTGTGCCGCCCTGTGCAACGCGCTCTACCAGATCGCCACGCGCAAGCTGAAGACCAGCGACAGTCCGACGACGACGATCTTCTACACCGGCCTCGCCGGCACGGTGGTCTGCACGCTGGCCCTGCCGTTCAACTGGGTGACGCCTGACCTGACCGGGATCGCGCTGATGCTGCTGCTGGGCACGCTGGGCGGCATAAGCCATTTCTGCCTGATCCGCGCCTACAGCGCCGCCCCGGCCTCCACCGTGGCGCCGTTCGGCTACACCACGCTGGTATGGGCGGCCCTCTATTCGCTGATGCTGTTCGGCGAAACGCTGCGGCTGTCGACCATGGCCGGCACGGCGATCATCGTCGCCAGCGGGGTCTACATCTTCTACCGCGAACAGCTCCGCTCCACCCCCGCGGCGTGACCCCGGTCAGGGCGCCTGCGGCCCGACGTCCTCCACCATGTAGAAGGGGCCCCGCCGGTCGCGCTCGACCCGCAGGACGAAGCGGTTCGCGCCGCCGGCCCTGATCGTCCAGAGATCGCCGCCGCCGTCGAACGGCCGCAGGTCCAGCTCCTCCGGCACCGGCGCCTCGCCCAGCCGCTTCAGGATACGGTCGGCACGGGTGCGGTCGATGGCGGGAAGGCTTTCGGCGGCGCGGGCGTCGAAGCTGTCACCCTTCACATAGCGGGTGCCGCCGCCCTGGATGGGGCTGGACGGGCGGCCCGGCCGCAGGCGGGCACGCGCCGCCATCAGCCGCCAGCGCGCCGCTCCGCAGGCCCGGATCATTCCCTCATGAACCGCAGCCACCCGCTCGATCAGCGGCGGGAACAGCGGCATCAGTTCACGCCGCTTGTAGGCGACGCGGCTCATCAGCTCGTGGATCGAGCGTTCGGCCACCGCCGCCGCCGCCGGCAGCTCGTCGGTTTCCGCCGCCAGCAGGGACGGGATGGCGTCGAGCGCGTCCCCCGCCACCAGCGCGTCGATGCGGGCCAGCGCCGCCGCCCCGGCCACGTCGGTGCGGGCGATCGCCGCCGCCACCAGCGGGCGGGCATGGTCGAGCGCCCGGGACCGCGGCACCTCCTCCGCCAGGGCGGCCAGCCAACCGGCGTCGAACAGGGCGCCATCCGGAACGGCGATGGCGGCGCTCACGCGCCGAGGCCCGCCGGCAACCGCCGATCCGGCCTCCGGTCCGGCCGCCGGTGCCTACCCATCGGCCTGCATCCGGGCGACGATGGCGTCCAGCACCGCCTCGGCCCGGCCGTTGTCGACTTGGCAGGTGCCGGCCGCCTGATGGCCGCCGCCGCCATATTCCAGCATCAGCGGCCCGATGTCGGTCTTCGAGCTGCGGTTGAGGATCGACTTGCCGCAGGCCAGCACGGTGTTCTGCTGCTTCAGCCCCCACAGCACATGGATCGACACGTTGGTGTCCGGGAACAGCGCATAGATCATGAAGCGGTTGCCGGCATAGATCGTCTCCTCCTCGCGGAGGTCGAGCACGACGACGTTGCCGCGCACGGTGGCGCAGCGCTTCAACTGGTCGACGAACAGCTCGGCATGCTGTGTGTAGAGGTCCGCCCGTTCCTTGACGTCGGGCAGCTCCAGGATCTCCTCGATGCCGTGGCTGCGGCAATGGTCGATGAGGTCCATCATCAACTGGTAGTTGGAGACGCGGAACTCACGGAAGCGGCCGAGTCCGGTGCGCGCGTCCATGATGAAGTTCAGCAGGGTCCAGCCGGTGGGGTTGAGGATGTCCTCGCGCTCGTAGCGCGCCGAGTCGGCCTGGTCGACCGCCGCCATCATCTCGTCGGAGATGGTGGGGAACCGCTTCTTCCCGCCGTAATAGTCGTAGACCACGCGGGCGGCCGAGGGCGCCTTGGGATCGATGACGTGGTTCGGCTTGATGCCGACGCGCATGGTTTCCGACAGGTGGTGGTCGAAGACGAGATGCGCGCCCTCCACGTAGGGCAGGTTGGTGGTGATGTCGCGGCCGGTGATCTCGATCTTGCCGTCCTGCATGTCCTTGGGATGGACAAACTTGATCTCGTCGAGGATGCCCAGGTCCTTGAGCAGGACGGCGCAGACGAGGCCGTCGAAATCAGAACGGGTGACGAGGCGGTACTTCGCGGCGTCGGACATGCAAGCTTCCCCTGGCGGCCCGTGGCGGTTGAGCATTGGCCGGAAGGGTAGTCTCCTACCCCTCCGGCGCGCAATCCCTTACCAGTAGGCCCTTACCGTCCGGCCGCCATTGGGGTTATCCCCAGGGGCCGCGGCGGTTCTGCGGCATGAAGCCACCGCCCTGCCCGCTCCGGTCACCCTGCGGCGGCGCTCCCCAGGGCGACCGCCCGTCGCGCGGCGGGGCGAAACCGCCATTCTCGGAGCCGCCGCCGAAACCGCCGCCGAAACCGTCGCGGAACCCGCCGCCGAAACTGGCCCCCATCGTCCGCAGGCGGGCCACCCGCTCGCCCATGTCGGGATGGGTGGAGAAGAGGCTGGCCATGCTGGCGCCGCTCAGCGGGTTGGCGATGAAGAGGTGGGCGGTCGCCGGATGCGCCTCGGCCTGATGGTTGGGGATGTGGTTGGCGGCGTTGTGGATGTTGGTCAGCGCATCGGCAAGCCAGTTGGGGCGGCCGCAGATCTCGGCGCCGATGCGGTCGGCCTCGAACTCGCGGGTGCGGCTGATCGCCATCTGCACCAGGGTGGCGGCGATGGGCGCCAGGATGGCGGCCAGGACGGCCCCGACCATGCCCAGCGGGTTGCCACCGCGCTCGTCGCTGCTGGAGGCCCCGAAGAACAGGCCGAAATTGGCGAGCATCGACACCGCGCCGGCGATGGTGGCGGTGATCGTCATGATCAGCGTGTCGTGGTTCTTCACGTGGGCCAGCTCATGCGCCATCACGCCGGCGATCTCCTCCGGGCTCAGGCGCCGCAGCAGGCCGGTGGTGGCGGCCACCGCGGCGTTCTCAGGATTGCGGCCGGTGGCGAAGGCGTTGGGCTGGTCGTTCTCGATGATGTAGACGCGCGGCATCGGCAGGCCGGCGCGCTCGGCCAGCCGGGCGACGATGCCGTGGAACTCCGGCGCCGAGTAGGCGTCGACCTCGCGGGCGCCGTACATCGACAGCACCATGTCGCCGGAGTTCCAGTAGCTGAACAGGTTCATGCCCAGCGCCATGACGAAGGCGATGATCAGGCCGGTCTTGCCGCCCAGCAGGAAGCCGACCGCCATGAAGATGGCCGTCAGGCCGGCAAGGAGGATCGTGGTCTTCAGATAGCTGGTCATGATCGCCATATCGGTTCAGGATGGGCCGGCGGGGAGAAGACCGCCTCACCCGAAATATGGGTCCGCGGCGCGCCCGCCTTCAAGATGCTCCCCGGATCCGCTCCCGCATGGGACGCCCGCAGTTGCGATGGACAGCATGACCGAACCGAAGATGCCCGAGCAGACCACCGCCGAGCCGGTGGCCGAGACGACCACCGCCGGAGCAACCGCCGAAACCGGCGAGGCGAAGGGACCGGAGCAGAAGCCCGGCGAGATCGGCGGACCGAAGGGACCGGAACCGACCCGCTACGGCGACTGGGAGTTCAAGGGACGCTGCTCGGACTTCTGAGCGCGCGGCTCCATGCCCAGGCCCCCTCCCCCACTTCGTGGGAGAGGGGGCAAGTGCTGGTTCGGAAGGGCGAGGGCAGCATCATCCCTCCAGCCGGCGGCCGGTCACGGCATCGAACAGGTGCAGGGCGTCGGCCGGCGGCGACACCGTCAGGCGGTCGCCGCTGCGGCAGCTCGGCAGGCCGGCCATGCGGACCAGCAGCGCCTCGCCGCCGGGCAGCCGGCCATAGACCACGGTGTCGGCGCCGAGCGCCTCGACCAGTTCCACCTCGATGACGAAGCCGGCGTCCGCCACCGCCAGGTGCTCCGGCCGGATGCCCAGCTTCACCGGCCGGCCGGCTTCGGTCGGGCGCGGCTGCGGCAGGGGAAGGCTCTGGCCGCCCGGCAGCAGCACCGCCCCGCCCCGGTCGTCGATGCGGCCGTCCAGCACGTTCATCGGCGGCGAGCCGATGAAGCCGGCGACGAACAGGCTGGCCGGCCGCTGGTAGACCTCCAACGGCGTGCCGATCTGCTCGGCGACGCCGTGGTTCATCACCAGGATGCGGTCCGCCAGCGTCATCGCCTCCACCTGGTCGTGGGTGACGTAGAGGCTGGTGATGCCCAGGCGGTCCTGCAGGCGCTTGATCTCCACCCGCATCTGGGTGCGCAGCTTGGCGTCCAGGTTCGACAGCGGCTCGTCGAACAGGAAGGCGGCGGGCTCGCGCACGATGGCGCGGCCCATGGCGACGCGCTGGCGCTGGCCGCCGGAGAGCTGGCTCGGCCGGCGGTCGAGGAAGCGGCCGAGTTCGAGGATTTCCGCCGCCCTGTCGACGCGCGCCCGGATTTCCGCCTTCGGAATCCCGCGGATCTTGAGGCCGTAGGCCATGTTGTCGAAGACCGTCATGTGCGGATAGAGCGCGTAGTTCTGGAACACCATCGCGATGTCGCGGTCCTTGGGGTCCAGATGGTTGACGACGCGCCCGCCGATGGCGATCTCGCCGCCGGTGATGCCCTCCAGCCCGGCGACCATGCGCAGGAGCGTGGACTTGCCGCAGCCCGACGGGCCGAGCAGGACCAGGAACTCGCCGTCCTGGATCGCGATGTCGATGCCCTTGATCGCTTCGACCGGGCCATAGGACTTGCGGACGTTGCGGATTTCAACGGTTGCCATTGTTCTTCTTTCCCTTCGCCCGCGCTTACTTTTCGCTGTCCACAAGACCCTTGACGAACCAGCGCTGCATGAACACCACCACCGCCACCGGCGGAAGCATCGCCAGCACCGTGGTCGCCATGATGATGTGCCAGTCGTTGGCCGACTCGCCGGTGCCGATCATCTTGGTGATGCCGGTCACGATGGTTTCCATGTCGCCGCTGCTGGTGACCAGAAGCGGCCAGAGATACTGGTTCCAGCCATAGATGAAGAGGATCACGAACAGCGCCGCGATGTTGGTGCGCGACAGCGGCAGCACCACGTCGACGAAGAAGCGCACCGGCCCGGCGCCGTCGATCTTCGCCGCCTCCAGCAGTTCGTCAGGGATGGTCAGGAAGAACTGGCGGAACAGCAGGGTCGCGGTGGCCGACGCGATCAGCGGGATGGCCAGCCCGGCATAGGTGTTGATCAGGCCGAGGTCGGCGACGACCTTGTAGGTCGGGATGATGCGCACCTCCACCGGCAGCATCAGCGTGATGAAGATCAGCCAGAAGAAGGCCATGCGCAGCGGGAAGCGGAAGAAGGCCACCGCATAGGCCGACAGGATGGAGATGGCGATCTTGCCCAGCGCGATGGACAGCGCCATCACCAGGCTGTTCAGCATCATGGTGCGGACGGGCGTGTACATGGCCCGGTCGCCGGCCTCGCCCGCCCAGGCCTGGGCATAGTTGGCCGCCCCCTGCCCGCCCGGCCACAGCGGCAGCCCGCCGCGGCCGATGGTGCCGGAATCCCAGGTGGAGCCGATCAGCGTCACGTAGATCGGATAGGCGAAGATCAGCACGCCGACGATCAGGACGATGTGCGGCACCAGATCGATGAAACGGGTCGGCTTCATGCGTAATGGACCTTGCGCTCGACGAAGCGGAACTGCACCGCGGTCAGCGCGATGACGATCACCATCAGGATCACCGACTGGGCCGACGACCCGCCGAGGTCGTTGTTGACCACGCCGTCCTGATAGACGCGGAAGATCAGCGTTTCCGTCGCCTTGCCCGGCCCGCCCTGCGTCAGGGCGTGGATGGTGCCGAAGGTCTCGAAGAAGGCGTAGACCATGTCGACCACCAGCAGGAAGAAGGTGGTCGGCGACAGCAGCGGGAAGGTGATGGTCCAGAACCGCCGGACGGGTCCGGCGCCGTCGATGCTGGCCGCCTCCATCACCGAGCGCGGGATCGCCTGCAGGCCGGCCAGGAAGAAGATGAAGTTGTAGGACACCTGCTTCCAACTGGCGGCCATGATGACCATCACCAGCGCCTGGCCGCCGTTCAGCCGGTAGTCCCAGTCATAGCCGAGCGCTCGCAGCGCCCGGCCGAAGGAGCCGATGTCGGGATTGAAGATGAACATCCACAGCACCGCGGCGACGGCCGGGGCCAGCGCGTAGGGCCAGATCAGCAGCGTCTTGTAGGCCCGCGCGCCCTTGATCTTCGAATCGGCCAGCACCGCCAGCAGCAGCGCCACCCCCATCGCCAGCACGGTCACCGCCACGCTGAAGACGATGGTCACCTTCAGCGTGTCGAGATAGTTCGGGTCGCTCAGCACATGGGTGAAGTTCTCGAACCAGACGAATTCGCTGCGGATGCCGAAGGCGTCCTGCAGGTGCACCGACTGCCAGATCGCCTGGGCCGCCGGCCAGATGAAGAACACCAGCGTCACCGCCACCTGCGGCGCCAGCAGCAGGTAGGGCAACAGCCGGTTGTCGAAGGTGACGCGACGCTGCAAAGGATGGTCTTTCGTCGGTTGTGCGTGGCGTAAGGGGGAAGCATGGGGCGGATTGAACAAGAAGCCACGGCGTCGCTTGTCGAGAAGAGCCACGCCGCGCATCTCCCTCACCCTAACCCTCTCCCCGGGGGGAGAGGGGATACAGGCGTGGTTCGGGAATCAGCCCTTGTTGGCGCGCTCGAAGTTGCGCAGCACGGTGTTGCCGCGCTTGATCGAAGCGTCCAGTGCCTGCTTGGCGTCCTGCTGGCCCTGGAAGGCCTTCTCAAGCTCTTCCTGGATGATGTTGCGGATCTCCGGCAGGTTGCCCAGGCGCAGGCCCATGCTGTTCTCGGTGGTCGGCGTGCGGGTGAGCTGGGCCGCCGGCACGTCGGCGCCCGGGTTCTTCTCGTAGTAGCCCTGCGCCTTGGCGATCTCGATGCCCTTCAGCGTCACCGGGACATAGCCGGTGTCCATGTGCCACTTGGCGTCGACCTCGGGCTTGGCCAGGTAGGTGAAGAACTGCGACACCGCCTTGTATTCGGCCGGGGTCCGCTTGGGCGAGGTCATGACCCAGAAGGCCGCACCGCCGATGATGCCGTTCTTCGGATCGTTGTTGGCGAATTCCGGCCAGTAGGGCAGCGGCGCGGCCCCCCAGGCGAAGGTCGCCTCCTTGATGATGCGGCTGCGCAGCGAGGACGACCCCTGGATCATCGCGCATTCGCCCGACGGGAACAGGGCGTCCGGCTTGTTGTCGCGGCCGCCGTACTTGAACAGCCCCTCCTTCTGCATGTCGATCAGCGCCTGGACATGCTTGACGTAGAGCGGCGCGTCGATCTTCAGCTCGGCGTTCAGCCCGCCATAGCCGTTGGCCTGGCTGGCGAAGGGGGTGTTGTGGATGGCGCCCAACTGTTCGAGCTGCACCCAGGTCGGCCAGGAGGTGGTGAAGGGGCAGCTCGACCCCGAGGCCTTGAGCTTCTTGGCCGCGTCGACCAGTTCCGGCCAGGTCGCCGGCGGCTTGGCCGGGTCGAGGCCGGCCTTCTGGAAGGCGTCCTTGTTGTAGAACATGATGGCGGTGGAGCTGTTGAACGGCAGCGCCATCATCTTCCCGTCCTTGGACGAGTAGTAGCCCTTCACCGCGGGGATGTAGGCGTTGGCGTCGAAGGACGCGCCCGTCTCCTCCATCAACTGGTAGACCGGCTTCACCGCCGGGCCGGCGGCCATCATGGTGGCGGTCCCGACCTCGAACATCTGCACGATGTGCGGCGCGTTGCCGGCACGGAAGGCGGCGATCGCCGCCTGCATCGTCTCCGGATAGCTGCCCTTGTAGGAGGCGTTGACCTGGACCGCCTGCTGGCCGTCGTTGAAGTCCTTGACGATCTGCTCCAACTGCCCGCCCAGCGGCTGCGGCAGGCCGTGCCAGAACTCGACGACCGTCTTCTGCTGCGCCAGTGCCGCGCCCGGCAGGGCGGCGAGCAGCAGCGCGGACGTGGTGGCGGCGCCCGTGAGGAGAGCGAACTTGCGGCGGGTCAACATCTGGTGGGTCTCCCTATCCCGGTATGGTGCGCGGTTGTCATGAGGGCAACGGGTTGCCGTCCCGCGATGCTTTCGTGAAGTTTTGATGGCACGCGCCCGCGTCGTTGCGCGAAGCCGTGTGAAAATCATGCGAAGGCTTATGAAAGGCTTGTCGTCCAGATGGTCGCTTTCGAAACTGTTCGGTTGCTCTAACCGTCACACTGTGCGCGCCCGCCGGCCTCTGTCAAGCGCGGTTCCGAACATTTGCGCACAGGAGGCGGGCGGCGGCGCGCCGCCTCAGCGGCCGGCCAGCGGCAGGTCGACGGCGAAGACCGATCCCTTGCCGGGCCTGGAGCGGACGGTCACCGGATGGTCCAGCAGCCGCGACAGCCGGCGCACGATCCCGAGCCCGAGGCCCAGCCCCTGCTTGCGGTCGCGCCCCGGGTTGCCGAGCTGGTGGAAGTCCTCGAAGATGGCCGCATGCTGCGACGGGTCGATGCCGATCCCGGTGTCCCACACCTCGATGCGCAGGCCGCCGCCATGCCGCCGGGCGGCGAGCAGGACGCCGCCCGTGCTGGTGTAGCGCAGGGCGTTGGCCAGGAGCGGCCGGAGCAGCCGCTCCATCAGCACCGGGTCGCTGGCGACCTCGGCGTCGAGCGGGTGGACGTTGAAGCGCAGCCCCTTGGCCTCCGCCTCGCCCCCGAACTCCTCCAGCATCTTGGCCAGCAGCTCGTCGACCGGGAACGGCTGCGGCTTGGCGGCGACCAGCCCGGCCTCCAGCGACGACACGTCGAGAAGCGCGCGCAGCAGGGTTTCGCCGCCGGTGATCGCCTGCGAGAGCTGCCCGGCAAGGTCCTGGCTGGTGGTGTCGGTCAGACGGCCGGCCAGCAGGTGGTGGAACAGGTGCATGGCCTGGAACGGCTGGCGCAGGGCATGGCTGGCCGCCGACAGGAAACGACCCATGGACGTGCGTGCACGCTCGGCCTCGGCGCGGGCCTCGGCCGCCTCCTCACGCGCCAGCGCCGCCCCGCCCGCCTCGGCGATCAGCGCCACGGCCCCGGCCATGCCGCGCGCCGCGGCCACCACCACCGCCCCGTCATGGCCCGGCAGCAGCAGCCCGGCGGCCCCCGCCTCCATGACGGCCGGGGCGCCCGTCGCCGACACCCGGTCCCGCAGCCCATCGATGACACGGCAGAGGTCCTGAGGCAGCCCGAGCGCCTGCAGCGTCCGTCCCTCCACCGCGCTGCGCGGCAGGCCGGCGGCGGCGGCGAAGGCGTCGTTGACACCAAGCAACCGCCCGTCGGCACCAAGAAGCGCCTGCGGGACGGGGCTGGCGGACAGCAAGGCGTCCATCCAATCCTCGCGCGTCGGCGTATGACTTTCGGTAGAAAGCATGGGCGGTTTCTCTGAAAGATGTCGAGGAGACGTCCCGGATGCCGGCCGGCAGCCGCTGTGTTGCCTCCAAGTTATCTTGCGGACCTATCGATCGTGTCAAATGTTACATCCTGCCGCCTTCCGGCCGCGTCATGGCCGAAGGATGCCCCAGAGGATGCCGCTACGGATGCCCCTGCGGATGCCGCTGAGGACGCTTTTGCATCGGGCGCCGGCCACGCTATAAGACGCCATGGTGCAGCGCCGCCCCTCCCTTCCACGCCGCCGCAAGCGGACCGCCGCCCGGCCGCCCCAGCCGCCACGGGCGCTGGAGATCACCGGCTTGCCGATGCCGCTGGAACTGCGGGAGAGCGCCCGCGCCACCCGCATGACCCTGCGCGTCGATGCCGGCCGCGGCCTCGTGCAGGTGGTGGTGCCGGTCGGCGTGTCGGAATCAGACGCCCGCCAGTTCATCGGCCGCCATGACGGCTGGCTGCGGGCACGGCTGGCGGCGATGCCGCCGTCCCTGCCCTTCGCCGACGGCGCCCTCCTGCCCTATCTGGGCGTCGAGCACCTCATCCGGCACGATGCCGCCCTGCGCGGCCCGACCCGCATCGAGGACGGTGCGCTGCTGGTCGGCGGCCAGCCCGAGCATCTGGCCCGGCGCGTGCGCGACTTCCTGGTGGCGGAGGCGAGGCGCGAACTGTCGGAGCGGGCACGCGCGAAGGCGGCCGCCATCGGCGCCCGCGTCGCCGCCGTCACGGTGCGCGATACCAGGAGCCGCTGGGGAAGCTGCTCGTCCACCGGCCGCCTCTCCTTCTCCTGGCGGCTGATCCTGACGCCGGAGGCGGTGCTCGACTATGTGGTCGGCCACGAGGTGGCGCATCTGCGCGAGATGAACCACTCGCCGCGCTTCTGGGCGCTGTGCGCCAGCCTGACGGCGGGGATGAACCCGGACGTCGACCGGCCGCGGGCCTGGCTGAAGGCCAACGGGGCGCGGCTGCTGCGTTACGGCTGAAAGACCGCAGCCGGGGCGCGGCCTACTCCACCGTTTCCGCCACCCGGTCGGCGGGCGCCGCCGCGCCGCCGCGCAGGAAGGCAAGGAAGTCGTCATAGGGCATCGGGCGGCCCAGCAGGTAGCCCTGGCACTGGTCGCAGCCGAGTTCGACGAGGCAGCGGTACTGCTCCTCCGTCTCCACGCCCTCGGCCAGCGTGTCCATGTGCAGCGACCGGGCCATGCCGATGACCGCCTTGGCGATGGCGCCGCTGTCGGGATTGTCGGCCCGCAGCTCGCTGACGAACCGGCGGTCGATCTTCAGCTTGTCGACGCGGAAGCGCTTCAGGTAGGCCAGCGACGAATAGCCGGTGCCGAAATCGTCGATCGCCAGCGACACGCCCATCCCGCGCAGGTGCGAGAAGGTATCCGCCACCACGTCCGACTCGTCCATCAGCACGCTCTCCGTCACCTCCAGCTCCAGCGCCGCGGGAGGAATGCCGTAGGAGGACAGCCAGCCGGCCACCCGTTCGGCCAGGCCTGGACGGCGCACCTGCACCGCCGAAAGGTTGACGGCGATCAGCAGGTCGCGGTGGCGCAGCAGCTCCGCCGCCCGGCGGCAGGCCTCGCCCAGCACCCAGTCGCCGAGCGGCAGGATCAGCCCGGTGTCCTCGGCGACCGGAATGAACTGTCCGGGCATGATCAGCGTGCCGTCGGGCTGGCGCCAGCGCACCAGCGCCTCCGCCCCGATCAGGCGGCGGCCGTCGAGCGAGAATTGCGGCTGGAAATGCAGCTCCAGCTCGTCGTTGCCCAGCGCCCGGCGCAGGTTGTTCTCGATCCACAGGCGGTCCGAGGCGCGGCGGTTCAGCTCCGGCGTGAA
Source organism: Azospirillum picis (assembly GCF_017876115.1). Taxonomy (GTDB): domain Bacteria; phylum Pseudomonadota; class Alphaproteobacteria; order Azospirillales; family Azospirillaceae; genus Azospirillum; species Azospirillum picis. The sequence continues at coordinate 482,218 of NZ_JAGINO010000002.1, forward strand.
GAAGCGGCAGGTGGCGCGGCCGGCCTCCTTGGCAGCGTACATCGCCATGTCGGCGTTCTTCAGCAGCTCGTCGATCCCCGCCCCGTCGTCGGGATGGATGGCGATGCCGATCGAGGGCGTCACCTGCAGCTCGTGCCCGTCGATGGTGCAGGGCTCCGACAGGGCGCGCAGCACCTTGCCCGCCACCACGCCGGCGGCGTCCGGCCCGTCGATGTCGTTGATGAGGACGACGAACTCGTCGCCGCCCTGGCGGCTGACCGTGTCGCTCGCCCGCACGGTGGCGAGCAGCCTGGAGGCCACCTCGCGCAACAGCCCGTCGCCCACCCCGTGGCCCAGGCTGTCGTTGATCGTCTTGAAGCGGTCGAGGTCGATGAAGAGCAGGCCCACCCGGGTGCCGCGCCGGCCGGCGGCCAGGATCGCCCGTTCCAGCCGGTCGCGCAGGAGGAAGCGGTTGGGCAGGTCGGTCAGGAAGTCGTACTGCGCCAGATGGCGGATTCGCTCCTCCTGGGCGCGGTTCTCGGTGATGTCGCTGAAGGCCGCGATGTAGTTGGCGATCGCCCCGTCCTCGTTGCGCACCAGCTTGACGCTCAGCCATTGCGGAAACGGCTCTCCGGACTTGCGCGTGCTCCAGACCTCGCCGATCCACTGCCCGTGGGCGAGGAGCTGCATCCACAGCTCCTCGTAGAAGCCGGGCGGGTTGCGGTCGGACTGGAGGAATTCCGGTCCCCGCCCCAGCGCCTCCAGGCGATCATAGCCGGTGATGCGGGTGAAGGCGTCGTTGACGGCGACGATCTGCCGCCGCTCGTTGGCCACGAACATCCCTTCGGCGGCATTGTCGAACACCTTGGCGGACAGCCGGAGCTGCCACTCCGCGTGCTTGCGCTCCGTGATGTCGCGGGCGATCGCCGAGTAATAGACGTCCCCCTCGTAGGTGATGCGGCTGGCGGTGATCTCCAGCTCCAGCCGGCGTCCGTCGGGCGTGCGGTAGATGGTCTCGTAATGGTCGGCGGCCTCCTCGCCCCCGGCGGCGAACCGCTCCAGCAGGTCGGCCTGGGCCATCACCAGATCCTCGAGCGTGCCGCCGAGCGCCCGGCAGCCGAACGGGTTGACGTAGGCGATCCGGAGCCGAGCGTCGGCCAGCACGACGATCTCGGAGACATGGTCGATGAAGAAGTTGGCGAGGTAGAGCTGGCGCGCGCGTTCGCGCAGCATGCTGTCGCTGCGCCGCATCCGGAGCTGGTAGCCGCCGACGATGCGCCGGAGCCAGCCGGTGACCAGCCAGGACATCCCGACCGACGCCGCCAGCGCCATGGCCAGCACGGCCACCGTGGTCCAGACGCGCTGGTCGACGCCGCGGGCCAGTTCGGCGCGGCGCTCCTCCATCTCCTTGCCGAGGTCGTCGATGTAGAAGCCGGCCACCAGGATCCAGCCCCACACCGTCGGGGCCGAGACATAGGCCATCTTGGGCGCCGGCCGTCCGGTGACGGGGTGGACCCAGTCGTAGCGCACCTCGCCGCCGCCCTGGCGCCCCACCTCGAGGAAGCGCGTCAGCAGGTCGCGTTCGGTCTTCCACTGCAGCGTGCCGACATTCATCCCCTCCGCGGCGGGGGCGGTGGGCGACAGCAGCACCTGGCCGTCCTGGCGCAGCACCCCGATGTAGCCGGTTTCGCCGAAACGGAAAGCCCGCAGCCGGTCGAGCGACTCCCGCTGCAGCCTCGTCTCCACCGCCGCCAGGGAATCGCTGGCGCCGATCAGCCAGTCGTAGGGATCGAAGCGGCGGACGAAGGCCAGCTTCTCCACCATCTGCAAGGGGTCGTCCGGCATGCGCCAGCGATAGCGGGCGAAGCCGCGCTGGGTCGGCCCCTGGGCCGCGCGCAGCAGCGCGCTCACCACGGCGTAGCCCTGCGGATTGTGCGGATAGGGCGACCGTCCCTCCACCGACGGGTCGATCGGCATCAGGACCGAATCCGAGTTCAGGTTCTGGATGAAGTAGTAGCCGCGCCCGGCGGCGAAGCGCAGAGGCCGCAGCGTCTCCTTGATTGCCTGCTGGACCGACGCCTCGGGGAGGATGTCCTTTCCGCGCTGGTAGATGCCGTAGGCGATCCCATAGGCGTCGTCCACGCGTTCGCGAAGCTGCTCCTTCAGAAGCGGTTCCGCCCGCGCCCGCATGTAGGCGAGGTAGGACTTGGCATTCTCGACCTCCTGCACCAGGGCCTGATGCTGCTCGTGCAGATAGCGGGCCTCCGATTGCCGCAGGTCCCGTTCGAAGTCCGACCAGTGCTGCCAGACGAAGTAGAAGCCGAGACCGAGGACGAGCGCCGACACCAGCGCCATCGACGCCAGCAACTGCAGGCGGTAGAACCGGGCCTCGTCGGACGAGCGCGAGGGCGCACGGACAATCTCGGCGACGGGGTCGGACAAGAAGACTGCCTCCTGATGCAGGCGCGTCCGGGCTGCATACGGCGCACTGCAAACGCGCCGCTGGATGCCCGCCGCGCTTCGATTACCGGAAATGATATACACCTGTGCGGGATTTTTATGACGAAATTTTCGCCAAAGGAGAGTCTCCCTGCCCTGCGCCGGGCACGGCCGGCCTATGCGAGGCTTTAAAACGCGCCGCCGCGCCGCTATGGTCGCGCGCGCGTGCCGGCCCCCGCAGCCGTCCCCCGATTCCCGCGCCCGCATCCTCCGGAGAGTGCCGATGATCCCCCGCTATACCCGCCCCGAAATGGCCCGCATCTGGGAGCCGGAAAACCGCTTCCGCATCTGGTTCGAAATCGAGGCGCACGCCTGCGATGCGCAGGCCGATCTGGGCGTCATCCCCAAGGAGGCCGCCAAGGCGGTGTGGGAGCGCGGCAAGTGGGAGATCGACCGGATCGACGAGATCGAGCGCGAGACCCGGCACGACGTCATCGCCTTCCTGACCAACCTCGCCGAGCATGTCGGTCCGGAAGCCCGCTTCGTCCACCAGGGCATGACGTCGAGCGACGTCCTGGACACCTGCCTGGCCGTCCAGCTCACCCAGGCCGCCGACCTGCTGCTGGCCGACCTCGACGCCCTGCTGGCCGCGCTGAAACGCCGCGCCTACGAGCACAGGAACACCGTCACCATCGGCCGCAGCCACGGCATCCACGCCGAGCCGACGACCTTCGGCCTGAAGCTGGCCGGCCATTACGCAGCCTTCGCCCGCAACCGCGAGCGCTTGGTCGAGGCGCGCAGGGACATCGCCACCTGCGCCATCTCCGGCGCCGTCGGCACCTTCGCCAACATCGACCCGCGGGTCGAGGAGCACGTCGCCGCCAAGCTCGGCCTGTCGGTGGAGCCGGTGTCGACCCAGGTGATCCCGCGCGACCGCCATGCCTTCTTCTTCTCCGTGCTGGGCGTGATCGCGTCGAGCGTCGAGAACCTGGCGACGGAAATCCGCCACCTGCAGCGCACCGAGGTGCGTGAGGCCGAGGAGTATTTCCATCCCGGCCAGAAGGGCTCGTCGGCGATGCCGCACAAGCGCAACCCGGTGCTGTCGGAAAACCTGACCGGGCTCGCCCGCATCGTCCGCTCCGCCGTGGTCCCGGCGCTGGAGAACGTCGCCCTCTGGCACGAGCGCGACATCTCCCACAGCTCCGTCGAGCGCATGATCGGCCCCGACGCCACCGTCACGCTGGACTTCGCGCTGGCGCGCCTGACCGGCATGATGGAGAAGCTGGTGGTCTATCCCGAGCGCATGCAGAAGAACCTGGACGACCTCGGCGGGCTGGTCTTCTCCCAGCGTGTGCTGCTGGCGCTGACCCAGGCCGGCATGAGCCGCGAGGACAGCTACAAGGCGGTGCAGCGCAATGCCATGCAGGTGTGGGAAAAGGGCGGCAACTACCTGGACCTGCTGTCGAGCGACCCCGACATCTCCAAGCACATCGACCGCGACACGCTGGCGCCGATGTTCGACATGACCTACCACACCAAGCATGTCGACACCGTGTTCAAGCGCGTCTTCGGCGAGTGACGCCCTGAGCGGGCCGGGCCGTCACGGCGTCTTCCGCAGGTCGGCAAATACCTGGCGGTGGATGACAAACGGCCCGGCCACACCTACTCTATCTCGATAAGCGTGTGCCCGGGCGGGGCAATCCTGAACAGAGCGAGGACTGGACCCATGGCGATGGAAGCCGCCACGATCGAAAAGCTCATCAAGGAGGGCATCCCGGACGCGGTCGTGGAGATCGCGGACCTGAGGGGCGACGGCGACCACTATGCCGCGCTCGTCACCTCCGCCACCTTCAAGGGCAAGAGCCGGGTGCAGCAGCACCAGATGGTCTACGCCGCCCTTCAGGGCAGGATGGGCGGGGAGCTGCACGCCCTGGCGCTGACCACCGCGGTGCCGGAAGGCGCCTGAGTCAGGATGCCGGAAGGCGCCTGAACACACGTCGCAATGGACATCGTCGTAATAGACAGGGCACCGGCACTGCCGGGCCGAATCGGAAGGGTCATCGAGTCATGGTCGATCAGAACGTCGTCGAGCGCATCGAGCAGGACCTCAAGAGCAACGATGTCGTGCTCTACATGAAGGGAACCCCGGTGTTCCCGCAGTGCGGCTTCTCCGCCGCCGTCGTCCAGGTGCTGAGCCATGTCGGCGTCAAGTTCAAGGGCGTCAACATCCTGGAGGATCCGGGCCTCCGCCAGGGCCTGAAGGAATACTCGAACTGGCCGACTTTCCCGCAGCTCTACGTCAAGGGCGAGCTGGTCGGCGGCTGCGACATCGTCCGCGAGATGTACGAATCGGGCGAGCTGCAGACCCTGATGGCGGACAAGGGCGTCGCCACCGGCGCCGCCGCCTGACCCCGATCCGGCACCTCATGGCCCCGCCTTCGGGGGCCGGAACGGAAAAGCCCCGCTTCGGCGGGGCTTTTTGCTTGGCATGCCGGCCATCCCGCATCCGGTTCGGCGGGGCCGGCGGCCTTCACTTCCTCTGCTTCGGCGGCGCGTCGTTGGGTCCGTAGAGGATGAAGGCGGAAAAGCTGGTGCCGCCCGAGGCGAGATCCAGGAGGTCGTCCGGCAGTTCGCTCTGGTCGGCGGCCGGCAGCACCAGGGTCATCTCGCCTGGCTGCTCCTCGACCACCTTGATCGAGATGCCGGGAACCGGATCGGTCCCGAACAGCGTCTTCAGGGCCGCATGCGGGTCCTTCACCAGCAGGGCGCGAAACGCCGTGTCGGCCTGCGCACGATCCACCAGGGCGGCTTCGGCCTGACGGCGGAGTTGCAGCAGCGGATCGACATCAGCCTGGGAAGTCATGAGCCACCTTTCCACAATTGTTTAAAGATTGAAACCGGTCCTATGCTCCCGTCGGCAAGCATGGACGCGGCCGTAAACCCGCTATATACCGGCAATCGACGAACCGACAAGCTGAAATGGCATTGCGCCATCAGGCACAGCATTGTGACGGACGCAGCGATGAAGCCGACATCTTCACAACCCGAGGTCATACGGCCGGCGTCGACCGGGGACGCGGCATCGCTGGCGCCGTTGACCTGGGCTTCCTACCGGTCGTTGCTGTCGCTGGCCGACCCGGAGGAACGGCGGCTCTGCCGCCCGTGCGCCGTCGCCGCCTGGGACGGCGACCGCCCTGTCGGGCTCGCCCTGTCCGCGGTGACGCCCGGACGGCCGCTGGAAGAGGGGGAGCAGACGCTGCTGTCGCTGGTCGTCGCCCGCCCCTGGCGCCGGCGGGGCTTGGCGCTGCGGCTGCTGGCGGCGCTGGAGGACGCCCTGCCCGCCCTCGGCGTGGCCCGGCTGGGGGCCAGCTACTCCAGCCGGCTGCCGGCCGCCGCGGCCTTCGCCGCCACCCTGCGCGCCGCCGGCTGGCCCGAGCCGGAAGCGACCCGCCTTCGCATCTGCGGCGCCGTCCGCGACACCGTGGCGGTGTTCCGCAACCGCGACTCGCTGCTGGCGCGCCTGCAGGCGGACGGTTTCCGGCTGTGGTCCTGGCGCCAACGCGGGGTCGAGGCGGAGGCGCTGGCCCGGACGCTGATCGATCGCGGCGAAGCCCCAGCCTGGGCGCAGCCGCAGCATTGGAGCGGCACGCTGGACCCCGACCTGTCGCTGGTGATCGGCGGCGCGGACGGGATGGTCGCCGGCTGGGCGCTGTGCGTCCACCAGCCGGCACTGGCGCGGTGGTTCTTCCCCGTCGGCTGGGTCCGCCCGCCCTACGACCGACGCGGCTGGCTGATGGGCACCTATGCCGCGGGAGCCGAACGGGTGGCGGAGCGGCACGGCGGCGACGCGGTCGCGGTGATCGAGACCGCCAGCGAACAGGCCGGCATGTGGCGGCTGTTCGAACGCCGCTTCCAGCCGCACGCCCATTGGACCGACCGGATGATGGCGAGCGCCCGGCGACTCAACCTTTAGCAGCCCCGAGCGGAACGCCTCTCCAGCATGCCGCGCGCGCAGGCCGGCCATGCCCGGCGCCCGGCTGCCTGCATGTCCGAACAATGTGCTAAACGGATGGTATGGTTGAAACCCTGCCCGCCGCCAAGGCCCCGAACACCAAAGCCGCGGCCTTCATCGCGGCGCTGTCCTCCTATCTGGTTTGGGGACTGCTGAACCCGATCTTCTTCAAGGCGCTGCACGGCATCGGACCGCTGGAGATCGTCGCCCACCGGGTGCTCTGGACCGTGGTGCTGGTCGGCGGCGCCGTATTGGCCACCCGCGGCGGTGGGGCCATCGTCGCGGCCGTGGGAAGCTGGCGCCGCCTCGGCGTGCTGCTGGTCACCACCCTGCTGATCACCATCAACTGGACGGTGTTCATCTGGGCGGTGGTCAACAGCCGGCTGGTCGAGGCGAGCATCGGCTATTTCATGAACCCGCTGGTCAATGTGCTGCTGGGCGTGCTGTTCCTGAACGAACGGCTCAGCCGCGGCCAGATGCTGGCGGTCGCCATCGCCACCGCCGGCGTCGGCATCCAGGTCGCCAGCTACGGCACGATCCCCTGGGTGGCGCTGTCGCTGGCCTTGTCGTTCGGCTTCTACGCGGCTGTGCGCAAGAAGGCGGCGATCGATCCGGTGATCGGGCTGCTGGTGGAAACCGCCCTGCTGCTGCCGGCCGCGCTCGGCTACCTGCTGTGGCTGGGCGACGGCGGCGCCTTCGGGCATGGCTGGGCCGACAGCGTCCTGCTGGCGCTGTCCGGGCCGGTCACCGCGGTGCCGCTGGTGCTGTTCATGTTCGGGGCCGCGAACCTGACGCTGACCACCGTCGGGCTGCTGCAGTATGTCAGCCCGACCGGCCAGTTGCTGCTGGGCGTGCTGGTCTTCGGCGAAGCCTTCACCCGCACCCACGCCGTCACCTTCGCCTGCATCTGGGCGGCGCTGGCGGTCTTCACCGTCGACGCCATCCGCAACCGCCGCGCCTCGACCCGCAGGGTCCGGGAAGCGACCACGGCACCGGCAGCCACGGCGCCGGCGGCGGACTGAGCGGGCGTCACGCCCGCGGCGTCAGCCCATGGGCGATGGTGTGGGCCAGCGTCCGGACCATGGCGCAGATGCCGGCGTCGTCGCGGCCGAACACCACCTGGTCGAGGAACCCGAGCCCGAAGCTGAGCGTCGCGATGCCGGCCGCCACGTTGGCGAGGTCGGCGTCGGCCGCTATGGCCCCGCGGTCACGGAACCCCTCCAGCCGCTTCAGCAGGCAGGGGGTGCGGCTTTGCGACAGGGTGCGCGCCATCTCGTCGGCGATCGCCTGGTCGACCAGGGCGCGGGCCAGCACCACGCGGGTGAAGTCGCGGCATTTCCAGCTATGCTTGAGCTGGGCGTGCAGGAAGCGGGCGAGGTCGGTTTCCAGGTCCTCGTCCGGCGGCGGCAGGTCGCAGCCGCCGGACTCCTCGCGCCAATAGCGCTCGACCACCGCCAGCAGCAGCCCGCTCTTGCCCGAGAAGTAGCGCTGGATCAGTTGTTCGTTGACCCCGGCGCGGCCGGCGATGTCGCGCGTCGTCGCGGCGTCGAAACCGCGCTCGGCGAACACGATCTTGGCGGCGTCGAGCAGCGCGTTCTCGGTCGCAGCGCGGTCGCGCCTGCGCCCTCCGCCCTCGCAGCCGCCCTCCGGCGAACAGCAGCCTTCGGCATCGCCGTTCGCGTCCACCTTCCCGTCCAAGTTCCCGTCCAACCCGGTCCCTTTCCGATCCATACCGCGCCTGCTCCTCGCCGACAGTCCGGCGGGCACGCGCCCGATGATAAGTATGTAGATACATACTTGACAAGCGGCACGCTCTGATTCAAGTATGTACCCGCATACATACAAGCAGACTTTCCCGGACAGGGGCGTTCCGACATGCCGCAAAGCACCCACATCGAGAGCACCGACACGCACGCCACTCCGAACCTGTTCACGCCGCTCCGCCTCGGCGCCATCGAGCTGCCCAACCGCATCGTCATGGCGCCGATGACGCGCAGCCGTGCCGGCGACGGCAATTGCCCGACGGCGCTGACCGCCGAATATTATGCGCAGCGCGCCTCCGCCGGCCTGATCATCACCGAGGCGACGCAGGTCTGCGACAGCGCCCAGGGCTATCCGCACACCCCGGGCATCCATACCGACGCCCAGACGCTGGCATGGCGTTCGGTGGCCGAAGCCGTGCACGACGCCGGCGGCCGCATCGTCGCGCAGCTCTGGCATGTCGGCCGCATCTCCCATCCCTGCTTCCAGCCGAACGGCGCCGCTCCTGTGGCGCCCTCCGCCATCGCGGCGGCCGGCACGCTGTTCACCGGCGCCGGCATGGAGCCCTTTCCGCTGCCCCGCGCGCTGGAGACCGACGAGATCCCGGGGCTGGTCCGCCACTTCGCCGATGCGGCCAAGCGTGCGGTCTTCGACGCCGGCCTCGACGGCATCGAGATCCACGCGGCGAACGGCTACCTGATCGACCAGTTCCTGCGCGACCGCACCAACAGGCGCACCGACCGCTACGGCGGCAGCGTGGAAAACCGTTGCCGTTTCCTGCTGGAGATCCTGGAGGCGACGGCCCATGCGGTCGGCGCCGACCGCATCGGCGTGCGCCTGTCGCCGACCGGCGTGTTCAACGACATGGGCGACAGCGACCCGCTGCCGCATTTCCTGTCGGTCGCCCAGGCGCTCAATCCCTTCAGCCTTGCCTACCTGCACGTGATCGAGGGGCGGCCGGGACACCACATGGCCCCGCCGGAGGGGGCGCCGCACGTCGCCGAGGCGTTGCGGGCGGCGTTCAAGGGGCCGTTCATCCTGAACGGCGGCTACGGCCGGGCCGATGCCGACGCCGCGCTGGCCAGCGGCCAGGCCGACGCCGTTAGCTTCGGCGAGGCGTTCATCTCCAACCCCGACCTGCCGCAGCGCTTCCGCACCGCCGCGCCGCTGGCCGAGCCGGACCGCGCCACCTATTACGGCGGCGCCGCCAAGGGCTACACCGACTATCCGGCGCTGGAGACCGTGGCGGCCTGACCGGCCCCGCCCCCTCCATCGCCGCATCTCCATCGGCGCGAGAGCGCGTCGTGTGGGCGTCGTGAGACGCACATCCCCCCTGCCCCCGACCGGGTCCGCCCGGCCGGGGGTCTTTTTGCGTCCGCGGAGGACGCGAGACCTACCCGGCCGCCGTCCCGGCCTCGCCGTCCAACCCGCGGGCCAGCGCCGCGATGGTGCCGTAGCCGACCTGGTCGGCCGGGTCGATCTCCGCCATCCTGGCGAGGATCCCGAGGGCCTTCTCGCGGTTGTGGCGGCGCAGTTCGATGAAGGCCAGCGCCTTCATGGTGAACAGGAAGAAGCGCGCCGGCCCGGCCGCCGACCAGTCGGTGGTCGTCGCGGTCAGTTGCGACCAGTCGGCGGAAAAGCCGCCCTGGAGCGCTGCCGCGTCCAGCCCGATGCGGGCGACCCTCTCGGCCTCCACCAGCTTCTTCCGGTTGAAGTAGAACTTGTAGAGCGCATAGAAGACCGGCAGCACCCGCGGCCCCTGGCGATGGGCCTCCCACAGCAGGGCCTCGCAGGCCTCCGGAAGGTCGCGGGCCTTCACCGCCTCCCGCAGCAACTCGTCGATGTGTTCGGGCACGTCGCCGAAGGCCATGCGGCCGTTCGACATCCTGAGCTCGATCGGCTGGTCCATCTCGCCTCACCTTTCCGCTGACAGGGTCAACCATCCGACGCACCCGCGAGGCCAGATGGTAAGCGCGGACAGGGGCGGAAAGACCACAATCCTTTTGTGCGGCGAAGTGTCGCGGCTGTCGCAAAGGCGACACGCGAAAAACCCGACAAAACCATTCGCACAAGAAACTTTGTCAGGATTGCGCCAGCGCACCCTCGCTCCAACCCATTGATTTCGGTGCATATATTGTCTTGGCACACTGCTTGCTGATGGTATCGCCAGTTCGGCCGGCACACCGGCAACGCGCTTTGAGGAGGCGGGACATGGTGACACTGACGGATGCGGCGGTTTCCACCCTGGAACGGGTCCTGGCGAAGTCCGGCGGCACGGCGGCCGGCCTGCGGATCGCGGTGACCGACGGCGGCTGCGCCGGCCTGAAGTACCAGATGGGGCTGGAGGCGGCGGCGGCCGACGACGACGCGGTGCTCAGCTTCGGTCCGGTGACCATCTTCGTCGATGCCAGCAGCCAGCCTTTCCTGAGCGGCGTGGTGGTCGATTTCGTCGAGGGGATCGAGGGTTCGGGCTTCAAGTTCGACAACCCGAATGCGACCAACAGTTGCGGTTGCGGCAAGTCCTTCTCCGCCGGCGGCGAGGGCGGATCCTGCTCCACCGCCTCGTCGGGTTGCGGCACGTCGGCCCCCCATTCGACGCATTGACCGCCCCGCCCCGGCCACTCCACCCCAAACGGCTCTTCCCCTAGGCGCGCCCCCCACGGAAAGGCAGCAGCGACATGTGGAACTACACCGACAAGGTCAAGGAACACTTCTTCAACCCGAAGAACTCCGGTGTCCTGGACAGCGCCAACGCGGTCGGCGAGGTCGGCTCCATCACCTGCGGCGACGCGCTGCGTCTGATGCTGAAGGTCGATCCCGATACGCAGGTCATCCAGGACGCGAAGTTCCAGACCTTCGGCTGCGGCTCGGCCATCGCCTCCAGCTCGGCCCTGACCGAGATGATCATCGGCAAGACGGTGGACGAGGCGCTGACGCTGACCAACCGCGACATCGCCGAGTATCTGGGCGGCCTGCCGCCGGAGAAGATGCACTGCTCGGTGATGGGGGCGGAGGCGCTGCGCGCCGCCATCGCCAACTACAAGGGCGAGGCCTGGGAGGACGACCACGAGGAAGGCGAGCTGGTCTGCAAGTGCTTCGGCGTCGACGCCGCGATGATCGAGCGCGCGGTGACGGTCAACGGCCTGACCACGCTGGAGGAGGTCACCCACTACACCAAGGCCGGCGGCTCCTGCCAGACCTGCCACGAGAAGATCGAGGAGGTGCTGGAGCAGGTGCTGGCCAGGACCGGCGCCCTCAAGCCGGCGGCGAAGCATGCGCCCGGCACCGTCGGCCTCGACGCCATCAAGCCGCTGCAGCCGAAGGCGGAGCCGGCGGCTGCGGCCAGGCTGACCAACGTCCAGCGCATGCAGGCCATCATGACCGCCATCGAGGAGATGCGGCCCCAGATCCAGCGCGACGGCGGCGACGTCGAACTGGTCGACATCGACGGCAAGGACATCTACGTGCGCCTGACCGGCGCCTGCTCCGGCTGTTCGCAGTCGGCCGGCACGATGATGGGCGTGCAGATGAAGCTGGTCGAGGCGCTCGGCGAGTTCGTGCGGGTCAAGCCCGCCTCGCTGATGCCGGCCCATGCGGTCTGAGGAGGACCTCGCGATGAACCAGGGCATCTATCTCGACAACAACGCCACCACCCGCGTCGACCCGGAGGTGCTCCAGGAGATGCTGCCGTTGTTCACCGAGCATTTCGGCAACGCGTCTTCGATGCACGGCTTCGGCGCCGCGGTGGGCGGCAAGATCGAATGGGCGCGCAAGCAGATCCAGGCCCTGCTGGGTGCCGCCCACGACAGCGAGATCGTCTTCACCTCCGGTGGCACGGAAAGCGACAACACCGCCGTCCTGTCGGCGCTGGAGGCCTACCCGAAGAAACGCGAGATCGTCACCAGCGTGGTCGAGCATCCCGGCGTGCTGTCGCTCTGCGAGTACCTGGAGAAGAAGCGCGGCTACACCGTCCACCGCATCCCGGTCGACGGCAGGGGCAACCTCGACATGGACGCCTACCGGGCGGCCCTGTCCGACCGGGTCGCCATCGTCTCCATCATGTGGGCCAACAACGAAACCGGGACGATCTTCCCGGTGGAGGAACTGGCACGGCTGGCCAAGGCCGCCGGGGCCGTCTTCCACACCGACGCGGTGCAGGCGGTCGGCAAGATCCCGATGAAGCTCGCCGACAGCTCCATCGACATGCTGTCGCTGTCCGGGCACAAGCTGCACGCTCCCAAGGGCATCGGCGCGCTCTACGTCAAGCGCGGCCTGCGCTTCCGCCCGATGCTGCGCGGCGGCCACCAGGAGCGCTCGCGCCGCGCCGGCACCGAGAACGCGCCCGGCATCGTCGGGCTGGGGGCCGCCGCCCAACTGGCGCTGCTCCACATGGGCGACGAGAACAGCCGGGTGCGGGCGCTGCGCGACAAGCTGGAGCGGGCGATCCTGGCGGCGGTGCCCGCCTGCTTCGTCACCGGCAACCCGGACGACCGCCTGCCCAACACCGCCAACATCGCCTTCGAGTACATCGAGGGCGAGGCGATCCTGCTGCTGCTGAACGAGGCCGGCATCGCCGCGTCCTCCGGCTCCGCCTGCACCTCGGGCTCGCTGGAGCCCAGCCACGTCATGCGCGCCATGGGCGTGTCCTACACCGCCGCCCACGGGGCAACCCGCTTCTCCCTGTCGCGCGAGACGACCGAGGAGGAGATCGACCGGGTCATCGCCGTGGTGCCGGACATCATCGCCAAGCTGCGCAGCCTGTCGCCCTACTGGCAGCAGGACGCGGGCAAGCCCAAAGAGTTCGCGCCCGTCTATTCGTAACACCGGAATCGCAGGCCGGGTTCGGGTGCCCGTCCCGGCACCCCGCCCGACGACACCCCGTCGGGGCGGGTCCCCGGCCCGGCCTGCGACACCCTCGGGGAGCGCCCGCGTGGGGCCGCCCCCTCTCAGGAAGGTGCCCTCCATGCCCTCCCGTACCGTCCTCATCAACGACACCACCCTGCGCGACGGCGAGCAGACCGCCGGTGTCGCCTTCACGCTCGACGAGAAGATCGCCATCGCCCGCGCGCTCGACGAGGCGGGGGTGCCGGAGCAGGAGATCGGCATCCCGGCCATGGGCGAGGAGGAGCGCGAGGGCATCCGCGCCGTCGCCGCGCTCGGGCTGAAGGGGCGCCTGATGGTGTGGTGCCGCATGCACGACGCCGATCTCAAGGCGGCGCTGTCCTGCGGGGTCGGCTTCGTCAACCTGTCGATGCCGGTGTCCGACATCCACATCACCAAAAAGCTGAAGCGCAGCCGCGCCTGGGCGCTGGCCGAGATTGGGCGCATGGTCCGCCGGGCCCGCGACCACGGGCTGGAGGTCAGCGTCGGCGGCGAGGATTCCTCCCGCGCCGACACGGATTTCCTAGTCGCCGCCGCCACCGCGGCGCAGGCCGCCGGCGCCCGCCGCTTCCGCTTCGCCGACACGCTCGGCGTGCTCGACCCCTTCCAGACGCGCGCCTGCATCGAGCGGCTCCGACGGGCCACGGACCTAGAGATCGAGATCCACGCCCACGACGACCTCGGCCTCGCCAACGCCAACTCGCTGGCCGCCGTGCTGGGCGGCGCGACCCACGTCAACACCACGGTGAACGGGCTGGGCGAGCGCGCCGGCAACGCCCCGCTGGAGGAGGTGGTGGTGTCGCTCAAGCACCTCTACCACATCGACAGCGGGGTGCGGACGCAGTCGCTGGGGATCATCTCCGATCTGGTCGAGCGGGCGTCGAACCGCCCGGTCGCCGTCAACAAGTCGATCGTCGGCGCCGCCGTCTTCACGCACGAGGCCGGCATCCATGTCGACGGGCTGCTGCGCGACCGCGCCACCTACCAGACTTTCGACCCGGCCGAGGTCGGGCGCGAGCACCGCATCGTGCTGGGCAAGCATTCCGGCACCGCGGCGGTGAAGCTGGCCTATGAACGGCTGGGCATCGCCTGCGACGACGCGGCGGCGCATCTGGTGCTGCCGCGCGTCCGGTCGCTCGCCACCCGGGCCAAGCGGCCACCGACGGCCGACGAGTTGCGCGCCTTCCTGGAGGCCGCGGCCAGCGTGGCGGCCTCTGCGGCGGCCTCTGCGGCGGCCACCACGCTGGCCACCGCGTGACCCCGCCCGCACCGCCAATGAACCCGGACCAGGAGGGCGCAGGCATGGCAGCGATCGACACCGACCCGGTGGACCGGGGCACGTCGGAACGGCCCGGCATTGCCGCCCTGCTGCGCGAGGATGTCCGCTGCGTCTTCGACCGCGATCCGGCGGCCCGCGGCCTGTGGGACGTGCTGACCTGCTATCCCGGAATCCATGCGCTGATGATGCACCGCATCGCCAATGCGGCGTGGCGGCGCGGGGTGCGCTGGCCGGCGCGCTTCCTGTCCTATGTCGCCAGGGCGGTGACCAACATCGACATCCATCCCGGCGCCAGCATCGGCCGCCGCTTCTTCATCGATCATGGCGCCGGCGTGGTGATCGGCGAAACCGCGGAGATCGGCAACGACGTGACGCTGTATCACGGGGTCACGCTGGGGGGCACCTCCTGGACCAAGGGCAAGCGGCACCCGACGCTGGCGGACGGGGTGCTGGTCGGGGCCGGCGCCAAGATCCTCGGCCCGATCACCGTCGGGTGCAACGCGCGTGTCGGCGCCAACTCCGTGGTGACCAAGCCGGTGCCGGCCGGCATGACCGTGGTCGGGATCCCCGGCCGCGTGGTGCGGCCCGACACCCAGCGCCACCTCTCCGAGCACGGCATCGACCTGGAACATCACCTGATGCCCGATCCGGTCGGCAAGGCCATCGCCTGCCTGATCGATCACATCAACCGCATCGAGGCCCGGCTCGACGCCCGTCCAGTTCCGGTCCCGGTCCCACTCCAAGCCCCGGTCCCCATCGGCGGCTTGTCACAATTCAACAACAAAAATATCAGTGATCCCGAGTTTCGGCTGAGCGATATAGGTCTGCACGGTGTCGCCTGCGAATCCTGCGGCAACATCTGCGACCAGGAGGGCCGCGGCCCCACTCCGTCCACCCAGCAGCACGCGTGAGGAGCCTTTCGCGATGAGCGATTTCACCGAAGACCTCGACGACCTGGAAACCGCGGAAGACTTCCTGCGCTTCTTCCACGTCACCTACGACCAGCGGGTGGTGAACGTGAACCGGCTGCACATCCTCCAGCGCTTCCACGACTATCTCTCCGCCGACAGCGGGATGGAGGGCCTGGACGGCGAGGGGATGTCGACGCGCTACCGCATCCACCTGGAACGGGCCTACCTGGACTTCGTCACCTCCAGCGCCATCGCCGAAAAGACCTTCAAGGTCCACAAGGAGGAAGCGCGCAAGATGGCCGACCGCTTCGTTCCGCTGGACAGCCTGCTGGGCTCCCCTGTCGCCTGAGCGCCGCCCGCCGCCTCACGGCGGCGGATGACGGGCGCGGGACGCCGGGCACGGGCGGAGAAGGCGGCGGGACCAAGCGGAAGGGGCGCCGGCAAGCCGACACCAGACCGGCGGGCGCCCCGTTTCCCGCTATGCCGGCAGACGCCTCGACCGGCGGGCCGGCGGGGCCGCGGTCAGTGGATCTTCCGCTCGTTCACGCCGCCGTCGCGGCGATAGACATGGACGTGGTAGGCGGCCATCGGATTCTCGTCGAGATAGCGCAGCAGTTCCTGCTCCTTGCGCGGCGTGGCGTCGCGGATCAGCACCTGCCAGGCCGGCTCCATCGTCGCCCGCATGGTCTCGTCATGGGGGAGCATGATGAAGCCGGCCCATTCCGGGTCGAAATCCGCCAGATAGCTCTTGGCATAATGCTTCATCATCGTGGCGTCGTTGACGTTGACGCTTTCCATGTTCTCGAAGCAGACACGCAGGTCCATCGCCGGTCTCCTCACGAAAAGTGGCGCGACCCCGCCGCCCCGGAATGCTCGGCACGGGGGACGGGACCGCGGCGTTCACACCTGAAAAACAGCCATGAGCCAGAGATGGTGCGGTCGCCCTCGCGAAAACAAGGGCCGGGTCCCGCACGTAAAAGGCACCACGGCCCGTGGAATGGCGTCAGCCATGTCCGGCGGCACGACGATGGTCATGACCCATGTGTGGAATGCAGACCGCACCATTGGTTATAAACCGACATTTTTGGGGTTCGTCCAGGCGACCGCTTCTGTAAAATCGCTGTGACAGCTACCGCCGGACCCATGAAGAACGACTCCGCGCCTTCCGCGAACCAGCCGCTTCGCATCCTGATCGTCGAAGATGAAAGCCTTGCCGCCATGGCCCTGGAAGAGGTGCTGGGCATGCTGGGCTTCACCGTCGTCGGCACTGAGGACAACGCCGCCGATGCGATCGAGGCGGCCGAACGGCTGCGCCCGGACGTCATCATGATGGACATCCGCCTGCGCGGCCAGCGCGACGGCATCGACGCCGCGGCGGCCATTCGCAGCCGGACCGGCATCCGCTGCATCTTCACCTCCGCCTTCGGCGACCCGGAGACGCGCCACCGCGCCGCCGACTGCCACCCTCTCGCCTTCGTCCGCAAACCCTATGTCCCGGCGGAGCTGCAGCGCGCGCTGGACCAGGCTGCGGCGATGTCGAAGACGGACGAATGACCACCCTGCCCTGAAGACGGGAAAACCCCCGCAGCGCGCCGCGCGGGGGTTTTCGGGAGGGTCATCCACACCGGGACAGGCGCGACGGCACAGACTCGTTGGGCCGGGACTCGCCGCCGCGCGCTCAGCCGAACTTGTAGCTGATGCCGTAGCCGCCGCGGGGATAATCCCAGGCGATGTTGCCCTTGTCCTGGCAGACCACCCGGCAGGTGCCGCATTCCAGGCAGCCGTCGGTCACCAGCGTCACGCCGCCGGTCTCGTTCCTGCTGTAGCAGGCGGCCGGGCAGCAGACGGTGCAGGCTTGGCTGTCGCAGCTCTTGCAGACGTCGGCATTCCTGATCTGGATATGCGGCCGGCTCTCGTCGACGATGTAGCGGTTCTGATAGAGCTTCTCCTCGACCTTCACCATGATGCTCATCGCACGGCCCTCACCAGCTTGATTGCGTCACCGACCAGCCCCATCACCGAGCGGCGCTTGATGAAGGACTTCATGATCTCCTTCTCCTTCGACTTCTTGTCGACGCTGTCCACGGTGAACCAGTTATGGGCCGCCGCGGTGATTTCGTCGGGATAGGCGCCGAAGAACTGCTTGTTGCCGTGCATGATGCCGGGCAGCTCTCGGTATTTCTTGAGGTCCTTCATGATGAAGCTGTCGTCCAGCTTCTTCTTGTAGGCCGCGAGGTTGGCGGCGCTGTAGGGCCTGCCGGCCTGGTGGAGCCCGATCACCGTCTCCGCCGCCATCCGGCCCGACGCCATGGCGAGGTTGGACCCCTCGCGGTGGGCGGCGTTGTTGAAATGGGCCGCGTCGCCGACCACCATCCAGCCGTCGCCGTAGAGCTGCGGGACCGCCTTGTAGCCGCCTTCCGGGATCATGTGGGCGGCATATTCCTTCATCTCGGCGCCTTCGATCAGCGGCTTGATGACGGGGTGGTTCTTCAGGTCCTCCAGCATCCGGTAGGGCGGGCAGGAGCCGGTCTTGAAGTCGGAGATCAGGCAGCCGATGCCGATCGTGAGCGATTCCTTGTTGGTGTAGAGGAAGGCGGTGCCGACCATCCCCTTGGTCACCTTGCCCATGATCTCGATGACGACGCCTTCCTCCTCCTTGATGCCGAAGCGCTGCTGGATCAGCTCCGGGTCGATGAAGAGGATCTCCTTGACCGCCAGCGCCACGTTTTCCGGTGCCGCTTCCGCCTGCATGCCGGCGCGCTTGGCGAGCAGCGCGTTGACGCCGTCGGCCATGATGACGACGTCGGCGTGGATTTCCCCGCCCTCGCGGTCGGTGCGCACCCCGGTCACCCTGCCCGAGGCGTCGCGGATCAGCTCGGTGACCGTGGTTTCGCAGATCTGCAGGCCGCCGACCTTGCGGATGCGCTCCGCCCACCATTTGTCGATGTTGGCGCGGATGATGGTGTAGCGGTTCGGCGCGTCTGTGTTGAAGCCCTCGGAGCGGTAGTTGGTGCCGACATAGCTGTCGTCGCCCAGCAGCCAGACCCGCTGCTCGATGATGTGGCGCTCGGTCGGGCAATCGTCCCGGAAATCCGGGATGATCTTCTCCAGCTCATGCGAATACATGATGCCGCCCTGGACGTTCTTGGCGCCGGGATATTCGCCGCGCTCAAGCTGAAGCACCTTCAGCCCCTGCTTGGCCAGCGTATAGGTGGCGGCGTTGCCGGATGGACCGGCACCGATGACGATGGCGTCGAACTTTTCGACCATGTCGACAGGCTCCCTTCCCGTCCGGCGGTCAGCCGGCCATGCGGTTGACGGAGAGGCGGCGACCGAAGGCGTCGGTCAGCGCCGGCAGGATGGTCAGCGCGTCGCCGACCAGCCCGAGATGGGCGAAGTCGAAGATCGTCGCGTTGGGATCGGTGTTGATCGCCAGGATCAGGTCCGACTTCTCCATGCCCACCCGGTGCTGGATGGCGCCTGAGATGCCGGCGGCGATGTAGAGTTTCGGCCGCACCGTCTTGCCGGTCTGCCCCACCTGGCGATCGTTCGTGGCCCAGCCGGCCTGGACCAGCGGCCGGGTCACCCCGACCTCGCCGCCCAGCACCCTGGCCAGGTCGAAGACCAGCTTCATGTTCTCGACCTTGCCCAGCCCCTTGCCGGCCGACACGATGATGTCGGCGAAGGCGAGCTGCGCTTCGCTCTGCTCGCGGTCGGCGATGAAGGTGAGGACCTTGGTGACGATGTCCTCCTCGCGCAGATCCGGCCTGATCTCGATGACGCGGCCGCTGCGGGCGTCGTCACGCTCCGGCATCGCCATGACGCGCGGACGCACCGTCGCCATCTGCGGCCTGTAGGCCAGGGTCTGGATGGTGCACAGCAGCGTGCCGCCGAAGGTCGGCCGGGTGGCGGCCAGCGAGCGGTTGTCGGCGTAGATGTCCAGCTCGGTGCAATCGGCGGTCAGGCCGGTCGCCAGCGTGGTGGCGATGGCGCCGGCCAAGTCGCGGCCCAGCGTGGTGGCGCCCAGCAGCACGATCTCCGGCTTGTGGGTGTTCACCACGTCGGTCATGACGCGGCAATAGGGATCGGTGCGGTAGTCGGCCAGCGCCGGATCGGTCACCTTGTAGACGATGTCGGCACCAAAGCCGATGGCATCGCCGCAGATGCGGTCCAGGGCGGGGCTGTCGGCGCCCAGCACCACGGCGCCGACCTCCACCCCCAGCTTGTCGGCCAGCTTGCGGGCCTCGCCCAGCAGTTCCAGCGACACGGAATGGACGATGCCGCGCTCCTGCTCCACGATCACCCAGACGTTCTGGTAAACCTTCAGGTGGTCGGGAAGCTGGAACTTGCGGCCCTGGGGCTTGCTCGGTTCGCTCATCGTCGGGTCTCCCGCGGATGGATCGTCAAAGCCCGGCCGCGGCGCGGGCGAGCAAGTCGTCGGCCAGCTTCGGCTGGGCGCCGAAGATGGCGTCGATGGCGGCGGCGGCCTGCGCATCGGGGGTGTCGGCCTCGGCCTGGATCATCTTCGCCTTCTCGGCGCGCGGCTTCGGCACGAAGACCTTCGACACCACGGTCGGCGAGCCCTTCAGGCCGACGCGGCCCTCCTCGGCGCCGGTGACGTCGCGGCTCCAGGTCTTCAGCTCGTAGCGGGCGGCGCGGAACAGGTCGTCCATCCGGCCGAAGCGGATGGTGTTGGTGCCTTCCAGCATGGTGATCATGCAGGGCAGCCTGGTCTTCAGCACCTGCACGCCGCCTTCGGACCGGCGCTGCACCACGATCTCCTTCGAGGCGAGATCCAGATCCTCGATCTTCGTGATGTAGGTGAGCTGCTCGAAGCCGAGGCGGGTGGCGATGCCGGGGCCGACCTGGGCGGTGTCGCCGTCGACCGTCTGCTTGCCGCAGAAGACGATGTCGACCGGGTCCTCCTCCGCCAGCTTGCGGATGGCGGAAGTCAGGGCATAGGAGGTCGCCAGCGTGTCGGATCCGGCGAACTTGCGGTCGGTCAGCAGGACGGCGTCGTCGGCGCCCAGCGACAGGGCCTTGCGCAGCGAGGTCTCCGCCATCGGCGGCCCCATCGTCAGCACGGTGACCCGGGCGCCCACCCTGTCCTTCAGCCGCAGCGCCTCTTCCAGCGAGAACAGGTCGAAGGGGTTGATGATGGCGGGCACGCCCTGCCGCATGATCGTGTTGGTCACGGGATGGATGCGGATCTGGGCGCTGTCCGGCACCTGCTTGATACAGACGACGATGTGCATCCCGCTCTCCTTGACTGTCGCTGGACTGTGACGACCCCATGGGTGACGCCCGCATGGGGCCGGCGCCGGGCCGTTGGGTAGCCCAGTGAGAGCAAGCGTCGTGCCAGCCGGTCGGGGAGAGCTTATCCCCTTCATTTAACAGCGATTTTCCGGGTCGCGAAAGCGCCGTCGGCTTGTCGCAAAGGCGACAAGCCGACGGGCATGTCGGGTTCGCTACAGCTCCGCCCGCCAGCGGTGCGGGGACGGCGCGGCCCGCCTCAGGCCGGGCCGGTCTGCGCGGCGATGTGGTCGACGACGCGGTCCAGCTCCGCCGCCACCCGGGCGACCATCGGCGCGATGCCGTCGTGCTGCTGGTCGATCATCGCGAGTTCCACCGCCTCGGCGGCGGCGGCGAGATCGCGGGCGCCGACGGTGCGCGACGATCCCACCAGCTTGTGCGCGGCCTGCCGCACCTCGTCCCAGCGCGCGCTGGCGAATGCGTCGTTAAGCCATTGGTTCGAGGCGCGATTGGAGGTGACGAACTCTCCCAGCAGATGGCGCACGAAGTCGGCATCGCCCTCGAACAGCGAGGTCAGCCCGCTGAGGTCGAGCGGCGGCAGTTGGGCGGGCGGAAGGAGGTCCCGGCCACCGTCGGCACCGGCACCGGCACCGGCACCGGCCGTCCCGTCGCCCGCATCCGGCAGGAAGCGGTCGAGCACGCGGCGCAGGTCGGCGAGGCTGACCGGCTTGGCCAGGGCATCGTCCATGCCGGCCGCCAGGCACTGCTGCCTCTCGTTCTCCGTCGCGTTGGCGGTGATCGCGACGATCGGCAGCCGCCCGCCCGCCCCCGCCGTCTCCGCGGCGCGGATGGTGCGGGCCAGTTCGAGCCCGTCCATCTCCGGCATCTGGCAATCGGTGAGCAACAGGCCAAAACCGCCGGCCCGCAAGCGCGCCAGCGCCTGGACGCCGTCCTCGACGATCTCCATGGCATGGCCGAGCAGCGTCAACTGGCGCCGGATCACTTGGCGGTTCGTCGGATGATCCTCGGCCACCAGGATCAGGCTGCCGCGCCCGCGCGCCTCCTCCACCGTGGGCAGGCGCTGGCGGCCGGCGTATGGTGCCGCCGGTTCCGGCTCACCGGGGATGGCCTGGCCGGCGCCCGGCCGGCCGGCGGCGGCCAACACGGCGCGCACCAAGGCGCCGCGCCGCACCGGACGGGGAACGACCATGGCCGCCGGCGCGGTCGGCACGGCCGCCCCCCCGGCGGACGAGTCGCCGATCCGGGCGTCCGGACCGATCAGGACGCAGCCGCGCACGCGGCCACGCGGGTCGGCGCCGAGGGCCGCGGTATCGGTCCCGACGGTGGCCACCAGCACGTCGCAGGCGGCATTCGGCAACAGGGTGTCGAGGGCCGTGGCGGCGTCCGGCGCCTCGACGAGCTGGGCGCCGTCGCTGTTCAGGTAGCGGGCCAGGAACCCGCGCTCCTCGGCGTCCGCCGCCAGCAGCAGCACGGTGACCCCCTGCAACGGCGCCTGGGGGTCGGCCGGCTCCGGCGTCTCGGCCAGGAGATCGACGGCGACGGTGAACCAGAAGGTCGAACCGACGTCGGGCACGCTGGTGACGCCGATCTCGCCACCCATCAGCTCGGCCAGGCGCCGGCTGATCGACAACCCCAGCCCGGTACCGCCGAAGCGCCGGGTGATCGAGGATTCGGCCTGGGAGAAGGGCTGGAACAGGCGCGCCTGGACGTCGGCCGGGATGCCGATGCCGGTGTCGCTCACCGCGACCTTGATCATCACCCGCTCGCCGTCGAAATGCGCCGGTTCCACCCTCACGGTCACCTTGCCGGACTGGGTGAACTTCACGGCGTTGCCGGCGATGTTGAACAGGATCTGGCGGATGCGGACCGGATCGCCCAGCACGGTCGCCGGCAGGTCGGGATCGATGTAGGTGACCAGCGACAGCCCCTTGGCCCGGGCGCCTGGCGCCAGGGTGTCGGCCACCCCCTCGACCACGCCGGTCAGGGAGACCGGCACCCGCTCCAGGTCCAGCCGCCCGGCCTCGATCTTGGAGAAGTCGAGGATGTCGTTGATGATGGTCAGCAGGGCGCCGGCCGACTCCCGCACCACCCCCACAAGTTCGCGCTGGTCGCCGGTCAGCCCGGTGTGCTCCAGCAGTTCCAGCATGCCCTGGATGCCGTTCATCGGCGTGCGGATCTCGTGGCTCATGGTGGCCAGGAACAGGGACTTGGCCTGGTTCGCCGCCTCGGCCTCGCACCGCGCCGCCTCGGCGGCCTCGCGTGCCGCCACCAGGTCGCAGGTGCGCTCCGCCACCTGGCGCTCCAGGCTGCGGTTGAGTTCGGTCAGCTCCTCGTACAGGTGCACATTATCGAAGCCGATGGCGACCTTGGCGCAGAACACCTCGAGCAGGCGCCGCTCGTCGTCGCTGGGCGCGCGGTTGTGGCCGAGATAGACGGCGGTGTCGTGCCGGCGGGTGGCGGAGCGGAAGACCAGCACGCTGTGGGTGCGCTCATAGCGGCTGCGGCCGTCGGCCAGCGCCGACGATACCGCCGCCACCACCTCGGCCGGCAACGCGGCGGACAGCGCCATCCCCTCCGCCGCGGCATGGCGGCCGGCGCCGCCCAGCACCAGCGGCTCCACCGGCCCGGCATCGGCCAGCCGGCTCACCAGCGCCACCCCGTCGCCCGGCGGGCAGACCCCGACGATCTGCGCCACGGCATGGCGGACGAAGTCGGCCATCGTCCGCTTGCCGAGCAACGTCGAGGACGCCTCCAGGATGTGCTCCAGCCCCTCGCGGTGGTCCTCGATCGCGGTGATGTCCTGGTAGCCGCGCAAGGCCGCGACCACCGAGGTGAACAGCTTCTGCGCCGTCAGCTCGGTCTTCGACTTGTAGTCGTTGATGTCGTAGCTGAGGATGACGTCGCGTTCCGGCGCCTGTCCCGGCTGGCCGGTGCGCAGGATGATGCGGACCCGCCGGTTGTTCAGGTCGCTGCGGATGTAGCGGACCAGGCGCAGGCCGGCATCGTCGGACTCCATCACCACGTCCAGCAGGATGACGGCGACGGCCGGGTTGTCGCGCAGCAGCCCGCGCGCCTCGGCCGCGGAGGATGCCGACAGGAACTGCGCCGACCGTCCTTCGAAGGCAAAGCCGCGCAGGACCATCTTGGTGGTGGCGTGGATGGCCGGGTCATCGTCGACGATCAGGATCAGCCATGGCTCTGCCGGATCGGGCGTTTCCACCGTTTCGGCAGGCGGCTCCTCTTCGGCGAACAGGAATTCGTCGCTCATCACATCCCCCACGCGGCAGCCGCGCGGGAGCCGCGCTTTTTCCACCCTAGCGCGCGGGCCACCATATCATAGCTGCTCGACGGGCCGCCAGTTCGCCACTCGGCCGCCGCGCCGGAGCGGCCGCGGCGGAAAGGGTGGATTTGCCCGGCGGCAGCCGCCATGGTGGCGCCGTTTTCCATCGCGCGCGTGCCGTCATGAACCTGCTTGCCTGCCTCCACGACAAGGCCCCGGTGATCGAAGCCCGGGATTCCGACCTGGGCGACCTGTTCCCGCCGGGATTCCTCGACCTGTACGAGGTCCACAGCTACCGCAATGCCGCGCGCATCCTGGCCTACGCCTGCGCCCCGGAGTTCCGCGAGATCACCGAGCGGCTGATGGACTTCCGCATCCGCACCGAGGACATCGTGGCGTCGGGCGGCAACAAGTCGCAGATCGCCAAGTCGATGGAGCGGATGCTGAACCCGCTGGGCTGGAACGAGACGCGCATCCGCGGCGACCTGTTCATCAGCAAGATCATCGTCACGCACGAGGAGAAGCGCCGCGTCGCCGGCAAGAACCGCGGCCAGACGGTGACGGAGCAGCGCCAGCGCGAGGAGCTGTACAAGGTCAACGGCTTCATCGACGGCCACAAGATCGACTTCGTCAAGGACCGGGTGTCCTTCGACCTGGAATGGAACAGCAAGGACCAGACCTTCGACCGCGACCTCTACGCCGCCCGCACCTTCTACGAGTGCGGCATCATCAGCGCCGGCGTGCTGCTGACCCGCAGCGCCGAACTGATCCCGCTGTTCACCGAGATCGCGCGGCGGGTCGAGATGAAGAACTTCCAGAACAAGTACGGCGCCAGCACCACCTGGATGAAGAAGCTGCTCTACCGCCTGGACGCCGGCCGCGGCGGCGGCTGCCCGGTGCTGGCGCTCGGCATCCGCCCGGCCGCGGTGTCGGATTTCGAGGAGTGGAAGAACGCCCATCCGGTGATCCGGCAGGCCGCCACCTTCGACGTCGACACCGCCGCGGAGGACGAGGACGACCTGTGGTGACGATGGGGAGGGGAAAAGAAGGGAGGGAGAAAGGCCGTCAGGCGAACTTGCGGTCGGTCAGCAGCAGCCGCAGCGCGAAGCCGAGGAACAGGACGCCGGCGATGGCGTCCATCGCCGTGCGGACCCGCGGGCTGGCCAGGACGCGCCGCGCGGCGCCGGCGCTCAGCACCGCGATGCCGCACAGGTAGAGGCCGCCGACCACCGAGATGATGCTGCCCATCACGAAGGTCTGGAAAGCGACGTGGCCGAGCGCCGGGGCGATGAACTGCGGCACGAAGGCGAGCTGGAACAGGATCACCTTCGGGTTCAGCAGGTTGGTCAGCAACGCCTGGAGGAAGACGCGGCCCGCCCCGGCCGGAGCCTCGTCGGGTGCCGGTGCGGCCGGCGCCTGCCCGGCGGCGCGGCGGCTGCACCACACGCTCCACAGCGAGCGCAGGCCGATCCAGGCGAGATAGGCGCCGCCGGCATAGCGCAGCAGGTCGAACAGCGCCGCCGACGCCGCGATCAGCGCGGAGATGCCGGCGGCGGCCAGCAGCGCATGGAGCAGGTTGCCGACCGAGATGCCGAGGGTCGCCACCACCCCGGCCTGCCGCCCGTCGGCGACGCTGCGCGTCAACACCAGAAGGGAGTCCGGGCCGGGCGCCAGTACCAGCACGCCGACGGCGATCAGGTAGAGCTGCAGGAGATGGGGATCGAGCGGCAGGGACATGGCGGGACGGCCTTCGAGCGGGCGGAGGGGGCGCTGGAGGGTACGGTCAGTCGGGCCAGCGGCGGTGCAGCCAGAGCCATTGCGCCGGCCGGTCGCGGATCCAATCCTCCAGCAAGCGGTTCAGCCGTTCCATCACAATCCGGATGTCGGCGTTGCGGTCGCCGCTGGTCGGGTATTCCAACGGCGGCAGGACGGTGATGCGGAAGCGGGCGCCCTCCAGCCGTTCGGTGCGTGTCGGGCAGATCGGAATGCCCAGCTTCATGCCGAGGACGGCGGCGGCGGGAGCGGTCATGGCGTCGCGGCCGAAGAAGGGGACGGGGATGCCGTCGTTCATCTTCTGGTCGATCAGAAGCCCGACATGCCCGCCCCTGGTCAGGTGGCGCAGCAGGGTTCTGGCACCTTCCGGACCCTTGGGGATCTGGAGGTCGCTGGCGGCGCCGCGCAGCCTGAGCAGAAGATCGGCCACCATCGGGTTGTTCGGCGCGCGGTAGACCAGCGCCAGTTCCAGCCGGTGCAGCCGGGCGGCGGCCGGCTGCACCTCCCAGTTGGCAAGATGGCCGGACACCATGATGCCGGCCCGGCCGTCGTCGCGCAGGGCGTCGACATGCTCGATGCCGACCACCTCCACCCGCTCGCGGCCGATCTGCTCCAGATGCGGGTACTCGGCGATGGTGCGGCCGAGATTGTCCCACATCCCCTGCAGGATGGCGTCGATCTCCGCCGCCGGCTTCTCCGGGAAGGCGCGGACGAGATTGCGCCGCGCCTTGCGCTGGCCCGGCAGCCGCGGACCGACCGTCCGCCCGATCCAGCCGCCGAGCGCCGAGGCGCGGTCGAGCGGCAGCGACCGGAACAGCGCGTTGACGCCATGGGCCAGCGCCGCCTCCAGCGGATAGCCAACGCGGCGTGTCAGCCATCGCCGCAGCGGACTACGCGGCTTCGCCATGGGGTGTCCCTTTCAACGGCAATCGGTCCAGCAGCGCATCGAGCGCCCCCTCCTCCTCCCAGCGCACCGCGACCGGCAGCACGCCCACCCGCTCCCGCAGCGCCGCCGGCAGCCGCACGGCGTCCTTGGCGGTGGTGACCGGCAGCGCCCCATGCGCGGCGGCGCGGGCGAGGAGCGCCTCGATCTCGGCCGGGCGGAAGGGGTGATGGTCGGCGAAGGGCGCCCGCTCCACCACGCGGGCGCCGAGCGCCTCCAGGGTGGCGAAGAACTTCTCCGGCCGGCCGATGCCGGCGAAGGCCAGGACGTCACGCCCCGCCAGCGCCGCGGCGGCCCCGGCGTCGGGAACCAGGCGCGCCCGCAGGACGGGCCGGCCGCCAGCCAGCGCCGCGACCCCGCAGCGGTCCTCGCCGACGACCACCAGCGCATCGGTGCGGGCCAACCCGTCGGCCACCCGCTCACGCAGCGGGCCGGCGGGGACCAGCCGGCCGTTGCCGAAGCCGACGGCGCCGTCGGCGACGACCAGCGCCAGGTCCTTGCGCAGCGCCGGGTTCTGGAAGCCGTCGTCCATCACCACCGCGCCCGCCCCGGCCGCCGCCGCCCGCTCCGCCCCCGCCAGCCGGTCGCGCGCCACCCAGCAGGGGGCGGCGGCGGCCAGCAACAGCGCCTCGTCGCCGACGTCGGCGGCGCCTTGGCGGCGGGGGTCGACGCACAGCGGCCCGGCCTCCCGCCCGCCATGGCCGCGGGTCAGCGCATGGACGGCGACGCCGCGGCGGCGCAGCGCGGCGATCAGAGCCAGCCCGACCGGCGTCTTGCCGGCGCCGCCAGCCACCAGGTTGCCGACGCAGACCACCGGTATGCCCACCGGCCTCGGCACCGTGCCGGCGATCCGCCGCCGCCCGGCCCAGCCGTAGATCGCGCCGAGCGGCGCCAGCAGCGCCGCCGCCAGTCCGGGCGGCCGATACCAGAAGGCGGGGGTCTTCACCGGCAGTCCCCCTCAGGCGGCGGTCCGGATGCCGGCGGCGCCGAGCACCGGGTCCAGCGCCGCCAGCGCGCGGTCGACGATGCGCCGGTTGTCCGCCGTCACCTGCGCCGCCCCGGCGACCAGCCGTTCGCGGGCGCGGTCGTCGGTCAGCAGGCGGCGGGCCTCGCGGGTCAGCGCGGTGCCGTCGGCCACCGGCAGGGCGCCGCCGGCCGCCTCCAACTGGTGGGTGATCTCGTCGAAATTGAACATGTGCGGGCCGTAGAGCACGGCGCAGCCGAGCTGGGCCGGCTCCACCGGGTTCTGCCCGCCATGGGGAATGAAGGAGCCGCCCATGCACACCACCGGCGCGGTGCGGTAGAACAGCCCGAGTTCGCCCATGGTGTCGGCGACATAGACGTCATGGTCCCGCTCCGGCAGCAGCAGGCCGCCGGAGCGCTGGAGCACCGACAGGCCGCGCCCCCGCATCAGGGCGGCGATCGCCTCGCCGCGGTGGGCGTGGCGGGGGACGACGACGGTCAGCAGCCCCGGCAGGGCCGGGGCGAGGGCGGCATGGACGGCGGCGGCGATCTCGTCCTCGCCGGGATGCGAGCTGGCGAGCAGCCAGACCAGCCGGCCGTCGAGCGCCCGGCGCAGCGGCTCCATCGCGCCGTCCGCGGCGGGCGGCGGCTCGGCGGAGAATTTCAGGTTGCCGACGCTGGCGACGGCCGCCGCACCCAGCCGGCGCAGCCGCTCGGCATCGCCCTCGGTCTGTGCCAGCGTGACCTGGAAGGTGGCGAGCAGGCCGCCTACGAAGCCCGGCACGTTGCGCCAGCGGGTGAAGCTGCGCTCGGACATGCGGGCGTTGACCAGCGCCGCCGGGATGGAGCGGGCGCGGATGCCGGCCAGCAGGTTCGGCCAGATCTCGGACTCCATCCACAGGACGGCCTCGGGGCGCCAATGGTCGAGGAAGCGGTCC
This sequence comes from Azospirillum picis, assembly GCF_017876115.1. Taxonomy (GTDB): domain Bacteria; phylum Pseudomonadota; class Alphaproteobacteria; order Azospirillales; family Azospirillaceae; genus Azospirillum; species Azospirillum picis. The sequence continues at coordinate 510,651 of NZ_JAGINO010000002.1, forward strand.
ACCGCCCCCGGCAGGTCGACCGGGACATACTGGTGGACGGCGCGCGGCGGCAGGCGGCGGCCCATCAGCTCCGCCGAGGTGACGGTGCCGGTCGTCATCAGCACGGTCAGGTCGGGCGCCATGTCCAGCAGGCGGCCGATCAGCACCAGAACCGAGTTCGCCTCCCCGACGCTGGCGGCATGGACCCAGACCAGCGGGCCGGCCGGCCGCGGACGCGAGGGCATGCCGAACCGCTCCGCCTGGCGCGCGGGGTCTTCCTTGCCGGCGGCCCGGCGGCGGTCGAGGTAGAGGCGCACCGCCGGCCCGGCGACGGTCGTCAGGCCACGGTAGAGGGAGTGCAGCATCAAGACCCGAAACTGGAGACGGACGACAACGGGCGCGTTGCCGGTCCTCCCGATACGGAACCCCGGCAACGCGCCCGGCGGCACCTTAGCACGCGGCCGCCCTGCGGTGAGAGTGATTCAATCCCGGGCAAGAGCCGCCGCGGCCATGGCGGCGAAAGCGGCAGGCGATTGCCCTGCCGGCACAAGCGGCCGCATTGTCCCCGCCCCCGTTCTTCCGCTATCCTGGCGGCGTGATTTCCTGCCTTGCGGTGCAGCATGCCGGTGTCCTACCTCCGGGCGCTTTCGGAGAGCAAGCGGACCAGACGGGCCAACATTCATCTCGGCGTCTCGCTGGCCTTCGTCGCAGGGGCGGTCAATGCCGGCGGGCTGCTGGCTGTGCTGCAATACACCTCGCACATGACGGGCATCGTCTCGTCGCTGGCCGACAACCTGGTGCTGGGGAACCTGGCGGCGGTGACCGCCGGGCTGGCGTCGGTGGCCGCCTTCCTGGGGGGAGCGGCCTATTCGACCATCCTGATCAACTGGGGCCGCCATCACCGCACCCACAGCGCCTATGCCTACGCGCTGCTGTGGGAGGCGCTCCTGCTGCTGGGGTTCGGCCTGCTGGGCAACAGCCTGGACGGGCATCGCGCCCTGTTCACGCCGGCGACGGTGCTGCTCCTGTGCTTCATCATGGGATTGCAGAACGCCATCATCACCAAGATCTCCAACGCGGAGATCCGGACCACCCACATGACCGGCATCGTCACCGACATCGGGATCGAGCTGGGGAAGATGCTCTACATCAACCTGGGCGAGGAATCGGCGCGCTACAAGCCGGTGCGCGCCGACCGTTCCCGCCTGCGGCTGCTGGCCACCCTGCTGTCCGCCTTCTTCACCGGCGGGGCGCTGGGCGCCGCCGGCTTCAAGTATGTGGGTTACGTCACCACCGTCCCGCTCGCGCTGTTCCTGATCCTGCTCGCCATCGTCCCGCTGCTCGACGATCTGCGGACGCGCAGGCGGCTGCTGCTGCGCCACCGCGTCCGCCGGCGCGATGCCTACGGCCGCCACCCCTCAGGTGAACGGCCGTAGGTTCGACAGGAACTGCTCCGCCGAACGGCGCCAGGAATAGCCGAGCGCGTAATCGCGGCAGATCTCGCCGGGAATGGCGAGCGCCCCCGCGACGGCACGCCCGAGATCCTCGTCCAGGCAGCCGGCGCCGGAGCCGTCCACCACGTCCAGCGGCCCCGGCACCGGATAGGCCGCCACCGGCACGCCGGATGCCAGCGCCTCCAGCAGCACGAGACCGAAGGTGTCGGTGCGCGAGGGGAAGACGAAGACGTCGGCGGCGGCATAATGCTTGGCCAGTTCCTCGCCATGCCGGGCGCCGGCCCAATGGACGCCGGGATACCTGCGCTGAAGCTCCTCGCGCGCCGGGCCGTCGCCGACCACCACCTTGCTGCCGGGAAGGTCGAGGCGCAGGAAATCCTCCAGGTTCTTCTCCACGGCGACGCGGCCTACATACATCGACACCGGCCGCGGCAGGTCGAGGAAACCCTTGTCGCGCGGGCGGAACAGGTCGGTGTCCACCCCGCGGGTCCAGCGCCGGATGTTGGCGAAGCCCCGGCCCTTCAGCGCGTCCTCGATGGTCTGGGTCGCCACCATCACCGCCGAGGACGGCTTGTGGAAGCGGCGGACCACCGCATAGGACAGCGCCAGCGGGATCGGCGCGCGGTCGCGCACATATTCGGGAAAGCGGGTGTGGTAGGCGGTGGTGAAGGGCTTGCCCTGCTTCAGGCAGTAGGACCGTGCGGCGAAGCCGAGCGGCCCTTCGGTGGCGATGTGGATGCAGTCCGGCCGCATGCCCTCGATCATCGCCCACAGCCGGCGCTTCGCCCCCACCGCCAGCCGGATTTCCGGATATGTCGGCATCGGCAGGGTACGGAAGCGGTCGGGGCCGATCACCTCCACCGTATGGCCCATCGCCTCCAACTCGCGCCGGACAGTGCCGATGGTGCGCACGACGCCGTTCACCTGCGGGTGCCAGGCGTCGCTGACGATCAGGATGTTCACGCCGGCTCCCGCTCCTTCGCCGGTGCCGGCGCCGCCGCAGGCGCCGCACCGGGCCTGGGGGCGGCCGTGCGCTGCGCCATGACCTCCGCCCAGTGGATGATCTCCAGCGCGCCGCTGTGGTGCTCGACCAAGGCGGTGCAGGACTCGACCCAATCGCCGTCGTTGCAATAGAGTATTCCTTCGATGTCGCGCATCTCGGCGGTGTGGATGTGGCCGCAGACCACGCCGTCCACCTTGCGGCGGCGGGCCTCTTCGCCCAGGGCCTCTTCGTACTTGCCGATGAACTCGACCGCGGTCTTGGCCTTGTGCTTCAGGTAGGCCGACAGCGACCAGTAGCTGAAGCCCAGCCGGCGGCGCGCCCAGTTGAAGGCGGTGTTGACGTGCAGCAGCGTGACGTAGGCGTGGTCGCCGAGCAGGGCCAGCCACTTGGCGTAGCGCACCACGGCGTCGAACTTGTCGCCGTGGGTGATCAGCAGCCGGCGTCCGTCGGCGGTGGTGTGGATCCACTCGTCCACCACCTGCACGCCGCCGAACTGCAGCCCGGCATAGTCGCGCGCCGCCTCGTCGTGGTTGCCGGGGATGTAATAGACCTGCACGCCCTTGCGGGCGCGGCGCATGATCTTCTGCACGACGTCGTTGTGGGCCTGCGGCCAGTGCCAGGTCTTCTTCAGCCGCCAGCCGTCGACGATATCGCCGACCAGGAACAGGTGATCGGAGTCGGTGTGCTTCAGGAAATCGAGAAGCATCTCCGCCTGGCAACCGCGCGTTCCCAGATGAACGTCGGATATCCAGATGCTGCGGTAACGCTTGACCGTGGGGACGGCGTCCATCTTTCGCTCCGTCGTCGCCATGAACAGGCTCCATGACCGAAGTCATCAAGACGAGATCGGTATAAATGAAAGATACCTATCTTGACAATGCTTTGGGTGTGCCGCACCTATTCAGAACAGGATTCCGGCATATGTTCATATTTTTGCGTTTCTACTGAAATATACCCGCATCTTTTTATTCACGCTTCTGCAACAGAAGGCGCCGCACGCGCCGGTCAGGGAGAGCGAATCGGTGCGCGACCAGATCACGATCGAAACCGGAGCAGAGGATCGGCCAGCGGCGGGCGGGGCGGCGGCGGGCGCGGCGGCGGAAGACGGGACCGCGGGTGGAAAGGCGGATGGCTCCACCCCGCGGCGCTACCTGGTCATCCACAACCCGACCGCCGGCGGGCGGCGGGGGCGGCGCCTGCGCGCGGTGACCGCCCGGCTCGAACAGGCGGGCCTTGCCGTCACCATCCGCCCGACCGGCAGGCGCGGCGACGCGGAGTCCTTCGCCCGGGCCGTCCAGCCCGGTGAGTTCGACGCGGTGGTGGCGGCCGGCGGCGACGGCACCATCAACGAGGTCATCAACGGCCTGGCCGTCCATGCCGCCGCCGGCCGGCCGATGCCGCTGGGCATCGTGCCGATGGGCACCGCGAACGTGCTGGCCGCCGAACTCGGTCTGCCGATGGCCGCCGAGGGCATCGCCGCGGTTCTGGCCGACGGCCGGCAGCGCGACATCTGGCCGGCGCTGGCCAACGGCCGGGTGTTCTCGATGATGGCGGGCGCCGGGCTCGACGCGCGGGTGGTGGAGCGGGTCGACCCGCGGGTGAAGCGCGTGATCGGCACGGGCGCCTATGTGGCGGAAACCCTGGTGCAACTGGCGACGCGGCCGGATCACCGCTACCACGTCAGCATCGACGGCGGCCCGGCGGAAGAGGTGGCCTCGGTCATCGTCGCCAAGGGCCATTTCTACGGCGGCCGTTTCATCTGCGCGCCCGACGCCCGGCTGGCCGAGCCGCTGCTGCACGTCTGCCTGTTCCCGCGCGGCGGACGGCTGGCGGCGCTGCGCTATGTCTGGGGCGTCACCGCCGGCCGGCTGGCGCGCTTCCCCGACTACCGCGTGGTGACGGCGACGCGCGTGCGCATCGAGGGACCGGCCGGCGAGGGCCTGTTCGCCGACGCGGTGCAGGGCGACGGCGACGTGCTGGCGCGCCTGCCGGTGGAGATCGCGCTGGCGGGCTGGCGGCTGCCGGTGCTGGCGGGGTGAGACCTATAGCGGGGTGGCGGCAGTCCTTCCGAACAAGGACTTACCCCCTGCCCCGCCCAGCGGAAGGTTGGGGTGAGGGCAACGGCTCCCGCGCCGGCCCGAGACCCCGCGCCGCCCGAGCCTGCTCCTGCAGTGCCACGTAATGGTGCCACACCAGCCGTGCCGCCAGCGAACGGTGGGGCCGCCAGGGCTCGGCGACCGCGATCAACTGCGCCGCCGTCGGCTTCTCCGCCCAGCCCTTCAGCCGCTGGACGCCGAGCTGGATCGCCAGGTCGCCGATCGGCCAGATGTCCGGCCGGTCGAGCGTGGTCATCAGGTAGACCTCGGCGCTCCAGCGGCCGATGCCCTTGAGCGCCACGAGCCGGGCGATCGCCTCCTCGTCGGGCAGGGAGTGGATGATGTCGAAATCCAGGCGGCCGTCCGCCACCGCCTCGGCGAGGCCGCGGGCATAGCCGATCTTCTGGCGGGAGAAGCCGCAGGCGCGCAGCGTCTCGTCGTCGAGCGCCAGGATGGCGTCGGGCGTGACCGCGCCGCCCAGGCGTTCCTGCAGCTTGGCCCACAGCGCCAGCGCCACCTTGGTGGAGAGCTGCTGCTCCATCACCATGCGCAGCAGGCCGACGAAGCCGGTCGGCCGCGTGAAGTCGCGGATGACCGGACCGCCGACCCGCAGGCATTCGGCGAACATGGGGTCAAGCGCGGTCAGATGCTCGACGCTCATCGGCCGTGGCCCATGTCCGGAAAACGGTTCAAGGCCGGCGGCTCAGGCCACCAGCTCGATGGCGTAGTCCTCGATGACGGTGTTGGCGAGCAGCTTGCTGCACATCGCCTCGACTTCCCGGCGGGCGGCCGCCTCGTCGGTGCTCTTGAGCTGCAGCTCGATCACCTTGCCGGCACGGACGTCCTCGACGCCGTCGAAGCCCAGCGTGTGCAGCGCGTGCGCGATCGCCTTGCCCTGGGGGTCGAGAACGCCGCGCTTGAGGGTGACGTGAACCTTGGCCTTCATCGGATGTCCGCTTGCTAGAGGGAGGTGGGGGAAAGGGGGTTACTGAAGCGTCTTGGGGCCCTTGACGTCGCTCGGCCCGCCTTCCGGCAGGATGCCGAGGCGCCGCGCGACCTCCTGGTAGGCTTCCTCGACGCGGCCCAGGTCCTGGCGGAACCGGTCCTTGTCCAGCTTCTCGTTGGTCTTGACGTCCCAGAGCCGGCAGTTGTCGGGGCTGATCTCGTCGGCCAGGACGATCCGCATCTCCTCGTTCTCCCACAGCCGGCCGAACTCCAGCTTGAAGTCCACCAGCTTGAGGCCGATGCCGAGGAAGAGGCCGGACAGGTAGTCGTTCACGCGCAAGCTGAGCGCGACCATGTCGTCGAGATCCTGGGGAGCGGCCCAGCCGAAGGCGGTGATGTGCTCCTCCGAGACCATCGGGTCGCCCAGCTCGTCGGACTTGTAATAGTATTCGATGATCGAACGCGGCAGCGGCGTCCCTTCGGGGATCCCGAAGCGGCGCGACAGGCTGCCGGCGGCGACGTTGCGCACCACGACCTCGATCGGGATGATCTCGACCTCGCGCACAAGCTGCTCGCGCATGTTCAGGCGGCGCATGAAGTGCGTGGGCACGCCGATCTCGGACAGACGGCTCATCAGATACTCGGAGATGCGGTTGTTCAGCACCCCCTTGCCGGTGATGACCCCCTTCTTCTGGTTGTTGAAGGCGGTCGCGTCGTCCTTGAAGTACTGCACCAGGGTGCCCGGTTCCGGCCCTTCGAAGAGTACCTTAGCCTTGCCTTCGTAGATGCGCCGGCGTCGTGTCATTGCGTGTTCGTCCAAATACGTACGGACCGGTCAAGCGAGCTTGCCGGCCCAGGAATGTGCCACAGTGATATAGCAAGCCGGCCGATTGAACACAACGACGCGGCGGGGCGGGCCTGGGGGGCGGGTCTGGGGAGCAGGATTGCGCGACCGGCGGGCGCCTCACCCCGTTTCGACCGGGCTGTAGGGCACCGCGTGCGGCCGGCCGGCCGCGAAGTGCCAGATCGCGTCGAGTTCCGGGCGCTCGACCCGCGGCAGGGCGACGAGGCTGCTCGACGTCGTGCCGAAGCCGCTGGGAAGCAGGAAGTCCATCGCCCCGCGCTGCCCGATGTCGCCCTCCCAGATGCGGCTCCCCATCAGGTCCGGCCAGCCGCCCCAGCCGAAGGACTCCGCGTCCGGCGCGTCGGTGGCCGGCGGCGCCGCATGCTCGAACAGCGGACGGTAGAAGGCGGTCCGCGGATCCTGCGGGTCGTCGAGCTCGAAGGCGGTCAGCATGTGGACGCCCGCCGGGATCGAGGACACTTCCGGCCGGTGGCGGGGGTTGGCGCCGCGGTGGACGATCAGGACGGCGTCGCGGTTGTCGGCGACCACGAGGTTGAAGGGCCGGTAGGCGCGGATGTCGAGGTCGGCGAAGCTGCGCGCCGCCTCGGCGGCGTCGGCGTGGTCCAGCGCATCCAGCACCAGCTCGCCCCGCGACCGCTTGCCGGCCTCCGGCCCCAGCGTGCCGAAGCGGTTGAGGACGACCGCCACCACCCCCTCGTCGTTGAGCCCCATCCAGGAGCCGCCGGCCAGCTCGTCCAGTCCGGCCACGACGTTGGGCCGGTCGGGCCAGTGGCGCGCCGGCGGCTTCCAGGGACGGCCCGCCATCTCGTCGCGGTTGCCGGCGACGACCAGCGGCCATGTTGCATCCGGCCGCCGCAGGAGAATCACGCTGCACATGCGATGCCCTGTCTCTTTTCTGTTGTGGCCCTGCCCTGCCTATGTCCGCCCGGCGGCCGGACGGACGCGGAAACCCGCGGAATATCCGCGGCGTTAACGCGGCCGGACGGTGACGGGAACCGCCCGCAGGCTATATTATCCATTTATCAGGGAGCGAAACCATAAGGGAGCCCGGGTCGCCATGACCACCTTCGACGACCGCGAGAAGGCCTTCGAGACCAAGTTCCAGCACGACGAGGACCTGCTCTTCCGCATCCGCGCCCGGCGCGACCGCCTGGCCGGCGAATGGGCCGCCGACCTCATGGGCCTGAGCGGGGCCGAGGCCGAATCCTATGCCCGCCAGATCATCGACACCGACATCGCCACCCCCGGTCCGCACGACATCCGCGACAAGCTGCGTGCCGACCTGCACGCCAGGGGCGTCGACATCTCCGACCACCGGGTCGAAAAGCAGATGGCCCATTTCCTCGACCTCGCGCGCGAGCAGGTCACCAAGGCCTGACGAGGGCACGGGACAAGGGGCGGCGGGCGGCGCGCCTCGCCGCCCCGGGCTGCGAAACGCTCACTCCGCCGCCCGGCGCAGCACCGCCTGGCCGGCATGCTCGGCGATGCGGCGGATCAACTCGTCGATCTCGCCCTTCAGCCGGCCGAATCCCTCGTGACGCTCCAGCGTCTCCTCGTTCATGTAGAGCCGCCGGTTGATCTCCAACTGGATCGAATGGCGGCCGCGCGCCGGGTCGCCATAGCGCGCCACCAGCTCCACCCCCTTGTAGGGATCGTTGATTGCCACGCGGTGGCCGAAGCCCCGCAGCGTCCCCGCCACCAGCTCGACGAAGCCGGGCTCGCTGGTGGTGCCGTCGCGGTCGCCGATCACGAAATCCACCGCCAGCGGGTCGCGCCCGTCGGGGCGCAGGGACGACGGCATCGAGTGGCAGTTGACGTGCCAGACCGTGCCGAAGCGGCCGGCGAGCCCGTCGAGCAGCGCCTGCATCTGGGCATGATAGGGGCGGTAATAGCGGTCGATGCGGTCGGCGACGACCGCGGCCGGCAGCTTGCCGTCATAGAGCGGCACGCCCGGCTTCAGCATGCTGCGCACCAGCCCCATCCCCAGCGTGCTGCGCGCGGTCGGGCGCAGCGGCACCGGCCAGTCGCCGTCGATCAGCGCCGGGTCGATGTCGTCGATGGCCCGGTTGACGTCGATGCAGGTGCGGGGAAACAGGGCGCACAGCAAGGTGGCGCCATGGTCGGGGGCGCTGGCGAACAGCTCCTCGACATGGCTGTCCTCGGCCTGGCGCAGCAGGGGATGCGGGCAGATCACCCGGAAATCGGCGGGATAGACGCAGCCGCTGTGAGGGGAGTCGAACAGGACCGGCAGGCGCCCGTCCCGGCCGGCCGTCCCGGCCGGGTCGTTGCGGACCAGCACGTCATCGATCACGAAGCTCATCGACCGCCTCCGACCGGACGACCCGAACATGACAACCGCAAGATCGGCCCCGACCCCATGAATCCGCCGGACCCGTCACCGGCGGGGTCCGGCGGATCCTATAACCCATGCGTCAAGGGGGCGTCGACGGCAAATCGTCATGATCCTGCCATGCCCGTGCAACAGAGGCCCTGTGCGGGAAAGGCGGCCGGAACCGGCACGGCGCCGGCAAGGCGGGCGCGGTCCGGGCCGGCGGCAGCGAAATTTCCCACCCGCCGGGACTGGCGCGGAGTCGCTTGGTTCGTCATACTGACGGGAGCGCCCACCATGGCGAGCCCCCCGCTTGACCGACCCGCTCCACGCTCCCGTCGAACTCTCTCCGCCGGACATCGCGCCCTACCGCCGTGGCAACACCGGCATCGACCACGTCACCAGCCTGACGGCGGCCGAACCGGGTCCGCACGTCGTGTTGAACGCGCTGGTGCACGGGAACGAGATCAGCGGCGCCATCGCGCTGGATTCGCTGCTGCGGCTGGGGGTGCGGCCCCGCCGCGGCCGGCTCAGCTTCGTGTTCGCCAACACCGCGGCCTACGCCACCTTCGACCGCCAGAACCCCTACGCCTCGCGCTACCTGGACGAGGATTTCAACCGGCTGTGGTCGCCGCAGATCCTGGACGGGCGCCGCGACAGCGTGGAGCTGCGGCGCGCCCGCGCCCTGCGGCCGTTCTATGATTCGGCCGACCTGCTGCTCGACCTCCATTCGATGACCGCCGACACGGCGCCGCTGACGCTGTGCGGCAGGACCACGCGGGGGCGCGATCTGGCGCTCGGGCTCGGCTACCCGGCCTGGGTGGTGGCCGACGAGGGGCATGCCGGCGGGCGCCGCCTGATCGATTACGGCGGCTTCGCCGAACGCGAGGGCGCGCGCACCGCCATCCTGGTGGAATGCGGGCAGCACTGGCGGGCGGAGACCGGGGTGGTGGCGCTGGAAAGCTGCCTGCGGCTGCTGCTGGGCCTGGAAATGATCGACCCGCCGGCGGGGGCTCCGCGCCTGCGCCGGCGCGGCGACCCGCAGCGGCTGGTCGAGGTCACCGACGCCGTCACGGCGGCCAGCGAGCGCTTCCGCTTCACCGCGCCGTTCGTCGGCATGGAGGTGATCGGCCGGGCCGGCACGGTCATCGGCTGGGACGACGCCCGTGCGGTGACGACCCCCTACGACGACTGCGTGCTGATCATGCCCGCCCGCCGCGTGAAGTCCGGCCAGACCGCGGTGCGCCTCGGCCGAATCGTCGGGTAGCCAGGCACGCCGGTCCCCGCTCATTTCGCCGCCGGCTTGCCCTTGGTCCAGGTGGCGTTGGCGGCGAACAGCGGCACGGTCGAGATCGCCATCTTGGCCGAGGCGTCCTTCACCTGCCGGCTGTACACCACATAGACCAGCGTGTCGTTCGGCCGGTCGTAGATGCGCCGGATGGCGATCGACTTGAAGATCAGGCTTTTCCGTTCGGAGAAGACCTCCTCCCCCTTCTGCGACACGTCGATGTCGCCGACGGTCACCGGGCCGGTCTGCCGGCAGGCGATGGAGGCGTTGGACGGGTCCTCGAACCAGTTGCCCTTGCTCAGCCGGTCGAGCAGGCTGCGGTCGAAATCGACCAGATGGCAGGTGACGCCCTGCACCTTGGGGTCGCCGATCGCCTGGATCTCAAGGCCGTTGCCGGTCCAGTCGTTGGAAAAGCGCCCGACCACCTCGTCCGCCGCCGCCGGGCGGATCGCGGAGGCTGCCGTCAGCACCCCCAGAACCAAAAGGCCTGCCCAAACGTTCATCAGGGAAATCGGGCTGCGCATCGCGACTGGGTCTCCGGCTATGGACGGGCGGGACCGCAGGAGGCGCGGTCCGGCAAAGCACTCCCCTAGATCGGAGGAGCGGGCGCCACCGTCAAGCGCCGCCCTCCGGAGGTCCGGCCACCGCGATGACAGACCGCCAGTTCGCCTCGCTCCCCACCGCTCCCGAAGCCCCGCTTCCGGGAACGCCGGAGCCGGTCACCGAGCCCCTTCCGCCGCCCGGCCATCGCCGCGACCCGCTGACCGTCGCCGCCGTCGGCCTGTTCGTGATCGCCGTGCTGTTCGCCCTGTATTTCGGTCGCGACGTGCTGCTGCCGATCATGCTGGCGCTGATCCTCAGCTTCCTGATGCGGCCGCTGGTGCGGGCGCTGTACCGCGTCGGCATCCCGGAGGGCCTCGGCGCGGCCATCATGGTGGTGACGCTGTTCGGCGGGGTGCTGCTGGCGATCTACACGCTGTCCGCGCCGGCCGCCGAATGGGTCAACCGCATGCCGCGGGTCCTGCACGAGCTGGAATTCAAGCTCGGCGACGTCCGCGCCGGCATCGAGCGCGCCCGCGAGGCCTCGCGCCAGATCGAGCAGATCACCAAGGAGACCGGCGAGGGCGGCCCGGTGCGCGAGGTGGTGGTGCGCGGCCCCACGCTGATGGAACAGGCGGTCAGCCAGGTCGAATCGGTGCTCGCCAACGTGGTGATCCTGCAGGTGCTGCTCTACTTCTTCCTGGCCCGCGGCCGCCACTCGCTGGAGGCGCTGATCGGCACCATGCGCAATGTCGACGACCGCGTGCACTACGCGATGGTCGCGGCGACGCTGCAGCAGAACATCGCCGTCTACCTGCTGACCATCACCGTCATCAACGTGGCGCTGGGGGTGGCCGCCGGGCTGATGATGTGGATGTGGGGCCTGCCCAATCCGGCGCTGTGGGGGGTGCTGGTGGCGCTGGCCAACTACATCCCCTTCATCGGCCCGGCGGTGATGACCGGCGTGTTCTTCCTGGTGTCGGTGCTGACCTTCCAGGGGCTCGGCGCCATCCTCCTGCCGCCGCTGTCCTTCGTCGCCCTGACCACGCTGGAGGGCAACTTCCTGACCCCGATGATCGTCGGGCGGCGGCTGTCGCTGAACCCGATCGCGGTGTTCGTGTCGATCCTGTTCTGGGGCTGGCTGTGGGGTATTCCCGGCGCCCTGCTGGCGGTGCCGATCCTCGCCATCCTGAAGATCCTGTTCGACGCGCACGAGCCGCTGAAGCCGGTCGGCGCGGTGCTGGGGGGGTGAGGGGCGGACGGGCCGCCGCTCACGCCGCCACCGTTCACGCCGCCACCGTTCACGCCACGGCCGCGAGCGGCAGGTTCACCAGCAGGTTCTGCGGCTTCAGCTTCAGCCGCCGCCCCTGCGTCATCGCCAGCCCGAGATAGACCGGACGCCCGGCGAGGTCCGGGCGCATGGCGGCGGGATCGGCGAAGTCGAGGCGGAACAGCGCCAGGACCTGGGCGAGGCGCTCCTCCCCGACCTCGGCGCCGTTGTAGAGGTCGTTGAGGATCGCGGTCGCCGCGCCGTCCAGCCCGACATGCCAGACCCAGCGGTCGTCGCGGATGCTCTGCACCGGCTGGATCGAGACGGCCACCCCCAGGAAATGCGCCACCCACGCCTCCAGCACGCGGGCCAGCGCGTCGAGGCCGGCTGCGGCGAAGGTGATGTCCAGCACCGTGTCGTGCCGGGAGTCGCGCGCCCAGTAGAGCGGATGGTTGGTCTCGTCCAGGATGTCCAGCTCGACCGAGCGGGGAGCGGTCCCCGCCTCCACCACCAGACGGCCGAGCGAGCCGAAGCCGCCGGACGCCGCCATCATCTCCACCGTCTCGGTGTCGGCCAGCCGCACCCGGCCCTCCTCGACCGAGACGGTCTGCTCGCGGAAGAACAGCTCGCCCGCTCGTGCCCGCAACCCCGAGGGCGTGCCGTCGAGGATGCCGCGCAGGATGGCATGGACGAGTTGGTCGACGAACAGGCCGGGCACCCCGCGGGCACCCTCGCGGAACAGGCGGATGTAGCAGCCCTCCAGCGTGCCGGCGGCGAGCAGGCGGTCGCGGAAGGCAAGCCAGACCCGCCAGTTGTCGCGGGCGTCGGCATCGGCCATGCCGTCGAGCAAGGGGTCCGGGACCGGCCGCGCCGGATCGTCGAGCAGGGCGGCATGGAGCGTGCGCTCGGCGTCGCAGGCCTCGTCCGGCGGGCGCATTTCCGGCCGCAGCAGGTAGGCGCGCAGGAAATCCGGCGTCACCGCCAGGTGGTTGTCGGCGTCGCGGGCCAACAGGCTGAAGCCCGACGCCGTCCAGAAATCGGTCATGCTGGTGAGAATCCCCGGTCCCGAAGGCGCCTATCCGACGACAGAGCCGGAGGCCGGCGCAAGCGTCTTGTCGAGGAAGGCGTCGATGTCGGCCCAGACGCGGTCGCGGATGGCGTCGCATTCCATAAGGAGCTCGTGCTTGGCCTCGGGATAGTCGATGACCCGGGCGTTGCCCAGCCGGGCCGCCACCGCATGGTGCGCATCGCCCCGCACCACCTGGTCGGCGGGCGCCGACAGCATCAGCACCGGCGTGCGCACCCGTTCGAGTCCCAGCGGGCCGCGCAGCGCGTCCTCGGCATCCAGCGCCGCCGACACCCAGGCGAAGCTGACGCCGCCGACTCGCAGGTCCGGCCGTTCGGCGAAGGGGCCGTGGAAGGCGGCGTAGCGCCGCGGGTCGGAGGTGATCGGGTTGTCGGGGCGGAAGCGCCCCTCCGCCGGGTCGTAGTCGCCCTGCCCCGGCGCATAGCGCTCGCCCCAGCCGAGCGCCAAGCCGAGCGAGGCGAGCCAGCGCGCCAGCCGACGCGGCAGCCGGCCGAAATTGACGGCGTACATCGGTGCCGACAGCAGCACCGCGGCATAGCGGCCGGGATCGTCGTCGGCATGGCGGGCCAGGGCCAGCACCGCCACCAGCGCGCCCATGGAGTGGGCCAGCAGGATCAGCGGCCCGCCGGTCTCCGCGACGACCGGCGCCACAAGCTGGTCATGCAGGGCGTCGAGGTCGTCGACCAGCGTCGTGAAGTCGCTCAGGTGGTGGATCTGCGGGTTGGGCAGCGGCCGTCCGGACAGGCCCTGGTTGCGCCAGTCGGCGGCGACCACCCGGAAGCCGCGGACGGCCAGGGCGTCGGCGGTTTCGGCATATTTCTCGATGAACTCGGCCCGGCCGGTCAGGATCAGCACGGTGCCGCGCATGCGCTCCGGCACCGGCCAGACGGCGGCGCGCAGCCGCACCCCGTCGGCGGCGGTGACGAACCGGGTCTCGGCCGGTCCGGCCGCGGCTTGGAGGCCGCGGTCCGCCTCACCGTGCCGGCCCGCCGCCGCGATGGTCACGGCGAAATCATCCGTCATCCTGCTCCCCTTTTCGTTGCGCTCGCGGGTCCGACCGATCAGTACTTCGTTCTGCAGCCAGAAAAAACCAAGACATCCAAAACCGGAAATAGTGGCTTGATCTTGCCTCCGCCCGGGGTGGGAACTCTTTTCCTTGCCTGCCGTTGGTGCGCAGTTGGAGGTGAACCTATGAAGACATCACGCATCATCGCCCTGGCGCTCGCCGCCATGACCCTGAGCGGCGGCGCGCTGGCAAACGGCAAGCCCAAGGTCCCGCCCGTCCATGTCGAGAAAGAGGATGGCGAGGGGATCCTGGTCCACAAGGGGGAAGCGTCCTTCTACAGCCACAAGTTCCACGGCCGGACCACGGCCAATGGCGAGACGATGAACCAGAACAAGCCGACCGCTGCGTCACGCGCGCTGCCGCTCGGCACCAAGGCGACGGTCACCAACGAGGAGAACGGCCGCAGCGTCGACGTCATCGTCAACGACCGCGGCCCCTATGTCGACGGCCGCGTGATCGACCTGTCGCGTTCGGCCGCCAAGAAGCTCGACATGATCGACGACGGCACCGCGCCGGTGAAGGTGGAGGTCAAGCCGTCCGAGCAGCCCAGCGAGACCGCCCGCGAGAAGGTGGAGGCGAAGGTCGACCAGCTCACCCCCGATCCCCAGGTCGCCGAGCGCGATCGGGCCCGGAGTGGCAGCAGCGGCAGCGACAAAACGTCGCATTCCGGTTCCGGCAAGTAATGTGGCGGCGCAGCGCAAACAACCTTCGAGTCGCTGCGCCGGCCCCGCCGCCTCTGCCGCATTGGCGAACCAATTGTCATGCGCCCGTCAGCCGCTTGTAAAATGACGAATATTCGTCGACGCCTCACGGCGGGCGTACTTCGATCGGCTTATCCGCCGCCCTGGTCTTGGAGCGGCGGACAGGCCCGATCAAGTGGCTGATGCGATTTCCGTTTTCCAAGCCCGGCCTGTCGCCTGGACGTGCCGGACCGGCCATCGGTCAAACCAATGCAGCCCGGTGTCATCCGGCAGCCGTTCCTCGGCCAGCGATCCCGGCCGGACCGTTAGAGAATTTTTTGCATTTCTGGAGGAGACGTGGGGGGGGGGGAATGGCAGGCGGGGGCAAAAAAACCACCCCCCCCCAACAAAGAGCGCCACCCCCCCGCCCACCCCGCCCCCCCCCCCGCAGCAAAACGAAAACAC